>NZ_JBHSBM010000011.1:128271-233601 GCF_042650625.1 Planomonospora corallina
TGTTCAGCGGGTGACGCGCCGCTCGACGACCTTGGCGGTCTGGTCGCGGAAGCTGCCGCTGAGCCTGCCGAGGCCCTTCTCCTTCGCGGTGGGGGTGTGCCCGTCGGCGAAGGTGGCGTAGCTGAAGACGATGTAGCGGCCCCAGACCAGTCCCGACGCGTAGCCGCCCGCGATGTGCACGCGCTCGGCGCCGGTGCCGGCGGTTCCGCGCAGGGCGCGGAACCACAGGTTCTTGCCGAGGTCCTTGGCCTGGTCGACCTTGACGGCCGCCTCCCGGGTGGGCAGGACCGCGACACCCGTGGTGACTGCGTACCTCTTCTTCTTGTCGACGTAGGTGGCCCGGAGCACGCGGCGGCAGTCGCCGTCCTCCAGCGCGGTGGCGAAGGCGCCCGCCGCGGCCTTGCCGCACTCCTGGGCCAGATGGGTCTTGACCCGGGTGAACGTGGTCCCGGAGACCGTCACCTTCTTGGCGAAGGCCTCGGCCAGGGTCATCTTGCCCGGGTCGGTCAGCTCGGAGTTGAGCACGGTGGCGTCGACGAGCTCCTCGGTCGGGATGTCCACCGGACTCTCCGACGCCGGGACGCTGACCTCCGGCGCGGCCGAGGGCGGGGCCTCGTCGGTGCTGAGCGACCGGTACGCGAAGAAGGCTCCGGCGCCGATGCCGCCCACCACGGCCGCGACCGCGGCCGCCGCCAGGATGATCCTGCCGCGGCCGGGGGCCGCGGCGGCAGGAGCGGGCGCTTCGGTCGTCACGGCCGAGGGCGGCTCGAAGGGCCCCCGCTCCGCCACGGGGCCGGACGGGCGGGCGCCGGACGGGGCCGGAGGGAGCGGGAGCGGCGGGGGCACGACCGGGAACCCTCCCGGAGGGGTCGGCTGGTCGGCGGAGGGGAGCGCGGGCGGCCCCACCGGGAGGGCCGTCGGGAGGGCCGCCGGGGGAGGCGGAGGCGCGGAGGCGGCCGGGGCCGGGGCCGGGGCGGGCGCGGGGGGCTGGGGCGAAGGCAGGCCCGGGGCGGGCGGCTCTCCGGCCCCCTGGGGATGCCCGGCGACCGGGGCGGGCGCAGCGGCCGGTCCGGTCTCGCCCGGGTCCGGGTGCGGCTCCCGGACGGGGTCGTCCGCCCCGGCGGTGGCGCCGGTCACGGGTGCGGTGCCATCAGCCACGGGTGTGGCGCCGTGAGGCGGGGCGGGATGGAGGTCCGGGCGGTCGCCCGGGGCGGCGGGAGCGGATTCCAGCGGATCCGGTGCGGCGGGTACGGCGGAGAAGGACTCCTGCCGGTCCGGCGTGCCGGGGGCGGGGACACGGGTGTCGACGGTGTTCTCCTGGCTCTCGGGGGTGGTGACGTCGTTCTCCTGACTCCCGGGGGCGGGGGCGATGACGTCGGGCTGGCCGGGGCGGATCTCCTCGTCTGCGTCGGGCCAGGACAGCTCCTCCACGGGCTCGCCGGTGGCCGCGGGCCAGACGGGGACGCCGGAGGTGTCCGAGGCGGGGGACGGCCACACCTGTATGCCGGCGGCGGCGGCGGTGAAGGCCGGCGGGGGCTGCCACGCCGGGGCGCTCTGCTCGCCGGGGCCGTCCGGCGAGCCGGAACCGGTTGCGGGCGGCGCGACGGGAGCGGGGACGGCGGGGGTCTCCGGCGCGAGCAGGTCGTAGGGGTCCCGCGGGCCGTACGGCGCCTGCGCGTCGTGGGGGGCCTGCGGGTCGTGGGAGGCGGGGCCGCCGTCCGGAGCCCACGGCCCGGCCGAGGGCTCCTGCCACGCCGCGGGGGCGTGAGGTGGTCCGTCGTCGGTGGGCTCGCTCGCAGGCACGGGCGACGAAGGCACGGGCGACGAGGGGCGCCCGAAGCTCGGCGGCGGCGTCGCCGGTACGGCCGAACCGTCGGTTTCGCGCTCGTGCTCGGATCCGGATTCCTGGCCACGCATACGTCGCAGCGTAGCGACAGCCGGAGATCGGCACGTGGGGTATGGGTGTTCCTGGCCGGATCGCCCGCCGGATTCATGCCCGAAAACACATGAACGGGGTGCTTACTCAGGGGCGCTTGCCGGTCAGGGAACGTGACTCCAGAGCGGGCGTGACGGTCGCGTCGACGACTCCGAACGCGGCCGCGTTGAGCTTCTTCTTCTCGGACGCGTTCGGCATGTGGCCGTCCTTGTACTGGAACCAGACCAGCACGGCGTAGTGGCCGTGCCGCCATCCGCCGACGAACGCCTCGCCGGTGCCGAGGAACTTGGTGACCTTGTCCTTGCCGGGCAGGACCTTGAGGTACTCCTTCGATCCCTTCTTGCCGCCGACGGCCTTGACGACCTTGGCCGCGGCCGCGGACGTCTCCAGGTTGGCCACGCCCACGGTCCCGATGACCTTCCCGGAGGCGTCGCGGAAGCTGGCGCGCAGGAATTGGTTGCACCTGCCCTGGGTGAGGGCCTTCTGGAGAGTGGCGCCGACCGCGGCGTCCTTGCACTTCTTGTCGTGCCGCTGGACCGTCATCGCGTAGTCCTGCCCCTTGACCCGGACCTTCTTGCTCTTGAACAGCTCGTCCAGCGCCAGCTTGTGCGGGTCGGTCTTGCGGGCCTCCGCGAAGCCGAACACGCCCCCGGGGTTGGCGGGGATCGCCGGGTCCGCGGCGGCCGGAGCCGGGACGTCCCCTGCGCCGGGCGGAGAGTCGTCCCCGGAACCGGCGAAGACGGCCAGGCCGACGCCGCCGGCGATGAGCACGCCGACCACGCCGATCGCGACGAAGGTGGGGAGGAGGGCACGAGGCCCCTCCTCGTAGGGGCTCCACGGCTGTTTGGCGGGGCGCGGCGTCCTGTCCGCCTTCTTCGGGCGCCCTGCGCCCCTGGAGGCCCCCGCTTTCCCGGAGGCCCCTGCGCCCCCGGAGGCCCCCGCGCTTCCGGGGTCCTCGAAGGTCCCCGGGCGCCGCGCGGGCTCGCCGGGGTACGGCGGCTCCGGCTGCGGGGCCCGGCGGGGCGCGTCCGCCGGCCCGGGGTCCGGCTGCCGGGGGGCGTGGCCGGGGGAGGGCGCGCCGAACCAGCTCTCGCCCTGTCCGTCCGGCCGGTCGTCCGGCTGTCCGTCCGGCTGTCCGTCCGGTCGTCCGCCCCACGCGGGCGGCCGCTGCGGCGCGCCGGGCGCGAACGGAGGCCGTGAGGGGCCGTCGGGCTGGACGTACGGCTGGCGGCGGGGAGAATCACCGGGGAAACCCATGCGCTGAGACTAGCTCCGTATCAGGGCGGACCCGGTCAGGAGTATCCGAAATCCTGGGTCCACCAGGGGCCGCCGGGTCCGTCCACCACGCCGACCCCGGTGGCCTTCAGCGTGCAGTTGAGGATGTTGCGCCGGTGGCCGGGGTTGGCCATCCAGCCCTCGACGGCCTCCTTGGCCGAGGTGTAGCCGCGGCCGATGTTCTCGGCGCCTCCGTCGGGGTATCCGGCGGCCTCCATCCGCTCCCAGGGGGAGAGGCCTCCGGGGGAGTCGTGCGAGAAATCGTCGTGCAGGGCCATCTCGGCGGAGTGCGCCCGCGCGGACCGCACCAGCCGCTCGTCGATCCGCAGGGGCGGGCAGCCGGCCCTGCGGCGCTCGATGTCGGTGAGCCGGACGACCTCGGTCTCCATCGCGCTCAGCGACCGCGAGAAACCCTCGCCGCCGTCGCCCCGCAGGGGGTAGCGGGAGTCGCCGTCGGTGAAGCCGTCGATGATGTTGCGCGGGCCGCGGGAGGAACGGGGGGCGGGGCTCCGCTTCGGGGTGGCGGCGGGGGTGGCGGACGGGCGGATCACCCGGCGCAGCGGCGCCCGCTGCTCGACGGCCCGGCCCGCCCCTCTGGCCGTGCCGGGCGAGGGGATCGCGGGAGCGGCCTCGTTCAGATAGACCTGGTCGGGCACCTGCTCGTCGCGGGTCTCCCTGCCCAGGACGAATCCGATGAACAGGACGGCCGCCAGGCAGGCGGACAGTCCCACGCGGCGCAAGCCGGTCCGCCGGGTATGCCAGGGGTAAGGGGACTGCCACATACTGCTAGCAACGATAGAGATGTTGAGATAGTTGAAGAAGGGAATGTCGGGAACGAGTTGCAAACGTTCTGCCGACCGCCGTTCCCCGGCCGTCCGGGCATCCCCCCGCGCGCGATAAACTCGCCCGGGGCACCGGTGAGGGCGTTGTTTTGACCCCTGCTCCTCTCCGGATGTATCCTGCTGATTCGTTGTGTGCGAATGGGTCTCTTCTGTAGACCGATACGCGGCGCGTCCGGCGTCATCTCCTTTTGGGAGACGGAAGGTCCGGGCTGTCGTGTGCCCGCACCTACCGACCATGTTGCTGTCATCTCCGACAGCGCCGAAGACGCGAACAAAGAAGGCATACGACCGTGCGCACGTACACACCCAAGCCTGCTGAAGTCGAGCGTCAGTGGTATGTCATCGACGCCACCGATGTCGTGCTCGGCCGGCTGGCCAGCCACGTCGCGACGCTGCTTCGCGGTAAGCACAAGCCGGTCTTCGCGAACCACGTCGACACCGGTGACTTCGTCATCGTCATCAACGCCGACAAGGTCGCGCTGACGGGCAACAAGCTCGAGACGAAGAAGGCCTACCGGCACTCGGGCTACCCTGGCGGTCTGCGTTCCGTGACCTACGCCGAGCTCATGGACAAGCGCCCCGAGCGCGCCGTCGAGAAGGCCGTGAAGGGCATGCTGCCCAAGAACGCCCTCGGCCGGAAGATGATCAAGAAGCTCAAGGTCTACTCCGGCGCCGAGCACCCGCACCAGGCCCAGCAGCCGGTGCCGTTCGAGATCACCCAGATCGCCCAGTAGCCGTACGAGCTGCGCATCGCCAGCAGCGTTGGCCGACGGCCGGCGCCGAGTAGGAAAGTTTGAGGAGAACCGTGGCTGAGCCCACCGGTGTCGAGACGCCCATCGAGGGCGAGCTGGACGACTACAACGCGGAGGAGTTCCCCTCCGAGTACACCACCGAGTCCGCCGCCGGCGGCGAGGCCGTGCGCAAGCCCATCACCCTGGGCAACTCGTACGGCACCGGCCGCCGCAAGGAGGCCGTCGCCCGCGTGCGCATCGTGCCGGGCACCGGCAAGTGGACGATCAACGGCCGTCCGCTCGACGTCTACTTCCCGAACAAGGTCCACCAGCAGATCGTCAACGAGCCCTTCGTGACGCTCGGCGCCGAGGGCCAGTTCGACGTCATCGCCCGCATCGACGGCGGTGGCGTCACCGGCCAGGCCGGTGCCCTGCGCATGGGCCTGTCCCGCGCGCTGGCGATCCTGGACGTCGAGGTCAACCGCCCGCCGCTGAAGAAGGCCGGCTTCCTGACCCGCGACGCCCGCGCCACCGAGCGTAAGAAGTACGGCCTCAAGAAGGCCCGCAAGGCTCCGCAGTACAGCAAGCGTTAAGACCTTGGGGCGCCTTTTCGGCACCGACGGGGTGCGGGGGGTCGCGGGCCGCGACCTCACCGCCGAGCTCGCCATGGACCTGTCCGTGGCGGCGGCTCATGTCCTCGGCGACGCCGGAGCGTTCAGCGCCGACGACGGGCGGTCCGGTTCCTCGCCGGACCGCCCGGTCGCCGTTGTGGGCCGGGATCCCCGGGCTTCAGGTGAATTCCTGGAGGCCGCGGTGGTCGCCGGCCTCGCGTCGTCCGGCATGGACGTGCTCCGGCTCGGCGTGCTGCCGACCCCGGCGGTCGCTTATCTGACGACGGCTCTCAGAGCCGACATGGGCGTGATGATCTCCGCCTCCCACAACCCCGCTCCGGACAACGGGATCAAGTTCCTCACCCGCGGCGGCTTCAAGCTGCCCGACGCGGTGGAGAACGAGATCGAGCAGCGTCTCGGCGAGGAGTGGACCCGCCCGGTCGGCGCCGCGGTCGGCCGGGTGCGCGAGGCGCACGGCGAGACCGACCGCTACGTCTCCCATCTGCTGTCCACGCTCCCCGGCCGCCTCGACGGCCTGAGCGTCGTCATCGACTGCGCCCACGGCGCCGCCCACGAGGTGGCTCCAGAGGCGCTGGTCCGGGCCGGGGCGAAGGTCGAGACCATCGGGGCCCGCCCCGACGGGCTGAACATCAACGCCGGCGTCGGCTCCACCCACCTGGACAAGCTCCGGCAGGTCGTGGTCTCCCGCGGCGCGGACGTCGGGATCGCCTACGACGGCGACGCCGACCGCTGCCTGGCGGTCGCGCACACCGGAGAGGTGGTCGACGGCGACCAGATCATGGCCGTGCTGGCCCTGGCCATGCACGCCGAGGGCCGCCTGGCGGGTGACACCGTGGTCGCCACGGTCATGTCCAACCTGGGCTTCAAGCTGGCGATGCGCGAGGCCGGGATCAACGTGGTCGAGACCGCGGTGGGCGACCGTTACGTCCTGGAGGCCATGCGGGAGGGCGGCTACACCCTCGGCGGCGAGCAGTCCGGGCATGTGATCATGCTCGACCACGCCACCACCGGGGACGGCCTGCTGACCTCGCTCCACCTGCTGGCGGCCGTGGCCCACCAGGGCAGGCCGCTGGCGGAGCTCGCCTCGGTGATGACCCGGCTCCCGCAGGTCCTGGTCAACGTCAAGGGTGTGGACCGGGCGAAGGCCTCGGTGCCGGCGCTGGCCGAGGCCGTCGCGGAGGCGGAGCGCGAGCTGGGGGAGACCGGCCGGGTGCTGATCCGCCCCAGCGGCACCGAGCCGATGATCCGTGTCATGGTCGAGGCTGCCTCCCCGGAGCAGGCCGAGCGGCTCGCGGAGCGGCTGGCGGACGTCGTCCGTGCGGTCTGCGTGTGACCCTCGTCCGCACGGTCTGCGTGTGAGTCTCGTCTGAGCGGTCCGCGCGTGAACCTCGTCTGAGCGGGTCCGGCGCCTCCTGATGGAGGCGCCGGACCCGCTCCGGCGTCTCTCCTTCGAAAATGGCGTCCGGCCTGCGGTTGCGCACGGTGGAGCCCGTTCCGGCGGAGGCCTCCCGAGGGTCCCTCCGCGTGGAACCGCGTTGACGGGCTACCGGAAAGTTCGCCATATTTGCGGACATGTTCTCTTTACGTCCCTTCGCGGGAGTGGCCCTCGCGTCCGCTCTCCTGACCGGCTTCACCGCCGCCCCGGCCTCCGCCGCGACCCCCGCAGCCGCGACGGTCACCAAGGTCGAGGCCGCCGGCACGGTCGAGACCGCGGCGGCCCGTCCCCGTAACGGGAGGATCCTCTACGCCCGCCTCCTCGGCGGCCACGGCACCCTGTCGGTCAAGAACGGCGGCCGGACGGACGCCGTCGTCACCCTCGTCCGGGGCAAGAAGAAGGCGGTCAGCGTCTACGTCCGCGCCAGGTCGACCGCGAAGGTCACCGGCGTCCGGGACGGCACCTACAAGGTCTACTTCACCAGCGGCTACCGGTTCAGCGTCTCGAAGGGCCGGTTCGGCCGGAACGCCGTCTACCAGCGCTTCGACAACCAGCTCCGGTTCACGACGACCTCGACCAGCTCGACCATCTGGAAGCTGACCATCACCCCCGTCAAGGGCGGCAACGCGCGCGCCCGCGGCGTCAACCCGAACGACTTCCCGGCCTGACCCCGCCAGACCCGTACGGCCCGCGCCCGGTGCGCGGGCCGTACCCGTCTCCGGGGCGGGGTCTCACTCGTCGCCGGTCAGGGAGAAGCTCCGCAGGCGCAGTCCCGCCCACACGACGGCGCCCACCGTGACGACCAGCAGCGCCGGCACGGCGAAGCCGAGCGCGATCTCGGTGCGCAGGAAGACCGAGGAGGACACCTGGTCGGCCACCGTCTGGGCCCACTGCTGGATCGAGAAGCGGCGGGCGCCGGGCACGAAGTTGCCCACCACGCCCTCCCAGACCACCGCGTAGGCGATGCCGATCGTGACGGCGTGCCGGGTCAGGACGCCCAGCAGCATGAACACCGCCGCGTAGGCGATGCCCCCGGCCAGGGCGCCCAGGGCGAACCCGGCCGCCACCCCGGCCTCCGCGCCGACCAGCAGGTAGGCGGCGGCGAAGGTCGGCACGGCGGCGAAGACGGCCACGACCGAGGCGGCGACCAGGAACTTGGTCTGCGCGATCACCGGCCGGGAGATCGGCTTGGCCAGCAGATGGAGGACCGTCCCGTCGTCGATCTCCGGGGCGATCACGCCGGTGCCGGCGATCAGGCCGAGCAGCGGCAGCATGATGCCGATGGCGAAGGTCTGCAGGAGGACCACCGTGGCCCGCTCGCCGTCGGCGCCGATCACCCGGAGCAGGGCGGTCAGGCCGAGCAGCACCAGGGGGAGCAGGACGAGCAACCAGACCCTCCGGCGGCCGAGCAGCGCCCGGTAGGAGATGTCGGCGATGACGGCGTTCATGATCTGCCGCTCCTGTCGATCAGGTAGGAGAAGACGCTCTCCAGGTCTTCGTCGGCGGGGGAGACCTGCCAGACCCGCACCCCGGTCTCCCGCGCCAGGCGGGGCAGGAGCCGGGTGAAGCGCCGGAAGTCCAGGGCCTGCACCGCCAGGCCCGTCTCGGTGAGGGAGACCGAGCCGGAGGAGGCGTCGGCGATCAGGGCCGAGGCCAGGCGGCGGTCGTCGCTGGAGCGGATCCGGAACAGGTGCGGCCGGTCGGTCATCCGGCGGCGGATCTCGCGGAAGTCGCCGGAGGCGGCGTGCCGGCCGGCGACCAGGACCTCGATGTGCTGGGCGACGCGCTCCACCTCCTCCAGGATGTGCGAGCTGAACAGGATGGTCCTGCCCTCGGCTCCCATGGAGCGGATCAGGTCCATCAGGTGCAGGCGCTGGCGCGGGTCCATGCCGTTGAACGGCTCGTCCAGCAGCAGCACCGCGGGGTCGTGCACGAGCGCCGCGGCGACCTTGATCCGCTGGCGCATGCCCTTGGAGTAGGTCTCGATCCGCCGGTCGGCGGCGCTCTCCATCTCGACCAGGGCCAGCGCCTTGGCGGTGGCGCCCTCGGGGTCGGGCAGGCGGTGCAGCCGTGCGCCGGAGAGCACGAACCGCCGGCCGGTGAGGAAGCCGTAGACGGCCTCGCGCTCGGGGACCAGGCCGATCGAGCGGTAGATCTCGTGGTTGCGCCAGATGCGGGCGCCGTCGAGGGTCACGGTCCCGCCGGAGGGCGCCAGGAAGCCGGCCATCATGTGCAGCAGCGTGGACTTGCCCGCGCCGTTGGGGCCGAGCAGGCCGGTGACGCCGGGCCCGATGGTCATGGTGACGTCGTTGACGGCCACCACGTTCCCGTACCAGCGGGAGACCTGAGCCAGTTCGATCTTCATCGCGCGGCCGCCTTCCGGTAACGGGCGATCAGGGCGGTCACCGAGAGCGCGACCAGGGCGAGCATGATGGCGATCGCGCCCGCCACGCCGATCCCGGTCGGGTAGGAGCCGGGACCGGACGGTTCGGCGCCGAAGATCCCCACCTGGACGGCCGCGTCCACGAGGAAGAAGGGGTTGATCAGCCAGGCCCAGCCGGCGGCGGTGTAATCGTTGACCGACTCCAGCATCGCGGCCACGGCGGCCGAGACGCCCGAGGAGAGCAGGTAGAGCGCGATGACCGCGGCGACGCCCAGCCCGCGCCGGGGGGTGAACGAGGCGATCGCCACGCCGAGGCAGGACAGCAGCACCGCGTAGCCGGCCGAGCCCGCCATGCTCGTCAGGTACTCGCCGGTGCGCGCGGGCCACGGGGGACCGACGATCAGCTCTCCGGCGAGGAGCACGGTCAGCGGTACGGCCAGCAGCAGGAAGACCGCGGCCGCCATCGCCGCGAGCTTCGCCCCGACGTAGTCCCCGATCGTCACCGGGCGCGACAGGTAGAGCGGCAGCACCTTGAAGCGCAGGTCCGGCGCGACGGTGTACGGCGCCTGCGCGGCGAGGAAGATCGCCAGCACGGTCTGCATGACGACCGCGTACTCGGTGTAGCCCATGACCCGCTGCTGGGCCAAGGCCATGGCCGCGATGGAGACCACGGTGGGGAGCATCATGACTCCCGCGAGCGTGAAGGGGATGATCTTCGCGCGGGCCGTGCGGCCGAGGCCGAAGACACCGCGGAGGCTGTGCCAGGTCAGGGCGGCCGTCGCGTGCCGGCGGCCGAGGCGCGGCCCGTCGTAGTGGCGGTACCCGATGTCGTGGATGACGCCGGTGGCGGCGGTGCCCCCCGCGGAGGTCCCCGCGGAGGTCCCCGCAGGGCTCCCTGCGGGGGTCTCGGGGGTGCCGGCGGCGGAGGTCCCGTCACCGGTGGGGCCGGGGGTCCCGGCGGTGGGGATGGGGTCAGGCATCGGCGGGCTCCCTGAAGACGTCCTCGATGCGCCGGCGGCCCTGCTCCATGCGGATGAGACAGAGGTCGAGGTCGCAGACGGCGTCGCGGAGGGTGTCGTAGGTCTCGGGGGTCCGCACGTCGACCAGGAGCGTGCGGCCTTCGGTGGTGACGGTCTCACCCAGCTCGGCCAGGCGGGCGGCCAGCAGATCCCGGCCCTCCTCGACCTCGACCGTGACGGTCCGGGTCTCCTGGGTGAACTCGGAGATGGCCGAGGAGCGCAGCAGCGTGCCGCCGTCGATCACGATGACGTGGTCGCAGATCCGCTCCAGCTCGCCGAGGAGGTGGGAGGTGACCAGCACGCTGATGCCGAACTCGGTGCCGATCCGGCGGATCAGGGAGAGCATCTCGTCGCGGCCGGCCGGGTCGAGCCCGTTGGTGGGCTCGTCCAGGAAGACCAGCTTCGGGTCGTGGACCAGCGCCTGGGCCAGCTTCACCCGCTGCTTCATCCCGGTGGAGTAGCCGCCCATCGCGCGGTAGCGCTCCTCGTACAGGCCCACGTGGCGCAGCACGTCGGCGGCGCGCTCGCGGGCGGCGGTGCGCGGCAGCCCGGACATCCGGGCCATGTGCACGGTGAACTCGGTGGCGGACAGGTCGGGCGGGAGGCAGTCGTGCTCGGGCATGTAGCCCACGACCCGGCGGATCTCGGCTCCCCGGGTCGTCACGTCCATGCCGAGCACGTGCGCACCCCCGGCGGAGGGCTCGAGCAGGCCCAGCAGGATCTTGATCAACGTGGACTTGCCCGCGCCGTTGGCGCCGACCAGTCCGGTCACGCCGGGTCCGACGGCGACGGTGAGCCGGTCGAGCGCGGTCACCCGGGGAAAGCGCCTGGTGAGTCCCTCGGTGGCGAGGATGGTCATGATCGGACACTACCGGCCCGGAGGCGGGAGCGCCTCGGCCGTCCGGACGATCGGACCCTCGTCCGGAAGTCCGGGAGAACCCTGGGGACGCGGCCCGCGGACCAGGGCCGGGCGGGCGATCGGGCCGGGCGGGCGTGCGGTCGGTCGGGCCGGGCGGGCGTGCGGTCGGGCCGGGTCAGACGCGGCGCAGCCGTACCCGCCGGATCGCGTGGTCGGCGCCCTTGTGCAGCACGAGACCGGCCCGGCCCCGGGTGGGGGCGATGTTCTCGACGAGATTGCGCTCGTTGATGTCGCGCCAGACCTCCTTCGCGAACGCCGTGGCCTCCTCGTGGGACATCTCGGCCAGGTGCCGGAAGTAGGACTTGGGGTCCTCGAAGGCCGTGCGGCGGAGCTTGTGGAAGCGGTCCAGGTACCAGTCGCGGATGTGCTCGGTCTTGGCGTCCACGTAGATCGAGAAGTCGAAGTAGTCGTTGACCGCCAGCGCGGTCGGCGGCGCGGGCTGCAGGACGTTGAGGCCCTCGACGATGAGGATGTCGGGCCGGCGCACGGTCTGCACCGCGCCGGGCACGATGTCGTACTCCAGGTGGCTGTAGACCGGGGCGCTCACCTCCGGCTGCCCCGCCTTGACGGCGGCCACGAACCTGACCAGCGCCCGCCGGTCGTAGCTCTCCGGGAAGCCCTTGCGGTGCATGATGTTCCGCTCGGTGAGGACCCGGTTCGGGTGGAGGAAGCTGTCGGTGGTGATCAGCTCCACCCGGGGGTGCTCGGGCCAGCGGGCCAGCAGGGTGTTCAGCAGCCGCGCCGTGGTCGATTTGCCGACCGCGACGCTCCCGGCGATGCCCAGGATGTACGGGGCGGGCTCCCGGCTGGAGCCGAGGAAGGTGGTGACCGCGGCGCTGCGCTGCCGGGCCCCGGTGAAGTGCAGGTTGAGCAGGCGCGTCAGCGGCAGGTAGACGTCGGTGACCTCGGCCAGGTCGATCGGATCGTCGACTCCGCGCAGCTCCTCCAGTTCGTCCTCGGTGAGCGTGAGCGGCGTGTTCTTGCGGAGCTCGCTCCACTGCTCCCTGCTCAGCTCCACGTACGGCGTCGCCGTGTCCCACCCTGCCATGGCTCGCAAGCCTACTGATCGGTCACCGGGGGCCCCGGACGGGGCTCCCGGTACGGCTCCGCCCGCCGGCGGCCGAGGCGCCGGCCACGACGATCCTTCCCGTCGGAACTCCTTGAAGCGTGGAGACCCCTGCCTTCAGGCGCGGAGAGGAGATCAATCCCCCACCAGCCGGATGGCCGCCGCCGGGCAGACCGCCGCGGCCTCCCGCACCTGCTCGTGGAGCTCGGCGCCGGGCGTCTCGTCCAGCACGACCGCGACGCCGTCCTCGTCCCGCTGGTCGAAGACCTCCGGGGCGACCATGACGCACTGGCCCGCCGCCACGCACTTGGGCTCGTCGAGTTCTACACGCATGAGGTTTCCTCCTTGCTTCTTCGTCTCGGCGGGGGCACCGGTCACCAGGTGACGGGCAGGGAGCGCAGGCTGTAGGCGACGCCCTCGAACGCGAACTCGACCTCGTCGTCCGGGACGGCCAGGCGGAGCGTCGGGACGCGCCGGTAGAGCGTGCCGTAGACGACCTGGAGCTCCACCCGGGCCAGGGACTGGCCGAGGCACTGGTGCGGGCCGTACCCGAACGCCTGGTGCCGGCGGGCGGGCCGGGCCAGGTCGAGCCGCTCGGGCTCGGGGAAGGCGAGCTCGTCCCAGTTCGCGGCGGACAGGTCGAAGATGACGCCGTCCCCGGCGCGGATGACCTGGCCGCCGATCTCGATGTCCTCGGTGGCGATCCGGCGCACGCCGGTGTGCACGATCGTCAGATAGCGCAGGAGCTCCTCGACCGCGCCGGCGACGACCTTCGGGTCGCCGGTCCCGCGCAGCACGGCGAGCTGGCCGGGGTTGCGGAGCAGGGCGAGCGTGCCGAGGGGGATCATGCTCGCGCTGGTCTCGTGCCCGGCGATCAGCACGGCCACGCTCATGGTGACCGCCTCCTCGCCGGTCATCTCGCCGGCCCTCACCCGGGCGGCCAGCTCCGAGATCATGTCGTCGGCGGGCTCCGCCATCTTCTCGGCGAGCAGGCCGCCGAGGTGCACGGCCAGCGCGACGCTCGCCTCCCGGGCCTCCTCCCCCGACGACTCGTGGCTCAGCACGAGGTTGCTGTTGCGCTGGAAGAACCCGTGGTCCTCGTACGGCACGCCCAGCAGCTCGCAGATCACCAGTGTCGGCACCGGCAGGGCCAGGGCGGTGACGAGGTCGACCGGGTTCGGCCCGGCCAGCATGGCGTCGATCCGCTCATCGACGATCTTCTGGATCGCGGGCCGCATGGCCTCGATCCGCTTGACCATGAACGGGCCGTTGACCATCCGGCGGAGCCGGGTGTGCTCGGGCGCGTCGGTGTTGGTGATCAGCTTCGGGGTGGTCTTCGCGACCTCGGCCCGGCCCCGGGTCATGTGCGGGAAGCCGGGCAGCTTCTCGTCGATGCTGAGCCGGGGGTCGGTGAGCAGGGCCCGGTGGTCGGCGTGCCGGGTGACGAGCCAGGGCGTGCTGCCGTCCCAGATCCGCACCCGCGAGACGGGGGCCTCGGCGGTCAGCCGCCGCAGGGGCGCCGGGGGTGGAACGGGCAGCGGGCGTCCCGGGACATCGGATAGCCGGGGACGGGCGACGCCGCTCCGCCGGAGGCGTCGGCCGGCGTGTCGGTCATGTCTGTTCCTCGCTTCGATCTCGGGCCGGACGGCGGCTCGCCGCCTCGCCGATCAATTAGTCGATTACTAGCCGATCGGCAAGTAATTGGCGAGTGACTATGATGCAGGTCACTTGCCGTTCGGCAAGTTGACAGCCTGCCGATCGGCAGGCCGAGCTGCTGCCGCCTGTCCGGGCTGACGAGCTAAAATCAAGGACACCGGAGAAGCCCGGTGCCGTGAGAAGGAGCACATGTGGCCGCCAGAGCCGTCCAGCGAGCATCCAGCGAGACCCACACCCGGCAGCGCCTCGTCGAGGTCGCGGTCCGCCTGTTCTCCCGGCACAGTTTCGCGGGCACCTCGCTCCAGATGATCGCCGACGAGCTCGGGATCACGAAGGCGGCCGTCTACCACCACTTCCGCACCCGCGAGGAGCTGCTCACCGCGGTGGTCGAGCCGGTGCTGAGCCGGATGCGGGCCGTCGTCGAGACCGCCGAGGCGAAGCGCACCCCCCGGGCGCGGGCGGAGCACGTGCTCGCCGGATACGCCGATCTCGCCGTGGAGCACCGGGCCGTGGTCGGCTTCCTCGCCTGCGACGCGGGTGTGATCGAGATGCTGCGCGCCCGGCCCGAGACGTGTGACCTGATCGACCGCCAGCTGGACCTCCTCGCCGCCGTCGTCCCCGGCCCGGCCGGGCGCGTCAACGCCGCCATGGTGCTGGCGGGCATCGCCGCCGCGGTGGGCCCGGCCCGGATCGACCTCGGCGACGACGCGCTGCGCGAGCACCTCCTCGAGGCCGGCCGGCGCACCCTGGGGCTCCGGGCCCCGCGCCGCCCCGCCGTCCCGGCCCCGATGTGACGAACGGCCCTACGGCCTCAGGACGGCCTGCTCTGGCCGCGATCTCCCGCCGGAAGGCACTCTGGAGTCAGAAGACGACATCGGGTGACACCGGGGGATCACACACCATGTGCAACTACTGCGGCTGCCGCGACTTCCCGCTGATCGGACGGCTCTCCGAGGAGCACTGGGAGATCGAGGAGACCGCCGGGACGCTGCGCCGGGCCATCAACGAGGGCCGGTACGGCGACGCGGGCACGCTCCTCGACGAGCTGCTCGCCCAGTTGCTCCCGCACACCGCCACCGAGGAGAGCGGGCTCTTCGCCGAGCTGCGCGCCGAGGGCTCGCTGGCCGAGGAGGTCGACAAGCTCTGCGCCGAGCACGACGACATCCACGGGGTGTTCAGCGGGATCGACCGGGACGACCCCGACTGGCCCGCCGTGCTGGAGGCGATCCGCAAGCTGCACCACCACATCGACCACGAGGAGCACGGCCTCTTCCCCGCCTCGATCATCATGCTGCCGATCGCGGCCTGGGACCGCATCACCCCGGAACAGCCGGTGGGCGGCTGAGTCCTTCCCCGACGCGCTCGTGACGCGCCCGGCCGCCGGGAGGCGTACGGTCCCCGCCCCCGCGGACCGTGCGCCTCCCGGCGGCCGTGTCCGTGGTGTGTCCGTGGTGTGTCCGTGGTGTGTCCGTGGTGTGTCCGTGGCTGTGGCGTGATCGGTGATGACCGGGGCCGACCGGGGCTGACCTGGGGTGACCGGGGCGCCGCTCCGGCCGGGGCCGAAGGGCCCACGGGATCCGGGACCGAAGTCCCCTCCGGGAGTGACCTGCGCCGGTGCCCGCGCGCCGGCGCCGTACCTAGGGTCTGTGACATGACCGATGCGCGACCGCTCCGCCGCCTGGCCGGCTCGCGGTTCGCGGTGCCCATGACCGGCGTCCACGTCCGCCGCGTCTTCGACGAGCGTTGTCCCGCGGTCTGACGCCGCACCCTCCGGCGTCCGCCGCACCCGGGCGCCGGCCGGCCCCTCCCGGCCGGTCGGCGCCGCCTCTCACCGCGACCCCGCCGAGGACGCCCTCCCATGCTCGAAGACCTGCGCGCCGTCTGCCGGCGCGACCCCGCCCTGTACGGAGCACACATGATCGAGGTCGTGCTGTACCCGGGCCTGTGGGCGGTGTGGATCCACCGTCTCTCCCACCGCCTGCACCGCCGCGGCCTGCCCTTCGCGCCGCGCCTGATCTCGCAGCTCGCCCGGGCCCTGACCGGAGTCGAGATCCACCCCGGCGCGCGCATCGGCCGCCGCCTGGTCATCGACCACGGGGCGGGTGTCGTCATCGGCGAGACCGCCGTCATCGGCGACGACGTCACGCTCTACCACCGCGTCACCTTGGGCGGGCGCGGTTTCCGGTCCGACGGCAAGGGCGCCGCCCGCCACCCGGTCATCGGCGACCGGGTGACCGTCGGCGTGGGCGCCTCGATCCTCGGGCGCGTGCACGTCGGGGACGACGCGTCGGTCGGCGCCCACGCCCTCGTCCTGGAGGACGTGCCCGCCGGCGCCCGGGTCTCGGCGCCGCCCTCCACCGTCAGCGCCGCCAACGCTGGCAGCGCCGCCAACGCCGCCAGCGCCGCCGGTGCCGCCGGTGCCGCCGGTGCCGCCGGTGCCGTTCCCCGTCCCGCCCCGCTGCCGCGGGTGACCACCAGGAGATGATCCCCGTGACCGCGATCCACCCCGACGTCCTGTCCCTCATCGGCCGCACCCCGCTGGTACGGCTGGCGCGCTTCGGCGTGGACCTGCCCGGACGCCTCGTCGCCAAGCTGGAGTCCGCCAACCCGGGCGGGAGCGTCAAGGACCGCATCGCCCGGGCGATGATCGAGGCGGCCGAGGACGCCGGCCGTCTCGCCCCCGGAGACCACGTCGTCGAGCCGACCAGTGGCAACACCGGGATCGGCCTGGCCATGGTTGCCGCGGCGAAGGGCTACCGGCTGACGCTGACCATGCCGGAGAGCATGAGCCTCGAGCGCCGGGCCCTGCTGGCGGCCTACGGCGCCGACCTGGTGCTCACCCCGGCCGCCGCGGGCATGAGGGGCGCGGTGGCCGAGGCGTCCCGGCTCGCGGCCGAGCACGGCTGGTTCATGCCCCAGCAGTTCGCCAACCCGGCCAATCCCGACGTGCACCTGCGCACCACCGGGCAGGAGATCTGGGAGGACACCGCCGGCGAGGTCGACGCGCTGGTCGCCGGGGTCGGCACCGGAGGCACGGTCACCGGCGTGGGGCGCTTCCTGAAGGACAAGAAGCCGGGCGTGCGGGTGGTCGCCGTCGAGCCCGCCGAGTCCCCGGTGCTGTCCGGCGGGACGGCGGGCCCGCACGGGATCCAGGGGATCGGCGCCGGGTTCGTGCCCGAGGTGCTGGACACCGGGGTCTACGACGAGGTGCTCCGGGTCTCCGTGGAGGAGGCCCGGGACGACGCCCGCAGGCTCGCCCGCACCGAGGGCATCCTCGCCGGGGTGTCCGGCGGCGCGGCCCTGAGCGCGGCCACGGCCGTCGCCGCGCGCCCGGAGAACGAGGGCCGGCTGATCGTCGTGGTCCTCCCGGACACCGGTGAGCGCTACCTCAGCACCCCCCTGTTCACGGTGTAACGGTGTGGAGCAGTCCACGGTGTGGAGCAGTCCACGGTGTGGAGCAGTCCACGGTGTGGAGCAGTCCACGGTGCGGCGCGTCCGCCCTCACGCCCATCCCCACACCGTCCCCCACCATCCCCGTCCTCATCCCCGTCCTTCTTCCGGGCCTCCCGCCCGAGGGCCCGGGACACCTCCCGGAGCCCGCCCGCCCACCCGGCCCACCGGCCGCAGACGAGAGGAATCCCATGACAGCGCAGGAGACGGAGAACCCGCAGGCCGCCGTCCTGGCCACGATCCGCGCCCACCACGACAAGCTCGGCCGTACGGTGGCCGACCACGCGGTGACCATCGCCCGCTCGGTCGACCGGCTGATGCCGGTGCCCGCCCGGCAGGCGGCGCTGGTCGCCTACTGCACCGAGGAGGTGCTGCCGCACGCGATGGCGGAGGAGGAGACGCTGTACCGCGTGGCGGCGGACCTGCCCGAGACGGAGCTGCTCGCGCGCGCCATGAGCGCCGAGCACACCGTGCTGCGCGACCTCGTCGGGGAGCTGGAGAGGGCGGGCACCCCCGGCGAGGCGGTCAGCGCCGCCGCGGCGCTCAACGCCCTGTTCCAGGCGCACCTGGCGAAGGAGAACGACGTCCTGCTGCCCGCCCTCGCCGACACCGGCGTCGACCTCGCCGCCCTGCTCGACGGGATGCACGAGATCCTCGGGGAGCCCTCCTCCGCGCAGGGGTGCGGGTGCGGCGGCTGCGGCTGCGGCGTCGGAGAGGCCGGAACGCCGGGCCCGTACGTCGCCGGCGAGCTCGACGTGCGCCGCCTGGTCCCCGCCCGGCGACACGAGCAGATCTTCGCCACCTTCGGCGACCTGCCGCCGGGGACGGCGTTCGTGCTCGTCAACGACCACGACCCCAAGCCCCTCTATTACCAGTTCGCCGCCGAGCACCCGGGGGAGTTCACCTGGGAGTACGAGGAGGCCGGGCCGGCCGTGTGGCGGGTGCGCATCGGCCGCTCCTGAGCGCCGCGGCACGGCCGGGGATCCCGGCGCGCGGGCGGCCGTGCCGTGACCGCCCCGGCCGCCCGCGCGGGCCCCGTACCCTGGGGCGGTGATCGTGGGCATCGGTGTGGACGTCGTGGACGTGGCCAGGTTCGCCGCGACGCTGGAGCGCACGCCCGGGCTGCGGGCGCGGCTGTTCACCGAGCGGGAGCGCGGGCTGCGGACGGAGTCCCTGGCCGCGCGGTTCGCGGCCAAGGAGGCCGTCGCCAAGGCGCTCGGGGCCCCGCCCGGGCTGCTCCACGCCGAGGCCGAGGTGGTGACCGGTGAGCACGGCCGCCCGGAGTTGCGGGTGACCGGGCGGGCCGCCGAGGTCGCCGGAGCGCTGGGCGTGGCCCGCTGGCACATCTCACTGACACATGACGGGGGCGTCGCCGTCGCCTATGTGATCGCCGAGGGTTAGATTCGGCAGGGTGCGGACGGCATACACCTCTGACCAGATCAGGGCGGCCGAGGCGGCGCTGATGGCGACGCTGCCCGAGGGCGCGCTCATGGAACGTGCGGCCACCGGGCTCGCGGTGGTCTGCGCCCGGATGCTCGGCCGGGTGTACGGCTCCCGGGTCGTGCTGCTGGCCGGCGGCGGGGACAACGGTGGCGACGCCCTGTACGCCGGAGCCCGCCTGGCGGCCCGCGGGGCGCGGGTGGACGCGGTCCTGGCCGGGACGCGGGTGCACGCGGCAGGTCTGGCGGCACTGCGCCGGGCGGGCGGGCGGGTGCTGGACCTCCGGGACGCCCCGTCCCGGAACGCCCTCTCCTCGGACGTCCTTTCCCCGGGGGGGCCTTCCTCGGACGTCCCTTCCACGGAGGCCCGGTCCCGGAACGGCACGGTGGAAGGCGGGGCGGGCGGCGCGGTGGAAGGCACGGCGGGCGGCACGGCTCCCGCGGAGGGCCACCGGGCCCGTGCCGGGGTGCCCGCCGCGGTCGCCGGGCTGGTCGCCGCCGCCGACCTGGTCGTGGACGGGCTGGTCGGCATCGGCGGGTCGGGCGCCCTGCGCGAGCCGTACGCGGCGCTGGCCCGGATCGCCGGGGAGGCACCCTGCGCCGTCGTCGCGGTGGACGTGCCGAGCGGTGTGGACGCGAGCGACGGGCGGGTCGAGGGCGCGGCGGTCCGCGCGGACGTCACGGTCACCTTCGGGGCGCTCAAGACCGGGCTGCTGGTCGATCCGGGCGCGGAGCGCGCCGGCCGGGTGGAGTTCGTCGACATCGGGCTGGGGCCGTACCTGCCGGACCCCGACGTGGCCGCGCTGACGGACGAGGACGTCGCGCTGCGGCTGCCGCGGCCGGACGCCCGCTCCGACAAGTACCGCCGGGGGGTCGTCGGGATCGTGGCCGGGAGCCGGCGCTACACCGGCGCGGCGGTGCTGTGCGTGGGCGGCGCGGTCCGGGGCGGGGCCGGCATGGTGCGCTACGCGGGGGTCGCCGAGCCGGTGGCCGGGGTGCGGGCCCGCTGGCCGGAGGCGGTGGTCACCGAGCTGGCACCGGGGGAGGGGGCCGGCGAGGTCGGCCGGGTGCAGGCGTGGGTGCTCGGGCCCGGCCTCGGCACCGACGCGGACGCGTTCGCACTGGCCCGCTCGGTGCTGGCGAGCGACCTGCCGGTGCTGGTGGACGCCGACGCGCTGACGCTGGCCGCCGAGGACCGGTCGCTGCTGCGGCGCGCCGCGCCGACGCTGCTCACCCCGCACGCCGGAGAGCTGGCCCGGCTGCTGGGGGTGGGCCGGTCGCGGATCGAGGCGCGCCGGCTGGAGCACGTGCGGCGGGCGGCCCGGGAACTGGGCGCGACGGTGCTGCTGAAGGGCTCGACCACGCTGGTCGCCGAGGCGGGCAGGCCGGTCCGGGTCAACCCCACCGGGAGCCCGTGGCTGGCCACCGGCGGGACCGGCGACGTGCTGGCCGGGTTCGCGGGCGCGCTGCTGGCGGCCGGGCTGAGCTGCTACGACGCGGCCTCGTGCGCGGCCTACCTGCACGGCCTGGCCGGGCATGCGGGCCCGGTCTCCGCGGGGGACGTCGCGGAGGCGCTGCCCGCCGTCGTCAGGGCGGCTGTGAACGGGCCGTCGTCGGGGCGGCTGTGAACGGGCTTCGGCATCAGGATGGAGCTGCCAGACTGGAAAGATGAGTTTCCCGACGACCCCCGCCGAGGTGACGACCCCCGCCGAGGCGCGGGTGGATCTGTCCGCGATCCGGGAGAACGCCGCACTGCTGCGGGAGCGCGCCGCCGGCGCCCTGCTCATGGCCACGGTCAAGGCCGACGGGTACGGGCACGGGATGGTCCCGGTCGCGCGTGCCGCGCTGGAGGGCGGCGCCGACCGGCTGGGCACCGCCTACGTGCGCGAGGCACTGACCCTGCGGGCCGCGGGCGTCACCGCGCCGGTGCTGGCGTGGCTCATCCCGCCGGGCGAGCCGCTCGAGGAGGCCGTCGCGAAGGACGTGGAGCTGGCGGCCGGGGCGCCGTGGCTGGTGGACGAGATCGCGGCGGCGGCGGGCCGGGCGGGGCGGCCGGCCCGGGTGCATCTGAAGATCGACACCGGCAACGGGCGCGGCGGCGCGACCGCCGCGGACTGGCCCGCGCTGCTGGAGCGGGCGCTGGCCCTGCAGGCGGCGGGGACGGTCGAGATCGCCGGCCTCTGGTCGCACCTGGCCTGCGCGGACATCCCCGGGCACCCGTCCGTCGAGGTCCAGCTCGACGCCTTCGACGAGGCGGTGGGGGTCGCGGAGAAGATGGGCGCGGCCGGTCCCGGCGTGCTCCGCCACATCGCCAACTCGGCGGCGACCCTGACGGTCCCGCGGGCCCGCTACGACATGGTCCGGCCGGGCATCGCGCTCTACGGGCTGAGCCCGGTCCCGCAGCTGGGGGACTTCGGGCTGCGCCCGGCGATGACGCTGGTGGCGCGGGTCGCGCTGGCCAAGCGGGTCCCGGCGGGTTCCGGAGTGTCCTATGGGCACCTTTATGTCACAGATTGTGAAACAACGCTTGCTCTTGTCCCTCTCGGGTATGCGGACGGCATCCCCCGGCACGCCACCAACCAGGCGGAGGTGCTGGCGGGAGGCCGCCGGCGGCGCATCGCCGGACGGGTCTGCATGGACCAGTTCGTGATCGACGTGGGGGACGACCCTCTGACGGAGGGAGACGAGGTGATCCTGTTCGGTGAGGGCTCACACAATGAGCCGACCGCACAGGAATGGGCGGATTCCCTCGGCACGATCACGTATGAGATCGTGACCGGGATCGGTTCGCGCGTACCACGCGTTTACCGGTAAAGGGGGTGCGCGATGGCTACTACGACACGACGCAAGGTGGGGATCGCGAGCGCGGTCTTCGGTGCGGCGTCCGCCGGAGTGGCGGCCGCCACCTTCGCCAAGCGGTACGCCGTGGGCCGGATCAGGCTCCGCCCGGACCTGGAGGCCAGTGAGCCGCTGGGCGAGCTGCGCGGCCGGCCGCACACGGTCAGGACCTCGGACGGGGTCTCCCTGCACGTCGAGGTCGACGGTCCCGAGGACGCGGCGCTGACCGTGGTGCTCTGCCACGGTTACACGCTCAACCTGGACTCCTGGCACTACCAGCGGCGTGACCTGCGCGACTCCTACCGCCTGGTGCTGTGGGACCAGCGCTCGCACGGGCGCTCCCAGCGCACCAAGGTCGACGACTCCACGATCGACCGGCTCGGCGAGGACCTGTACGAGGTGCTCCAGGAACTGGCCCCCGGGCCGTGCGTGCTCGTCGGCCACTCCATGGGCGGGATGACGATCATGGCGCTCGCGGACCGGCACCCCGAGCTCTTCGGCGACCGGGTCAAGGGCGTGGCCCTCATCTCCACCTCCGCGGGCAAGCTGGCCGAGGTCTCGCTGGGCCTGCCCGCCCTGCTCTCCAAGGCCGTGCACATGATCACGCCCGGCACGGTGGCCATGCTCGGCCGCCGGGGGGCGCTGGTGGACAAGGGCCGCCAGGCCGGCAGCGACGTGGCCTTCCTGGTCCTGCGCCACCTGGGGTTCGGCGACTCCGAGAACGTCAGCCCCACCGTGGTCGACTTCGTCGAGTCGATGATCCGCTCCACCCCCTTCGAGGTCATCGCGGACTTCTACCCGGCGCTGATGTCGCACGACAAACTGAGCGCGCTGGGCGTGCTGGACGGCGTGCCCACCTCCATCGTCGTCGGCGACGGCGACTGGCTGACCCCCGTCGAGCACAGCAAGGCGATGGCCGCGGCGCTGCCGCGCGCCTGGTACACCGAGGTGCCGGGCAGCTCGCACCTGGTCCAGCTGGAGCGGCCGGGCGCGGTCAACGACGCCCTGCGCGACCTGCTGAAGCGCGTGGCGGCCGACGCCGCCGAGGAGTGAGGGCCCGCGCGGCCGCCGGAGCGCGGCCGGGCGGGCGGTGGGATGCGGAGGCGGCGGACCGCGAGAGCGCGACGACCGCCGGGAGTGGGAGCGAGCGGGCAGTGAGGGTGAGCGGGCAGTGAGAACGGTGGCGACCGCCGAGGAGATGCGGGAGCTGGGCGCCGAGCTGGCCGGGCTGCTGCGCCCGGGTGACCTGGCGGTGCTCTCCGGTCCCCTCGGCGCGGGCAAGACGACCCTGGTCCAGGGCATCGCCGAAGGGCTCAAGGTGCGCGGGCCGATCACCTCGCCGACCTTCGTGATCGCCCGGGTGCACCCCTCGCTGGCGGGCGGTCCCGCGCTGGTGCACGTGGACGCCTACCGGCTCGGCGGCGACCTGGAGGTCGACGACCTGGACCTGGACGCCTCCCTGGAGGAATCGGTCACGCTGGTGGAGTGGGGGGAAGGCCTGGTCGAGGGCCTCGCCGAGGACCGGCTGGAGATCCGCATCGACCGGGGCGAGACGGGCGAGGAGCGCACGGTGCGGCTCCGCGGGGTCGGCGCCCGGTGGCAGGAGATCCCCGCGCACTTGGTATAGATCATCTTTACCGATGATCGACTCCGGCGGCCTTGCCCATGTTTAATGGGGAACAGGCGGGAAGTCGTGTCGGCCGAGGGTCGTCGGTCGGGCTGCGGAGTGGGGTGCGACGGTGCCAAAGGTCATGCGTGTCGCTGCTGTCGGGGCCATCGCCCTGATCGGGATGACCGGCTGCACGGCGGAGCCGGAGGCGGAGAACGCCGCGGCGACCTCCTCTCCGGGCGCGACGGCGCCCGGGCGGGCCGACATCGAGGTCCAGCTCCAGCCCGCCCGGGTGAAGGCCGGGGAGAAGGTCTGGGTGCTGGCCAACTGCCCGATCCCCCAGGGCGGCCCCGAGCACCGGGGCACGGCCTCCTCGGAGGTCTTCCGCACCCCCGTCACGCTCGACCCGATCCTGGCGACGCCCACCCCGGTGCCCTCCGGCACCGCCACGCCCACGCCGCGCCCGTGGGTGCGCGGGCAGGCCACCGTCGCCGGGGGCGTCAAGCCCGGCGTCTACGACATCAACGCCCGCTGCGAGGGCACCAACGACACCGGTACGGCCAGCCTCCGCGTGGTGGCGGACAGCACGCCCAGCGCCCGGCCGACCACGACCCGCACCCCGGTCAGCACCAAGGCCCCGCACACCGGTGGCGGCGGCACCGCGGCCGGCGGTCCCGAGGACGCGGGCACGCCGCTGGGCGCGGCCGGGGTCCTGGTCGCCGCGCTCCTGGCCGGAGGCGTCGGCATCGCGGTCGTACGGCACCGCCGCTCCTAGTCCCCATGGCCGACTCCCCCCGCTGGTCGCGGATCGTCGTGGCCGGAGTGCTCACCGGCGCCGCCATGGTGGCCTTCGGCCGGGGCGACGGCCGGGACGCCGGGCCCGTCCGGCCCGAGGTCGTGCCCGAACGCCTCGAGATCCCGTCGCTGGGCGTGAAGGCGCCGCTGATGAGACTCGGCGTGGACGACGGCGAGGTCGAGCTGCCGCCGTACGAGAAGCCGGGCGTCGCCGGCTGGGTGGAGGACACCGCGGTCCCCGGCGACCCCGGGCCCGCCGTGATCCTGGGACACGTCGACACCAAGGACGCCCCGGCGGTCTTCTACAAGCTCAGGAGCATGCGCGAGGGCCAGGCCATCAAGGTCAGGCGCAGCGACGGCGAGGTCGCCCAGTACCGCGTCGACGCCGTCGAGCAGGTGTCCAAGGACCGTTTCCCCGCGGACAAGGTCTACGTGGAGGACGGCCTGCGCCTGGTCACCTGCGGCGGGCGGTTCGACTGGGACCGGAACCAGTACGACGACAACGTGATCGTCTACGCCACCCTGGTCAAACCCGCCGACTCCCAGGCCTGACCTGGGGAAACCGCGGAAAAACCGCGACGAAATCAGTCGTTTCTAGTCTCACTGCCGTAGATCGAAGAACCGGTCACGGCAGTGAGAGAGAACGGCATGGTAATGCTCGACAGCGGGGAGCGTGCCGAGCGCACGGAGTCACCCGCCAGTCCCGACCAGAGACCCGCGATTGAGATCAGCGGCCTGGTGAAGACCTACGGTGGCCATCTCGCCGTCGACGGTCTGAGCCTGGCCATCGCCCCGGGAGAGGTCTTCGGCCTGCTCGGGCCCAACGGCGCGGGCAAGACGACCACGGTGGAGTGCCTGGTCGGCCTCCGCGAGCCGACCGCGGGCGGCATCACGGTCCTCGGCCTCGACCCGCTGCGCGACCGCGGCGAGTTCGTCCGGCGGGTGAGCGTGCAGCCGCAGGAGGCGTCGCTGTTCCCCACCCTGACGGTGGAGGAGACGCTGCGGCTGTGGGCCTCGCTGTACGCCGAGCCCCGCACCGTCGCCGAGACGCTCCGCCGGATCGGCCTGGAGGAGCAGGCCCGCGTGCGGACCAAGGCCCTGTCCGGCGGGCAGCGCCGGCGTCTCCTCCTCGGGGTCGCGGTCATCGCCGACCCCCGGGTGCTCGTCCTCGACGAGCCCGCCGCCGGGCTGGACCCGCAGGCGCGCCAGCAGCTGTGGGACCTGATCAGGGCCGAGCGCGCCGCGGGGACCACGGTGCTCCTGACCACGCACGACATGACGGAGGCCACCGAGCTCTGCGACCGGGTGGGCATCGTGGTGGGCGGCCGGCTGGTCGCGCTGGGCACCCCCCGCGAGCTGGTCCACCGGCTCGGCGTCGCCCACGAGGTGTGCTTCGAGACCGACGCGGACCTCGCCGAGATCGAGGCCCTGGAGTGCGTGAGCGGCGTCTCCGCGCAGGACGGGCAGGTCACGGTCACGACCGGCGACACCGACGAGGTCGTCCGGGTGGCGGCCCGCCTGGGCGCCCGGCGCATCGAGGTGCGCACGGGCCGGCTGGAGGACGTGTTCCTCAGACTGGCGGCCGAGCGGCCCGGGAGCGCCCCCGCCGAGGGGAACACCGAGCGGAACACCGAGCGGAACGGAGCCGGCCGATGACCGCCCTCACCGCCCCCGCGCCGGGCGGCCGGACGGCGGGCGCGTTCGCCGAGCTGACCAGGGCCAACGCCCGCGAGCTCATCCGGGACCCCCGCAACTTCTTCTTCGTCCTGGTCTTCCCCCTCATCTTCATGGGCCTGTTCATGTTCATGGGCATGCTCAACCCCGGTGGCGGCCCCGGCGGGCCGGGCGGCTTCGACCCCGTGCGCTCGGGCATCCCCGCGGTGCTGCTGATGGCGTTCATGTCGCTGGCCTTCTTCGGCACCGCGACCCCGTTGATCTCGCTGCGGCAGAAGGGGACCCTGCGCATGCTGGGCACGACGCCGCTGAGCCGGACGACCTTCATCCTGGCGCAGGCGCCGGTGCGCTTCGCCATCGCGCTCGGCCAGCTGGCCGCGCTCTCCGCGGTGGCGCTGGCGACCGGTTTCCTGGAGCCCTCGGCGATCGGCCGGCTCCTGGTCACCTGCGCCCTCGGGCTGGCCATGCTCTTCGCGGTCGGCTATCTGGTCGCGGCCCGGATGCGCAACCCCGAGCTCGCCAACGGCCTGCTGGCGCTGGTCATGCCGGTGACGCTGATGCTCTCGGGGGTCTTCCTGCCGATGGAGATCTTCCCCGAGGGGCTGCGCTCCGTCGCCGGGCACCTGCCCACCACCTACTTCGCCGACGCGCTCCGCCAGGACCTGGTCGGCGTGGCCGGCGGCCCGATCGTCACCGCCTGGCTGGTGATGGCGGGGGTGGCGGTCGCCGCCGCCGCCGCGGCCGTCGCCCTGTTCAGCTGGACGGACGGTGAGAAGCGATGACGACCCGGTTCGCGGAATCCCCGGACACGGCTCCGGACACGACCCCGGGCACGGCCTCGGACACGACCCCGGGCACGGACACGGACACGACCCCGGGCACGGCCTCGGACACGACCCCGGGCACGGCCTCGGACACGGCCCCGGACACGGCCCCGGACACGGCCCCGGGCACGGACACGGACCGGCGCGCGTCCCTGGGCGCGCTGGCCGAACTCGACCGCCTGGTCGGCTCCTACGGCATGGCCAGCCGCGTGCAGCAGCTGCCCAACCACCCGGGCGAGCCCAGGTTCGCCATCTTCACCGCCTCGATGGGCGACCTGACCGCGGTCGCGGCCAACATCGCCGAGTCCGCCGCCGGATCCGACATCCGCGGGGGCATGGACGGAGCCGGCGGCGGGCTCGACGCCGAGCGGGCGGCCCGGCTGTGCGTCGCCGAGTCGCTGGAGCGCTACTCCAGCTGCGTCTTCGACGAGTCGGCCCTGCGGTGGGCCACCGCGGAGGAGCTCGGGGACGAGGCGCTGGACCTCGGCACGGTGCCGCGCTGCGCGCCCCGGGAGCTGGCCCACCCCAGGAGCATCGTCACCGCTCCCGACCCGGCCGGCCCGATGCGCTGGGCCCGCGGCTGGTCGCTCACCGGGAACCGGCCGGTCTGGGTGCCGGCGGTCATGGTCTGGATGCACATCAAGGCCAAGTCGGCCGCCGAGCGGTTCACCTCGCCGATCTCGACCGGCTGCGCGGCCCACTCCGACCTCGCCGCCGCGCTCGTCGGGGCGATCTGCGAGGTGGTGGAGCGCGACTCGATCGCCCTGACCTGGCTCCAGCGCATCCCCTGGCCCCGCATCGAGCTGGACGAGATCCCCGAACGGCTCGCGCCCTACGCGGAGCGGCACCGCGCCGGCCACGTGCGGACGCTCTTCTTCGACGCCACGACCGACCTCGGCATCCCGACGGTCTACTCCATCGACCTGACCCCGGACAACGAGGTCCTGGGCCAGCTGGTGATGTGCAACACCGACCTGGACCCGGTCACCTCGATCGGGAAGATCATGCGGGAGTCGGCGTCCTCCAGGATCGCCATGCAGGTCCCCCGGCCCCGGCCGGAGAACCCCGACGACTTCCTCAACGTCTTCCACGGAGCCTCCTACATGGGCGCGCCCGAGCGGGTCGGTGACTTCGCCTTCCTGCTGGACGGCGCGGAACGGCGCCCGCTGTCGGGGATGCCCCGCCTGTCCACCGGGACCGCGGAGGGGGACCTGCGCCTGCTGGTGGACCGGCTCGGGGCGGCCGGCTGCGACGTGGTCGCCGTCGAGCTGACCACCGACGAGGCCAGGGACGTGGGCTTCCGGGTGGTCCGGGTGATCATCCCGCAGCTCATGCCGCTCTCGTTCGTGCACACCGCCCGCTACACCGCCCACCCCCGCCTCTACGAGGCGCCGGCCCGCCTCGGCTACCCGGTGCACGCCGAGGCCGACCTCAACCCGCTGCCCCAGCCCTTCGCCTGAGAGGAGGAGACCACGATGCGCACGCTCCACATGATCACCCTGGGCGCCTTCGGCGCGGCCGTGGCCGAGCGGGTGCGCGAGCGCGCCGCCGACCCCGGCGGCGTGGCCGTCACCCCGGCCGACGAGCACGGCTACCTCGACCCGTCGGTCTGGCCCAACGCCCGCGTCCGCGTGCTCGCCGCCTTCCGGCCCGCGCCGAGGCTGGAGGAGGCCCTCGACGGGGCGTCGTCCGCCTACCGGACGCCCTGGTTCCCGGTCGTCGTGGAACACCCCCGGCTCAGGGTCGGACCGGTCGTCGCCCCGGGGCACGGCGCCTGCGCCCGCTGCTTCCGGACCCGGCGCCGGCAGCACGACGCGGGCCACCGGCTGACCGACCTGCTGGCGGACGCCTACACCGCCGACCCCGCCCTCGGGCCCGGCGGGCACCTGCCCCACCACGTCGAGCTGGCCGCGCTGCTCACCGTGCAGCTCCTGGAGTCGGTCCTCGGCGACGGCGGAGCCGCCGAAGCGGGCCACGTCCGCCACTTCCACCTGCTGGACGGCGGCCTGAGCCGCTCCACGGTCGTCGGGGTGCACGGCTGCCGCCGCTGCCGTACCACGCCCGACCAGCGGGAGTCGACGTGGCGGGACCTCGCGAACGAACTGCCCGGGCTGCTCGCCCCGACCCACGGATAGGACGACCGATGGCTGAACCGAGCCTGATCCCCGCCGAGGCGATGAGCCACGCGGTGGCCTTCGACCCGCAGTTCCGGATGCCGCTCCGCCCCCGCCTCGTCCCCGGCCTGGTGACCCTGCCCCTCCCCGACGGGCTGCTGGTCGAGGGCACCCCCACCCGGCAGGCCCTGCGCGGCACCGCGGCCCGGACGCTGATCCCCCGGCTCCTGCCCGAGCTGGACGGGCGCCGGGAGGCGGCCGAGCTCGCCGCCGACCTGGACCTGCCGCCGGCGCACCTGCACCAGGCTCTGTCCCTGCTCTACACCTGCGGCATGCTGGAGGACGCCGCCGGACCGGGGATGCCGGAGGGCACACCCAAGCCGAGCGCGGTCTTCCTGAGCCGGTCCATCGACTCCAGCCGGGTCAACGTCTCCGGGGGAGAGGCGGCACGCAGGCTCGCCGCGGCCCGGGTCGCGCTGGCCGTGGACGACCCCCGGCTGGCGGACGCCGTACGGCGGGCGCTGCTGGACGGCGGGATCGGCACCGTGATCGACACCGTGACCGGCACGACGGCCGGCACGGTGACCGGCACGACGGCCGGCGCTGTGATCGACACGGTGACCGGCACCGGGCTCGACACGACGGCCCGGGACGGCGGGGCGGCGGGAGCGGACCTGCTCATCCTGTCGGGGGACCACGACGCCGGGCCGGGCGTGCCGATCCTGCCGCTGCGCCTGGACGGCGGCGTCGCCTGGCTGGGACCGTACGTCGACACCTCCTTCACCGCCTGCGCGCGGTGCGTGGCCGTCCAGCGGGACACCGGGGAGGCGCACGAGGTCCCGGAGCGGACGGAGCCGGACCCGGAGCTGGCGGCGGACCTGACCGCGGCGCTCGTCGCGGCGGAGGCGGTCGCGCTGCTGGCCAGGGTCGGGTCCACGCACACGCTGCACGGCCTGGTCCGGGTAGACCTGACCGGCTGGCACCAGCGCTCCTACCCGCTCGCGGGGCTGCCCGGCTGCCCCCGCTGCGGCGACGGCGGCACGCCGGAGCCCGAGGTGCCCGCCGCGCTCGCCTACGAGGAGTCGGTCGCCTTCCCGCCCCGCAGCCTCACCAACCCCCGCGACCACCAGGTGCACTACCGGCCCGGGAACATCGCGCTCCAGGTCGAGTGCAAGCGCTGGCCGTCCGCGCGGTACGTCCCGCTGCCCGACACGCCGGAGCAGGACCGCTCCGGCCCGGTCCCGGCGAGCACGCTGGTCGCCGGGGGCCGGCGCCTGGACGTCGCCTCCCTGGGCGCGCTGCTGCGGCGGGCCGGCGGACTGCGCGACGACGGGACGGGCGAGTCCCGCAAGGTCCAGCGCTGGGCCCCGACCGGGGGCAACCTCGGCTCGGCGCAGCTCCACGTGATCGCCCGCGACGTCGACGGCCTCGACCCCGCGGTGTACGGCTACCGCGTCGACACCCACCGGCTCGCCGACCTGATCTGGGCCGACCCGTACGAGCCGGTCGAGGGAGTGGCCGACGCCGAGGCGGTCATCGTGGTCACCGGCGCCCTGAACCGGGTGGCGTCCAAGTACTCCACCTTCGCCTGGCGGGTCGTCCACCTGGACGGCGGCGTGGCCCTCGCCCAGCTCCGCCTGGTCGCGGCCGAGCGGGGGATCGCCACCCGCGTGGTGCCGCGCTGGGACGACGCGGCGCTCGCCGCGCTCCTGTCCGTCGACCCCGACACAGAACCGATCACCGCGGTCCTCGCGGTCAACCCGAGGACGGAGGAGGCACGATGACCGTCCTGCGCGATCACGTCACGATCTTCACCCGGCTGCGGGAGGAGAGCCGGCTGACGGCCGAGGACGTGCGGAGGGGGCCGGCGGGCGGCACGGCCCGGGTCCGGCCGGTGGGCCCGCGCGGCGCCGGGACGGACCTGGCGCAGGTGCGCCCGGTCGCGGCCCCGCCGTCCGGCAGACCGCTGGAGGACGTCCTCGCCGGCCGCGTCTCGGTCCGCGACTACGCCGACCGGGCGGTCCCGGTCGAGGTGGTCGCGGCGAGCCTCGCCGCGGCGTTCCGGGCGGACCGGGAGGGCTGGCCCGACGACTGCGCGGCCGGGCACGAGCTCGGCGTGCTCGTCGCCGCCCGCGCCGTCGCCGGCCTGGAGCAGGCCGTCTACCGGGCCGACGAGGACGGCGCCCGGCTGGTGCCGCTGGCCGGCCTGGCGGACGGACGGGCGGCGGAGGAGATGGTGCTGCAGATCGAGTACGCCGCCAGCCCCGTCATCCTCGCCGTCACCGGGTCGCTCTCCACCGCGCTGGCCCGGCACGGCTCCCACGGCCACCGGTCGCTGATGGCCAGGGCGTCCGGGCTCGCGTACACGGCCCTGATCCACGCGAGCGCGTACGGGCTGGTGGGCAGCGTCTTCGCGGGCTTCCTCCAGTCGGGCCTGCGCCCGCTGGTGGACCTGGACGGCTACCGGCAGCGGCAGCTGTTCGCCGTCTCCCTCGGCCACCCGCGCCCCTGAGACCTCCGTACGGCGCCCGCCGTACGGGAAACCGAGAAACACACGAGAAAGGAGTGGGCACATGGCCCACAACCCCGAAGAGTCGGTCGACCTCTACGCCGAGGACCTCGCCGAGCTGCAGGCGGACGACCTGCCGGGCGACACCGCCCTGGCCTCCCTCAGCACGGCCTCCTCGACCAGCTCCGCCTCCTGCCCGGTCAGCTCGGCCAGCTCGGCGACCACCGCCAGCAGCTACGGGTGATAGTCCCCGCCTGACCGACTGACCCGCTGAGGAGGTGACGGAAATGGACATGGACCTGTTCGCCGAGGAGATCGGCGACGACGAGCTCTACCTGTACCAGCTCAACGAGACGACGCTGCTGGGCTCCCTGAGCACCGCGAGCACGGCCTGAACACCCTGTTCTGCCATGTCCGTCCGACACTTCCCGGCAGATCAGGAACCCCCTACAGAAAGGACAGCGACATGACCGACAAGAACATCGACCTCTACGCCGAGGAGCCCGCCGACTTCCAGGCGGACGAGCTCAACGAGGTGAACCAGCTCGGCGCGGTCGGCGCCCTCAGCAGCGTCGGCACCGCCGGCTCCGCCTCCTGCCCCGTGTCCAGCGCGTCGAGCGTCTCCTCGCTCGGCTGACCGAACCCTCCGAGAAAGGCACCTGAAGGAAATGGCCGACAACGACCAGAACAAGGACATCGACCTCTACGCCGAGGAGCCGGAGGAGCTCTCCGTGGAGGAGCTCGCCGACACCAACCTGCTCGGCACCTGGAGCAGCGCCGGCTGCGCCGGCACCGCCTCCTGCCCCGCCTCCACCAGCTCCAGCGCCTCCAGCGCCTCGTCTTTCGGCTGAACCGGACAGGAGAGTCAGATGAGCGAGCAGAACCAGACCCCGGACGCCGACCGGATCGACCTGGCCGCCGAGGAGGTGGGCGCCGAGGAGCTCGGTGAGGTCACCTCCGCCGGCTTCACCACCGCCAACACGGCCTTCACCGGCGGCACCGCCAGCTGCCCGGGCTCCTCGGCCAGCACGGCGTCGACCTTCTCCAGCAGCGGCGGCTGACGGTAACCGGAACGCACCCCGCCGGATGCCCCGGGAACGAAGGCAGCGCTCCCGCGGCATCCGGCCCCCGCGACGACCCGATGACGAAAGGAACACGAAGATGAGCGAGCAGAACCGGACCCCGGACGCCGACCGGATCGACCTGGCCGCCGAGGAGGTGGGCGCCGAGGAGCTCGGTGAGGTCACCTCCGCCGGCTTCACCACCGCCAACACGGCCTTCACCGGCGGCAGCGCGAGCTGCCCGGCCTCGTCGGCCAGCACGGCGTCGTCCTTCTCCAGCACCGGCAACTAGCCGGGGCGGGCTCCGGCGCCGGCAGGCGGCCGGAGCGGGCGACACACCGCGGAACACGAAGTGCCGGGACCCGCCACAGGTCCCGGCACTGTCGGCGCAGGCGGCCGGCTCCGACTCCACACGCGCCGAGCGTGAAGGCAGCACGCTCGAGGCGAAGACCAGAAAGGCGCACTATGCGATCCGCCACTCAGCATAACCCCGCCGGAACCGCAGCGCATGGCACGGTCGCTGCGGAAACCGACTGGATGAACACCATCCCCCTCCAGCTCCGGCCGGACGTCGAGGTCATCACCGGTATCGACGACCGGCCGCTGTTGTTCAACGCGGCCACCGGGCGTTACGTCGCCCTCACCCCGGCCGGGGTGCGCATGCTCGACCTGCTCGACGGGAGCAGGACCGGGGCCGCGATCACCGCCCGGCTCGCCGGCGACCGCGAGGACCTGCGCGGGCGCATCGACGCCTTCCTCGGCGACCTCCGCCAGGCGGGCGTGCTCACCGTCGAACCGCAGGAGGCGGACCGCCGCTCCCGGATCCTGCGCTTCTCGCTGCGCGAGCACATGCCCAGGCTCAAGCTGACCGGCCGGATCGAGCACATCATGGAGCCGATCGCCGCGGTGCTGCGCCGGATCCCCCCGCGCGTGCTGACCGGCGCCGTGCTGGCGCTGGTGCTGGCCGGGCTGCTGGTCGGCGGCTACGCGCTCACCCACCCCGAGGGCCGCTCCTACCCGGCGCTGTGGTGGGTGGCCCTGCCGATCCTCATCGTCCAGGTCATCTTCCACGAGGCCGCGCACGCGCTGGCCTGCCAGTACCTACGCGCTCCGATCAGAGAGGCCGGCGTGGGGCTCATGCTCTACTTCATGCCGGTCGCCTACGTCGACAGGACCGACGCCTACCGGATCAGGAGCAGGGCGGGCCGGGTGATGATCGCGCTCGCCGGGCCCTTCAGCGACCAAGTCTGGTTCGGGGTCACGGGAGTGGTCGCGCTGACGGTCGCCGGGCCGGTCGGCGACATCGCCTACGTGCTGCTCGTCTTCCAGGCGCTGCTCACCATCGTCAACCTCAACCCCCTGCTCCCCTCGGACGGCTACCACGCGGTCGCGGCGGCGGTCAGGGCGGTCAACCTGCGCGGCCGGGCGTTCGCCTATCTGGCGCACGTGGTGCTGCGCAGCCCGCTGCCCTCCAGCATGCACGGCCTGGGGGGCTGGAAGCGGGCGGGCTACCTGACTTTCGGAGGCCTGTGCCTGGTGTACGCGGTCGGTCTCGCCGTCCTCGTCGTCAACAACCTGTGGACCATGATCGGAGGGCTGTTCTCGTGACCATGACCCTTCCCGCCTCCACTCCCGCCCCGGCCCCGGCCCCCGCCTCCGCCCCGGCCCCCGCCTCCGCCCGGGCCTCCGTCCCGGCCGGCCTGCGGGTGGACCGGGTCTGCGGGCTCCCGGTCACCGCCGTGGACCTCGGCCTGACCGGGACCGGCGCGCTGCTCGACGAGGTCGCCGGGCACGAGGCGTTCCTCGCCGCGACGGCGGACGAGGTCAGCGACGCCCTGTACCGGCTGGTCCCGCTGCTCGACCACGACCCGGGGCTGCGCCGTACCGTGCTGAAGGTCCGGCGGGCCACCCGCAGCGACAAGCCGCTCCGGGTCGAGGAGGCGGCCCTGGAGCGCATCGCCGCCGCCCTGCCCGGCGGCGGCGCGGACCTGTTCCGCCGGTGGGCGGCCGCCGCGCTGGCCCGCGACCGCCTGCTCGACCGGCTGCCCGCCGTCTACGGGCGGGAGACGCACGAGGCCGGGCGGCGGCTGCGCGACCTGCTGTCCGCCCCCGCGCTCTCGACCGGCATCGCCCACGCCAGCGCCGACCTGCTCAGGCACGTCGACGTCGAGGCGTTCCACCCCGGCAGCAAGACCTCGCGCTCGGTGCTCTCCTACGCGGTCCGGGCGGCGCGCAAGACCAGCCCCTTCTCCACCTTCACCGGCGTCGGCCTGTACGGCAGGCCCAGCGGGGGCCGCAGCAACACCGCGCTCTCCCAGACGCACGTCTTCGCCTGGCTCCACGCGCTGGTCAGGGACGAGCGGCTGGTGACCGCCTTCGAACTGGAGCCGATCGACGCGGTGCGGACGATCGACGGCGAGCCGAAGGCTCTGGTGTCGGCGTACCGGATCGGGGACGCCTTCGCCTGGCGCACCGACGAGATGACCGACATCGCCGTCTACCGGAAGGTCGTGCAGTCGCTGGCCGGGATCGGCCGCGCGGGAGCCGCCGAGTACATGATCCGGCTGGGCGGCGCCGACCCCTTCGCCGCGCTGCAGCGGCTGCTGGACGCCGGGATGCTCCGCGTGGTGGCGCCGTGGCGGCGCGGGGACCCCGCCCCGCTGCTCGCCGTCGCCGACACCGTGCAGCGGGTCGGCACCGAGTACGCCGCGGCCACGGCCCGGATGCTCCGCCGGCTCCACGCCGACGCGTCGGGACTCGCCGACCACGACGGGCCGCGGCGGGTGGAGACGCTGGAGGCGATGGCCGAGCGGGCACGCGAGGAGATGGGGCGCCTCGGCGTCGCCGCGGACCGCACCGGCTTCGCCGTCTACGACGACGCCGAGGCGGTCGTGGAGGTCCCCCCGCTCGGTGACGCGGTCGAGGCCGACCTGCGCGAGCTGGCCGGGCGCATGCGGCCGACGATCTTCCGCAGCCACATGTACGACATGCTGGTCGAGATCTTCGTCGAGCGGTACGGCGCCGGCGGGCGCTGCCCGGACGCCCTGCGCTTCTGCATGGAGGTCTCCGACACCCCCGACCTCACCCGCCGGCTCTACGCGGCCGTCCGCGCCGACGCGCAGACCCGGGGCCGCGCCACCGAGCGCGCGTGGCTGCCGGTGGGGCCGAGCTCGGCGCCGCCCACCGCGGCCGTCGCCTACCAGGTCGTGGCGGAGTCCGAGGAGGCGCTGCGCCGCGGAGAGCACCGCCTGGTGGTCAACCAGTTCAACGCCGGCTCCGGCGGCCTGGTGGCGCGCTTCCGCACCGTGCTCGGCGGCCCGGACGGGCTGGCCGGCCGGCTGCGCGCCTGGACGGGCGAGAACTTCCCGGAGGCCCAGCCGCGCGAGCTGGTGATCTCCGCGGACGTCAACGGCCTGCAGTACGCCTGCTGCGGCACGATCCCGGCGCTCACCTGGCCCAGCGAGCTGCCGCTCGCCGACGGCGGCGACGCGCTCGCGGTCAGCGAGCTGTCCGTCGTCCACGACGCCGCGACGGACACGCTCACCCTGCTCGACCCGCACGGCGCTCCCGTGGCCCCGGTCTACATGGGGGTCGTGCCGCAGCACATGGTCCTGGGCCCGGCCCGCTATCTGATGGTGATCGGGGACCCGTGGGTGCTGGGCAGCCGGCTCTCCTGCGCGCGCGCCCCGTCCGAGCGGGTGAGCGAGCCCGCCGGCGAGGTGGAGACGGCCGCCCGCCAGGGGTTCGGGCGGGTCGTGACCAAGCGGGCGACCTGGCGGGTCCGCCCCGCCGACTTCCCCCGCCCGGAGCGCGGGGAGGACGCGGCCGGCTACTTCCTCCGGGCCGACCGGTGGCGGCGGCGGCTCGGCGTCCCCGACGAGGTCTTCCTCTCGCTGGAGACGCCGGGGATCTCGCTGGAGCACGGCAAGCGCAAGCCCGTGCTGCTGGACTTCCGCAGCCCGCACTCGCTGCACGCCGCCGCGAGCCTGGCCGTCGACGGGGTGGTGGCGATGTCGCTGGCCGAGTCGCTGCCGGGCCCGGACGGCTACTGGCTGCGGGGCCCGGACGGCGGCCGGCACGCGGTGGAGCACGTGTCGTACCTGCGCTGGGACCGCCCCCGGCCGGAAGCGGGCCGGGGATGACACTCGACACGCCCGAGTGGTGGTTCGTCCGGCTGTACACGGGCGGCTTCGCGGCCAGCGACCTGCTGGTCACCGAGGTGCTGCCGCCCCTGGTGGCGGAGGCGCGGGCGCACGGCGCCGTCCGCTGGTTCTTCATCCGGTACACCGACCCGTCCGGGCCCCACCTGCGGGTGCGGGTCTTCGGCCCCCGGGAGACCGTCGACCGGATGCACCGGTCGCTGGCCCGGGTGCAGCGCCACGCCGACGCCGTGCTGGCCGAGGTGGTGGAGGAGGCCGCCTGGCTGACGTCGATCCCCATGCGCCGCATGCTCGGCGACTCCGGCACCGGCCTGGCCTCGGGGCTGTACGAGCCCGAGTACGGCAAGTACGGCGGGCCGCAGGGCGTCGAGCTCGCCGAGCGGGTCTTCGAGTTCTCCAGCGACCTGGCGATCTGGGCCACGACCCGGTTCCGCAAGATCCCGGAGCGGGCCTCGTTCGCCGTGCTCCTGCTCCAGGAGGCCGTGCGGGCGCTGATCGAGGGCCGTCCCGGGGACCTCAGCCCGGAGCCGGTGCTGCCGCCCGCCGACCGGCGGAGGCAACTGGTGGGCTGGGAGCGCTACTGGGAGCGCCACCTCGCCTGGTGGACGGCCGACCTGGCGCGGCACGCCCCCGAGCTCCAGGCGGAGCTGCGGCGCCATGCCGAGCAGGACGCGCACGGCGTGCGCGCGTTCGCGGGCGCGCTGCGCGCCGACAGCGCGGTGGACCCGTGGCTGCGCCGCTGGGGCCAGGTGATCGACGACTCGCTGGTGCGGGCCCACCGGATGCACGTCGGGCTGACACCTCAGCACTTGGTATTCCACCAGTCGCACATGATGATGAACCGGTTGGGTTTCCTGCCCAGGGAGGAGGCTCTGCTCGGCATCATCGCGGCCGGTCGAGAAGTGAAGGCGAAGGAACGCATCGGATGAACCAAGGAGAGACGATGACCACCTCGACAGAGACGACCACCGCCGCGGTCCGCCGCGGTCTGCTCCTGGCGGCCGCGGGCGCGCTCGTGCTCGGGTGCGGGCTCACCGTCGTCGCGCACGCCGCGTGGATCTGGGGCGTCGGGCTGGCGCTGCTGATCGTCGGCTCGGTCCAGGCGGCGCTGGCCGTCCGGAAGGCGGGACGGCGGGCCGAGCTCCCGGTCAAGTACGCCGGAGGGGCCGCCGCGGTGTTCTTCGCCGTCATGTTCGGCGCCGTGCGGCTCCAGGAGGCCGGCCACACGTGGGCGTGGGCGGCTGCCGGCGCCCTGGTGGCGCTCGTCCTGCTGGTCGCGGCGGTGCGGCAGGGGCGCGGCTGACCGGCCCGGACGACCGGAGGAGAGGCTCCCGCCGACGGCGGGGGCCTCTTCGGTTTTCCGGGCCCGCAGAGCATGAAAATAGCGGAGAAATCGCTCGCCCCTACCGTGGGTCTCGTCCACCGCGGAACGCACAACGGATAAGAGGAGACCCCGTGCTTCGTAAGGTTCAGGTGCTGCTGGCCGCCATCGCTTGTGGAGCCCTCTTCGGGGCCGCCGGGATCGACGCGCCCGCGGCGGGCGCCTCCGCGGTGTGCAAGTCAGTGCCGGGCTTCTGCGACAAGCAGCCGCCCGGCGACCGCACGAACGACGACGACTGGATCTGATCCGGCGAAGTCGCCGACCTGTAGCCCCGGGCCGAGCCCGGGGCTTTCCGCTTCTCCGGGGTCCCGTCAGCGCCGGTTGCTTCTCCGGGTCCCGTCAGCGCCGGTTCAGAGCCGTTCGAGGGCGGCCCGCGCGCGCTTCTCCCACAGCGGCGCGGTCCCGTTCCCCGCGGCCACGGCCTCCTGGAAGAGCGCCCTCGCCTCGGCGGGATCGCCGTCGGCGGCCAAGGCCCGGCCCAGGGAGTAGCAGGCCCGGGCGCACACGACCGACTGCCCGGTGTCCAGGGCGAGCCGCCGGGCCTGGGTGAGCGTCTGCCGGGCCTCGCCGAACCGCCTCTGCGAGATCCGGGCCTCGCCCAGCCCGCACAGGACGTACGCCTCGCCGAGGCGGTCGCGCAGATGGCGCACCGGTTCCAGGGCCGCGGTGAACCGCTCCGCGGCCAGGTCGGGCTCGTCGCGGTGCAGGTGCAGCTCGCCGAGGCGCCACAGGGCCTGCGCCTGGCCGCGCTGGTGGCCGATCTCCTCGCAGATGGCCAGGGCCTGCCGGAGCCGGGCGTCCGCGGTCCCGAAGTCCTCGTGGATGACCGCGATCTGCGCCATGCAGCCGAGGAGATGGGCCTCCGTGGAGCGGTCCCCGGCCCGGCGCAGCCCGGGCAGCGCGGCCTCGTAGCGCAGCAGCGCCGCCTCGTGCCGGCCCGCGAAGTGGTCGACGAGGCCGAGGTTGCGCAGGGTCAGCGCGCGGCCGTGGGCGTGGCCGAGCTCCTCGAACAGCGTGAGCGCCCTGCCGAGCAGGTCGGACGACTCGCTCCCGTACGACTCCAGCCCGCCCAGCCCGTACAGTATGACCGCCTCGCCCAGCCGGTTGCCCGCGCGGCGGACCGCCTCCAGCGCCGTCTGGTGGATGGTGCGCCGCTCGTCCCCGTAGCTGCGGGTCTCGTGGAGGATGATCCCGGCGTGGGCGAGCTCCCAGGCGAGCTCGTCGAGCCCGGCCTCGGCCGCCTGGCCCACCCCCGCGGCCAGGGTGCGCCGCTCGCTCTCCAGCCAGTCCAGCGGAACGGCGAGCAGCTCGTCGACCGGGAGGCCCGGCGCCGTCCAGCTCTCCGTCGAGCCGCGGACGATGGCGAAGTCCCCGCCCCGTTCGCGGCGGTTGGCCTCCTGGACGAGGGTCAGCAGGCACCGGAGCACCCGGGAGAGCGTCTCCCCCCTGCGCTCCTGCGGCTCCTCGGCCAGCGCGCGCTCCCGGGCGTAGAGCCGGACCAGGTCGTGCATGCGGTGCCGGAGCTGGCCGGCGGGGTCCTGGCCCACGGTGTGCACGAGCTGCGCGTCGAGGAGTTCCTCCAGGTGCTCCTGGGCCCGGGCCAGGCCGGTGTCCAGGAGCGCGGCGACGACCCAGTCGGTGAAGTCCGGCGCGTCGAGCAGTCCCAGCAGCCGGAACAGCTCCGCCGCGGGCGGGCTCAGCTCCCGGTAGCTGAGCGAGAAGTTGGCCCGCAGCCCGACCTCGCCGTGGCTGAACTCGGCGAGCCTGCGCTGCTCGTCGCCGAGCCGGGCGGCCAGGCCGGCCGGGGTCCAGTGCGGGCGGGCCAGCAGACGGGCGCCCGCGATGCGCAGGGCGAGCGGCAGCCCGTCGCAGAGCTCGATGATCCTGGCCGTCGCCTCCCGGTCGCGGCCCATCCGGTCCGCCCCCACGATGGTGTCCAGGAGCGCCGCCGACTCCTCCACGGTCAGGGTGGGCAGCCGCAGCGGGCGGGCGCCCTGCCGTACCACGAGGTCGGTGAGCTGGTCGCGGGTGGTGACGACGACCGCGCAGTCGGGGTTGCCCGGCAGCAGCGGGCGCACCTGCGCGGAGGTGCGCGCGTTGTCGAGGACGAACAGCACCCGCCGGCCGGCCAGGATGCTGCGCAGCAGCGTCTCCCGGTCGTTCAGGGTCGCGGGCACCCGCTCCCCGGGGACGCCGAGCGCGCGCAGGAACCGGTCGAGCGCGGCCTCCGGGGTCAGCGGGCTGGCCTGTTCGGTGTAGCCGTGCAGGTCGATGAAGAGCTGCCCGTCGGGGAAGTGCTCGGCCACCCGGCGGGCCCAGCGCACCGCCAGGCCCGTCTTGCCCACCCCGCCCATGCTGGTCACCACGATGCAGGTCGGCACTCCGGCGGCCCGGCACTCGGCGAAGATCCGGTTCATCTCGGCCAGTTCCCGCGTCCGGGCGACGAAGCCGGCGATGTTGGACGGGAGCTGGGCGGCGGCCACGGGGGCGGACGGGCGCGGCGGGGGAGGGGGAGCGGGGGAGGACGCGGGGAGGGCGCCCTGGAGGATGGCGTCGTGGGTGGACCGGAGCTCCGGCCCGGGGTCGACGCCCAGCTCGTCGGCGAGGACCGCGCGGCCCTCGCGGTAGACCTCCAGCGCCTCGGCCTGGCGGCCCACGCTGTACAGGGCCCGCATGAGCGCGGCCCGCAGCCTCTCCCTGAAGGGGTGCACGCCGACCAGCGTGGTGAGCTCGGTGATCACTTCCGAGCCCAGCCCTAGGGCCAGCTTCAGGTCGAGGTACTCCTCGGTGACGGTGAGGCGCCACTCCTCGAGCTTGGCCGCCTCGGCGTCCATCACCTCGCTGCCGAGCCCGCTCAGGGTCTCCCCCCGCCACAGGTCGAGGGCCGCGCGCAGGCGCTCGGCCGCGTCCGCCGTGTCGCCTCTCTCCTTGGCCGCGCGTCCCGTCCTGACGAGCTCCTCGGCGGTCCGCAGGTCGACGGCGGCCGCGTCCGGCTGGAGCTGATAGCCCGGAGGGACGGCCGTGATGAGGTCCCCGTCGGAGCCGTGCAGGGCCCGGCGGAGCTGTGTCACGCAGATCGCTATCTGGTTTCGGGCGGAGGCGGGAGGATCGTCGCCCCACACGGCGTCGATGATCCGGTCGAGGGGGACCACGCGGCCCGCGTTCAGGGCGAGGACGGCCAGGACGATGCGCTGACGACGGCCGGGGATCGTCACGGGTGCGCTGTTCACGTCGACCTCGACCGGTCCGAGGATCCGCACGTCACGACAGGTCCCCAAGCGGCCTCCCGAGGTGTGATCAGGTCGTGACTGAGTTTTATACAGCTATGTCTGATTACCTGGCAATCACCACTGGTCAATCTCTTATTTGACAATTCTGATAAGAATTCCGTTATCCTCCAGTTAGTGTAAATTTCACATAATTATTGGATTTGCAGTCAATTGCAGAGTGAGCGGGGCCGGGCGCTCGGGGACGGCCCGGACCGTCCGACGGACTAGGCTTGACGACCGTGCTGGTCCTGGCCTTTGACACCGCCACCCCCGCCGTCACCGCAGCGCTGCACGACGGCACGAGGGTCCTCGCCGAGTCGACCACCGTGGACGCGCGCCGCCACGGAGAGCTGCTCGTGCCCGCGATCGAGCGCGTCACGGCGGAAGCGGGGGTCTCGCTGCCGGACGTCACCGTGATCGTCGCGGGCGCGGGCCCCGGCCCCTACACCGGCCTGCGGGTCGGCCTGGTGACCGCGCAGGCCCTGGCGACCACCCTGGGCGTGCCCGCGTACGGCGTCTGCACGCTCGACGCCCTCGCCTACGGCAGCGGCCTGGCGGAGCCGTTCCTGGTCGCCACCGACGCCCGGCGCAAGGAGGTCTTCTGGGGCCACTACGCCGACGCGCGGACCCGGCTGTCCGGTCCCGCGGTGGACAAGCCCCAGGAGCTCCCCGGCGACCTGCCGGTCGTCGGGGCGGGCGGGCGGATGTACGCCGAGACCGTCGGGGCCTCCCGGCTGGTGGAAGCGCCGGAGCTGCCGAGCGCGGGGGCGCTGGCCGCGCTGGCCGTCGAGCAGCTCGCGGGGCTCGCGCCCGAGGACGTGGCGGAGGTGGTGGCGAGCGGCACGCATCCCGTGCTGAGCCCGCCCCGTCCCGTCTACCTGCGGCGCCCCGACGCCCAGGTGCCCTCCGCGCCGAAGAAGGTCACCAGGTGAGCGGGGGGACCGGGGACCGGGCGGACGGCGGGCGGGGCGCCCGGGACGCCGTGCTGCGCCTGATGACCGCCGACGACCTGCCCGCGGTGATGGAGCTGGAGCGGGCGACCTTCCCCGCCGACGCGTGGAGCGAGGCGATGCTCCGCGGCGAGCTGGACGACCAGCCCCGGACCCGCCACTACGTGGTGGCGGAGGCGGACGGCCGGATCGTCGGCTACGCGGGCCTGGCCGCGGCGGGAGACCAGGCCGACGTGCAGACCATCGCCGTGGCGGCGGGCCACCGCCGCGCCGGGATCGGCGGCGCCATGCTCTCGGAACTGCTGGCCGAGGCGGTACGGCGGGGCGCCCGGTCGGTCTTCCTGGAGGTCCGGGCCGACAACCCGGGCGCCCAGGCGGTCTACGACCGGTTCGGGTTCGAGCGCATCGGCCTGCGCCGGGGCTACTACGCCGACGGCATCGACGCGATCATGATGAAGAAGGATCTCAATGCGTGACGAACCGCTGGTCCTGGGGATCGAGACCTCCTGCGACGAGACGGGGGTCGGCATCGTCCGGGGCCACACCCTGCTGGCCAACACGATCGCGTCCAGCGTCGAGGAGCACGCCCGGTTCGGCGGGGTCGTGCCCGAGGTGGCCTCCCGGGCCCACCTGGAGGCGATGGCGCCGACCGTCGAGCGCGCGCTGGAGCAGGCGGGCCTGCGCCTGTCCGACATCGACGCGGTCGCGGTGACCGCCGGCCCCGGCCTTGCCGGGGCGCTGCTGGTGGGCGTGGCCGCAGCCAAGGCCTACGCGCTGGGCCTGGGGGTGCCGCTGTACGGGGTCAACCACCTGGCCGCCCACGTGGCCGTGGACCAGCTCGAGCACGGAGCCCTGCCCAAGCCGTGCATCGCCATGCTCGTCTCGGGCGGCCACTCCTCGCTGCTGCTGGTGCCGGACGTGGCCCGCGAGGTCGTCCCGCTCGGCTCCACGGTCGACGACGCGGCCGGCGAGGCGTTCGACAAGGTGGCCCGGGTGCTCGGCCTGCCGTTCCCGGGCGGCCCGCACATCGACCGGGTCGCCGCGGAGGGCTCCGGCGACGCCATCGCCTTCCCGCGGGGCAAGTACGACGACGGGACGCTGGACTTCTCCTTCTCCGGCCTGAAGACGGCCGTCGCCCGGTGGATCGAGGCCAGGGAGCGGGCGGGGGAGACGATCCACGTGCCCGACGTGGCCGCCTCGTTCCAGGAGGCCGTGGTCGACGTGCTGACCCGCAAGGCCCTGGCGGCCTGCCGGGAGCACGGGGTCTCCGACCTGCTGATCGGCGGCGGCGTGGCCGCCAACTCCCGGCTGCGGGCGCTGGCCGCCGAGCGCTGCGAGGCGGCCGGGGTCCGCCTGCGCGTCCCCCGGCCGGGCCTGTGCACCGACAACGGCGCGATGGTCGCGGCGCTCGGCTCCGACCTGGTCGCCGCGGGGGTGGCCCCGTCCCCGCTGGAGCTCCCGGCCGACTCCTCGCTGCCCATCACGACCGTCCACGTGTGAGCCGCGTCCCGCCGGGCCTCCCGCTCCGCCGGGTCCCGCTCCGCGCCCGGGCCCCCGTGCGCGGCCGGGCGTGGAGAGGACACGGGACGGGGGCGGGCACGGCGGCCGCGGCTCAGGCGGACTCCGCCGGGACCCGGGCGGGCTCGGCGGCGGGGTGCAGGGAGAGCGCCGGATAGTCGGTGTAGCCGCGGTGGTCTCCGCCGAAGGCCGTGCCGAAGTCGGGCTCGTTGAGCGGCGCGCCGAGGCGGAGCCGGAGCGGCAGGTCGGGATTGGCCAGGAAGTACTTGCCCAGCGCGACCAGGTCGGCGCCCCGGTCCAGCCACGGCCCCAGGGCCTCGTCGGGGTGGCCTGCCGACGGGTCGTTGACGATGAGCGCGCCCGGCCACAGGTCCCGGATCCGCTTGTCGAGCTCGGCGGAGCCGCCCGCCACGAAGTGCACGTAGGCGAGGCCGAGCTCGGCGAGGGCGGACAGCAGCGCCGGGTAGAGCTCGTCCGCGTCGTCCTCGAGGAGGTCCTGGGCGCCGGTGGCGGGGGAGATGCGGATGCCGACGCGGTCGGCGCCGATCGCCTCCGCGGTCGCCCGGGCGGTCTCCACCGCGAAGCGGATCCTGCCCTCGACGGACCCGCCGTAGCGGTCGCCGCGCAGGTTGGCGTTGTGCGACAGGAACTGGTGGATGAGGTAGCCGTTCGCGCCGTGCAGCTCGACGCCGTCGAAACCGGCCTCCACGGCCCGCCGGGCGGCGTCCGCGAAGTCCCGGACGGTCGCCTCGACCTCGGCGGTGGACAGCTCCACCGGGACGGGGACGTCCTGCGGGCCGCTCGGGGTGAAAATCTGCGCCGCCGGCCGTACGGCCGAGGGGGCGACGGGGGTCAGCCCGGTGTTGTCCGGGTGGCCGATCCGCCCGGCGTGCATGATCTGGGCGAAGATCCGGCCGCCCGCCGCGTGGACGGCGTCGGTCACCTCGCGCCAGCCGGCGACCTGCTCGGCGGTGTGCAGCCCCGGCGTGTCCATGTAGCCCTTGCCCGCGGGGCCGGGCTGGATCCCCTCGCTGACGATCAGCCCGGCGGAGGCGCGCTGGGCGTAGTAGAGGGCGGTCAGGGAGGAGGGGATCCCGTCCACGTAGGCGCGCGACCGGGTCATGGGGGCCATCACGAGCCGGTTGGGCAGGTGCAGCCGACCGAGCTCGAACGGGGTGAACGGCATGGCGCGTCTCCTTTCTTGGGCAGCCAACTTGGCCGACCAATGTTGCTAGTTCTACAACTTGGTCGGCCAATATGCAAGCGGTAGGCTGGCTCCGGAGAGGGAGGCATGACATGGCGGAGCCGGTGACGGGGGAGAGGACGGCCTGGGCGCACGCGTGCGGAGTGGAGGGCCCCGACGGGCTGAGCTGCCTGATGGCCCAGACCGCGCGCGGACACCGGGTCCTGCTCGCCTCCCTCCTGGCGGAGATCGACCTCTATCCGGGGCAGGACCGCGCGCTGCACGCCCTGTGGGACAACGGGCCGCAGTCGCAGAACGCCCTGGCCAGGATCCTCGGCATCGACGTGTCCACGATGACCAAGATGCTCCAGCGCCTGGAGCGGAGCGGGTTCGTCAGCCGCAGCCCGTCCCCCGCCAACCGGCGCGTCAGCATCGTGAGCACGACACCGGAGGGCGACGCCCTCCGCCCCGCGCTGGACCGGGTGGAGGCGGAGCTGCTCGCCCGGATGACCCGGGGGCTGACCCCCGGGCAGATCGGGACGCTCGTCTCCCTGCTGGCGGTGGTGCGGGACAACCTCTGCCCCGAGGCGGCCTCCGGCGCCGACTCCTGCTCATGCTGAGGACCCGGGGCCCGCAGGGCGGGTCCCGGGTCCTCGGTGAGTTCTGTCAGCCATCAGCCATCAGTCGTCAGTCGTCAGCCGTCAGCCGTCAGCCGTCAGCCGTCAGTTCGTCGGTCCGTTGGTCCGTCGGTCCGTTGGTCCGTCAGTCCTTCGTGCGCGTGGGGCGCAGGAGGGCCTCGGCGAGGGCGAGCATGGTCTCCTCCAGCGCGCCGAGACGGCGGGTCAGGTCGGTGCGGACGGGGTCCACGACCTCGCCGAGGGCCTCGGCGAGCTGCTCGCGGTCGGGCTGGGCGCGGAGCATGTCGGCCAGCGGGGCGAGGGCGGTCTCGGCCCGGGCGAGGCGCTCGTCCAGGCTGTCGAAGCGCTTGTTCCGGTCGTCGGCCTGCCCGGCGAGGAGCTCGCCGACCCGCTGGTGCACCTCGCCGATCTTGAGGGTGGCGGGGAGCTGCCCGACGCGCTGGTTGACGGCCTCGACGTGGTCGTCGACGGCGTCGAGCCGCTCGGTGGTCTTCTCCGCCCGGCTGTCCAGCGCGCACAGCCGGGCGTCGATGACGTCGACGCGGGTCGTGACCCGGCCCTCGATGTCGTCGAGCCGCTCGTCCAGGCCGTCGAAACGGCCGTCCTGGCGGGCGGCGACGTCGCCGATGCGGGTGTTCAGGCCGCCGATGCGGGCGTCCACGCCGCCCAGGCGGGTCTCGACGCCGCTCATCCGGCTGTCGATGTCGGCCAGGCAGCCGTCGGCGGTCTCGATGCGGCCGTCCACCGAGGCCAGGTGGGTGTTGACGCCGGCCAGGTGGGCGTCCACCCGGTCGAGGCGGCTCTCCACGCCGTCGACGCGGTCGTCCATCCGGGCCACCACCTGGTCGGTCTTCTCGCTCACCTGCCCGACGGCGGCGAGCAGCAGGTCGGCCGCGGTGTCCACGGCCTCCCGCACGCTCGCGGGCAGCGACTCCAGGCCGTTCTCCAGGCGCTCGGTGCGCTGGGAGAGCTCGGTCAGGGCCTTGTCCAGACGGGTGAAGCGGCCGGCCGCGGCCTCCATGCCCTCCTGGAACTGGGTGAGGCACCGGGCGAACTCGTCCATCCGCTCGCCGATGCCCCGGGTGCCGTCGGCCAGCGACTGGAGGCGGGTGAGCGCCTCGTCCATGTTCTCGCCGACGGTGCCGAGGTCGGCCCAGAGGCTCGGCAGCTCGCCGATGGGGGTGACCCGCTCGCCGACGGTGTCGATGCGCCGGCCCACCGAGTCGACGCGCTGGCCCACCGAGCCGATGTGCTCGCCGACGGCGTCGACGTGCTCGCGTACGGCCTCGACGTGCTGGGCGAGGCCCTCGGCCCAGGACGGGGCACGGACGGCGATGTCGTCCAGGCGGCCGTGGACGGACTCCAGCGTGCCGCTCAGCCCGCCGAGCTCGCGCTCCCTGACCTCCCGGAGCAGCCATTCCATCCCCTCGAGCCGCTGGCGGATCTCGTCCAGCACGGCGCCCTGGGAGCGCTGCTCGTAGACATGGTCCTGGGCGGCGCGGGCGAGGAGCTCCCGCATCCGGTCGGAGATGGCGGTCTGGCCGCCGGGCTGCAGCAGGGTCTGATTGGAGTGGTCCACCGAAAAGCTCCTTCACTCGCCGACGGTCCGCCGCGCGGTGGGATTGGTCCGGTATTGCTGATGAACGCGGTTGAACCGCAGACGGGAACGACTCCCGGGCGGCAACCATAGCGGCCGGACCAATGCCTTCAGAATCCGGAATTGAAAAGATCGCGATTGGCGACGGATTTCCAGAATCGGCGGTTAGGGCAGATCAGCACGGGTCGCAAATGAGGACAAACGGCCTGTCGATGACCCGGGTGAGAATAACCGTTGTGGATTTCTTTCCAGAGAGGCGAAGGTCTTTCCGGAGCCGCTCGACGTCGACCGCGGAGCCGCGTTTCTTGATCGTCACGTTCCCCGTGTCGCGCTCGCGGAGCGCCGCCCGCAGCCGCTTGAGCGAGAACGGCAGCACCTCGTGCACCTCGTAGCACGCCGCCCAGGGGGTCCGCGCCGGGGTGTCGGAGGTGATGTAGGCGATGTGCGGGTCGATCAGGCGCCCGCCGACCAGCGCGGCGACGTCCGCGACCAGGTGCGCCCGGATCGCCGCGCCGTCCGGCTCGTGGACGTAGCGGCCGACGGGACCCGTCTCCGCCTGGCCGGGACCGGGGCCGGGCGTCAGCGTCAGGCCCGACGGCAGCATCGTGGCCCGCCGCTCCACCCCGCCGGTCAGCGCGCCCGCCCAGATCACCGCCTCCTTGACCTCGCCCCGGAACGAGACCCACTCGGCCTCGGCCCCGGCGGGGATGAACTCGTACGGGATACCGGGCGCGACCTTCAGGCAGGCGGCCCGGGCCCGGCCCACCATGTCCAGCACCTCGGGCCAGGCGGGCGAGTACGCCAGCGGGTCGAAGGTCCTGCCGCGCGCCGTACGGCGGGCGGGATCGGCGAAGAGCACGTCGAAGGCGGCCGGGTCCACGGTGCCGGCGTCCGCGGCGCGGACCGTTACGCGGTCGCCGAAGCCGAGCGCCTCGGCGTTGGCGCGGGCGACGGCGGCGGTGAGCGGGTCGGCGTCCACCGCCTCCACGGTGCAGCCGGCCCTGGCCAGGGCGAGCAGGTCCCCGCCGATGCCGCAGCAGACGTCGGCGACGCGGGAGCCCGCGGGGATGCGCCGGGCGCGGTGGTCGGCGACCTCGCGGCGGGTGGCCTGCTCCAGGCCGTGCGGGGTGAAGTACATCAGGTCGGCGTCGGCGCCGAACTTCTCCCGGGCGCGCCGCCGGAGCCCGGCCTGGGTGAGCGCGGCCGAGGTGAGGGAGGCGTCGTAGGTCTTCCTGAGCCGGGTCACCGCCGCCACGGGATCGTCCGCGGCCAGCTCCGCCGCCGCGGCGAGGGCCTCCTGTCCGCGCGGCGTCAGCAGTTCCCGGAATGCGTCGAGGTCCACGCCGCCCGACGCTACCGCCTGACGCCGGCCCGGACGGACCCGCCGGTCACCGGGCGGCGCCACCCCGGCTCAGCAGGTCGTTCAGATCGATCTCGACGGGGAACGGCACATCGACGGAGATCCGCCCGTGGTGGATGCCGGTGGGAGCGTACGACCGGGTGGCGGGGTCGAGCTCGTACACGTACACGACGGGCTTGTCCCCCTCCGCCTCGATACGCCAGAAGTGGATGAGACCTGCCGACGCGTAGCGCTCGGGCTTGACCTTGCGGTCGCGGAACTTCGACTCGGGTGAGACCACCTCCACCACCAGGTGGACCTCGGCGGGGGCATAGGAGGTCCGGCTGTTGTCGTCCGCGACGTCTGCGTCGATGACCAGGACGTCCGGGCAGGGTCGCTGGAACTTGTCGATCCTGATGTCCATCTGACTGACGGCGGCCAGATGCTCGGGGGCCTGGTCGTCGAGGCGGTCCGTGAGCCCGCGGATCAGCCGTTCGTGGAAACGCGTCTGGGGGGACATGAAGATGAGGGCTCCGTCGAGGAGTTCGATGCGCTTGAAGAAGTCCGGCTCGCCGTTGGGCCCGTCCTGGGGGAGCAGATCGAGGTCGTCGGCCGTCCACCCGCCGGGCGGGGGGTAGGGCCAGTCGGCGAGCGGGTCGCGGTCCCCGGGGGAGGCGGTCCTCTCGCTCATCGTGCTGGTCATGTCGCCCACCGTAGCGTCTTCCCCGTCACCGTTCGTGGTCATCGGATCACATTCCTGCTCGATGTCCGGCCGTCTTCCCCTATGTTCCCTCCCGCCGGTGCGGAGCGCGGCGGACCGGAGGCGGATCCGGGACAGGGCCTGCGGCCGCTCGTGCGATCCGTGGGCGGCCGGTGGCCGGGCGGAACAGGAGGGGGACGTTTCCGCGGTCGCGGTGACCGGTTCTCCGTGCCTTCGGATGTTCTCGCATATCAGGTGGCCGCCTTGAATCTCTTTGCCTTGCCCAGGGGGACGGCATGCCCCGTCATGGGGATGGCGTCCACCGGTGACGCATTCGGAATCGGATCGCCGGAGAACCGTCGTCATGTTTTTACGGACCGTCTACCACCGGAAAGCCTCCGACTGACCGGGCGGATCGCGTGGTTTTCCGTTTCCCGTGCTCCGGAGGCGGTCTTTCCTGGACGGTTTCCGTTCCGGGCGCGGTCTTTCCCGGACGGTTTCCGGGTGGGGTCGCCGTGTCCGGGACGGGTTCGGGACGCGGCGGCCCGCCGTACCCGGGAGGGAGCGGTCCGGGACGCTCACGGGTGGCTCCGGGGCGGAGCGCGCGGGGCGTCCCGGAGACCGGGGCGTGGAGGCCGCCCCGGCCCCGGGGCGGCGCCGCGGCGCGCGGGGCGGTCCTCGCCGCGGTGCACCTGACGTGCGCCTGACGTGCGCGGAGTTCGCTGGAAGCGCAGAAGAGGCGGTTCGTGTTGACTGTCAAGCCCTCCTTGCATACTGTTCCGTATTGGCACTCTCCCGGTGAGAGTGCCAATACACGCGATCAGGTCTGGCACCCGCGACGGCAGACCGCTGGTCGCCTCTTCTAGATCATTCAAATCAGAAGGGGAGGTCCGACGTGACGACCGCCACCAAGGTTCCCGTTAAGCCGCTCGGCGACCGCATCGTGGTCCAGCCGCTCGAGGCGGAGCAGACCACCGCTTCCGGTCTGGTCATCCCGGACACCGCCAAGGAGAAGCCGCAGGAGGGCAAGGTCCTCGCGGTGGGTCCCGGCAACTGGGACGAGGACGGCAAGAAGCGCATCCCGCTGGACGTCAACGAGGGCGACGTCGTCCTCTACAGCAAGTACGGCGGCACCGAGGTGAAGTACGGCGGCGAGGAGTACCTCGTGCTCTCCGCCCGCGACGTGCTCGCGATCATCGAGAAGTAGTCATCGCTTCACCGAAGATGTGACGTGTCGAGCCCCGGGCAGCGTGTCTGCGCCCGGGGCTCTGATGCGCCGACGTGCTTTTGAGAGAGGACTGTCATGCCCAAGATCCTGTCCTTCGAGGAGGACGCGCGCCGCGCCCTCGAGCGTGGGGTGAACGCCCTCGCGGACGCCGTGAAGGTGACCCTCGGCCCGCGGGGCCGCAACGTCGTCATCGACAAGAAGTTCGGCGCGCCGACCATCACCAACGACGGTGTCACCATCGCGCGTGAGATCGAGCTGGAGGGCGCCTACGAGAACCTCGGCGCCCAGCTGGCCAAGGAAGTCGCCACCAAGACCAACGACGTCGCCGGTGACGGCACGACCACCGCGACGGTCCTCGCCCAGGCGATGGTCCGCGAGGGCCTGCGCAACGTCGTGGCCGGCGCCCAGCCGCTCGCGCTCAAGCGCGGCATCGACCTGGCCGCCAAGGCGGTCAGCGACAAGCTGCTGGAGTCCGCCCGCCCGGTCGCGGACAAGCAGGAGATCGCGCACGTCGCGACGATCTCCGCGCAGGACTCCAGGATCGGCGAGCTGATCGCCGAGGCGTTCGACAAGGTGGGCAAGGACGGTGTCATCACCGTCGAGGAGTCCAACTCCATGGGCATGGAGCTGGAGTTCACCGAGGGTCTCCAGTTCGACAAGGGCTACCTGTCGCCCTACATGGTGACCGACCAGGACCGGATGGAAGCGGTCCTGGAGGACCCCTACATCCTGATCAACCAGTCCAAGGTCTCCTCCGTGGCGGACTTCCTGCCGCTGCTGGAGAAGGTCGCCCAGACCAAGAAGCCGCTGCTGGTCATCGCCGAGGACGTCGAGGGCGAGGCCCTCGCGGTCCTGGTCACGAACAAGATCCGCGGCACCTTCACCTCCGTCGCCGTCAAGGCCCCGGGCTTCGGCGACCGCCGCAAGGCGATGCTGCAGGACATGGCCATCCTCACCGGCGGCCAGGTCGTCAGCGAGGAGGTCGGCCTCAAGCTCGAGCACGTCGGCCTCGAGGTGCTCGGCACGGCCCGCCGCGTCGTGATCACCAAGGACACCACCACGATCGTGGACGGCGCCGGCGACGCCCAGGCGATCGCGGACCGGGTCAAGGAGATCAAGCTCGCCATCGAGCAGTCCGACTCCGACTGGGACCGCGAGAAGCTCCAGGAGCGCCTGGCCAAGCTCTCCGGCGGGGTGTGCGTGCTGCGGGTCGGCGCGGCCACCGAGGTGGAGCTCAAGGAGAAGAAGCACCGTCTCGAGGACGCCATCTCCGCCACCCGCGCCGCGATCGAGGAGGGCATCGTCTCCGGCGGTGGCTCCGCGCTCGTGCACGTCTCCAAGGTCCTGGGCGACCTGGAGCTCTCCGGCGACGAGGCGACCGGTGTCGCGGTGGTCCGCAAGGCGCTCGTCGAGCCGGCCCGCTGGATCGCCGAGAACGCCGGCCTCGAGGGCTACGTCGTGACCTCCAAGGTCACCGACCTGCCCGTCGGCCACGGCCTCAACGCCGCCACCGGCGAGTACGGCGACCTGATCGCCCAGGGCGTCATCGACCCGGTCAAGGTCACCCGCTCCGCGGTGCAGAACGCCGCCTCCATCGCCGGCATGCTGCTGACGACCGAGGCCCTCGTGGTGGACAAGCCCGAGGAGGAGGCCCCGGCCGCCGGCGGTCACGGTCACGGCCACGGCCACGGCCACTGATCTCCACCCGCATCCGGTACGGCTCGCACCCCGTGGGGGTGCGAGCCGTACTTTTTGGAGGAATTGTGAAATAAGCCGCAAATGGGCATAGGTCGCCCAGGTGCCGTGGATGCGGTTTATCACGAATAGGGGAACGCATTCCGCAATTGCGCGAAATATCAGACGGCTCGGGAAATCCGAGCGTCATCATCTGATTACGCTCCGCCGATCCCGTCTCAATGTGACCAATCCGTAGCCGTTTGCCATGACGACAGGCCCGATCGGTGCGGGCATCATGCCTACGTGACCGAGGGATGCGTCGCCGACGCCAAAAGTGGGGTAAGGCTTGCGACGAGATCTGACGGGATCGTCCACAAGGACGATCTCAAGGATCTGACAAGCCTCGCCGTTCAGGGGGATCGCAGCGCGATCGAATCCTTGCTCGCGCAGTTGCGTCCGATGGTGGTGCGCTATTGCCGGGCCCGCCTCGGCCGGGTTTCCGGCCAATATCACATTGCGGACGATGTGGCACAGGAAGTATGCATCGCGGTTCTGGCGGCACTGCCCCGTTACCGGGACATGGGGCGCCCGTTCGCGTCATTCGTCTTCGGCATCGCGTCCCACAAGGTGGCCGACGCGCTGCGCAGTTCCGTGCGCTCCGCCGTGCCGACCCAGGACCTGCCGGACGGGCCCGACGAGGGTCCCGGGCCGGAGGAGACGGTGGTGCGCTACGTCGAGGCCGAGCACGCGCGCCGGCTGCTCTCCCGCCTTCCCGACACCCAGCGTGAACTGCTGATGCTCAGAGTGGTGTCGGGGCTGTCGGCGGAGGAGACGGGTAATGTACTCGGTATGTCACCAGGTGCGGTTCGCGTCGCACAGCATCGGGCGCTCGCCAGGCTGCGGGCGCTGGCGGAGCTGGAGTCGATAGCTTGACGGCGCTTCATCCGCGGTGCCCGGCCCGGCCGCGCGGCCCGGAGAGGGATCCGTCCGTGGCCGAGACCGAGGCCGTGCTGCAGGCGCTCTCCCGCAGGGAGACCGTCTCCGAGCCGGACCACGTGGTCCGGCTGCTGACGGCACTGATCGAGGACGTCGATCAGTGCCTGTCCTCGGTGTCGATCACACCGTCCGCGTAGCCCTGCGCGTAGTCCCAGCTCACGTAGTCCGCGGGGTCGGGCTGGTAGGCGGGCTCGTGCACCTGGGGCCGGCCGTCGTCGATCATCTGGCGGAGGTTGCCGCGGAGCAGCTCCCAGTTGAAATAGTGCTGCTCGCCGCACTCCGGGCAGTCGAGGACCAGGCCGGAGACCCCCTGGGGCTCGAGCAGGGAGCGGAAGACCTCCACGTCGGCGAGGTCGGTGATGGCCTCGTCACGCTCGGCGGGCGTCAGAGGCTCGGGATCGTCGACACCGCCCAGCGCCGCGGCCGGGTCGTCGGGGTCGTCCGCGAACGGATCGCGGGGGACGTCTTCCAGCACGATTCCACTTTATGGCCTCGGCACGGGGCGCAGAGGGCGAACCCCGGCGTTACGCGAGCCGTCCCCGGCGTTACGCGAGCCGTCCCCGGCGTTACGCGAGCCATCCCCGGCGCGCCGCCTCCACCCCCGCCTGGAACCGGGAGTGCGCGCCGAGCGCGGCCATCGCCTCGGCGAAGCGGGCGCGGACCGTCCGGACCGAGACGCCGAGCTGCCGGGCGATCGCCTCGTCGGACATGCCCTGGGAGGAGAGCCGGAGCACCTGGACCACGCCGTCGCCGGAACGCGCCCACGGCAGCGGGGCGGCCCGCGCCCACAGCTCCTCGAAGAGCGTGCGCAGCGCCGCCGCCACGACGCCGGCCCGGACCAGGTTGAACCGGTAGGCGTTCTCCGCCAGGGCGCCGCCCCACTGCACGGGCAGGCCCGCGACCTCGCTCCCGGCGACGAGGAACCAGCTCGGCGCCGACCTGACGGTGCGGACCCGCCCCCCGGCCCGTTCGAGGCGGACGAGCGTGTCCTTCAGGCCGGGCAGCCGGAGCAGGTCCACCGGGATGACGGTCCGGCAGGAGAGCAGGCCGCGGTGCTGGGCGTCGATCCACGGGCCGGCGTGGCGCTCGGTGAAGTCGCTCATCGTCCGCTGGTCGGGGACGACCGTGAGCAGTTCCAGCGGCGGCGCCTGCACCGCCAGGCCGATCACGCTCCCGTACAGCTCGCCGGCCCCGGCGACCGGCTCGACCGGGAACTGCCCGGCCCGGTGGCCCGCGCCGGCGTCGTACTGGTGGATGAGGTGGCGGATGGAACCGAGGACCCGGTCGATCCTGCGGCTCTCCTCGGCGAGGTGGTCCAGCCGGGCGGCGATCAGGTGGCCGAGCGCGGCGGCGGGGTGCCGCGCGAGGTACTCCCCGGCCTGCTCGTCGACGACCCCCAGGCGGACCAGGGTCTCCAGTTCGCGGGCGAGCAGCTCGGGCGTGTCGCCGGTGGCCTCGGCCAGGCTGGCGCAGGTGGCCCGGTGCAGGCGGAGCACCGCGGTGTAGAGGGAGGTCTGGGCGGGGGTCAGGCCCAGGGCGGAGAGCGGATCGGAGGTGTCGGCAGGCATCGACGGGGGCTTCCGGGGCAGGCGGGATGTGACGTGAGGATAGCCCGCGGTGATGTCCCTGTCCGGAGCTTGGCGTGACCGGCGGAGCCCCGGTGCAACTTCGTGCAGTTGCAGGTTCGGCCATTGCGCGTCGCCGAGCGTGAGGCCACGATGACAGGGCGTCGGTATCTCACGGGAAGAGCGCCGCCGTTCGGACGCGGAGGGGGGTCCGGCGGCACCAGGCGCCTCGTGGCGCTGCCGGTGACGGGAGGCCGAGCGGGTCACCGACCGCTCGGCCTCCCGCGGCTTCGCGCGTCCCCGCCCCGCCCGGTGCTCCGGGGATCGGACGAGGACCCTGCCGTCCATCGGGGGAAGGCCCAGACTCTAAACTGTGCGGGGGCCGGCGCCTTTCCCCACCCAGAGCGCGCCGTGGCAGGAGGTTGCACACAATGGCCAAGTTCACCGAGCCGGGGCTGACGTTCGACGACGTGCTCCTCGTTCCGGCCTACTCGGATCTGCAGCCCGGTGAGGCCGACACCACCACCCGGCTCTCCCGCGGGATCACGCTGCGCATCCCGCTCGTCTCCGCGGCGATGGACACGGTCACCGAGGCGCGGATGGCGGTGGCCATGGCCCGCCAGGGCGGTATCGGCATCCTGCACCGCAACCTCTCCGCCGAGGACCAGGCCGAGCAGGTCGACCTCGTCAAGCGCTCCGAGGCCGGGATGGTCACCAACCCCGTCACCTGCTCGCCGGAGGCCACCCTGGCCGACGTCGAGCGCCTGTGCGCGACCTACCGGATCTCCGGCGTCCCGGTGACCGACGCGGACGGCGTGCTGGTCGGCATCGTCACCAACCGCGACATGCGCTTCGAGACCGACCAGAGCCGGCCCGTGCGCGAGGTCATGACCCCGATGCCGCTGGTCACCGCGCCGGTGGGGGTCTCCAAGGACGACGCGTTCGCGCTGCTGAGGAAGAACAAGATCGAGAAGCTCCCGCTGGTCGACGCGGCCGGGCGGCTCCACGGCCTGATCACGGTCAAGGACTTCACCAAGAGCGAGCAGTACCCGCTCGCCACCAAGGACGCCGACGGCCGGCTCGTCGTGGGGGCGGCCATCGGCGTCGGCGGTGACGCCGAGCAGCGGGCGGCGGCCCTGATCGAGGCCGGGGTCGACGCGATCATCGTGGACGTGGCGCACGGCCACTCCAAGGGCCTCGCCGACATGATCGCGAAGATCAAGGCCAACAGCCGGGTCGACGTGATCGGCGGGAACATCGCCACCCGGGCGGGCGCCCAGATGCTGGTCGACGCGGGCGCCGACGCGGTCAAGGTGGGCGTGGGCCCCGGCTCCATCTGCACCACCCGCGTGGTCGCCGGCGTCGGCGCCCCGCAGGTGACCGCCATCCACGAGGCCTCGCTGGCGTGCGGCCCCGCCGGGATCCCGGTGATCGGCGACGGCGGCCTGCAGTACTCCGGCGACATCGTCAAGGCGATCGCGGCCGGGGCGGACACGGTGATGCTGGGCTCGCTGCTGGCCGGCTGCGAGGAGTCCCCGGGCGAGCTCATCTTCATCAACGGCAAGCAGTTCAAGTCCTACCGCGGCATGGGCTCGCTCGGCGCGGTCCGCAACCGCGAGCGCGGCGGGGCCTCCTTCAGCAAGGACCGCTACGCCCAGGCCGACGTCGGCGGCGAGGACAAGTACATCCCCGAGGGCATCGAGGGCCAGGTGCCCTACCGCGGCCCGGTCGCCGCGGTGGCCCACCAGCTCGTCGGCGGCCTCCGCCAGGGCATGTGGTACTCCGGGTGCCGCACGATCGCCGAGATGCACGAGCGGTGCGAGCTCATGCCGATCACCGCCGCGGGCCTGAAGGAGAGCCACCCGCACGACATCCAGATGACGGTCGAGGCGCCGAACTACCACCGCCGCTGACACCGGACCGTGCGGACCGATCGGACACAGGTACGGCCCGCGCCACCAGGCGCGGGCCGTACGCACGTGAGATGGGAAAGACATAACACATGACTCAGGTGGAGATCGGCCGCGGCAAGAACGGACGCCGTGCCTACGCGCTGGACGAGATCGGCATCGTCCCCTCCCGGCGGACCCGTGACCCGGAGGAGGTCTCGATCTCCTGGCAGATCGACGCCTACCGGTTCGACCTGCCCCTCGTGGTGAGCCCCATGGACAGCGTGGTCTCGCCGAAGACCGCGATCGAGGTCGGCAGGCTCGGCGGTCTGGCGGTGCTGGACCTGGAGGGGCTGTGGACGCGCTACGAGGACCCGGAGCCGCTCCTGGCCGAGGTGGCCGAGCTGCACGGTGAGGCGGCCACCAAGCGGCTCCAGCAGATCTACGCCCAGCCGATCAAGGATGAGCTGATCGGCCGGCGGATCGAGGAGATCCGCGAGGCCGGGGTCACCACGGCGGTCCGGCTCTCCCCGCAGCGCACCGTCCAGCACCACAAGGCCGTCATCGACGCCGGCGTGGACATCTTCGTGATCCGCGGCACCACGGTCTCCGCCGAGCACGTCTCGGGCCGGGCCGAGCCGCTCAACCTCAAGCAGTTCATCTACGAGCTGGACGTCCCGGTGATCGTCGGCGGCTGCGCCACCTACACCGCGGCGCTGCACCTGATGCGGACCGGCGCGGCGGGCGTGCTCGTCGGCTTCGGCGGCGGCGCCTCGCACACCACCCGCACGGTGCTGGGCGTGGCGGTGCCGATGGCCACCGCGATCTCCGACGTGGCCGCGGCGCGCCGCGACTACATGGACGAGTCCGGCGGCCGGTACGTGCACGTCATCGCCGACGGCGGCATGGGCACCTCCGGTGACATCGCCAAGGCCATCGCCTGCGGCGCCGACGCGGTCATGGTCGGCTCGCCGCTGGCCCGTGCGAGCGAGGCGCCCGGCCGGGGCTTCCACTGGGGCTCGGAGGCCCAGCACCCCGAGCTGCCGCGCGGCAAGCGGGTGCACTTCGGCACGATCGGCACGCTGGAGCAGATCCTGCACGGCCCGTCCTCGGTCGCCGACGGCTCGATGAACCTCATGGGCGCGCTCAAGCGCACGATGGCCACGGCGGGCTACTCCGACCTGAAGGAGTTCCAGCGGGTCGAGGTCGTCGTCGCCCCGCAGCACTCCTGACCCGGCGGGCCCNNNNGGCCCGCCGGATCAGCCCCGGAGCACGCCGAGCAGGCGGGCGACCTCGGCGGCGACGGCGTCACGGCCCGCCTTCACGTACCCGCGGGGGTCGACGGCCCGCTCGTCGGCGGCCAGGCGGTCGCGGATCGCCCGGGTGAACACCCTGTTCAGGTGCGTGGCGATGTTGATCTTCTTCATGCCGTGCCGTACGGCGGCGCGCAGGGTGTCGTCCGGCACGCCGGAGGAGCCGTGCAGCACGAGCGGCACGGGCACCGCCCCGCGCAGCTCGGCGATCAGGGCGAGATCGAGCACGGCGTCGCGCGTCGTCATGGCGTGGGAGCTGCCGACGGCGACGGCGAGGGCGTCGACGCCGGTGCGGGCCACGTAGCCGGCGGCCTCGTGCGGTCTGGTCCGCACCCCGGGCGCGTGCACGCCGTCCTTCCCGCCGATCTCGCCGAGTTCGGCCTCCACCCACACCCCCCGCCCGTGGCACCAGGCGGTGACCTCGGCGGTGAGCGCCGCGTTCTCCTCGTCGGGCAGCGCGGAGGCGTCGAACATGACCGAGCCGATCCCCAGCGCCACGGCCTCCTCGACGAGCGCGCGGTCGCGGGCGTGGTCTAGGTGGACGGCCACGTCCGCCGAGGAGGCCCGGGCGACGGCGAGCGAGGCGGCGGCCACGGGGGCGAGCGCGCCGTGGTAGCGCACGCAGTTCTCGCTGATCTGCAGCACGACCGGGGCGCCCGCGGCCTCCGCCCCGGCGACGATCGCCTCGGCGTGCTCCAGGTGGATGACGTTGAAGGCGCCGACGCCCGCGGTGGCGCCGCGGACGATGTCGCCGGTTCCGACGAGGGGCATGACGGGGGCCTTTCGGGTGGTGGGGGTGTGCCGCGGCGGTCGCGGCGGGGGTTCACGGGGCCGCGGGCTCGACCCTGATCCGGGGACGGACGGCCCGGAGCACCTCGGGATCGACGTCTCCGGCGACCGGTACGGCCACCGCCGCGGCGCCCAGCGCCGCCGCGAGACGGAGCCGCTCCGGCCAGGGCGTGCCCTCCACCAGGCCCAGGGCCAGCCCGGCGACCAGCGCGTCCCCGGCTCCGGTCGGGTTGCCCTCCACCCGGTACGGCATGGCGGCCCGCCAGGAGCCCTCGGCGGTCGCGGCCAGCAGCCCGCCGGCGCCGAGCGAGACGACGACCGCTCCGGCCCCGGCCCGCCGGAGCTCCTCGGCGCCGCGGAGCGCGGCCTGGTGAGCGTCCTCCTCCCGGTGGGGGTCGCGCACGGCCTGCCCGTCATGCGCGATATGTCCGTCACGCATGGTCTGCCTGTCATGTGCGGTATATCCGTCGCGCACGGTCCGCCTGTCATGTGCGGCTCGTCCGCCGCGCACGGTCCATCCGGGGGCGGCGGGCGCCGCGGAGCCGCTCCCCGCGCCGGCCAGGGCCCGGGCGAGCTCCTCGGCGTTGGGCTTGACGATCGCCGGCCGGCCGGCCGGGGCGTTCCGGAGCGCCTCGCCGTCGGCGTCCACGATCACCGGGACGCCCCGGTCGCGGGCCCGGGCGGCGAGGACGGCGTAGAAGCCGGCGGGGACGCCGGGCGGCAGGCTCCCGGAGACCACCACGGCCGCGGCCGAGCCGAGCCGGGTGTCGAAGCCGTCGAGGAACGCGGCCAGTTCTCCGGCGGAGACGACCGGACCCGGCTCGTTGAACAGGGCGGTCCTGGAAGCGGAGACGCGCCCGTGCGGCGGGGGCGCGCCGGGTTCGCCGTACGGGGCGGTCCGGGGTCCGGCCGGGGCGAGGTCGCGGACGGCGAGGGTGGTGCGGGACTCCCCGGCGATCCGGGTGAGCGCGGCGGGCAGCCCGGCCGCGGCGAGGTCGGCCTCGGCGGCCAGACCGGTCGCGCCGCCGGACAGACCGGTGACGAGGACGTCACGGCCGAGCCGGGCGAGCACCCGGGCGACGTTGACGCCCTTTCCCCCCGCCCTGCGGTGCACGGCCCGGACCCGGTTGACGCCGTCCCAGTCGACGCCGTCGGCGGTGTAGGTGACGTCCAGGGCGAGGTTGAGCGTGACGGTCAGGATCGTGCCGCGGGGGGAGGGGGGTGGGGTCATCTTCTAGGGTTCCGTGATCCAGTTTCCGTGTCTCATGACGCCGGCGACCTCCAGGTCGTCGCTGAGGACCACCAGGTCGGCCCGCTTGCCGGCCGCGACGGAGCCGAGGTGGCCGTCGAGGCCGAGCAGCCGGGCGGGGGTGAGCGAGGTGATCTCGGCGGCCTCGGGCAGGGAGAGGCCGAGCTCGCGGACGGCACGCCGGAAGGCGGCGTCCATGGTCAGGGTGGAGCCGGCGATGGAGCCGAGCCGCCCGTCCTCACCGGCCAGCCGGGCGACGCCGCCGGTCACGTCCACCTTCAGCGCGCCGAGGTCGTATCTCCCGTCGCCCGCCCCGGCCGCCGCCATCGCGTCGGTGACGAGCGCCGTACGGCCGGGCCCGGCGGCGCGGTAGGCGAGGCGGAGCATCGCCGGGTGGACGTGCACGCCGTCGTTGACCAGCTCCACGGTGACGCGCTCGTCCTCCAGCAGCGCCGCGACCGGGCCGGGGTCGCGGTGGCCGAGCTGCGGCATCGCGTTGTAGAGGTGGGTGGCGACGCTGGCGCCCGCCTCGATGCCCTCGATCGTCCGCTCGTAGCCGGCCTCGCTGTGCCCGAGCGCGGCGAGCACGCCGCTCGCGACGGCCTCCCGGACGGTGTCCAGGGCGCCCGGCAGCTCGGGGGCGATGGTGAGCATCCGCACCTGCCCGCGCCCGGCCTTCACCAGCCGGGCGAGCTCCTGCGGGGAGGGCTCGCGGAGCAGGGCGGGGTCGTGCGCGCCGCAGCGGGAGGCGGCGATGTAGGGGCCCTCCAGGTGGATCCCGGCGAGCAGGCCGTCCTCGCACAGGTCGGCGAGGGCGGAGGCGGCCCTGGCGAGGTCCTCCAGCGGGGCGGTGACCAGGCTGGCCATGAGCGTGGTGGTGCCGTGCCGGGCGTGCAGGGCCGCGGCCCGGCGCGCCTGCTCCGGGTCGCCGGTGGGGAAGGAGGCGCCCGCCCCGCCGTGGTTGTGGACGTCGACGAAGCCGGGCACGACGTACCGGCCGCCGAGGCCGAGGCCCGGTCCCGGCGCGGTCCCCCGCCCGACGTGGGTGATGCGGCCGTCTTCGATGGTCAGCCAGCCGTCGTGGACACCGCCGGGGGTGACGACGCGGGCGTCGGCGAGTGTGATGCTCATGGCCTCATCCTCTCCCGCCCGCTCCGGGGGCCCGATCATCGGGTTTCCGGGGCGGGGAGGATCACCGAGCGGGTCAGGTGGAGCGGGCGGTCCGGGTCGAGGCCCCGGGCCAGGGCCCTGGCCACCGCCACCCGCTGGACGCGCACCAGCTCGGCCATCGGGTCCAGGCCGCCGGCCAGGAACGTGCCGCCGGTGGCCTCCACCTCCTCGCGCAGCCTCTCGGGGGCCTCGCCGAGCATCCAGGTGACGCGGCCGGGCCCGGCGATGCTGATCGGGCCGTGCCGGTACTCCATCGCGGGGTAGGCCTCGGTCCAGGCGCGGCAGGCCTCGCGCATCTTCAGCGCGGCCTCCAGGGCCAGGCCGCAGGTCCAGCCGCGGCCCAGGAACGTGAGCTGCTCGGCGGCGAGCGGCTCGGGGGCGAGCGGCTCGGCGAGCGCGCGTTCGGCGTCGGCGATCGCGGCGGTCAGGTCCTCGCCGAGGTGGGCGCGGAGCAGGGCGAGCTGGGTGGTGGCGAAGCGGGTCTGCACGACCGAGGCCTCGTCGGCGAAGTCGAGGACGACGGTCCGGCCGGCCAGGGTCGTCACCGGGGTGTCCGGGTCCGCGGTGATCGCGGTGCTCCGGGCGCCGGTGCTCTTCAGCAGCTCCAGCACCTCGGTGGTGGTGCCGGAGCGGGTCAGCGCGAGGATCCGGTCGTAGGAGCGGCCGGTGGGCGCCTCGGAGGCGGCGAAGGCGTCGGTCTCGCCGTGCCCGGCGCGCTCGCGCAGCGCGGCGTAGGCCTGGGCGACGAACCAGGAGGTGCCGCAGCCGACCACGGCCACCCGTTCGCCCGGCTGTGGGAGGGCGTCCACCGGGACCTCGCCGACGGCGCGGCGCCAGCACTCCGGCTGGGAGGCGATCTCTGCTTCGGTGTGGGTGGTCACGACAGGCCTCCGCTTCGGTCCATTTGTGAGTGTTTTATAGCAGAAATGAGCAAGATTGTGCAGAGGTGGGTTTTGATCCGGCGGTGTGGCAGTCTGGGGCCGTGAGCGAGCGAACGGCGGGCGGGGCGGCCCTGCTCGTGCGGCCGGTGGAGGAGGCCGCGTGAGCAGATACGAGCGCTGGAACGCGATCCTGGAGCTGCTCGCGCGCGAGGGCCGCCTGAGCGTCGAGCAGGCCGCCGAGGCGCTGGACGTCTCCAGCGCGACGATCCGGCGCGACTTCGACCAGCTGGCCCAGCAGCAGATGCTCATGCGCACGCGGGGCGGGGCGGTCGCGCAGAGCGTGAGCTACGACCTGCCGCTGCGTTACAAGACCGCGCGCCACGCCGGCCAGAAGCAGCGCATCGCCGAGGCCGCCGCCGCGCTGGTGGCGCCGGGGGCGGTCGTCGGGATGAACGGCGGCACGACCACCTCGGAGGTCGCCCGGGCCCTGGCGGTCCGGGCCGACCCGGAGATCGGCTTCACCATCGTCACCAACGCCCTGAACATCGCGGCCGAGCTGACCGTGCGCCAGAACGTCAAGATCGTCGTGACGGGCGGGGTGGCGCGGCCGCAGTCCTACGAGCTGATCGGCCCGCTGGCCTCGGAGGTGCTGGAGCGGATCACGCTGGACATCGCGTTCCTGGGCGTGGACGCCATCGACGCCGGCGGCGCCTTCGCCCACCACGAGGGCGAGGCGAGCGTCAACGACCTGCTGATCGGCCGGGCGGCCGAGGTGGTCGTGGTCGCGGACGCCTCCAAGGTCGGCCGGCGGGCCTTCGCCCGGATCTGCACGCTGGACGCCGTCGGCACCCTGATCACCGACGAGAGCCTCTCCGACGAGGACGCGGCGCGCTTCACCGACGCGGGCGTCAAGGTCGTCCGCGCCTGACCGGATCCGCCGTGGCGCGAATCACCATGGGCCTGACTACCCGCCGGTAGTGATACACAGGGCGCAGGGGTACATATCCCGGGCAAGACGAAGGTTCGCGTACCCCCGGGGGGAAGTGCAGCATGACGGCGCGCATGGGCACCGCACGGCTCGGCCCGGCCGAGAGGTCCGCCGCACTCGCGGAGATGGCGGCCGCCGAGCTCGACGTGGTGGTGATCGGCGGCGGGGTCGTCGGCGCCGGGGTCGCGCTCGACGCGACGACCCGCGGGCTCAGCGTCGGGCTCCTGGAGGCCCGCGACTTCGCCTCCGGGACCTCGTCCCGGTCCTCCAAGCTGATCCACGGCGGCCTGCGCTATCTGGAGCAGCTCAACTTCGACCTGGTGCGGGAGGCGCTGCAGGAGCGCGCGCTGCTGCTGCAGCGGATCGCCCCGCACCTGGTGCGGCCGGTGCCGTTCCTGTTCCCGCTGACCCACTTCGGCTGGGAGCGGCCGTACGTCGGCACCGGGCTGGTGATGTACGACACGCTGGGCTACTCCGCCGGCCTGACCCGCGGTGTGCCCGGCCACCGCCACCTGTCGCGCAGGCGGGCGCTCCGCCTGGCCCCCGCGCTGCGCCGTACCGCCTTCTCCGGCGCGGTGCAGTACTGGGACGCCCAGGTGGACGACGCCCGCTACGTGATGACCATGCTGCGGACGGCCTCCGGGTACGGCGCGCACGTCGCCTCCCGGGCGCAGGTGACGGGTTTCCTGCGGGAGGGGGAGCGGGTCACCGGGGTCCGGGTGCGCGACCTGGAGAGCGGGACCGACCTGCAGGTGCGGGCCCGGCAGGTGGTCAACGCCACCGGCGTGTGGACCGACGAGATCCAGGAGCTGGTGGGCGGGCGCGGGCAGATCCACGTGCGCGCCTCCAAGGGCGTGCACCTGGTCGTGCCGCGCGACCGGATCCACTCGCTCACCGGGATCATCCTGCGGACCGAGAAGTCGGTGCTGTTCGTGATCCCCTGGGGCCGGCACTGGATCATCGGCACCACCGACACCCGCTGGGACCTGGACAAGGCCCACCCGGCGGCCTCCCGCTCCGACATCGACTACGTCCTGGAGCACGTCAACGCGGTGCTCTCGGTCCCGCTCACCCGCGACGACGTCGAGGGCGTCTACGCGGGCCTGCGCCCGCTGCTGTCGGGGGAGTCGGAGGAGACCTCCAAGCTCTCCCGCGAGCACGTGGTGGCCCACCCGGTGCCCGGGCTGGTCATGGTGGCCGGCGGGAAGTACACCACCTACCGGGTCATGGCGAAGGACGCGGTGGACGCGGTCGCGCACGGCCTGCACCAGCGGGTCCCGCCCTCCTGCACCGACCGTGTGCCGCTGGCCGGCGCGGAGGGCTACCAGGCCCTGTGGAACTCCCGCGAGCGGCTGGCCCGCTCCTCCGGGCTGCACGTGGCGCGGATCGAGCACCTGCTCCAGCGGTACGGTTCCATGATCGACGAGGTGCTGGCGCTGATCGAGCGGGATCCGGCGCTCGGCCACCCGCTGACCGGGGCGGACGACTACCTCCGGGCCGAGGTCGTCTACGCCGCCACCCACGAGGGTGCCCGGCATCTGAACGACGTGCTGACCCGGCGCACCCACATCTCGATGGAGACCTTCCACCGCGGCCTGGCCGTGGCCGAGGAGGCCGCCGGGCTGCTCGCCGGTCCGCTGGGGTGGGACGACGAGCAGGTCAAGCGGGAGATCGAGCACTACACCAAGCGCGTGGAGGCGGAGCGGCTCTCCCAGGAGCAGGACACCGACCACGAGGCCGACGCCATCCGCCTCGGCGCCCCCGACATCGTCCCCGTCGCGGCCCCGGAGACCAGCACGGCGTGAGGCGCGGTGTTCAGGCGGTGGTCGGCCGGTAGGTGAGGACGACGACGCCGGAGTCGAAGGTGGTGCTGTCGGCCAGTTCGACGCCGGTGACGCCGGCGGGGCGGAACAGCGGTTCCCCCTCGCCCTTGAGGACGGGGTAGATCCACACCTTGTACTCGTCCAGCAGGCCGTGCCGGGCGAGGTCGTCGGTGAGCCGTCCGTTGCCCCAGATCAGGATGTCCTTGCCGTCCTGCTCCTTGAGCTTGGCGACCTGTGCGGCCAGGTCGTCGCCGGGGATGACGACGGTGGGGTCCCAGGCGCCCGTGTCGACCGGCTGGGAGGCGACGACGTACTTGGTCATGGCGTTGACGTGGTCGGCGTAGGGGTTGCCGCCCATGTTCGGCCAGGCCTGGGCCATGCCCTCGTAGGTGACGCGGCCCAGCAGCAGGGCGTCGCAGCCGGTGGTCATGGCGAAGGCGTAGGCCATCGCGTCCTGGCTGTTGTGCTGCATGGACCACAGGTGCGGGTTGTCGATGAAGCCGTCGAGGGTGCTGTAGGTGGAGGCGATGATCTTCCGCATGTCGGGGTCCTTCCCTGGGCCGGTGGCGATCCGTTGATGAGGACGATATAGTCATGATTATTGATAGTCAAGATTCTTGATTGAATTTCCGGGAGCCGACATGCGAAGCGAGAACCCACCGCCCGACCTGGGCATGCTGATCGGCCGGCTGATGCGTGCGATCCAGGAGGAGCTGTTCGAACGCCTCGCCGAGCAGGGGCACCCCGATGTCCGGCCCCGGCACGGTTCGGTCCTGGCCCATCTCGGCCCGTACGGAGCGCGCGCCACCGACCTGGCCGAACGCTCCGGCCAGCACAAGCAGATCGTCGGCACGATCGTCGACGAGCTCGTCCGGCTCGGCTACGTCCGCCGCGAGCCCGACCCCGCGGACCGGCGCGCCAAACTCGTCGTCCTCACCGACCACGGCCGCGACGAGGTCGCCAGGGCGCGCGCCATCCTCGCCGCGATGGAGCGCCGCCACGAGCAGGCCCTCGGCGGCGCCGCGTACGTGGACTTCAAGGAGATGCTCCAGCAGGTCACCGAGCGTCAGCGCGCCTGGCGGGACCACGGTGACCACCCCCGCGCCGCACCGGACTAGAGCCTCCGGCGGGTGATCGGGCTCCGTCGCGGGTCCCCGAGGGTCCGCCGGAGGTCCGCCGTGGGTCCGCCGGAGGTCCGTCACGGGGCCAGAGTGGCCGTCACCTCGAGTCCGCCCTCCGGGAGGGGACGTGTCTCCAAGGTGCCGTGGTGGGCCTCGACGATGGCGGCGACGATCGACAGGCCCAGCCCGAGGCCGTCGCCGACGGCCTTCCTGCCGCTCTCCAGGCGCTGGAAGGGCTGCAGGAGCAGGGCGACCCGGTCGGGCGGGATCACCGGGCCGCTGTTGGAGACGGTGACGGCCGGACGGCCGGAGCGCACGGCGGTCGCCACCCTGACCCAGCCCCCGGGCACGTTGTGGCGCAGGGCGTTGTCCAGCAGGTTGGCGACCAGGCGTTCGACGAGTGCGCGGTCGCCGGAGGCGGGCGCCGGGCGGAGCGCGGACTCGACGCGGAGCCCCGGACCGGGATGCTGGGCGAGGGCCCGTCCGGCGATCTCGGCCAGATCGAAGGGCTCCCGGCGGTCCAGGCCCTGCTGGCCGCGGGCCAGGGTGAGCAGTGCCTCGATGAGCCGTTCCTGGTGCCGCCCCGCGGCCAGCACGCGTTCCAGCACGGCCCGCAGCGCCTCGGCGCCGGCCTCCGGGTCGGCGAGCGCGACCTCCGCCATGGCCTGCTGCAACGTCAGCGGGGTCCGTAGTTCGTGGGAGGCGTTGGCCACGAACCGCCGCTGCGCGGTGAACGAGGCCTCCAGCCGGTCGAGCAGCTCGTCGAAGGTGTCGGCCAGCTCCTTCAGCTCGTCGTCCGGCCCGGACACGGCCAGCCGGCGGTCCAGCCGGTCGGCCGTGATGCGCCGGACGGTGGCCGTGATGTCGCCCAGGGGACGCAGCACCCGTCCGGCCGCGAACCAGCCCAGCAGCATCGACGCGAACGCCATGAAGGCCAGTGCGATCAGGGAGTTGACCAGGAGCCGGCGCGCGTTCCCGGCCTGCTGCCCGGCCCCCGGGAGGGCCCGGGGCTCCAGGGGCTCCAGGGGCTCCGGAGCGGGCGGTGCGGGTCCCGCCGACGGTGCGGGTCCCGCCGGTGGTTCGAGGAAGGCGGGCGGTGCGGGGACGGCGGGCGGTGTGGGGGCCTCCGGTGGTCCGGGGAAGGGGGAGTACTGGACGAGGAGGTAGATGAGGGCGACCAGCAGCACCCCGGCCGCCAGGAACAGACCGCTGTAGAGCAGGGTCAGTCGGAGCCGTATCGTCCGCCTCGCCCCGATGACCGGGAACGGGCGCGCCGCCCGCCTCAAATCCGGTACCCGGCCTGCGGGACCGTCTCGATCAGCGGCGGATCGCCGAGCTTGCGGCGGAGCCGGCTGACCGTCACCTTCACGGTCTGCGTGAACGGGTCGGCGAACTCGTCCCAGCACCGCTCCAGCAGTTCCTCGGCGGAGACCACGGCGCCTCCGGCGGCCAGCAGCAGCTCCAGCACGGCGAACTCCTTGGGGCTCAGCGACAGCCGCAGCCCGGCCCGGGTGGCGACCCGGGAGGCGGGGTCGAGGCGCAGGTCGCCGTGGACGAGCACCGGCGGCAGGGCCGGGTGCGCCCGCCTGGTCAGCGCCCGGATCCGGGCGACGAGCTCGGCGAAGGCGAACGGTTTGGGAAGGTAGTCGTCGGCTCCGATGCCCAGCCCGCTCACCCGGTCGTCGATCGTCCCGGCGGCGGTGAGCATCAGCACCCGCGCCGGGTCGCCGGTGCGGACCAGCGTCCTGCACACCTCGTCACCGTGCAGGCCGGGCAGGTCCCGGTCGAGGACGACGACGTCGTAGCGGTTGACGGAGGCGCGATCGAGCGCGGTCTCGCCGTCCAGCGCCACGTCGACGGCCATGCCCTCGCGGCGCAGTCCCGTGGCCACCGTGTGGGCCAGCTCTTCGTGGTCCTCGACCACCAGCACTCTCATGATCTTCCCAGGATGCCCTCCATGTGGTTACAGCCGGGTAACCGTCCGCCGTTCCCGGCCGGTAACCGACCACCGGCTTCCCTTGGTCGTGTCGACGGCAACGAAGGGAACCACCATGAGCAGTTCGGCGATCACAAGAGTGACCCTCGCGGCGGCGGTCCTCGTCCTGTGCCTGGGCCACGCCGTCGGGACGATCGGCGCGGCCGGGCCGCCCGAGCCCCCGGGGCCGCCGGCGGCCCCGGGGGCGGCCGCGTTGCCCGGGCCGCCTCCGTTCCCTGCGCCTGCGGGACCGGTCACCCACCCGGCTCCGCCCGCGCCCCCGGCTCCGCCCGTGCCCCCGAGGCCGTTCTGAGCGGCTCCGGCACCGTTCTCATCGGCTCCCGCCGGGCACGCCGTACGGCTCCCGCCCGGAGGCGGGAGCCGTACGCGACGCGCGTCAGCGGGCGTCAGCGGGCGCCAGTGGGGGTCAACGGGGGTCAGCGGGCGTCAGCGGGCGTCAGCGGGTGTCAGCGGGTGAAGGCCTGGAACTCGGCGGCGCGCACCTGGTCGCGGGCGGGGCTCGCGGTGGCGCAGTCGGTGGCCGAGCGCGGGTCGGCGTCCTGCTCGCCGGCGTAGCGCGGGTTGCCGGTGCACTGGGTGGAGACGGCGCGCAGGGCCAGATGGGTGGCCTTCGTCGCCGGGATCCTGAAGGACTCGATCAGCAGGTCGGCGCCCCGGGGACGGGGGAGCCGGGTGTCGAACGCGTCGGCCGGGCTGGTGTAGACGACCGAGAAGGACTCCGGCTTCGAGCAGTCCTTCCTGGTGGCGTCGCAGGCCAGGACCTCGAAGGCGCGCAGGGCGCTGAAGCGGTTCTGGCCGCCCGGGTCGGCGGGGTCGTTCACGTTGGGCCGGAGCATGGCGCTGATCTGGACCCGGCGGACCTTGACCGGCTCGGATCCGGCCAGGTCCACGGTCACGGTCCTCCCCGCGACCGGCCCGGTCAGCGAGGCCCAGTTCGTGCTCTCGGTCTCGTCGATCAGCTTGTCGTGGTTGACGCCGTCGCCCGCGGCCGTGGCGCCCCGCGCCGCCGAGGCGACGTTCTCCGCGGGGGCGAGCGGGAGCGGGAGCGTCACCCCGGGCAGCACCGCGAACCTCACCCGGGTGTGGCCGTGGCCGGCGCCGACGACCAGGAAGTCGTAGGCGCCCGGGGTCATCTCCACGGTGTCGCCGAGCTCGGTGGCCGGGTCGGTGTCGGCGACCGGCACGGCGCGGCCCTCGTAGTCGCCGACGTAGAGCCGGAGCGCGGCCTTCTTCGCCCCGCCGAGCGGCGCGAGCCTGAGCTTGCCGTTCCTGCCGACCGGGTCGGCGAAGCCGGGCGTCGGGTCGGGATCGTTCTGGTTCAGGCTGGCCGCGCCCTCGCCGAGGCCGTGCCGGGCGAACGCCCGCCACATGATGTCCTGGTTCTTCCCGCCGAAGCGGATGGCGTCGGCGGCGAGCAGCGCGTCGCGGTGGTCGACGTAGCTGACCGCGCCGGAGGCCATCAGCAGCAGCGCGTCGAAGGACAGCTGCGCCCAGCGGCGGTTGCCGGGGCACCTGTCCACCGGGGTCCTCCCGTCGGCGCAGGCGCGCTGGACGGCGGGGGTGCCCTTGCCGTACCGCTTGAGGAAGGCCTCGCGCACGGAGAACTGGGTGGCGCTCCAGATCTCGCCGTCGGCGTGGACCTGCTGCCCGACGAGGTCGTAGCCGATGTCGCTGTAGTTCAGCGGGGACTTCGACATGTCGTGGTTGCGGATGCCGGCCTTCTTGTCGCCGGTGACGTAGCCGCCGGTCACGTACGGCGTCTCGCCCGCGGGGCGGAAGCCGTACTCGTAGAGGTACTCCATGGCCAGCAGGTCGGAGGTGCTCTCGTTCATCGCGCCGGGCTGGGCGCCGCTCCACCCGGCGTTCGGGCCGGCGACCATGCGGCCGGAGATGGCGTGGCCGTACTCGTGGCCGATCACCGACATGTCGTAGTCGCCGTCCACGCAGGGCGAGTAGAACGAGCCCGCGACCGGCTGCCACAGGTACATGTTGGTGATCGGGGCGACGCCGTCGGGGCCGGTGATCTGGTTGGCGTTGTCGCGCACGTCGGCGTGGCGCGCCCCGGCCTGGGCGTTGCCCTGCTCGGGGTCGCCGCCGAGGCCGCCGCGCTCGCCGTTGTCGGCCTGCATGTTCCAGGCGGTCTCGGTGAAGCCGAGCCGGTAGGACCAGTCGTGCATGCGGTTGTGCATGACGTGCAGGTTGGCGATCGCCGCCTCCAGGTCGGCCTCGCCCGGCTGGTCGAGGACGGCGGGGTCGCACCTGGCGGCGTACCAGGCGTTGGTCCAGGGGTAGGCGTAGTTCCGGGACGGGGTGGCGACGTTGCCCCGGGTGCCGACCGAGTAGGGGTTGGCGCTCTCGCGGTTCTCCACGGTCCTGGCCGCGTTGCCGGTGCTGGTGCCGGTGGACGCGTCCGTGGCGTGGTCGGCGTCCCAGGCCTTCCCGGTGGCCGGGTCGCCGCCCGCCACGTGGTCGCAGCCCGGTCCGGAGGCCAGGCACCACCGGGAGCGGGTGTCGGTGGAGGAGTAGTCGGCGGGCGGGTTGGCCGGGAAGGCCTCCCACTGCGGGTTGTCCGGCTCGAAGTGGTGGTCCACGAGGTTCTCGCGGGTCAGGATCTCGCCGCTGACCGCGTCCACATGGGTGGTGTAGGCGGCGGGCTCGCCCTCGCCGCCGCCGATCAGCACCACCTGGTAGGCGCGGTGCGTGCCGTCGGGCGCGGGCACGGCGACCGGGGTGGCCTGCTTGACGGTCGCGGTGGCCAGGTCGATCCCGCCGTCGCGGGCCGCGGCCTGAAGCGCCTGCTGCCCGGTGAGCGCGGCGGCGGGGGGAGCCGCGGTGGAGCGGGAGAGCGTCGAGGTGACGTGGTGGACCCTGCCGCCGTTCACACCGACCACGACCTGGCCGTCCACGCCCGCGGGCAGGTCGCCGAAGCGCTGCCGGAGCAGTACGGCGTGGCCGTCCCCGATCGGGTTGACCGCGACCTTCTCCAGCGCGTCCACGGCCTCGGGGGGCAGGCCGAAGAGGCTCTCGTTGGCCTTCAGGTAGGCGCGGGCGGCCTGTTCGGGGTCGTCGCCGAGCCCTTCGGCCAGCGGCGCGGAGCCGGTGACGACGGCCGGGGTGCCGAGGGCGTTCCAGCGGACCGTCGTGGCGCCGGTCTTCTTGGCGAGCGCGGCGGCCGGGGGCTCGACGGCGCCGCGCCGGTTGTCGACGTCGGGCTTCCCGTGCTGCTCGGCCTGGAAGTCGAGCAGGCCGGCGGCGGGGTCGGCGGAGCGGCTCTGGGCTGCCCCGGGGAGGGGGAGGACGAGGGAGGGGAGTGCGAGGGACGCCGTCGCGGCGGCGACGACGGTCAGACGTGACCAGGACCTTCTCGGCACAGGGGGATTGCTCGACACCGGGCCTCCTGCGAGGGGCGGCCGTCATTGGCCGTGCCACGTGTGGATCACGTGCGCTGCACACGAGGCAACACCGGTTCACAGTCTCTGACAAGATCTTGTAAAGGCTGATATATCGGTGTTATACAGGTTTCCTGTGTGTGGTGCCGGGTGGTACCCGGGTGCGGCGCGGTCCCCCGTTCTCAGGCGGGGCCGCGCCGTACGGCCGGACCGGAGACCCGGTCGCGCCGTACGGCCGGACCGGAGATCCGGCCGCGCCGTACGGCCGGGCAAGCGGGCCGGGTCGTACGGCCGTGCCCGCGCCGTACGGCACGCCGGGAGGGGAAAGGTCAGTCGAACGGGATCCAGGCCCGCTCCGCCAGGCCGTCCAGGGTGTGGACCGCCAGGCCGAGGTCGGAGACCGTCCAGAGGTCGTCGCCGATCACGACCGAGCGGCGGATGCCCGGGTCGTGGGGGGCGAAGCGGGTGCTGTCCACCGGCTTCGGCTCGGGGTGGACGACCGTGCCGGCCTTCGTGACGGCGGAGTCGCCGACCTTCAGCACCAGCGCGGCCCCGGTGGTCTGCCCGGCGCCGTTCCAGGAGCTCAGCGGCAGCACGGCCGTGCCCGCCGGCGCCCAGTAGAGGAAGGCGTGCGGGTCCCACTCGGCCTCGGAGCCGGAGTCCTTCTGGAAGAACTGCGCCAGCCGGCGCGGGGCGGCCGGGTCGGAGACGTCGAAGAGGGAGACCTGGGTGCCGAGCGTGCGGCCCTGCTCGCTCGCCTCCTGGCCGATGCCGATCAGCCGCCCGTCGCCCGCCGGGTGCAGGTAGGCCGAGTAGCCGGTGATCTTCAGCTCGCCGGTCTTCTTCGGGGCGTCCGGATCGCGCAGGTCGAGCACGTAGAGCGGGTCCACCTGCCGGAACGTCACCACGTAGCCGACGGGGCCGATGAAGCGGACCGAGTAGATGCGCTCGCCCTCGCCCAGGCCGCCGACCTCGCCGGCCTTCGCCAGGGTGTCGGCGCGCAGCACGTAGACGGCGCTGGAGCTGCTCTTGGCGGTCTCCGAGGTGGTCGCGACCCGCAGGTGCCCCTCGTGCTCGGAGAGCGAGTACTGGTTGAGCAGCCGGCCCGGGACCTTGCCCGAGGCGACGTAGCGGGGCGCGCCCGGCGCGGTGACGTCGAACCGGTGGACCTCGGTCTCCTCCGGGGGCGGGGCCGGGGCGGCGGGCGTCTCGGACGCGGCGGGCGTCTCGGACGCGGCGGGCGGCTCGGTGGCGGGCGGGACGGCCGTCGGGGTGGCGGGCGCTCCGGTGGGTGCTCCGGTGGCCGACGCGGCGGGGGCGGGGGGCGCGGCGGTCGTGGTGGCGGGGGCCGGGGCGGTCGTGGTGGCGGGCGGCGGGTCGGCCGGGAACGGGACGGTCTCCTCGGCCGGGGTCGGCTCCTCCTTCGGCGCGACCGCCCGCCCGGGCCGGGGCTCGGGGTTCTCCTCGATGATCACGTCGGTCGGCATGACCGACCACCAGTGCGGGTTGCTGGTCACGTACAGGCTGGAGCCGGTGCCGTAGACGGTGTCGCCGTCGGCGACCAGGCCGATCGGAGCGCTCTCGTCCAGGGCCCGCGCCCCGGCGTCCAGGTCGAGGCTGTGCACGGTCAGCAGCGAGGTCCCGGTGTACTCCTCGGGGTGGCTGACCTGCCCGCAGCCGACCGTGCGCTTCTCCGTCCGGCCGTCCGCCCCCGTCACCTCGTACGTCGGCAGCCACGCCTCGATGGGGGCCTTCCGCACGGCCTCGGCGTTCCTGCGGGTCCGCTCGGCCTCGGTGGCGTCGGGACCGGCGTCGGGGAAGGTGATCGCGGGCTGGCTGCGGACCACGAGCCGGACCGTCGAGCCGACCATGCGCGCGTCCACGTGCGCCCCGTCCGGGGTGATCGAGCCGACCACCTCCGGCTTCCCGGACAGGTCGACGAGCACGTAGCGCGGGCCCGGGCTCGGGGCGATCTTGGCGGTCGCGCCGTACGGGAGGATCCCGCCGCCGGAGAAGAGCACCAGGGCGCGGTCCCCGCTGACCAGCAGGTCGGCCGGGGCCCAGGCGTGCTCCTCGCCGGTCAGGCGCAGGGTGCCGGTCACCTTCCGGGTGGCGGTGTCCACCACGCGCAGCACGCCCCGGCTCACCGTGATCATCCGTCTGCCGTCGGTCTTCACCAGGTCGGGCTCGTCGACCCCGGCCTCGTGGGTGTTGGTGGTGGAGTGCGCGGGCGCGCCCTGCTTGGCGGAGGTGGCGGCGCTGCTGTCGGCTCGCGCCTCGGCCATGCCGAACGGGATCGGCCCGCCCAGTCCCCACGGCCCGACGCGCTCGGCCGCCGCGGCGCGCAGCCCGGCGAGCATGTCGTCGCAGCCGCTGTAGGCGACCAGCCGCACGTCGCCCAGATCCACCGGGGCCGTACGGCCCGCGCCGGAGCCCGCCGGGGTCCCGGTGCAGGCCGTGGCGAGCAGCAGGACGGCGGCCACGCCGGCGGCCGTACGGCCGCCCCCGCGGATGGCCGTACGGATGGCCGTGCGGGTGGACGTGCGGGCGGTCACCGCGGCGCCGGCCGTGCGAATCGATGTCCTCATGCCCTCCACGACGGATCCATGACCTGCCCGGTTCAACGATCTACCGACCAGTAGCCGTAAACGGTTCTACCGAATACCCTTCGGCCATGGCTGCCACTCTCGGAGCGACCCGGACGCTCGACCCCCGGATGATCGAACGCGTCGTCCGCCAGGTGACCTCCGGCGGGAAGACGCAGGAGATCACCGCCCCCTTCACCGGCGAGCCCCTCGCCGAGCTGCCGATCTCGTCCGCCGAGGACGTCCGCGCCGCCCACGCCCGGGCCCGCGAGGCGCAGCGGTCCTGGGCCGGGCTGCCCGCCCGGGAGCGGGCCCGGCCCTTCCTCGCGCTGCACGACGCGATCCTGGACCGGCGCGAGGAGATCCTCGACATCGTCCAGTGGGAGACCGGCAAGGCCCGCAGGCACGCCTTCGAGGAGGTCTGCGACGTCGCGGGCTGCACCCTCTACTACGCGCGGCGCGCCCCCGGCCTGCTGGAGACGAAGCGGCGCTCCGGCCTGTTCCCGCTGGCCACCAAGGTCGCCGAGACCCGCCACCCCAAGGGGGTCGTGGCGCTGATCTCGCCCTGGAACTACCCGCTCTCGCTCGGCGTGACCGACGTCGTCCCCGCCCTGCTCGCCGGGAACGCCGTCGTCCACAAGCCCGACACCCAGACGGCCCTGTCCGCCCTGTGGACGATCGACCTGCTGGCCGAGCTCGGCATGCCCCGCGACATCTGGCAGGTCGTGCTCGGCGACCCCGCCGAGCTCGGCGACCCGCTGCTCGACGGCGCCGACTACGTGGCCTTCACCGGCTCCACCCGGACCGGCCGGAGGATCGCCGAGGAGGCCGCCAAGCGGCTCATCGGATGCTCCCTGGAGCTCGGCGGGAAGAACCCGATGATCGTCCTCGACGACGCCGACCTCGACGTGGCGGCCCAGGGGGCGCTGCGCGCCTGCTTCAGCAACGCCGGGCAGCTGTGCATCTCCATCGAGCGGCTCTACGTCCACGACCGCGTGTACGACGCGTTCACCGAGAAGTTCGTCCGGCTGGTGAAGAACATGAAGCTCGGCGCGGGCCTCGACTGGGACGCGCAGATGGGCTCGCTCACCTCCCGTCGCCAGCTGGAGGCCGTCACCGCCCACGTGGACGACGCCGTCGCCAAGGGCGCCCGGGTGCTGGCCGGCGGCCGGCCCCGCCCCGAGGCCGGCCCGCTCTTCTACGAGCCCACGGTCCTGGCCGGCGTGGACGAGAGCATGGACCTGTGCCGGGAGGAGACCTTCGGGCCGGTCGTCTCGCTCTACCGCTTCTCGACCGAGGACGAGGCGGTCGAGCGGGCCAACGACACCGTCTACGGCCTCAACGCCTCGGTCTGGACGCGGAACCCGGCGCGCGGCCGGGCGCTGGCGGCCAGGATCAAGGCCGGGACCGTCAACGTCAACGAGGGGTACGGCGCCGCCTTCGCCTCCTACGACGCGCCCATGGGCGGCATGAAGTCCTCCGGCCTGGGCCGCCGGCACGGCGCCGAGGGGCTGCTGAAGTACACCGAGGCGCAGACCGTCGCCGTCCAGGCCACCTGGCTGGGCCTCGAACCGCTGCCCGGGATGACCTACGACAGGTACGCCGAGGTGGTCACGACGCTGCTGAGGACGTTGAAGCGGCTCCACCTCAAGTGAAGGGAGTCCCCGGGGTGTTCGACTACGACGTGCTGGTGATCGGGTCGGGGTTCGGCGGGAGCGTCACCGCGCTCCGCCTGACGGAGAAGGGCTACCGGGTCGGCGTCCTGGAGGCCGGGCGGCGCTTCGACGAGCGCACCCTGCCGAAGACCTCCTGGCGGGTCCGCGACTTCCTGTGGGCGCCCGCCCTCGGCTGCAAGGGCATCCAGCGCATCCACGTGCTCCGTGGCGCGCGCGGCAGCCGGGGCTCCGGCGTCATGGTGCTGGCCGGCGCCGGGGTCGGCGGCGGCTCCCTCGTCTACGCCAACACCCTCTACGAGCCGCTGGACCCGTTCTTCGCCGACCCCCAGTGGGCGGGCATCACCGACTGGAAGGCCGAGCTGGCGCCGTACTACGACCAGGCCAAGCGCATGCTCGGCGTGGTGGTCAACCCGACCCTCACCCGCGCCGACGAGATCATGCGGAAGGTCGCCGACCGGATGGGCGTGGGCGGGACCTTCCACCGGGCCCCGGTCGGCGTCTTCTTCGGCACGCCCGGCCAGGAGGCCGACGACCCGTACTTCGGCGGCGCCGGGCCGCGCCGCAGGGGCTGCACCGAGTGCGGCGAGTGCATGACCGGCTGCCGGCACGGCGCCAAGAACATGCTGACCAAGAACTACCTCTACCTCGCCGAGAAGGCCGGGGCCAGGGTCCACCCGGAGACCACGGTCGCCGCGGTCCGCCCCCTCGGGGAGGGGAAGGGCTACGCGGTCGAGGTGCGGAAGACGGGCGCGCCCTGGAGGCGCCGCACGCTCACCGCCGAGCAGGTGGTCGTCGCCGCCGGCACGTACGGCACGCAGCGCCTGCTCCACCGCATGCGGGTCACCGGCATGCTGCCCCGCCTCTCGGCCCGGCTCGGCACGCTGACCAGGACCAACTCCGAGGCGCTGCTCGGCTTCGAACGGCTGGGCGTCAAGGGCGAGAAGCTCAACCACGGCGTGGCGATCACCTCCTCCATCCACCCCGACGCGCACACGCACATCGAGCCCGTCCGCTACGGCGACGGCTCCAACGCGATGGGCATGCTCCGCACCCTGCTGATCGACGGCGGCGGGGCGCCGCGCTGGCTGAAGTTCCTCGGCGAGGCCGCCAGGCGCCCCCACCTGCTCCCGCGCCTGTTCGACCACCGCCGGTGGTCCGAACGCACGATCATCGCCCTGGTCATGCAGGCCAAGGACAACTCCATCACCCTGTCGGCCCGCAGGGGCCCGCTCGGCGGCTGGAGGCTGCGCTCCCGGCCCGGCCACGGCGAGCCCAACCCCACCTGGATCCCGGCCGGGCACACCTTCGTCCGGCACGCCGCCGAGGAGATCGGCGGCATGCCCGGCGGCTCCTGGCTCGACCTGTTCGACATCCCCGCCACCGCGCACTTCCTGGGCGGCTGCGCCATCGGCGACTCGCCGGAGAACGGGGTGATCGACCCCTACCACCGCGTCTACGGCCACGAGGGCCTGCACGTCGTCGACGGCTCGGCGATCTCCGCCAACCCGGGCGTCAACCCCTCGCTGACCATCACCGCCCAGGCCGAGCGCGCCATGGCCCTGTGGCCGAACCGCGGCGAGGCCGACCCCCGCCCGGCCCTCGGCTCCCCCTACGCGCGGCTGGAGCCCGTCGCCCCGAAGAACCCCGTCGTGCCCGCCGCCGCCCCCGCGGCCCTGCGCCTGCCGATCGTCGGCATCAGCTGACGTCCCGGCGGGGCCGTACGGCGCGGGCGCCCGGATTGCGCCCTGGGCGCCCGCGCCGTCCCGGCTCCGCCACGCCTCGCTCCCGCCGGGGGCCGGCGGCCGGTCCCCGCACCCCGGCGCGGGGACCGCCCGGCGCTCAGGGACAATCCCGATGTGACCTGGAACGTCGAGGAGTTCACCCGGGCAGCGGCGGCCACCGCCGAGCAACTGGCCGCCTACGTGGACGAGAGCCAGTGCGGCCTGCCACCCGTCATCCGCCGCCGCCCACCGGGCGAGCTGTCCGAGCGGCTCGGCCTCGCCCGGTGGATCCGCGAGGGCGGGATGACGCCGCGGACCCACGCGGACTTCCTGGCCGCCTACCTGGAGGAGGGGACCCGGATGCACCACCCCGCCTCTCTCGGCCACCAGATCGCCCCGCCCGACTTCCCCGCCGCGCTCGCCGACCTCGTGCACGGCGCCGCCAACAACCCGATGGCGGTCTACGAGATGGGCGCCGCCGCCGCGACCGTCGAGCGGGAGGTCGTGCGCTGGATGCTGGAGAAGGCCGGGTACGGCGCGGCGGGCGGCGGCGTGCTCACCCACGGCGGCTCCCTGGCCAACCTCACCGTGCTGCTCGCCGCGCGGGCGGCCGCCGCGCCGGACGCCTGGAGCGACGGCGTGCCCGGCGACCTCGCCCTGCTCGCCCCCGCCTCGGCGCACTACTCGCTCGCCCGCGCCGCCGCCATCCTCGGCCTCGGCGAGCGGGCCGTCGTGCCGCTGGCGACCGACCCGCTCGGCCGGATCGACCCCGCGGCCCTGCCGGAGGCCCTGGACCGGGTGCGCCGGGCCGGTCGGCGGCCGATGGCCCTGGTGGCGAACGCCTGCGCGACCGCGACCGGCCTCCACGACGACCTGCGCGCGGTCGGGGAGTTCTGCGCCGCCCACGGCGTCTGGTTCCACGTGGACGGCGCCCACGGAGCCTCGGCGCTGCTCAGCCCGGAGCACCGGCACCGGCTCGACGGGGTGGAGCTGGCCGACTCGCTGATCTGGGACGCGCACAAGATGCTGCGCACGTCCAGCCTGGCCGCCGCCGTACTGACCCGGCGGGCGGACGATCTGGACGCGGCCTTCCGCCAGGAGGCGAGCTACCTCTTCTACGGCGACCGGGGTTTCCACGGCGACCGGGGTTTCCACGGCGACCGGGGTTTCCACGGCGACCGGGGCTTCCACGGCGACCGGGGTCCGGACGCGCACGAGGGCCACTCCGGCTCCGGACCCGGCTCCGGACCCGGCTCCGGACCCGGCGCCGCCCCGGGCGTCGACTCGATCGGCAGGACCGTGGAGTGCAGCAAGGCCGAGCTGGGCCTGAAGATCTTCCTCAACCTCGCCTGGCGGGGCGAGCGCGGCCTGGGCGAGTACGTGGCCCGGCAGTACGCCGCCGCGCACCGCCTCTGGGAGCTGGGCCGCGACCGGCCGGGCTTCGCCTTCCCCTACGAGCCGGAGAGCAACATCGTCTGCTTCCGGTACGGCACGGGCGACCAGCTGGCCATCCGCGAGCGGCTGATGGCCGACGGCGCCTTCCACCTGACCTCGGCCGAGATCGGCGGAGTCCGCCACCTGCGCGCCACCGTCATGGCCCCGGCCACCGACGACAAGACCCTGGCGGCCCTGCTCGACCGCATCGCCGGTAGCGCGGGCTGACCCCTCCGCCGGGGCCTCACCCGCTCCGCCGCCCGGCACGGTGACCGGCCCGGCTCCGGATTCGGGCCGGGAGCAGGACATCGAGTCCGTTCCCGGCCCGGCTCGGTGCCGGGACCGGTCCCGGGGTCCGGGCGGTGCTCAGGTCAGCGGGTGCCGTACCCAGACGTTGGGCTCGACGTAGACGGCGTGGTCCTGGGCGGGGTCGCAGTGGACCGGGGTCAGGGCGCCGGGCACCTCCACCGGGCCGGGCGCGTCGAACGGCAGGCCGGTCCACTGCCGCCACTCGGCGAGCGTGCCGGAGACCGTCATCGACCGGGGCGCGACCTTGACGATCTCGCCGCCCGCCCGGACGTGCACCCGCAGCCACGGGTCGGCCGGGAGCCCGTCGGGGCGGGTGCGCGAGGCGTACTCCGCCATCGGGGCGCGCGGCTCCAGGTGCTTGGCGTTGGGCCGCACCGGGGCGAGCAGTTCGGTGAAGCCGAGACGGGCGGCGTTCTCCCGGAGCGCGCCCAGCAGGATCGGGGAGAGCCCGGTGCCGAGCAGGTCGGTCCTGACGGCGATCTCCAGCGCGGTGACCGCATCCGGCTTCTCACCGGTCCGCCGGGTGCGCCAGGCCCGCAGGATCGCGGTGTCCCACCCGCCGTCCGGCAGCTCCTCGCGATCCCAGGTGAACGGCACGCTGAACGCCCTGGCCACCAGCCGCCCCGGCTCGGCGCCGTCCTCGGCCACCAGCACGAACTCCGGGTAGGCGCTCACGCAGACGTCGTAGTAGAGGGCGGCCACCGGGTCGTGCATCATGAACGCGGGCCAGGGGTTGTCCATCGCCCAGATCGCGTCGGCGAGCTCCGGCCGCTCGGCGAGGGTGCTGATACGCAGGGTCACCCGGACATCCTCCCCGCCCGGACCTCCACGTTTCGACCGGTTTTTCCGGTGTCGTCCGGGCCGGAAGGCACGATCAGCGACGCTGGTAGCCGTCCGCGCGCCGTACACGCCCGAGAGCGGCTCGTGGAGCTCCTTGCCGAGTCACGGCGCCGTCAGGGTGAAGGGGGCGGTGGCGCGGACCGCGCCGTTGACGACGATCTCCAGGACGCGGGGGCCGGGCGGCTCGACCCTGGTGGTGACCGGCCGGAACGAGTGGGACTTGGCCACCGTGACGACCTGCCCCGGAGCGGAGACCAGCCGCTCGCCGAGGTGGAAGACGCGGCGCGAGCCGTCGCGCCGGACCGCGTACCGGAGCACGAGCGGACCGGGGGAGTCCGCCGAGACCGTGACCGTGAAGCGGAGCAGGTCGCCGACGGCCACCCGGTCGGCCTCCAGCGCCAGCGCCTCGACCGCGCCGCCGCCGGGAGCGGCGCCCATCAGCTCCAGCGCGCCGGGGTGCCCGGCGCGCAGCAGGCCGCGCACCGCGTGGCGCAGCACCCGCTCGACGTGCGAGCCGCCCTCGGAGCGCCAGCGGGCCAGCAGCTCCACCGCCGCCTCGGGGTGGTCCTTGGCGATGTCGTTGACGTGGTTGGCCACCGAGCGGCGGACGTACTCGCTGGGGTCGTCGCGGAGCCGGTCGAGGATCGGCAGGGCGGGCCCGGGCTCCATCAGCCACCGCACCCGCGACCCCCACGGCAGCCGGGGCCGCGAGCCCTCCGAGGCCAGCCGGCGCAGGTGCTCGTCGTCCGACTCCGCCCAGCCGTGCATGATCTTCATGGCGTCGTCCCGGTAGCGGTCCAGGAAGGGGCGGACGGCGAACTCCCCCGTGGCGTACGGCGTGAGCACGGCGAGCGTCTCCATGGCCTCGTCCAGGTGGTCGAGGCCGCGCGCCGCGACGTACTCGGTGGCGGGCCAGCCGCTCCACATGTCGAGCCGGACGCGGGCCGTCGCCTGGCGGAGGATCTCCGCGGCGCGGGGGAAATCGGGCGGCAGCGCGGCGGCGAGCGCCCGCGCGGCGTGCCGGACCCGGTCCTTGAGCTCCAGTCCGTCCAGCCCGTCGAGGGCCTCCGCGACGAACCGGTCCCGGGGGAACGCGCTCCAGGCCGCGGCCACGCCGTCGGCGAGCGACCCGACGGAGGCGGGGTTGACCATCTCTTTGAAGGGCTGCGCCATGGCCGGTACGGTGCCACGGCCCACCGACATTTCCGCCGGCGGCGGACCCGTTCCGGTGCGCGGATCGCGGTCCTGATCACCGGGACCGGAGTGGGATAGCGTCGGCCCCATGAGCGAACTCGACTCCCGCCTGCGGGCGGTGTGCGACCTTTCCGTCGCCGGTGTCCGGGAGATGGCCGGCCGGCACGAGTACGACGGGCGGATCCAGGACCTGTCGCCCGAGGGCGTGCGCGCCGGGCTGGCCGCGCTGGGGCAGGGTCCGCTCCCGGACGACTCCTACGACGCCGCCCACCTGGAGATCTTCGAGGAGCACGCCCGGGTCGTCTTCGGGGAGCTGGAGCTGTACCGGCGCAGCCCGATGGAGCACCTGGAGAACCTGGATCTGGCCTGCTACGACCGGGAGTACGCCCCGGAGGCGGAGCGGGCCGCGGCCCGGCGGGCCCACCTGGCTTGCTGGCCCGAGGCCGTGGACAACGCGGTCGCCGCGCTCGACCGGCTGAGCGCGCCGGTCGCCACCGCGCTGCTCGGCACCGTCCGGGGCCTGGCCGCCGGGATCCCCTCGGACGCCGACGACACCACGCGGGAGGCGGCGCTGAAGGCGCACGCCCGCCTGGTCGAGCACGTCGAGCGGGCCGCGCGCTCCGGCGACCCGGACGCCTCTCTCGGCGCCGAGGGGCTGGCCCGGCTGATGGGCGCGGGCGAAGGGCTCCCGGTGGACCTGGGCAGGCTGGCCGAGCGGGCCGACGCCGAGCGCGACCGGCTCACGGCCCGGCTGACCGAGGCGTGCGCGCGGCTGGGCCACGCGGGCCGGCCGCCGCTGGACGTCGCGCGCGAACTGGTCCGCGACCACCCCGGCATCGACGGGGTGCTCGACGCGGCCCGCGAGGGCACCGAGCGGGCCATCGCCTTCACCCGGGAGAAGGACCTCGTCCCCTACCACGACGGCGAGTGCCGGGTGGGTCTCGCGCCCGAGTCGCGCCGCTGGGCCATGGCGATGATCAGCTGGGCCGCGCCGGGCGAGCCCGAGGGCCCGTCGTGGTACTACATCACCCCGCCCGAGCCCGCCTGGCCGGAGCAGGAGATCGAGGAGTGGCTGGAGGTCTTCAGCGCCACCACGCTGCCCGCGATCAACGTGCACGAGGTCGCCCCCGGGCACTTCTCGCACAGCCGCGCCCTGCGCCACGCGCCGTCGGCGGTGCGCCGGACGCTGATGTCGATGGCGTTCGCCGAGGGCTGGGCGCACTACGCCGAGGAGCTCTGCGTCGAGGAGGGCTTCGCCCCCGGCGACCCCCGCTTCGAGATCGGCGTCTGGCTGGAGGCGCTGATCCGGGTGACCCGGCTGGCCTGCGCGATCGGCGTGCACACCGGGGCGATGACGGTCGAGGAGGGCGCGCGCCGCTTCGAGGCCGACACCCATCTCGCCGGTCCGGCCGCGCTCTCGGAGGCCCGGCGGGCCACCTTCGACCCGACCTACGGCCGCTACACCTGGGGCAAGCTGGAGATCCTCGACCTGCGCGAGCGGGCCAGGGCCGAGTGGGGCGCGGGCTTCACGCTCAAGCGCTTCCACACCGCCATGCTCGACCTCGGCTCCCCGCCCCTGGGCCTGCTCGGCCGGGCGCTGTAGCCCACCGCGGACCCCGGCGCCGTACGGGATCGGGTGCTGTAGCCCACCGTGGCCCGCGGCGCCGCCGGGCCCGTGCGGTCCGGTGGCGGCGCCGCGGCTGTCAGCTCTCGCGTACCAGCGTGGCGACCAGGGCGCGTGAGGTGGCGTCGGCCTGGTGGGCCACGGCGGTGGCCAGGGCCGCGGCGCTGTCGGCGTCCCCGGCGTTGGCGACCCGCTCCAGGGCGGTGCAGGTCTCCGAGAGCCGCCGCCCGGCGAAGGCGGCGCTGCTGCCCCGCAGCTTGTGGGCGAGCCGGGCCAGTTCCTCCAGATCCCGGCGCTCGGCCGCGGCCATGATCGCGATGGTGGCCGTCGAGGCGTTGTGCAGGTAGGACGGCAGGAACTTCTCGGTGAGCTTGGGACCGATGTCGCGCAGCTCGTCGAGCACGTCCGGGTCGAGCAGCCCCTCGGCGTCGGCGCCGGTGCCGGCGGCCACCGGTTCCGGGCTCTCCTGCCCGCCGCCCCCGGTGCGGTCCGCCGCCGCGGCCGGTGCCGCCCGGCCCTCACCGGCGTCGCCGGCGCGGCCGGCCAGGGCCGTGCGCAGGGTGGCGTCGAGCTGCTGCTTGCGCAGCGGCTTGGGGAGGAACGCGTCCATCCCGGCCGCCCGGCAGCGCTGCTCGTCGGAGGCGAGAGCGGAGGCGGTCAGCGCGACCACCGGGATGGCGCTCACCGGCCCCGGCATCCGCCTGATCTGCTCGGTGGCCTGGTAGCCGTCGAGGCGCGGCATCTGGCAGTCCATGAGCACGAGGTCGTACCGGTCCGTCCGCAGCAGCCGCAGCGCCTCCTCGCCGTCACCGGCGACGTCGGCGGCGTAGCCGAGACCCGCGAGCATCTCGACGACGACCTGCTGGTTGACCTCGTTGTCCTCGGCCACCAGGATCCGGACGCCGTCCGTGTCCCGGCCGCCCGGCGCGGACGGCACCGGGGCCGGGGCCGCCGGCGGCACGGCCGTGCCCGCCGTACGGGCGGTGTCGGCGGACGCGCGGCCGAGCAGCCGCAGCAGCCCGTCGCGCAGCTGGGAGGCGCGCACCGGCTTGGTCAGGTAGACCTCGATACCGCACTCCCGGGCGGTCTGCGCCTCGCCGGCGTGGTTGGTGGAGGTCAGCATGGCCAGCCGGGTGCCGGACAGAGCAGGGTCGGCGACGACGGCCCGGGCCAGCTGCAGGCCGTCGAGATCGGGCATGTGCATGTCGAGCAGGGCGAGGGTGAACGGGTCGCCCACCGCGGCGGACTCGCGCAGGAGGTCCAGGGCGCTGAGGCCGTCCGGCGCGGTGAGCGCCCGCATGCCCCAGCCGGTGAGCAGGTCCCGGACCACCGTGCGGTTGGTCCGGTTGTCGTCGACCACCAGCACGCGGACCCCCGCCAGGTCCGTGGACTGGCACGGCGGCGCGGCCGGCGGCGCGGCCGCGCCGGGCAGCGGCAGGGTGAAGTGGAAGCGGCTGCCCACGCCGACCGTGCTGGTCACCCCCATCGTGCCGGTCATCAGCTCGACGAGCTGGCGGCTGATGGTCAGCCCCAGGCCGGTTCCGCCGTAGCGGCGGGTGGTCGAGGCGTCGGCCTGGGTGAAGGCGTCGAACAGGCTCTCCTGCCGGTCGGCGGGGATGCCGATCCCGGTGTCGGTGACGGAGAAGAGCACCTGCCGGAGCCCGGAGTCGCCCTCGGCGGGGCCGACCGCGACCTCGACGACGACCTCGCCCCGCTCGGTGAACTTGACGGCGTTGGAGACGAGGTTGGTCAGCACCTGGCGGATGCGGTGCACGTCGCCGTGGAGCGCCGGCGGGATGGCCGGGTTCACCACCGCGGCGATCTCCAGCCCCTTGGCCTGCGCGGTGGCCGCCATCAGGCTCACCACGTCCTCGACCAGCACCCGCACGTCGAAGTCGACGGGGTCGATGTCGAGCTTGCCCGCCTCGATCTTGGAGAAGTCGAGGATGTCGTTGATCACGGTGAGCAGCGCGTCGGCGGAGTTCTGCACCGTGGTCAGGTAGCCGCGCTGCCGGGCGTCGAGCTCGGTGTCCAGCAGCAGGGTGGTCATGCCGATGACGCCGTTCAGCGGGGTGCGGATCTCGTGGCTCATGTTGGCCACGAACTCCGACTTCATCCGCGAGGCCGCCAGCGCCTCGTCGCGGGCGGCGGCCAGCTCGGCGTCGGCGCGCTTGCGCGCGGTGACGTCGCGGATGAACGTGTTGAAGGTCGTGCCGTCGGCCGTCGAGGACGACCACACGGTCATCTCGGCGGGGAAGACCGTGCCGTCGTGGCGGAGGGCCTCGATCTCCAGGTAGCTGCCCGACGTGGGCAGCGCGCCCCTGGAGAGCGCCCGCTGGAGGTTCGCGGCGTGGAACGCGCGCTGCTCCTCGGGGATTATCAGCTCGACCGGGTTCCTGCCCATGGCCTCCTCGGCCGACCAGCCGAAGGTCGCCTCCGCCTGGGAGTTCCAGCGGATGATCCGGCTGTGCCGGTCGACGGCGATGAACGCCTCGCCGGCCGCCTCGATGATGGCTCCGACCTGCTCCTCCCGGTGGATCAGGTCCTCCTCGGCGAACTGCCGGCGCCGCTCGGCGCACGAGATCATCACCAGTCCGCCCATCAGGAGCTGCGTCAGCGCCAGCGCGGCCGCCGTCACCCGGCCGGTGAAGGCGTCGGCGGGGGCGAACGCCACGCTGGTCGGGATCTCGGCGACGACCGCCCAGCCCAGCTCGGGGACGGGCCGGTAGGCCACCTCGTGGCTGTACCCGTCCTCCAGGCTCCGGCCGGTCCCGCTGCCTCCGGCCAGCGCGGCCCAGACGTGCTCGTCGCGGGTCCCCGTGAGCGGTCCGGAGCGGTCGTCGCCGCCGGACAGCAGCGTGCCCTTCTGGTCGGCCAGCGTCAGCCGCACCCCCTGCATGCCGGAGAGCCGGTCGGTGAACGCCGTCAGGGCCTCCACCGGGTAGCCCGCGGCGACGAGGCCGGTGATGCGGCCTTCGCCGTCCGTCACCGGCGCGGCGACCGCGACCACGCGGCGGCCTTCCACGATCACGGTGGAGAACGCCTCCGACACGTACGGCTTCCCGGTCCGCAGCACGCCCTGGAAGTAGTCGCGGCCGGAGAAGTCCTCGCCGACGACCTCGGGATGGGAGGGGCTGATCGCCAGCACCCTGCCGGACTTGTCCATCGCCCACGCGGCGAACAGGGACGGGTCGTGCGCCCGCAGCTCCGCCAGGTGCCGGTCGACGTCCCCGCCGCCGGAGGCCAGGGCACGGCGCACCGACGGGCGCTGGGCGTAGGAGGTGACCAGCTCCCGTGCGGCGTCCACCTGGTTGCCGATGTAGTCGGCGCTGACGTCGGCGCTGGTCGTCAGCCGCCGCTCGACGTCGGCGCGGGCCCCGCCGGTGTTCTCCTGCACCGCCAGGTACGCCAGCCCGGCGATCGGCAGCACCCCCAGCACCACGGCCCCGGCGGTCAGCCCCAGGACGTAGTTCCGCAGCGACCTGCGGGACTGGGGGCATCTGAGGATGCGCCTGCCCGTGGCCACGATGTGCACCAGCGCGAGCACGGTCAGCACGAGTGAGGCCACGGCGACCGGCAGCAGGTGGTCGGAGGAGGACTGCACCGCCCGCACCACGGGCAGCGTCCCCAGCGCGGCCAGAACAAGGATCAGCGGCAGTCGGAGAAAACGCTTCACCGGCCAGTGCCCCCTGAGTTCGTCGGCTGTCATCGCGCCCCCATCGGCGGGTACCGGCAGCTCCTGAGGAAGGCCCCGAGGACAAGGAGCAGGTATTACTGTCCTGCTCCTTTTCATACCCGTTTGTCCGCTGTTCACCGGGAGACTGGAGCGTCCTGCCGGTGCAGGCCGTGCGGCCGAGCCGATCGCCGGAGCGGACCTCGGCGGGCGGTACCGGACGACGCCGATAGACTGGGCGCACCGCGGTGGTTTCCTTTGGGGGGTCTTGGTGTCAGAGTTCGGCCCGTCGTTCGACACTGTCCTGGTCGTCGACTTCGGCGCGCAGTACGCGCAGCTGATCGCGCGACGGGTGCGTGAGTGCCACGTCTACTCCGAGATCGTCCCCTCGACGATGCCGGTGGAGGAGATGATGGCCAAGAACCCCAAGGCCATCATCCTGTCCGGCGGCCCCTCCTCTGTTTACGCCGAGGGCGCCCCCGCCGTCCCGCACGGCCTGTTCGAGACCGGCGTGCCGACCTTCGGCATCTGCTACGGCTTCCAGGCCATGGCCCGGGAGCTCGGCGGCACGGTGGCGCGCACCGGCGTCGCCGAGTACGGCGGGACCCCGCTCGAGGTGGTCCGGGAGGGCGTGCTCTTCGCGGGCCTGCCGGGGCGGCAGTCGGTCTGGATGTCCCACGGCGACAGCGTCGCCGCGGCCCCCGAGGGCTTCGAGGTCACCGCCTCCACTCCCGAGACCCCCGTCGCCGCCTTCGAGCACCCCGCCCGCGGCCTGTACGGCGTGCAGTTCCATCCCGAGGTGCTCCACTCCGAGCACGGGCAGACCGTGCTCAAGCACTTCCTCGACGCCGCGGGCTGCCGCCCCTCCTGGACGATGCTCAACATCGTCGAGGACGCCGTGGAGGCGGTCCGCGCCCAGATCGGCCCCGAGGGCCGCGCCATCTGCGGCCTGTCCGGCGGCGTGGACTCCGCGGTCGCCGCGGCCATCGTGCAGCGGGCCATCGGCGACCGCCTGACCTGCGTCTTCGTCGACCACGGCCTGCTGCGCAAGGGCGAGGCCGAGCAGGTCGAGCGCGACTTCGTCGCCGCCACCGGTGTCAAGCTCCGCGTGGTCGACGCCGCCGAGCGCTTCCTCAAGGCGCTCGACGGGGTCACCGACCCCGAGGAGAAGCGGAAGATCATCGGCCGGGAGTTCATCCGGGTCTTCGAGGACGAGCAGCGGGCCGTCATCGCCGACGGCCCCGTCGACTTCCTCGTCCAGGGCACCCTCTACCCGGACGTGGTCGAGTCCGGCGGCGGCACCGGCACCGCCAACATCAAGTCCCACCACAACGTCGGCGGCCTCCCCGACGACCTGCAGTTCCAGCTGGTCGAGCCGCTCCGCACGCTCTTCAAGGACGAGGTCCGCCGGGCGGGCGAGGAGCTCGGGCTGCCCGCCGCCATGGTCTGGCGCCAGCCGTTCCCCGGGCCGGGGCTGGGCATCCGCATCGTCGGCGCGGTCACCCGCGAGCGCCTGGAGATCCTGCGCGAGGCCGACGCCATCGCCCGCGAGGAGCTCACCCGCGCCGGGCTCGACCGGGACATCTGGCAGTGCCCGGTCGTGCTCCTCGCCGACGTGCGCTCGGTGGGCGTGCAGGGCGACGGCCGCACCTACGGGCACCCGGTCGTGCTCCGCCCGGTCTCCAGCGAGGACGCGATGACCGCCGACTGGTCGCGCGTGCCGTACGACGTGCTGGCCCGCATCTCCACCCGCATCACCAACGAGGTCCGCGAGGTCAACCGCGTGGTGCTGGACGTGACGAGCAAGCCGCCGGGCACCATCGAGTGGGAGTAGGCGCCCGGCGCCGACGGCCCCGGGAGGGGCCGTCACTACCGGTGAGTGGGTACCCATCACCAAATGGGGCGATACTTCCTGTTAGCTGAGGCAGTGACCGGTAAGTTGGGGCGGGTGTCAACGACCCTCACCGGCACCCGGCCCGCCCGCTCCGCGGCTCCCGCCCGCCTCGCCTGGCTGGACGCGCTGCGCGGCCTCGGCGCGACGGCGGTGCTGCTGGAGCACGCGCTGCCATGGTTCATGCCGGAGCTGCGGCCGTACTGGTTCAACCTCGGCATGTACGGGGTCCTGGTGTTCTTCCTGGTCAGCGGGTACATCATCCCCGTCTCGCTGGAGGGGCGCGGGGACGTGCGGGCCTTCTGGACCAGCAGGGTCTTCCGGCTGTACCCGATCTATCTGCTGGTCGCGGCCGCGGTCCTGGCGATGGCCTTCTGGTTGCCGGTGCGGCAGGAGGTGCCGCGCGACCCCGCCTCGGTCTCCGCCCACCTGACGATGCTGCTCGACGTCGTCCACCTGGGCGGCCTGGCCGACACCATGTGGACGCTCTCCTACGAGATGGTCTTCTACCTGGTGGTCACCGCGCTCTTCGTGGCCGGGCTGCACCTGCGGAGCGGGACGTTCGCGGTCGGCTCCGGCGCCGTCGCGGTCGGGGCCGGGCTGGTGCTCACGGGGCCGCTGCTGACCGGCTTCTGGCCCGCCTACGTCTCGGGCGCGCTGTTCGCCGCCGGCATGGCCTGCCTGCTGACCGGGCGGCTGCGCCGTACGGCCGCCTACACGCTCGGCGCGATGGCCCTGGTGCTGCTGCTGTTCGGCGGCTACGTGCCGTGGTTCGGGGCGGCGATCCTCGCGGTGATGTTCACCGGGACCGCGATCCGCCGCTGGGAGCAGGGCGCCGGCACCCTCCGGCCGGTGGCCGCCACCGCGGTCCTGGTGGCGCTGGCCCCGGTCTGGGCGCCCCAGGCGGGCTGGTGGTGGGTCCAGCCGGACGTGTGGATCACCACGATGGCCCTGGCCGGGGCGACGTTCGCCGCGATGATGGCCCTGCGCGGCCGCCGCTTCCCCCGCGCCCTGGTCTGGCTCGGCCTGATCAGCTACTCGGTCTACCTGTTCCACCACCCGCTGCTACGGGCCGTGCACGCTGCGGTGGGGGACACGCGCTCCCTGCCGGCGGCGGCCCAGGCGGTGCTCCTGGCCGCCTTCACCGCGGGGACGCTGGGCCTGAGCTGGCTCACCTACCGCTGGGTCGAGCTGCCGATGCAGAACCTGGGCAGGCGGATCGCCCGGAGAACTCCGGCGGTGGAGAAGTCTCGCCGGGCGACTGCGCGGGCATGCCTTGCGGAAGGCGAAGAAGCCGGGGCTCGCCAGCGGCCCTAGGAGGGGAAGACCCAGCGGTCGAGTGCGACGTACCGGAGGACGGTGAGCCCGCCACAGGTCGCGAGCAGAGTGGTGACCTCGATCCACGGTACGTGAGGGAAGAGGGCATGACCGGCCTCGATCATCGCTGTGGTGGTGCCGTAGTAGATGACGAAGATCACCGCGGCGCGGAGGTGCTGACGGGTCCGTGAGCCCTTGGCCCGGACGAAGGTCCACCGCCGGTTCGCTTCCGTGTTGATCAGCGCGGTGCCGATCAGCGCGACCAGGTTGGCCCACATCGGGCTCCACATCTGCCGCAGCAGCGCGTACAGCCCGACGTAGAGCAGCGTGGAGACACCGCCGATCATCAGGAAGAGGAGCAGCTTCAGCGGGGTCCGGCGATCCTGGAACGGGGGTTCGGGAGCGGGGAGGACCCGGGGGAGGGACTCAGCGACCTGAGACAAGGACCCTGGTCCTCTCGAACACGCCCCACTGGGAGATCCCGGCTTTGACCGACGTCTCGACCGGGCGGAAGGACTTGGGGAAGTCGCGCAGGTAGGTGAGGTGGCTGTGCGGGCTGGTGCGTCGCTGGTTGAGGCCGGCCCGCTCCATGAGCTTGCAGAGCCAGTCCATGTGCGGGACCGGCGTGGTGACCAGCAGCTTTCCGCCGGGACGGAGCAGTGCGTGGACGGCGTCGAAGAAGTCGCCGTGCTCCACCACCTCGAACGCGATGACGGCGTCGAACGACTCGGCTTCCAGCCCCAGTGACTTCCACTGGTTGATGTCGCCGAGGACGAACTCGTGGCCTGGAGGAGTCGGCGGCGGCACGATGTCGATGCCGACGAAGTCGGTCCATCCGTTCGCGATGGCGTACCGTCCCACCCAGCCGTCCGCGCAGCCGATCTCCAGGATCCGGGCGGAGCGGTCGATGTGGGAGAAGAAGTACTGCAGTTTCCTACGGCGGGCGTACTGACTGAGCGGTGCGGTCACCGGTGACTCCTGTGTGGACGCCGTCATGATCAGGGAATCACTGTGGCGCAACCATGGTTCCGGCGTGCCCGCTTGACCATGGTGATCCGTACTCTTGGCCCACGCTGTACCCATGGTTGGGTCAAGTGCTGCGGGCGATCTCCCATCGTGTCTGAGGATTGGCTCCGGTCCCTCCTCTTCGCGGATTCGAACACTCTGGGAGCATGCACGATGGCGGTCGAGACGGTTGCGCCGGACGCAGCGAGCGGGCGACAGGAAGAGGGAGGTGAGGCGAGCAGGACCGGGTCGGTTCGTATGTTCGGTCTGGTCTGTTACATGCTGGGCCAGGTGATCCTGCTCTGCTGGTGGGCCGCACTGTATCCCGGCCTCATGAGCAACGACTCCCGCCGTCAGATGCAGAACGTCACCGTCGGTCCATGGGGCAGCCACCACTCGGTGGCCTACGACCTCATCCTGGGATTCTCCTACCACGTCACGGAAGACATAGCGCTGGTGACGTTGCTCCAAAGCGTGGGCATGGCCATCGCGCTGAGCTACCTGGCGTGCGGACTCCTGCCGCTGGGGATCCATCGCCGCTGGCTGCTCGCCGCGGTGGGCTGTGTGGTCCTGCTGCCCTCGCTCGCCTCGTTCACCCTGACGATCTGGAAGGACGTGCCGTTCACCATCTGCGGCGTGCTCCTGGCCGGAACGTCGGTGCGGGTCGCACTCCAATCGAGGTCCGGTCGGTACCGGTTCGACTCCCGTGTCCTCCTGCTCGGAGGTGAACTGCTCCTCCTGGGGCTGTTTCGCAACAACGGGTTCCTGATGGCGTTGCTCGCCGGCGCGGTGCTCGTGCTCGTGGTGCGGGGAGCGCGTAGGTGGATCGCGGGGGTGACGGTCGTGGCGGTGATGGTTCCGCCTCTTCTGACCGGCTTCGTGTATACGAGGTTCGGGCTCGTACCGCCACTGCGCAGTTTCGCCTTCCAGACGGTCTTCAGTGATCTCGCGGTGGCGTATGTCCAGAAGCCCCGCGTGCTGATGCCCGAGGAGCAGAAGCTGCTGGAGAAGGTGGCGTCACCTCAGGCGTGGAAGGACGGAGCCTCCTGTTACACCATGGGCTTCATCGTGGCCCATCCCGGTTTCGATCCGAGTAAGGCCGAACCGCGCATGGATCGGATCATGAAGCTGTGGGGGACTCTGATCTGGCGCGCGCCCGATGTAATCTTCGACGCGCGAATCTGCCGGGCGGCGCTGGCCTGGAAGATCGATTCAACAGCCGAGAGGTACGGTGGTGAGCTGTACATGGCCACCTTCCGTGAGCCTTCGCCTCTTCCCCAGTGGTCCGGCACTCCTCTGGCCACGGCGTTCACCCATCGGCCCCTGATAGAGGGGGGCTGGGACGCCGCGCGTTTCCTGATCAAGACCACGATGGTCAGCCACCTGGAATGGCTGCTGTGGCGGGCTCCGCTGTGGTGCTACCTGAGTTACGTCGCGGCGGCACTGTTGTGGTGGCGTACGGGGAACAGAGCGGGACTGGCTCTGGTCGCCGTGGTCGTCGGTCAGCAACTCGGCGTGATCCTCACCAACACCGCCCAGCAGGCCCGGTTCATGATGACGCCCATCTTCATCGGCATGGTGCTGCTGCCGTTCGTGATGCGGCAGTTCAGGATGCTTCTACCGCCTCGGAATCCGGAGGCGGGTCACTCCCGTGTCCGAAGCTGACCGGATACGCGAAAGGCCCTGCCCGGTTAACCGGGCAGGGCCTTTCGCGTATCCGGTCAGCGGCCCGACGAGGCGAAGACGGGTGCGGCGCGCCCGGTGCCGGAACCCGACACCCGCCGTTCCTCGTGATATTCAGACTCGACGTTCACCTCCCAGATGTCATGGCCGGCGCCCTCGGCGATGTTCTCCGCGGCCAGCATCGCGGTGAGCATGGAGTGGTCCTGGTTGTTGTAGCGGTGCATGCCGTTGCGGCCGACCGGGTGGATCTCCGGCCATTCCGCGTCGAGGTACTTCCTGATCGTCTCGACGCTGTCGGCGTAGTCGGCGTCGTATACGGGATATGCCTTCGGCATCCGCACGACGTAGCCCTGCTGCGCCGCCCCTGGGGTGACCAGGCCCAGCTTCTCCAGCTCCGCGGTGCCAAAGCGCACCAAGTCCTCGTCACTGCGCTCCCACAGGTCGTCACCCTCGTTGACGAAGTACTCCAGGCCCAGGCAGGTCCGGCCCTCCTGGACGAGGAACGGGGACCACGAACCGTAGTTCTGCACGCGGCCCAGCCGTACCTCGGGTGAGTGGATGTAGATCCAGTTGTCGGGGAAGGAGAACCTCTCCGGGACGACCAGCGCGACGGTCAGGAAGTCGCGATACTTCAGCTTCGCAGCGGCCTCGATCACGATGCCGGGCACGCCTGGGCCGAGCGCCTGGATGAGGGCGTTCATCGGCATGGAGGAGATGAGGTCATGGCACCGGATCTCGCGGGTGCCATCGGAGGAACGGACCGTGACCACCAGCGTGCCGCTGTCACGGCGGATGTGTTCGACCCGGGTGCTGAGGTGGAGAGGGACGCCCTGCTCTCCGATCTTGGCCGCGCAGGCCTCCCACATCATGCCCGGCCCCAGCTTGGGGTAGCGGAACTCCTCGATGAGGCTGGTGATCTCTTTCTGGTTCCGGTTGGGCAGCAGCGCGTTGATGATGGCCTTGCCGAGTGACAGGTTCTTGATGCGCTGGGCTGCCCAGTCGGCCTGGATCTCCGTGGCGGGCACTCCCCAGACCTTCTCAGTGTAGGTCTTGAAGAAGATGCCGTAGAGACGCCATCCGAATCGGGCCGCGACCCACCCTTCGAAGGTGGACTGGTCGGCGGGGGGACGGATGCGGGTCCACGCGTAGGAGCCGACGCAGCGCAGTGATTCGACCAGACCTAGGTTCTTCAGCGCGTTGGACGCCTTGAGTGGATAGTCGAAGAACCGGCCGTTGTAGTAGATCCGGCTCATCCGTGGACGGAGGAGGAAGTCCTCCTCTCCGAGGACCTCGTCCCAGAACCTCTCCACGCGGGGAACTTTCGTGAAGAATCGGTGCCCGCCGATGTCGAAGCGCCAGCCTTCACGTTCTTCGGTCCTGCTGATTCCCCCGACCACTCCGTCGGCTTCGAAGATTTCACAGGAGAGTCCTCTGCGGGTCAGTTCGTAGGCCGCGGTGAGCCCGGCGGGCCCCGCTCCCACGATGACGGTCGAATGCACCTGATTCTCCCCGTTCGCGTTCGGCTGAGGATGCCGCTTTCCACGGCCCCAAGCGATGCTGCCGATACGGCCGGATGCCCTGGAGTGCCATTGCGAGCTGTTTGGTGAAATATTCCAATCTTTTAAAGACGTCATTCTCCTGGTCAGTGCCCTGTGTCTGTCGGCAAATCCTCTGGCCAAGGGCTGGGGCAGGCTGTTCCCCTCACAGTCTCCCCGGAGGGGGAGAGGTGAACGGGGGCGTTCTCTCTACCGTTTCGAGTGGTATACCGAAGATGTCCGGCTATGTGGAGCGGAGGGGTGTTCTGCAGTTCGCTGGCATTGCCAAAGAAAGGCAAAGTATCGGCATAGGGTCGGGTGTGCGGTAAGCGCGTCGCCATACTTGCGCGCATGACCGCATTCCCGCCTGTCGACGGTTCCGTATCCGGTTTACCCCTTTCTCCGGAGAGCCCCGGACCAGACGGACATGCTCGGTGCGCCGCGCCTCGTACTCCGCCGCTGGGACGTGCATGCCGGTCGATCTGGCACTGGCTTCCGACGGTGTTCGCGGCCGCTCTCATCGTGGTGGTGCTGAGGTCGTACGACGTTCCGCTCCGGGAGACCGCGCTTTTCTGCACCTACCTGGTCTTGGGCGTGGTGCTGCCGGGTCTGCTGGTGGTCCGTGCCCTGTGGGGTGGCAGGATGGCGCTTGCGGAGGAGATCGCGCTTGGCCTGGCGCTGGGGTACACGGTGGAGACGCTCGTCTACATCGTGGGCCGCTCCGCCGGGATTCCACTGGCCGTGCTGGCCTGGCCGGTCGGTACGTACCTGGTCTTCTGTGCGGCCCCCCGGCTGAGAAGACACTGGAGGGGGACAGCGCAGCCGAAGACCCCCCTGTGGTGGTCGTGGTCCGTCGCGCTGATCCTCTCCTACTTGACCGTGGTGTTCGCAGCGGCATTTTTCAAGGTGTACGACATCGTCCAGCCGGGAGTCTGGGCGACCTCCACCGACATGCCGTACCACCTGTCGATGATCGGAGAGCTGAGGCACCATATGCCTCCCGACGTTCCCACGGTCGCGGGTGAGCCACTGCTCTACCACTGGTTCGTTTACGCGCACTTCGCGGCGGCGAGCTGGGTGACCGGCCTGGAACCGCTGGTGCTGCTCTTCCGCCTGGGGACGCTTCCCATGCTCATCGCCCTGCTGGTCCTGGTGGGGATGACGGGGCGGCGCATCACCGGTTCGTGGCTGGGCGGTCTGCTGTGTGTCGCGTGTACGGTCTTCTTGAGAGCCCCCAACCTTCATCAGGGGGCGAACAAGACGTTCGCCCACGGCGGCGTGCAAGACGCCGCCTGGATCAGTCCCACCCAGGTCATGGGCGCTCTGCTGTTCGCTCCGGTGGTCCTGCTCCTGCTGGAACTGCTGCGGAGCAGACGACATGAGGTCGGGCGGTGGCTGCTGCTTGGAATCTTCTCGATAGGGGTTATGGGGGGCAAAGCCACATACCTGCCCATGCTGGGAGTGGGGCTGCTACTGGTGATCCTGGTGGAGGCCGTCCGGCGTCGCCGGATCCCCTGGGCGGCGCTCGCGGCGCTTGGTGTGACCGGGGCCTGCTTCCTCTTCGCACAGCTCGTGCTTTTCGGTGGCGCGCAACTGGGCATGGTCTTCGACCCTCTGCACATCATCCGTATCGGTTGGATGCGGCTGACTGAAGGACCGGACGGTTCGGAGGCTCCCTCTCAGGCCACGATCCTCGGCTTCGCGGCTCTGTATGTGCTGAGCTGGGCCGTGGCGTGGTCCGGGATATTCGGACTGCTAAGCCGGCCGCGGTTGCTGATGCGACCGGGAGTGCTGCTCATGCTTGGAATCGGTGCATCCGGCCTCGGCGTGATGCTCTTGTTCGGCCATCCGGGGTTCAGCCAGCTGTTCTTTCTGATAAGCGCCCTGCCGTATCTGTCGATCGTCGCGGTGTATGGGCTTCTCATCCTCGTGCGCAGAGCACGGGTACCTGCCAGAGCCACGGTCGCGGCAGCCGGTACTGGAGCGGCTGCGGCTTTCCTGCTCCCTTCGTGGGGTGTGAGGCTTCCGCTAGGGCCGGAAGGGGAGGTGTCCTCCCTCTATCCGCCGTACGTTGCCCTAGCGGTCATCGCGGGAGTAGTGCTCACCGTGCTCGCCGTCAGGCTGGGGAACCGCCGGGCGTGGGCATTCGGGGGTGTCGCCCTCATGGCGCTCAGCATGCCTGGCCTCGCGTACGAGCAACTCGGCCGGGTGGAGCCGTCCACGCTGCTGGCCAAGCCCGTGAGGTCGGTCAAACCAGCGGTGCCGAAGAGCGCGTTTACCGCGCTGCGGTGGCTGCGTACTCACTCGGACCCGGACGAGCTGGTCGCCACGAACGTGCACTGCCGCTGGGACGCGAGGTTCCCCTGTCATGCTCTCCGGCTCTGGGTGAGTGCCTTCAGCCAACGACGCGTACTGCTCGAAGGCTGGGCCTTCACTCAGAAGAACCTGAAGAACTGGCGTCCGGGCCCGTCATCCCGCTCATCGCTTCAGTACCCGTTCTGGGATCAGAAGCGTTTCGATGCGAACAGGGCGGCCTTCGAGAACCCCTCGGCGGTCAGCATCCGAAGACTTCGGGAGCGATACGGGGTGAGCTGGCTCTTCGTTGACGAGCGGCGAGTCGTACCGGCCTCCGGCCTGAGAAACTTGCTGGAGCCGCGCTTCAGGTCAGGGCACTACTCCCTCTACTGGATAGCGGACGGCGCCAGGCCGGCCGGTGATCTGTGATTCACCGCTGATGCGGCACCGCGAAGAGGCTGCCGCCGAGCGTGCTCCCGGTCTCCCGGTGCAGGGGTCGGGAGCACGGCAATTCAGCTGTCGTCGGCGGGGGACTCGGCGAAGTCGTCCGGGTCGCCGGTGGGGGAGTCGGTGGAGAGGTCCTTGTCCGCGGCGGCGCTCACCGGGAAGACCTCGGCCGGCTTGAGGGCCTTCGCGCCGGGCAGCGAGGAGACCGCCACGAGGTGGTAGCCCTGCTTCTTCAGCTCCGTCAGGAGCTTCGGCATCACCGTGACGGTCTGCGCCACCCAGTCGTGCATGAGGATGACCCCGTCACGCTTGGCGTTCTTGAGCACCTCGTCGTAGATGGCCTTCTCGTTCCTGGTCGCCCAGTCGCGGGAACCGCCGTTCCACAGGATGATCGGCATCTTCATCTCGGCGGCGACCGTCTTGGTGTCGTCGTCGAGCAGGCCGTACGGCGGGCGGATCGTCGTCGGGTACCTGCCGGTGACCTTCTTGACGATGTCCTGGGTCTTCTGGAGCTCCTCGCGGATCTCGTCGATGGAGGTCTCGGTGAACTTCGGGTGGCTGTAGCTGTGGTTGCCGATGTCGTGGCCCGCGTCGACGATCTGCTTGGCGAGCTTGGGGCGCGACTTCACGTACTGACCCTCGAGGAAGAACGTGGCCTTGGCGTCGTGCTTCTTCAGGGTGGCCAGCAGCTTGTCGGCGTACTTGCCGGGGCCGTCGTCGAAGGTGAGGGCGATGCACTTGACCTTCGTGCAGTCCACCGGCTTGGGCTTGGCGGTCGGCTTCGCCGTGGGCTTGGCGGTGGCGGCCGGCTTGGGAGCGGCCGCCGCGGGCTGCTCGGCCCACGCGGCGGCCGGCGCCGACAGCAGGCCCAGGGCGCAGCCGCCCGCGAGGACGATTCGGATGGGGGACTTCATGAGGGGAGGCTCCGGGGCAGGACGACATCGGTCGAGGGGCCATCCTACAGAGGTGATTGATGCCTGTTGAGGCCGAAGTATCACGATGTTCTGTGAGAAGCGGCGGCCCAGAGGGCGGCTGCAGACCTCCCCGCGGCGGCCTCGGCGTCGAGGGCCAGGCGGTCCTGCGGTCGTTGTGCGTTCAGAGGCGTCAATGGAACGGTAAACAATTGTCGATGCCGGGTGCGAGGGGAAAGCCGTCGCTGTTCGCTGCGGGCATGAGCGTAAAGAATCTTCAGGCGATTCCCTTTAATCACCCATATATCTCGCAGAATGAGCTCAAATACCTCACAGAGGCGCTGAACGGAAGGGGAACCTCAGGGGACGGTCCGTTCACCCACCGGGCGAGCGAACTGCTGGAGAGGATGACAGGTGCGAACAGGGCCCTGCTGACCACCTCATGCACCCACGCATTGGAGATGGCGGCGCTTCTGCTCGATCTCCGGCCCGGCGACGAGGTGATCATGCCCTCCTTCACCTTCGTCTCGACGGCGAACGCGTTCGCCCTGCGCGGGGCGGTCCCGGTCTTCCTCGACTGCAGGCCCGACACGCTGAACCTGGACGAGCGGCTGGTCGAAGCCGCGATCACTCGCCGGACGAAGGCCGTCGTGGTCGTCCACTACGCCGGCGTCGCCTGTGAGATGGACAGGATCGGCGCGATCGCGCGCCGCCATGGTCTCGCCGTGGTCGAGGACAACGCCCACGGTCTGGGCGGGTCCTACCGCGGCCGGCCGCTCGGGTCGTTCGGCGACATGGCGGCGCAGAGCTTCCACGCGACGAAGAACGTCCAGTGCGGTGAGGGCGGTGCACTGCTCCTGAACGATCCCGGCCTCGTCGCCCGCGCCGAGGTGATCCGGGAGAAGGGCACCAACCGCAGTCAGTTCTTCCGAGGGCAGGTCGACAAGTACCGGTGGGTCGACATCGGCTCCAGCTACCTGCCCTCCGACCTCCTCGCCGCGCAGCTGACGGCGCAGCTGGAGTCGTTCGACGTGATCCAGGCGCGCCGGCTCGCGGTGTGGAACGCCTACCACGCGGAACTCGCGGACTGGGCGGCGGCCAACGAGGTCGCGCAGCCGGTGGTCCCCGACGGCTGCGTCCACCCCGCGCACCTGTACTACCTGCTCCTGCCCGACCTGGCGAACCGGCAGGCGCTGATCGCGCACCTCTCGGAGCGGGGCGTGCAGGCCACGTTCCACTACCAGTCGCTGCACACCGCCCCCGCCGGGATGCGGTACGGGCGGGTGGCGGCGGGAGGCTGCCCGGTCACGGAGCAGGCCGCGGACCGGCTGGTGCGCCTGCCGCTCTTCGCGGATCTGGACGGGGAGGGCACGGCACGGGTGATCGACGCCGTCCGCTCCTACGGGGTGGTCTGATGGGACGGCACGGTGCGGCGGAGCTGCGGGCGGAGGCGTCGCCGCTGGAGTCGGCGAGGTTCGGCTGCTCGGTGGCGAGGCTGACCGTCCCGGCCGGGCACGGTTCCCTCGCGCCGGTCCGGGAGGCGCTGCTCGCCTCGGACGCCGACGTCGTCGTGCTGCGCTACCCGGCGGAGAACGTCGGCTGGTTCGCGCATCTGGCATCAGACGGCCGCGTGCCGCTGTTCGCGGGCTCCCTGGTGTACTGGAGTCTGCCCGCGGGCCGGGGACGCCGCCCGGCGCCGGCCGGCGGGCTCCGCACGGCGGCACTGGAGGAGCCGGAGACGGTCTCCGCCCTGGTCGCCGGGATATTCGCCGAGTACGGAAACCACTACGCGGCCAACCCGCTCTTCGACGGGGCCGCGGCGCTCTCGGGCTACCGGGAGTGGGCGGCCGGGGCGGCCGAGCAGGGCCGCTGCCTGGCGCTGTGGGCCGAGGGGGGCGCGGAATCGGGCGCCGCCGCAGGTGCGGCGGGTGGTGGGCGTGGGGAGGTCCTGGGACTGGCCACGGTGGCCGACGACGGCCCGCGCACGGAGATCCTCCTCGCGGGCATGGTCCCGGCGGCGCGCGGGCGTGGTCTCTACGCGCACCTGCTGCGCGCCGTCGAGGACAGGGCGCTCGGCAGGGGCGCGGCGGAGGTGGTCATCTCCACCCAGGAGCACAACACGCGGGTGCAGCGGGCGTGGGCACGCTACGGCTTCCGCCCGTCCCACGCCGTGCTCACGGTTCATATGGTCCGGAGTGGACTGCTGTGTACGCCAGGCCGCCCTGCTGCACGGGAAGGCTGACGGAGGCGGGCGGCCCGGTGCGCTCGCGCACCACGTACGTGGGCCGTCCCAGCCCGCCGCCGTGGATGCGGCCGATGTACTCGCCCAGCACCCCGATGGAGATCAGCTGGGCGGAGGAGAAGATCGCGACCATCGAGGCGACCGTGGTGAAGCCGGCCACGGTCGTGTCGCCCACGGCGAAGTTCCACAGGACCACGGCTCCCAGCACCAGCCCGATCAGGCCGGTGGCGAAGCCCAGGTAGTTCGCCACCCGCAGGGGCGCGCTGCTGTAGCCGAGCATCATGTTGACCGCGTGCCGCAGGAGCAGCCTCGGCGTGTAGTTGGACCGGCCGTGCGCGCGCTCGTCCATGTGCACCTTGACCGCACCGATCTTGGTGGTGCTCCAGGACAGCGCCACGTCGACGGAGGCGTGCGGCCCGGAGAGCGCCTCGAAGCCGTCGCGCAGGCAGGTCCGGAACGCCCGGAAGGCGCTGATCTTCTGCGCGTTGCGGACTCCCAGGACGGCGGCCATGCCGGTCTTGACCGAACGGGACGCGAGGCTGCGCAGGAGTCCGTGCTCCTCCTCGTGCGGGACGCCGTACACCAGGTCCAGCCGGTCGCCCTCGAGCGCGGCCAGCAGCAGCGGGATCTGCTCCGGGGGGTGCTGCAGGTCGTCGTCCATCGTGACGACCACGTCGAACCGCGCCTCCCTGATGCCTGCGACCAGTGCGTTGTGCTGGCCGTAGTTCCGGGACAGGCGGATCGCGCGGACGGCGTCGACCCGGCGGGCCAGGGAACGCGCCACGTCCCACGTGTCGTCGGGGCTGCCGTCGACGACGAGCACCACCTCGTGCCGTATCCCGGCCTCACGTAAAACGGGAACGATCCTGTCCACCAGGGCCGGCAATGTTTTCGCCGATCGGTAACACGGAACGACCACCGAAACTGACACTTGATTCTCCTGACTGTCGGTCGCGCTGTGACCATGGCCCGTTCCGATTTCCCGGACTTCGCCGGACGGCCATCAGGAAACCATTCAACGGAGGTTTCGCCGAATGACTCAGCTGGATGTTCGGACCTTTTCCACTGACAGATCGGATCTGCGAACGCATGCTCTGACATCGGTTCTTCGTGGACAGCGCACCACATATTTGATCGGAGGTGCCGTGACGGTCGCGGTCTATTCCGGTCTTCTTGCCCTGGGCTTACTGATCCTTGAAGGCAGGGTCCCCTACCTTTTTCTGGTGGCGGTCAGCCATCTGCTGGCCGTGATCATCGTCTATCCCTGGTACCGCCTGGTGGTGTTCCGGACGTCCCGCGACCCGTGGATCAGGGGATGCCTGCGCTTCTACGCCGTGGGCCTGAGCTTCCTGCTCGCCTCCCTGGCGGGGCTCCCGCTCCTCGTGGAGCTCGCCGGACTCCCCGTCCTCCTCGCTCAGCTCCTCGTCCTCCCGGCGAGCACCGCGCTGAGCTATGCGATCAACCGATCCTGGGCCTTCCGTGACCGGACACGGGCAAAGCGTTGGTAAAGGCCGGGGTGCCGGGACGCAAAAGCAGGGGATGAAGCGGATTCGGCCCTTCCACACTCGGTACGGCAAAGGCCGCCGCGGCCGGTCGTGCTCACCGGAGCCCCGCCGGAGCCGCCTTACCGGAGCCAAAGGGAGCTGAGAAGGGTGAAAGCGCTCGTCCTGGCGGGTGGCAGGGGCACGCGGCTGCGTCCGCTGACCCACACCTCCGCCAAACAACTGGTCCCCGTCGCCAACAAACCGGTGCTCTACTACGGGCTGGAGGCGATCCGGGACGCGGGCGTCACCAGCGTCGGGATCATCACCGGCGACACCGGAGCCGAAGTCCGGGAAGCGGTGGGCGACGGCTCGCGGTTCGGCCTCGACGTCACCTACATTCCTCAGGACGCTCCGCTCGGCCTCGCGCACTGCGTGCTGATCGCGCGGGAGTTCCTCGCCGACGACCCCTTCGTGATGTACCTCGGGGACAACTTCCTCGTCGGCGGGATCTCCGACCTGGTCGACGCGTTCCGCCGCGGTTCGTACGACGCGCAGATCCTGCTGACGAAGGTCGCGGAGCCCCAGTTCTACGGGGTCGCCGAGCTCGGCCCCGCGGGCGAGATCGTCGCGCTGCAGGAGAAACCGGCGGCCCCGCGCAGCGACCTGGCCATCGTGGGGGTCTACTCCTTCTCGCCGGCCATCCACGAGGCGGTCCGTGCGATCAGGCCGTCCGCGCGGGGCGAACTGGAGATCACGGACGCGATCCAGTGGCTGATCGGGCAGGGCCGCTCCGTCCAGTCGCACATGGTCTCCGGCTACTGGAAGGACACCGGGCGGCTCCAGGACCTGCTGGAGTGCAACCGCATGGTCCTGGAGAGCGTCGAGCCCGCCAACCGGGGAACCGTCGACGGACTGAGCGAGATCACCGGCCGGGTCGTCATCGAGCCCGGCGCGGTCGTGGAGGACTCCGTGCTCCGCGGGCCGATCGTGGTCGGCGCCGACGCGAAGATCCAGTCCTCCTACATCGGTCCCTTCACCTCGATCGGGCCGCGCTGCGTCGTGCAGGACGCCGAGGTCGAGTACTCGATCGTGCTCGACGACTCCTCCGTCCACGGCGTCTCCCGGCTCGCCCACTCGCTCATCGGCCGGAACGTCGAGGTGAGCCGCGCGGAGGGCACGCCCAACACGTACGGGCTCATGGTCGGCGACCACAGCAGGATCCAGGTGCGCGCATGAGAGTCCTCGTCACCGGCGGAGCCGGATTCATCGGCTCCCATTACGTGCGGTCGCTGCTGGGCGGCGCCTACCCGGGCTGGGAGGGGGCCCGGGTGACGGTCCTCGACAAGCTCACCTACGCGGGGAACCTCGCCAACCTCGCCCCCGTGGCCGACCACCGGGGTCACACCTTCGTCCGGGGGGACATCGCCGACGCGCGCCTCCTCGCGGAGGTCGTCCCCGGCCACGACGTGGTCGTGAACTTCGCCGCGGAGTCGCACGTCGACCGGTCCATCGCCGACGCGGGCGACTTCGTGACGACGAACGTGCTCGGCACGCAGCGGCTGCTGCAGGCGGCGCTGGAGGCCGGAGTGCGCACGTTCGTCCAGGTCTCCACGGACGAGGTGTACGGCTCGATCGCCGAGGGCTCCTGGGACGAGGACGCGCCGCTGCTCCCCAACTCGCCCTACTCGGCGGCCAAGGCCTCCGGCGACCTGCTGTGCCGGGCGTACGCCCGCACCCACGGGCTCGACGTCCGCGTCACCCGCTGCTCCAACAACTACGGCCCGTACCAGTACCCCGAGAAGGTCGTCCCGCTCTTCGTGACCAACCTGATCGACGGCCGCCCCGTCCCCCTCTACGGGGACGGCCGGAACGTCCGCGAGTGGCTGCACGTCGACGACCACTGCCGGGGCGTCCAACTCGTGCTGGAGAAGGGCTCCCCCGGGGAGGTCTACAACATCGGAGGCGGCGTCGAACTCACCAACCTGGAGCTCACCGAGCGGCTGCTCTCGATCTCCGGCGCGGGCTGGGACATGGTCGTGCGCGTCCCCGACCGGCCCGGGCACGACCTGCGGTACTCCGTGGACAGCGGCAAGATCCGGTCGCTCGGCTACGAGCCCCGCGTGGACTTCGGCGAAGGGCTGGCCGAGGTCGTGCAGTGGTACCGCGACCACCAGGAGTGGTGGCGCCCGGCCCGGCGGGCCGCATCCGTGTCATCCGTACCCGAGTCCGAGCAGGGGGAGCCGTGGACGCATCCGACATTCAGGTGACCACCGCGGTGGAGGACCGCCACTGGTGGTACAGGGAGCGCCGCGCCATCCTCGCCCGGCAGCTCCGGAGACTCGGCCGGCCCGGCAGGGCGGTGGACGTCGGCGCCGCCGGCGGCGGCAACACCAGGGTGCTGGTGGAGAAGGGCTGGGACGCGCTCGCGGTGGACTACTCCGAGACGGGCGTCGAGATCGCCCGCGCCAGAGGGCTGAACGCGATCAGGGCCGACGCGCGGGACCTCCCGCTCGACTCGGGCGTGTGCGACCTCGCCGTCGCCTTCGACATGCTGGAGCACATCGACGAGGACCACCTCGCCGCGGCGGAGATCGCCCGGGTGCTCCGGTCCGGCGGCACCGCGCTGATCGCGGTCCCCTGCGACATGGCCCTCTGGTCCGCCCACGACGAGGCGAGCGGCCACTACCGCCGCTACGACCGGCGGACCCTGACCGAGCTCATGGAGAAGGCCGGCCTCGTCGTCGACGAGCTCTGGAGCTGGAACGTCCTGCTCCGGCCCGTCGTCGCGCTGCGGCGGCGGAGCTCGACCGGATGCGATGTGACCGACATGCCGCCGCTGGTCAACGCGGCGCTGACCGCGGTCATCAGGGCCGAGCGCCACCTGCCGGTGCGGTCGCTGCCCGGCGTGTCGCTGATGCTCCGGGCGCACCGGCCTTGAGCAGGACAGAGAGGCTTCTCCGTACGATGCTTGTTCCGGACCGGGGTGATGCTGCCAGGATCCGAGCTTTGGCAGATGAGACATCTGGAACGGTGCTGAGAAACCGCCTGATCTGCCCGCAGGCGTCCCTGGCGCTCGTCGCGATCGGCTACGCCGCTGCGCAGTTCCTTCTCCTCACCCCGGATATGGGCCTCGGGCATGATGAGGCCGTCTACGCCAGCCAGTTCTCCAACAATGACAAACCAGCTGCTTACCATGCCTCCCGTGGTTGGGGCACTCCACTCCTCATCGCTCCGGTCGTCATGGTCACCGACTCGATCGTGGTTCTCCGGGGATATTTGACGGTTGTCTCCGCGCTGCTATTGTTCGGCGCGTTCCGTATCTGGTTCCCGGTACGGCCCGGCTATACAGTTCCCGCGGCGGCAGCGCTCTTCGCCGGCTGCTGGACGACCGTGCTCTATGGACACGCGGTCATGCCCAATCTCTACACAGCCTTCGGTGCCGTCGCGCTCACAGGTCTGGCACTCCGAGTCGCACTGGTAGACAAACCAGTCCGGAAGGCGGACCTGGTCATGACGGCGATCGTTGCCGCAGTCCTGCCGCTCTTCCGCCCGTCTGATGCGATGGTCATCACGGTGTCCATCGCCGGGGCGATGGCCGTCCTACTGTTTTCCTCGCGGCGTCGTGCGGTCCTCCGTGGACTGCTGGCGTTGAGCGTGGGCTCCGCAGCCGGGTTCGGTCAGTGGACTTTAGAGGCGATGTCGAGGTTCGACAATCCCATCAAGCGACTCGAAGCGGCCACCAAGAGTTTCGGAACTCCTCAATGGCTTGTGGAGCACCATGTCAGGGCGCTGGATGGACCGACGGCGTGCGGCACCGCACAGAGCGCCTGTGGCGTGGTACCCGCGGGAGGGGTCATATGGCTGATGATCGCTGCGTTGCTGGTGGCGGTCGGGGTCTTGGCCACCTGGCGATCTGGTCGAGCAGTCATCCTCGTCCCACTTGTCGTCGGATGCGGCATCGCAGTGGCCTACTTGTACTACCCGGGAATGATCGCTCCTCGATATCTGCTCCCCGGCTGGGGGCTGTGGGCGATACCGGCGGGAGAGGGGGTCGTACGGCTCGCCACTGCGTTCCAGCAGCGGATCCGGCTTGCGTACGCGGTGGCCTGCGTGTGTCTTCTACTGGGCGGCCATCTGTACCTGAACCACGGTTACACAGTGCTCAACGACAGGTTTTTGGATCTCAGTACTCGTCATGTGAAGGTGCTGGCGAAGAAAATCCGCAAGCTGGGGTTCCGGAAGCCCTGCGTCATTTACGGATGGCGGGCGGTCCAGCTCGCTCACCATCTCGACTGTGATCCTGGTGCATCTTTCTCTGGGCTCCCTCTCCCTCCGGTAACCCCGAAACCCGTTCTCGCAAAAATGAAAGCGGGTTACCATGTCATTGCAATCTACCGGGGTGACTCGGATAGGTATGTCACGGATATCACCTCCTGGCCGGAGTATCA
>NZ_JBHSBM010000011.1:233658-279724 GCF_042650625.1 Planomonospora corallina
TCGGCCGATAGATGGGGTAGCGATGAGTCGAACACCTCGGAGCTGCTCATGGAGATTTGCTCGAATTTGGTATTTCTGTTCTGGGCCGCTTGTCGGGAATGAGTGGATGTCTGTTGCGAGTGTGGTTTCCTGGGGCGTTCCGATGTGCGGGCAGAGGGCTAGTTATTGATCGTGAATCGACGTGCCGTCTCATCCCGTCGGGGAGGGGGTTGTGGTGAACTATATTCGATCATTTGTGTCGATGTGTCATACGGGAATGATCGACAATTTGTCTTTGATGGGCATCGAATTATTTTCCGGTCAATTTCTGGGTGATCCTCTCTGTCGTTCGCATGTGCGGGTCGCTAAATATCCACGGAGGCGCCCATGTCATTGAAGGTGTTAAGAAGCAGGAAACACATGGCGGTGGCGCTCTACGGAACGGCAGCGTCGGCGCTGGTGCTGGCCTACGGGTTCGAGGTCGTCGGGGAGCGGTTCTTCGTCCCCGCCTTCTCCGCCGTCTCCGTCTCGGCGGGTCTGCTGGTGTTCCTCCGGATGGACTCCCTTCTCAGGGACTGCCTGCGGAACACGGAACGGACGAGGCGGGTGCGCGGAGAGCTGAGGCACGTCAGGAGAAGGCTGGACTCGCTGGAGAGGGCGGAGGAGAGCCGGCACCACGGACAGGTCAAGGCCGCAGCCGCCTCCCAGGCCCGTATGGAGCGTGAGTTCACCCTGGTGGACAGGAAGTTCCGCGCGCTGGAGCGCACCGTCCGCGACACCTATGCCCAGACCGAGGCGTTCGTCGACCTGCGGGCGCTCATCAGCCCCAGAGCGCCGCTCCCGCCGCTGGTGAACTGGGCGGCCTCCGCCGACGCGCTCCGTCCGATGATCGAGTGGATCCTCCGGACCGAGCCGAAGGTGATCGTGGAGTGCGGCAGCGGATCGTCCAGCGTCTGGATGGGCTATGTCGCGGAGCGCACGGGATCGACGATCATCGCCCTCGAGCACGACCCGCACTACGCGGAGCTGTCCCGCGCTCTCGTCGAGGCCCACGGCCTGTCGGACGTCGTCGACGTGCGGCTCGCCCAGCTGCGGGAGTGGAGAAACGGCGAGGAGAGCTGGCAGTGGTACGCGCTCGACGCCGTGGAGGATCTGGCGGAGATCGGTCTGCTCTTCGTCGACGGCCCGCCCGGCGCCACGGGACCTCTCGCGCGTTACCCAGCTCTTCCGATCCTCCTGCCCCGCTGCGCCGACCAGGTGGCGGTCTTCCTCGACGACACCAGGAGGGAAGAGGAGAGCGCGGTGAGCGACCGCTGGGCGGCGGAGTTCCCGGGGCTGGTCCGCTCCGACAACAGGGGGAACAAAGGGCTGGACATGTTCGTCAGGAGCTCCGGATGAACGGCAGGTCCGTCTGCCCCTCTCTCTTCCAAGGCTGCCATATCGGGTTCGGAGGGCAGGCCGGCCTGCTGACGCGGCTGGCCGGCGATGCCGTCGGGCACTGGACGGACCTGGACCGCGCGGCGACCGACGCACCGCTCGCGCCGGCTGAGACGGAACGCCTCACCCTCATTGCGCGGACGCCCGCCGATCTGCGACGGGCGGTCCCCCTGGCGGGACTCCTGCCCCATGCGGCCACGGTCACCGTGGCCATCGCGGAGTCTCCCGACTGGCGGACGCCGCCGGTGCCGGTCCCCGGCAACGCGCGGTGCTGGAACGGGTTGCTGGACGTCCGGCTCCGCCGCGGGGACGACGGCTCGTGGTGGGCCGAAGTGGGATTCGGCACGCGTGCTCCGGCGGGGGAGGTGCTCAAAGCGGTCTCCCGAGGCCTGACGGGCCGCTCGCTGAGCACGCCGTACATGCCGGTGGTCGCGCTGGCCGGTGCCGGCTCGTGCCACTGGCGGCCGGGAGACCCCAACGTCACACTCGCCTCCCTGCTGGGACCGATCCCCGGCAGGAGAGCGGCACCGGGCTCAGATCTCTTCCTGAGGACGGTGGGAACCGGGGCCCCGCCGTGGCGGATCCCGGACGTTCACCCGATCGACCGGGCAGGCATCCCGGACGGCGTCGCCGGGAATGCCGGGGTGGACGCCCGGAACGGACCGGCGCCCTCGCTCGCTCCGGACGATCTTCCTCCGGTCGACGAGATCTCGATCTGCCCCATCGGCTTCACCTCGGCCGTCGGCGGCCCCGTCGGCGAGATCCACGACGGCGGTGAAGCCTACGAGATAACCGCTCACGGTGACGTCGTCGCCCGCGTTCCCCGGTCCGGGGCATTGACGGAGGTGGACGTCGCCCGGACGCGGGGGCTCCTGGGCGTAACGGTGGATCTCGGTCGGGAGCCGTGCGGGCCATCCGCCGGTCTTGCCCGGATCGTCTGCGGTCTGGCCGCCGCGGGCGTGCCTGTGGTGGCCGATCCCGGGCCGGAATGGCGTGCTGTGCTCGGGCCCGGACTGGTGGAGGCGATGAGCCGCTTCGGTCCGGAGGACCTGGCCGACCCGCTGTCCCGGGAGGAGTTCAGCATCCGGCTGCGGCGCGCGGCGCTGGCGTCGCACGGCACGGTGGCCAGGTGGCGGGCGCTTGCCCGGACGAGGAACGTGCCGGTGCCGGAGCGGCCCGCGGTCTCGGTGCTCCTGTGCACCCGGAGACCGGAGATGGTGGAGTTCGCGCTGGGGCAGGTGGCCCGGCAGCGAGGGGTGGAGGTGGAGGTCGTGCTCTCCCTGCACGGCTTCCCGCGGGATCTCCCCGCGGTCGCGGGGGCGATCTCCTCGTACGGGGGCGAGATCACCGTGATCGAGGAGGACGGGGACCGGGTGTTCGGCGAAGTGCTCAACCGGGCCGCCCGGCGGGCTCGGGGAACGTTCCTGGCCAAGATGGACGACGACGACTGGTACGGCCCTGATCATCTGTCGGACCTGCTGCTCGCCCAGCGGTATTCGAACGCCGATCTGGTGGGGACCGCCTCCGAGTTCGTTTACCTGGATGCCATAGACGTCACCATCCACCGTGAGATCAGGACGGAGACCTACGCCGACCGCGTGGCCGGCAGCTCCATGCTGGTATCGCGGGCGGCACTCGACGAGGCGGGCGGTTTCCGGCCGATCCCCCGGACCGTGGACGGCCAGCTGCTGGAGGCGGTCTCCTCCGCCGGAGGGCGGATCTACCGCACGCACGGGTTCAACTACATCGTCAGTCGCCGACGCATATCGGGCCACACCTGGCAGGAGCCGCTGACCACGTTCCTGGGGAGCTACCGCCGTCAGTGGCGGGGTTTCCACGCGAATCCGCTGATGGAGATGGGCGGCTCCACAGGCGAAGAACGTTCAGTCATGAGCGGCGGTGCCGCCACCAGAGAAGGGCAGCAGTGATGCAGGGTCCGATTACGGATGCGGATGTGATACCCAGGCCGTTGATCCGGCTGAACGACTTCGGCTGCCTGACCCCTCCGGAACTGGGAGCCTGGTCGCCCCGGCGCACGGTGAGCGTCGTGATCCCGGCGTACCGGTGCGGCGACACCCTTGAGCTCACCCTCGCCGGCCTGGCGGCGCAGAGCTACCCGGGTCACCTGACCGAGGTCATCGTCGTCGACGACGGGGACGAGGAGGAACCGCTCCGTCTTCCCGAGTTGGTCCCCGAGAACACGCGTGTCATCCGCCCCCGGTCCGGCTGGGGGATCGCCAACGCCTTCCACAGCGGGGTGGCGGTCGCGGAGGGCGACGTCGTCCACCGGCTCGACGCGGATCTGGTGCTGTGCCGGGAACATGTGGAGGCGCAGATGCGCTGGCATCATCTGGCCGACTACCTGGTGGCCCTCGGGCATCTGCGGTTCAACGACCACACACCCGGCAGCCTGAGCGCCCAGGACGTGCACGCCGCCGTGTCGGCGGGGGCCGTGAACAAGCTTTTCGATGAGGACGAAGGCGTCCCCCAGTGGACCGAGGCGGTGTGGGACCGGACCGGGGATCTCCGCCAGGCCGGCCTGGGTGTCTTCCGGCTCCACGTCGGCGCCACGGTGTCCCTGCCGAGGCGGCTGTACTGGTCGGCGGGAGGCATGGACACCTCGCTGCTGCGCGGCTCGGACACCGAGATCGGTTACCGTCTGGCGCAGGCCGGCGCGGTCTTCGTCGCGGACCGGGAGTCGCACTGCCGCCACCTGGGCAGTTCCACGGTGATGCGCCGCCAGGACGAGGTCAAGCGGTACACCCGGCCCTTCATGGCGGAGAGAGTCCCCTACCGCACTTACCGCCCGCCGAAGTCCTCCGGACGGCAGTACCTCGTACCCACGGTGGAGGCGGTGGTCGCCGCCGAGAACCGCTCGCTGGAGGACGTGCGGGCCACCGTCGACGGTCTCCTGACGGGCTGGATGTCCGACGTGTCCGTCGTCCTCGCCGGCCCCTGGCATCTGCTCACCGACGAGCGCCGCTCCCCGCTGGACGACCCGCTACTGGACCTGCGTCTCGTCAGGGAGACCTATCGGGGGGAGAGCCGGGTCCGTTTCGTGGAGGAGATCACCGAGACGGCCTTCCCCGCGCCGTTCCGGTTCACGTGCCCGGCAGGGTGGGTGCCCGACGCGGACGCTCTGCGGCGGCTTGTCGAGTTCGCCGACGACGGCGCCCTCGGCCTGATCAGCCTGGCGCTGGACGAGCGTGCCGACGTGGTGGCGGCCCGGCTGGAGCGGACCGCGGCCGTCAGGCGCGCCCGGATGCTCGTCTCGCCCGGTGACGACCTGGACGATGTGATCCACCGGGTTTTCGGCACGGTCTGGGAGGACGGCCGGAAGTGGGGGATTCTCCCCGCCGGTGACGAGCGCCTCGTTTCCCCGGCCGAGCTCGTCGCGCGGGCCGAACGGTGGCGGAAGCGGGCGGAGAAGTGGGAGGAGCGCGCCCGGCGGTGGAAGAGGGAGGCGCAGGGGCTGCCGCGGTGGCGGGCCGACCGCTCCGCGAAGCTGCTGCCCCGGGCTTTCGGGAAGGGACTGCGGCTGGTCGGGATAGGCAGGGCCCGCCGTCGGCCAGGGGGATGGAAGGAAGCGGGAACCTCCTGAGGTGTAAGCCGTATCCGGCGACCGGGGCGCGCCCGGCGGCCGGGTCCGGCGGTTGCGCGTATCGGGAACGACACGCGGGACGGGACGGTCTCCGCGGACGAAAGGGATGACCAGTGCCCCTGATCAGCGTCATCGTGCCGGTCTACAACGTCGAGCCCTACCTGCGGGCGTGCCTGGAGTCGCTGGCGGCCCAGACCTGGCGGGACATCGAGGTCGTCATGGTCGACGACGGCTCTCCCGACGCCAGCGCCGGGATCGCCGAGGAGTACCAGGAGCGCGACCCCCGCTTCCGGCTCCTGCGCCAGGCGAACGCCGGCCTCGGCGCCGCGCGCAACGCGGGGCTGAGCCGGGCGTCGGGGGAGTTCGTGGCCTTCCTCGACAGCGACGACCTGCTGCCGCTGCACGCGCTGGAGGCCATGGCCGGCAGCCTGCTGGAGACCGGCTCCGACCTGGTGTCGGGGAACGTCAAGCGGTTCGGCGGGCGGAGGATGCGGCAGCCCCCGATGCACCGGGTGGTCTGCGCCCGCCCGGTCCGGCGGACGCACGTCACCTCCTACGACGCCCTGCTCCGGGACCGCCTGGTCACCAACAAGCTCTGGCGCCGCTCCTTCTGGGACGAGCACGGCTTCGCCTTCCCGGAGGGAGTGCTCTACGAGGACATCGCGGTCGCGCTGCCCGCCCACTTCCTGGCCAAGACGGTGGACGTGCTGACGGAAGACGTCTACCTGTGGCGGGAGCGGGAGGGCGAACAGCAGTCGATCACCCAGGACCGCGCGCAGGTCAAGGGGGCCGAGGACCGGTTCACCGCGGTGCGGTCGGTCCGCGACTTCCTGCTGGCCGGGGGCTTCGCCGGGCACGTCCCCGCGTGGGACCGCACCGTCCTCGACAGCGACCTCGCCCTCTTCCTGAACGTGCTGCCCCGGGGCGACGACGCCTACCGGCGGCGGTTCATGGAACTCGCCGCGGGCTATCTCGACGAGGTCGACCCCGCCGTCCTGGCCGCGCTCCCCGCGCCTCGCCGGGTGCTCTGGCACCTGGTACGGCGAGGCCACCTGGCCGACGTGCTGGCGGGACTCGCCTGGGAGCGCGCGACCGAGCCGAAGGCCGTCCGCCGGGGGGCCCGGTACCGTCTCCAGGCCCCGGTGGACGGCCTGCCCGCCGAGGCGACCAGCCTGAGCGGCGAGCTGACCCTGGTGCAGCGGCTGGACGACGTGCGCTGGGAGGCGGGACGCCTCGTCATCGAGGGCCGGGCCGCCGTACGGTACCTCCGCCCCACCCGGCGGGTGCACCAGCAGGTCTTCGCCTGGCTGGTGAGCTCCGACGGCGGGCGGCGGATCCGCGTCCCGGTCACCGCCGTGCGGGCGGCCCCTGCCGAGTACGCGAGGGACAGCCGCCGGCAGCGCGACTGGGGCGGTTTCCGCCTCGCCGTCGATCCGGACAGGCTGACCGCCGGTCCGGAGGGCTCGGCCTGGCACGTCGAGCTGCTGGTGGTCCACCGCGGCATGGTGCGGCGCGAACGGCTGCGGGCGGGCGGCCGGGACGAGTTCCGGGAGAACGCCTTCGAGGTCCGGCCGGGCCTGCGGGCGGTGCCCGGACGGGCGGGGAACGACGACTTCGTCCTCAGGCTGGAACCGGAGCGCTTCCGGCTCACCGCACGGGAGACGGACGGAGACCGGATCCGGCTGACCGGGCGGGTCTCCGGTTCCCCGGCCGCGCCCGTCCTGGAACTGGTCCGCCGGCCGGGCGGGACGGTCCTGCCCTATCCGGTCCGCGTCGCGGGCGGGTCCTTCACCGCGGAGTTCGACCTGAGGGACGTGCTGCCCGCGCGGCTGCCCCGGCTCGACCCCGCCGGCCCCGACGCCCTGGCCCTGGACACGAAGGTGGAGTGGCGGGCCCGGATCACCGAAGGGAAGACCGGGAAGCCGACGGGGAGGTCGTGGCCGGTCATCGACGGCCTGGACGTGTACCGCCGGGTGCACGGGGACCGGGAGGTCGTCGCGGGTCCGTCGGCGACCGGGGGGTTCGCCCTGCGCGTGCAGCCCCCGGCCGCCACGGTGGAGCACGCCGGGTGGTCGTCCGGCGCGCGGCTGCTGCTCGCCGGGGGCTTCGCCGACATCGGGGAGGCTCCGGAGCGCCTCGTCGTGCTCTCCGCCGACCGCCGCGACGAGTGGTCGTTCCCCGTCCGCCGGGACGGCACCAGGTTCGAGGCCGTCGTCACCTGCGCGGCGGTGGAGTCCCTGGCGGGCACGCTCCCGCTCCCCGAGGGACGGTACGGCCTGGCCCTGCGGACCCCGGCACGCGACCTCCCCCTCGAAGCGGACCTCGGTCCCGTCGAGCACGCGGGCGAGGGACGGGAGTTCTCCCTCGAGAACGACGGCGCCGGGCACGCCGTGCTCGTGGTGGGTCCGGATCTGACGGCGGAGGAGCACGGCGCGAAGAACCAGCGGGAGTTGCGGACCGCGCGCTACCCGGCGTGGCGCCGGGAACCGCTCCGGCGGGCCGTGCTGTTCGACTGCCAGGAGGGCAGGCGCTTCTGCGGTGACCCGAAGGCCGTCTACGAGGAACTGCGGAGGCGGGGGACCGGCCTCGAGTTCCTGTGGGTGGTCCGCGACGGGCAGGTGGAGCTGCCGCCGGGGGTGACGCCCGTCCGGTGGGGCGGCGCCGACCACTACGAGGCGCTCGCCCGCTGCCGCCACGTCGTCGCCGACGCGCACCTGCCGCAGTGGTTCGAGCGCCGGCCGGGGCAGACGGTCCTGCAGACCTGGCACGGGGGCGGGGTGAAGCGCACCGGGTTCGACGCCGCCGGGACGCCGCAGACGGCCGATGAGCAGGAACGGCTGGCCGTACGGGTCGCGCAGTGGGACTACCTGGTCTCGCCCGGTCCGTGGTGCACGCCTCTGCTCCGCGACGCCTTCCGGTTCTCCGGCACGACGCTGGAGACGGGCCGCCCGCGCAACGACGTGCTGGTGCGGCCGGGACGGGAGGAGCTGGCGGAGCGGGTGAGACGGCGGCTCGGCCTGCCTCGGGACAAGAAGGTCGTGCTCTACCTCCCCGCCCGCCGGGAGGACAGACCGGCCGGCCGGGGCCGCTACCGGTTCGACCTCCGGCTGGATCTGGCGCGGATGCGGGAGCGGCTGGGCGCGGACCACGTGCTGCTGGTCCGCAGGCACCTCGACACGGTGGGCCGGGTGCCCGGCGCCGGTGACGGGTTCGTCGCCGACGTGTCGGCCTACCCGGACGTCCAGGAGCTGTATCTGGTGGCCGACGTCCTGGTCACCGACTACTCGTCGGCGATGTTCGACTTCGCGGTGACCCGCCGTCCGATGCTCTTCTACATCTACGACCTGGAGCACTACCGCGACCACGGCCGCGGCCTGGCCTTCGACTTCGCCGGGGCGCCCGGCCCGCTCCTGCGCGGCACGGACGAGGTGGTCGCCGCGCTGGAGGGGATCGACGCGGTCGCCGGGGAGTACGCGGAACGCTACGAGGCCTTCACGGCGAGGCACTGCGGGCTCGACGACGGCGGTGCGGCCGCCCGGGTCGTGGAGGCGGTCTTCGGCTGATCCGGCGGCCACCGCGGGGCCCGCGGAGCGGGTTCCCGGTCGTGCTGTGGCGGTGAGCGCGGACAGTGACGGCGTGCTCATCCGCGGGGCAGGACCGGAGAAGGCGCTTCACGGGCTTCTTCCTGTGTAAAGGCAAATCGGGGCAGCGACCCGTGTTGGTCAAGAAGTGGCATGGAGACCTTCCGGTGGTTACAGACCGTTGATTCCCGGCAGGTCCCGGTAGTCATGCTGGCAGGCATGAGGGCCTACTCACTGGACGACGTCCGCACCACCTGCAAGCAGAAGGACTCATGGTGGACGGTCTTCTTCGTCGATCCGGTGGCGTGCAGGCTCACGGTGGTCGCGGCGAACCGCACGGACGTCACGCCCAACGCGCTGACCTGCCTGTCGATGGTGCTCGGCCTGGGGGCCGCGGCCGCCTTCGCGCTGGGACAGCTCGCGGCGGGGGCCGTGCTGTTCTACGTGAGCTTCACGGTCGACTGCATGGACGGCAAGATCGCCCGGCTCAAGGGCACGGGCACGCTGTTCGGCCAGTGGGTCGACTTCGTGGGCGACCGCGTCCGTGAGCTCTGCTGCGCGGCCGGGCTGGCGTTCGGGCAGTACGCGGCGACCGGTGAGCTGGCCTACGTCCTGCTCGGGGCGGGGGTCGCGGTGCTGGACCTGTTCCGCTACGTGAACTCCTCGCAGATGAAGCGGGTGCGCGAGGCGGTCCGGGAGATCCGGGGACCGCAGGAGCACGCGGCCGGGGAGCACACCGGGCCGTACGCGGCCGGGGGATATGCCGGGCCGTACGCGGCCGGCCTGTCCACCGGGTCGTACGCGGTCGGTTCGCCCGCCGGGGAGTACGTCCCGTACGGTGCCGTCCCGCAGGCCGGGGGGTCCGCCGAGCTGTACGGTGCCGCCCCGCGGTCCTGGCGGGCCCGGGCGCTGGAGGGGTACCGCGCGCTCGGCCGGTTCCTCGCCCGCTACCGGGTGCGCACGCACCTGATGAGCGGCATCGAGTTCCACGCCGCGGTGTTCGTGCTGGCGCCGCTGCTCGGCGCCGGGGCGCTGCTGCCCGTCTCCGTCACGGCGGGTGCGCTGCTCCTGCTGAACGAGGCGTTCCTCGTCTACAAGCTGTGGCGGCTGACCCGGACGGCGGTGCCCGCCGTACCGGTTCCGCGGGGGCCGCAGCGCGTGTCCGTCTGACCGGCGCGTCCGTCAGGCCGGCACACCTGTTCGACCAAATCTTTCACGGGGGTTCGTGTGATGCAGTCCGAGATGCAGTCCGACAGACCGATCTTCGTCATCGGGTGCCCGCGTTCCGGCACCACGATGCTGCAGCTCATGCTGCACGCCCACCAGCGCATCGCGGTGCCGCCGGAGACCCGGTTCATGCTCGCGGCCTACCAGAAGAGGCTCCACTTCGGCGACCTCGACAACCCGGTGAACCGCGCGGAGCTGGCCGACTGGCTGGTGAACCGCCGGCAGAACCGCTTCGAGGACCTGGGGATCGACGCCGCCGAGGTGAGCCGGGAGATCATCGAGGGGCCGGGCACGCTCGGCTCGGCGCTGGGTGTCGTGCTGCGGGCCTACGCGGCCCGGTTCGGCAAGCCGCGCTGGGGCGACAAGCGGCCCTCCTACTTCAAGAGCGTCGACGTGCTGCTCCGGCTCTTCCCGGACGCGCAGTTCGTCCACCTGATCCGGGACGGCCGGGACTGCGTGGCGTCGCTGAAGGAGATGCCCTGGTACAACAAGGAGATCTACCACGCGGTCGCCATCTGGGCCGAGGCGATCGACTTCGCCCGCCACCGCGCGCCGAAGCTGCCCGCGGGCAGTTACCACGAGCTGCGCTACGAGAGGCTGACCGCAGACCCGGAGAGCGAGCTGCGCGCGCTCTGCGCGTTCCTGGGCGAGGAGTTCGACCCGGCGATGTGCGAGCCGAGCCGGGTGGCGGGCGTCGCGGTGCCGGAGCACAAGACCTGGCACGTCAACACCCACCGCGAGGTGACCACGGTCCGGTCCGGCTCGTGGCGGGACCGGTTGAAGCCGTGGGAGGTCTCGCTCTGCGAGAGCGTGCTCGGCGACCGGCTGGAGGAGTACGGCTACGAGCTGAGCGGGGCGCCGAGGCCCACCAAGTCGCAGCTGCTCGCCTACCGGCAGACCGTCGCCGCGCGCCGGGTGACTCGGAGCCGGCGGGCCTTCTCCGACCGGATGGCGCGGCTCCGCGAGCCGAACCCGGTCGCGGCCCGGCTCACCTCCGCCCAGCTGGAGCTGGCCGGCCTGCCGGTCCCGCAGGAGACGCCGGTCCTCGCCGCCCACTGACCTCCGCGGCGCCGGTGGACGGACTCTCCGCCGGTCCCGGACGGTCCTCCCGTCCCGGACGGCCATCCCCGCCGCTCCGGTGGCGCGCAGGCCGATGTTTTCCGTCGCAGACTTCCCACGGGGGTTCGTCGTGATGCAGTCCGATAGGCCGATCTTCGTCATCGGGTGCCCGCGTTCCGGCACGACGATGCTGCAGCTGATGCTGCACTCGCACGCGCGCATCGCGGTGCCGCCGGAGACCCGGTTCGTGGTCCCCGGCTACTACCGCCGGTTCACCTTCGGGGACCTGCGCCTGGAGGTCAACCGGCGCCGCCTGGGCCGGTGGATCGCCGACGACAGGGACACCAGGTTCAGGGAGCTCAAACTCGACGGGGACCGGTTCGTCGAGGACGTCGTCGCCGGGCCGCCCACGCTGGGGTCGGCGTTCGGCATCGCCTTCCGCTCCTACGCCGCGCGGTACGGCAAGCCGCGCTGGGGCGACAAGCGGCCCAGCTACTACCACCAGGTGGACATGCTCCTGCGCCTGTTCCCGGACGCGCAGTTCGTCCACCTGATCCGGGACGGCCGGGACTGCGTGGCGTCGCTGAAGGAGATGCCCTGGTACAACAAGGACGTCTTCCACGCGGTGAACAACTGGGCCGAGGCGATCGACTTCGGCCGCCGCCACGCCAAGAGGCTCCCGGCCGACAGCTACTACGAGCTGCGCTACGAGGACCTGACCGCCGCCCCGGAGGCCGAGCTGAGCAGGCTCTGCGCCTATCTCGGCGAGGACTACGACCCGGCGATGGCCGAGCCGTACCACCTGGCGCGGCTGACGATCCCGCGGCAGAGGTCCTGGCACGGCGGCACCCACGGCGAGGTGACCACCGCCCGGTCCGGGGCCTGGAAGGAGCGGCTGGAGCCGTGGGAGGTCTCGCTCTGCGAGACGGTGCTCGCCGGGCGGCTGGTCGCCTGCGGCTACGAGCTGACCGACGCGCCGAAGGCCGGCAAGGACCACGTCGCCGCGGTGGAGGCGGTCGCGGGCAGGAGGCGCCGGGCCCGCCGGCGCCAGGAGGTACGGGACCGGATCAACCGGTTCCGCGAGCCGGGGCCGGTGGCCGCGCGGCTCACCACCCGGCAGTTGAGCGAACTCACGAGGGCGTGATCATGCAGTCCGACAGGCCGATCTTCGTCATCGGGTGCCCGCGTTCCGGCACCACGATGCTCCAGCTCATGCTGCACGCCCACCCGCGCGTCGCGATCCCGCCGGAGACCCGGTTCATGATCTCCGCCTACCAGCGGCGGCTCCACTTCGGCGACCTCACCGACCCCGCGTGCCGCCGGGAGCTCGCCGAGTGGCTGGTGAACCGCCGCCAGTCCCGCTTCCACCAGCTGGGGCTGGACGCGGCGGAGGTGGCCGAGCAGATCGTCACCGGCCCGCCGACGCTCGGCTCGGCGCTGGGCGTCGTGCTGCGGGCCTACGCGGCCCGGTTCGGCAAGCCGCGCTGGGGCGACAAGCGGCCCTCCTACTTCCAGAACGTCGACGTGCTGCTCCGGCTCTTCCCGGACGCGCAGTTCGTCCACCTGATCCGGGACGGCCGGGACTGCGTGGCGTCGCTGAAGGAGATGCCCTGGCACACCGGGACCGTGCACAGCTCGGTCTCCACCTGGGCCGAGGCGATCGACTTCGCCCGCCACCGCGCGCCGAAGCTGCCCGCGGGCAGCTACCACGAGCTGCGCTACGAGGACCTGACCGCCGACCCGGAGGGCGAGCTGCGCACGCTCTGCGCGTTTCTGGGCGAGGAGTTCGACCCGGCGATGTGCGAGCCGAGCCGGGTGGCGGGCGTCGCCGTTCCGGAGCACAAGACCTGGCACGTCAACACCCACCGCGAGGTGACCACGGTCCGGTCCGGCTCGTGGCGGGACCGGCTGGAGCCGGAGGAGATCGCGCTCTGCGAGAGCGTGCTCGGCGACCGGCTGGAGGAGTACGGCTACGAGCTGAGCGGGGCGCCGAAGGCCTCCGCCGCGCAGCTGCTCGCCTACGAGCGGACCGCGACCATGCGGCGGCTGGCCCGGACCAAGCGGGCCGCCCTGGACCGGGTGGTACGGCTCCGCGAGCCGAACCCGGTGGCCGCGCAGCTGACCTCCGCCCAGCTGGAGCTGGCCGGCCTGCCGCTCCCGCGGTTGGAGCCCGCGCTCACCGGATGACGTGCTCGAAGAGCTCCTCCCAGCGGTCCAGGACCCGCTCCAGCCGGAACTCCCCGGCGCGGGCGCGGGCCCCGGCGCCCAGGCGCCGCCTCCGCTCGAGGGGGTCTCCGCCGCCGTCCGCCGCCGGGAACATCAGTGCGGCCAGCGCCGCCGCGAAGGCGTCCACGTCGGCCGGGGGGACCAGCAGCCCCGTCTCCCCGTCCGCGACCAGTGACCGGACCCCGCCGGAGACGTCGAAGGCGACCGCGGGCACCCCGTGGGAGGCGGCCTCCGCGACGGCCAGCGGGAGCCCCTCGTGCTCGCTGGACAGGCCCAGCAAGGAGCCGCCGAGGTACTCGCGCGCCATCTCCGCCGCGGGTACCGCCCCCCGGAACACCACCCGGTCCGCCACCCCGCACGCCCGGGCGTGCGCCCGCAGCCGCTCCTCCTCGGCGCCCTCGCCGATCAGGTGGAGCTCCCAGCCGTCCGCCCCGCTCCGCGGCGGTTCCGCGGCCCTCCCCGCCGCGGCCGGACCGCCGGGCCCTCCGGTCCCGCCGGGGGCCCGGCCGCCCGCCCTGCCCCCGACGTCCCCGACGTCCCCGACGTCCCCGACGTCCCCGACGCCTCCGACGTCCCTGATGGTCCCGATGGTCCCGCAGGCCAGGGCGAAGGCCGAGATCAGCCGGTCGAAGCGCTTGACCCCCTCCAGCCTGCCGACCCCGAGCACCCGGCGGGCGGTCAGGCCGGCGGTCCGAGCGGGCCAGGCGGGCAGCGGGTTCGGGATGGACCAGGCGTTGGGCAGCCGCGCGTGCTCGGAGAACGACCAGGCGTCGTCCTCGCTGACGAACACCGCCTTCTCCAGGCGGCCGTAGTGGCCGCGGACCGAGCGCAGGTGCCAGGAGCCGCGGGCGTGCTGGTAGGAGCCGTGGTACTGGCCGATCGCCAGCAGGTGCTCCGGGAGCAGGGTCCTGATCCGGGTCACCACGCTCGGCGACGACAGCACCGCGAAGCCGGGGCCCAGCCGGCCGAACAGGGCGGCCAGCCGCCGCCGCTCGCGCCACCGGGCGGGCCGGGAGAGCGAGCCCGCCGGGGTCCGGTGGACGACGTGGCGCCGGTAGGAGGGCCGCTCCACGTAGCGGAACGGGTGCTCGGCCCGGTGCAGCCCGACCACGTGCACGTCGTGCCCGCGCTCGGCCAGGCCCTGCGCCACGGTGTGGGTGACCCGCTGGATCCCGCCCAGGGTGTCGGCGTCCAGGCAGGCGAACACGACGGTGCGCGTCTTTCGGCGCGTCTCCCGGCTCATCTCTCGCTCCCCAGCCGCTCCGCGTCCTCCGTACGGCTCCGGCCGTTCACCGCGGCCGTCCCCTCCGCGGCGGCCCGGGCGGGGGGCCGGGCGGGGACGGCGGGGCGGGGCCGGTCCGGGGGGGCTTCGGGACCGAAGAAGGCGTCGACCACCCGGGCGCTCGCCTCCCCCCTCTCGTCGGCGCACCACAGCTCGCGGAAGGCGGCGTACTTGGCGGCGAACGAGGCGGAGACCGCGTCCAGGTCGCGCAGTGCGGAGATCAGCTCCTCAGTGGTGTTCAGGCACGGGCCCGGTGCGATCGCCGGCAGGTCGTGGTAGACGCCCCGCTCCACCCGGCGGTACTCGTCCCAGTCGTCGATCAGGAAGAGCATGGGCCTGCCGGTGACCGCGTAGTCGCACATCACCGACGAGTAGTCGGTGAGCAGCGCGTCGGAGGCCAGCATCAGGTCGTTGATCTCCGGATAGGATCCGGCGTTCCGCACGAAGTGCCGCAGGCAGGCGGGGACCCGGTAGCGCTCGACCGGGTGGGGGCGGAGCACCACCACCCACTCGCCGGCCAGCGCCTCTGCCATCGCCGCCAGGTCGGCCCGGATCGACGCCCCGGAGAACTTGGACTGGTCCCGGTAGGTCGGCGCGTACAGCAGCACCCTGCGGTCCGGCGGGAGCTCCAGGCGCTCACGGACCCGCCCCACGGCCGCGGGGTCGCCGTGGACCAGCACGTCGCAGCGGGGCGAGCCGTACCGGAGCACCGGCCCGGTGTACTCGTTCGACGGGACGAAGATCCGCTCGAACTCGGCGCTCGGCGCGACCAGCGCGTCCCAGCGGGCCACGGCCGCCCGCCACCGCGCGCGCGGCCCCGGGAAGTCGGCGCGCAGGTCGGGGGAGTTGAAGCCGATCGACTTGATGCCCTGCCCGTGCCAGGTCTGCAGGTAGCGGGTCCGCGGCGGCTTGGGGTAGTCCAGCGGCAGGCCGTGGCTGTCCACCCAGTAGCCCGCCCGGGCCATCGTCCAGACGTAGCGCCAGCTCATCCGGCGCACGAGCCGGGCGCCGGACGGGAAGTTCCGCCGGTTGCGGGCGACCGACCAGACCACGCGGACCGGCGCCCCGCGCCGGCGCAGCTCCTCGTAGACGTAGCGGGGGTGGCCGGTGTAGCCCGCGCCGACGTCGGACTCGAACAGCGCCAGGTCCGGGCGCTGCGGCAGGACCCTGATCAGCCCCTTGTAGACGCGGAGCTTGAGCGCCGGGCTGCCCAGCCTCCTGACGAGGCGGGTCCTGACCCCCGCCAGCCGGGACGCCATGCGCAGCGCGCCCTGCCGCCGCCAGGCCACCCGCAGGACCCCCGCCGGGCCCTCGGACCTGACCGTGACCCGGTGGCCGGGGACGGTGAGCCTGACCGGTTCGGCGGCCGGGTCCGCCAGCAGCACGTCGGAGGTGCTGCGGCCGTCGGGGCGGGTGACGACGACCTTCGGCTCGTGGTGGCCGTCGAAGCCCAGCCGCCCGCCGGGGCGGAGCGCGGCCAGGTCGAGTGCCGCCTCGCTGAGGAGGCCGCCGCCGGGCTGCGCGCGGGGCGTCAGCCGTACCGTGTGCGGGCCGAGCTTCAGCGCGGCCGTCCAGCCCGGATGGGCGGCCAGCACCCCGAACGGGTCGTAGGTCCGGATCGTCAGGGCGAGCCGGGCGCCGCGCACGTCCAGGACCGCCTCGTGCCGGAGCCGGCTCGCGGTGAACGGCAGCTCGGCCATGCGCAGCGCGGTGATGTCCATGCCCGGGGAGGGGACGGAGCCCCAGTAAGTCCGGCCGTCCCTGCGCACGGCGGTGCGCGGCGGGGCCTGCGGGCCGTTGAGGGAGCGGGCGGCGACGGCCAGCTCGCGGGCCCTGCCCTCGAGGATCAGCGAGCAGCAGACCCGTGCGACCGGGTCGAGCCGGTCGAACACCGCCGGGTCGATCTCCGCCAGGTACGGCCGGGCGACGGTGGTGAACTCGGCGACCCAGACCGGGTCCCGCGCGGGCAGCGTGTTGAGGTAGACCCGCAGGTCCTGGCGGAGGAACCGGTGGTGGCGCTCGGGCAGCAGGTGGTCGTGGCCGTGCCGGCGCAGCGCCTCGTCGCTGAGGCGGGCCGCCCGGATGCGCTGCCGGGCGTTGTCCAGCTCCGCGTAGCGCAGCGAGATCGAGGTGGGGGCGGTGCGGGCGCGGGCCCGGTGCCAGTTGTAGACGGTCCACGGGACCACCGCGAACCTCCGGGCGGCGCAGTACAGCTCGGCGCTGAAGACGTGGTCCTCGAAGTGCAGGTCCTCCCGGAACGGGACCCGGCGGAGCAGTTCGATCCGGTAGAGCTTGTTGGTGGCGAAGGAGTCGAGGAACATCTCGGGCTCGGCGGCGATCCCCTCGACGGTCCTGCGCCGGGCGAACAGCTCGGGGTAGTAGCGCCGGCTCCTGCGGCTGCCCTCGTAGTAGCGGGAGATCTGCCCGGTGACGAAGTCGGCGCCGGTCCGCTCGATCTCCTCGAGCAGGCTCTTGCAGGCGTGCCAGGGCAGCCGGTCGTCGCTGTCGAGGAACATCACGTACGGCGCGCGGGCGGCGGCGACCCCGGTGTTGCGCGGCGCCCCGCAGCCGCCGCTGTTGGTCCGCCTGCGCACGTAGCGGACGCGGGGGTCCTGCTCCGTGAGGGCCCTGACGACCTGCTCGGTGTCGTCGGTGCTCGCGTCGTCCACGACGACCACCTCGACGTTGCGCAGCGACTGGCCCAGTACGGACCGCACGGCCCGGGGCAGCCGACGGGCGTCGTTGTAGGTGATGACGACCACGCTGCAGTCCGGCACATTGATCACAGTTTGAGGCATTCCCGCCAATTAAATGCAGGATTGTCCGTCTTATGGATTCATGTCACATTCTTTGCCGGTGCTTTACGGCGGCGCGGAAGGTGCGGATCACTCTGCGCGGGAAAGGAGCACGTCCTCTGGACGAGAGGGAGGGTCGTCCCCGCATCGGGCGGGTCCGGGGCTTGGCGGTGCGAGGGTCCGCGCGGTGCGGGGAGCGCTGGGGGGATCACCGTATCGCCGAGGCGACTTTCTCCTACCATCGGTAGGATAAGTGCTACCGTAGGTGGCATGAGTGGTGGAACCAAGAAGTTCAGCGTCACGATTCCAGAGCATCTCGCTGAGATCGTGCAGGAGCGGATCGGCAAGGGCAGTTTCTCGGCCTACGTCTCCGAGGCGCTCCTGCGGCAGGTCGAGCGGGACAACCTCCGCGAGCTCATCGAGGCGGCCGAGTCTCAGCACGGCCCCGTGGACCGTGCCGAGGTCGAGGCCAAGCGCTCTCTCCTGCGGGCCGACCCCGGCGTGCGGGACGAGAGCGGTTCGGCGGCATGATGCCGGGAACGCTCGTCCTCGACTGCGAAGGCCTGTCCAAGGCAATCCTCCAGGATCCCGGTCTGACCGAATGGCTGGTGGTGGCGGAGGAGGAGGACATCCGCGTGGTCGTCAGCGCCGCGACACTCGTTGAGGTGTCGCATCCCAGATTGAACAGGGCCCGCTATGACTGGACCCTGTCCAGGCTGAACGTCGAACCCGTCACGAAGGAGATCGCCCGTGACGCTGCCCGCCTGCTCGCCGAGGCGGGACTTCACGGCCACAAGTACGCCATCGACGCCATGGTGTGCGCCACGGCGCTCCGATCGCCGGGACCGGTCACCGTACTGACCTCCGATGTCGATGACATCGCGGCCATCGGGCAGCGGCGTCTGCGCACGGTGAAGATATGAGGGTGCGCTAACGGCGGGCGTGCAGCACGCGGCGGGCGAGCCAGGCGAGCAGGGCGAGGCCCGCCAGGACGGCGGCGGCCGGAGCGGCGCGGCGCAGGAGCGGGACCCCGGCGACCTCCAGCAGGTCGAGCGCCTCCTCGTCGGGGGTGCGGGAGGTGCGGGCGGTCCCGCCGGGGTGGGTCTCCTGCCGCCGGTCCTGTGCGGCGGACGCCTGACCCGCCGGGAGGGGCTCCCGGCCGGGGGAGGGCACCGCGGTCAGGTGGCGGACGGGGTGGGCCTTCCCGCCCGGCTCGCCGGGGCCGGCTCCCTCCCCGGGTGATCCGCCGGTCCCGGTGGATCCGGCCGCCGGTGCGGGGGCCGCGACGGGCGCCTGATCCGGTCCGCCGACCGGCCCGGCGGCGGACCCGGCGGGCTCCGCGACGACCCCCGTGACCCCCGCGGCCTCCGCGGGCCGCGCGGACGGCTCCGCGGCGGAGCCCTCCGCCAGCAGATCGGCGAGGGCGGCGGCGAACCGGTCGATGAGCTTCGCGCCGACCTCGGCCATCACGCCCCGGCCGAACTGGGCGGGGCGGCCGGTCACGGCGAAGGACGTCTCCACCGAGACCCGGGTCTCCTCGCCCTCCGGGCGGAGCCGGGCGGTGACCGTGGCGCTCGCCGTGCCGGAGCCCCGCGCCTCCTTGCCGGAGGCCTTCAGCACCGCGGTGTGCGTGTCCTTGTCGACGTCCTCGAACGCGGCCGAGCCCCGGTAGGTGACGGTGATGGGGCCGACCTTCACCTTCAACCGGCCGGTGAAGGAGTCGCCCTCCACGGACTCGAGCGCCGCCCCCGGCAGGCACGGCGCGACCCGTTCGACGTCGAGCAGCACCGCCCACGCCTGCTCGACCGGGACCGGGACCGTGAACTCGTGCTCGAACCGCATCGTCATCGACCTACTCCTTCGACCAGCCGGCCGGGGCCGCTCCCGCGGCGCCTGCGATATCTGTGACAGTACGACTACGGACGGGTCATCGCCAGAGCGAGCGCCGCACCGGCCGGGGCGAGGCGAGGAAGGGGGAGACGCCCCGGCCGGTGGGCGCGGCTCGGACGGGCGCCGGCCGTACGGCACGGCTCTGGACGGACGCGGACCGCACGGCCCACACGGCCCGCGCGGCGCGGACTCGGCCGAGCCCGCACTCAGCCGAGCGCGGACCGCACGGCGCGGTAGGTCAGCACCCGGGCCAGGTGGCGCCGGTAGTCGGGCTTGGCGTGCAGGTCCGCCACGGGTGAGGCGCCCTCGTCCGCCAGCCCGCAGGCGTCGCGGACCGGATCACGGCCCCCGCCGGGGAGCCCGCCGGCGGAACCGCCGCCGCCCGAGCCGGCCGGCGCCGGGGTCGCGCCGCGCAGCGCCGCCTCCGCGGCGTGCGCCCGCACCGGGACGGGTCCCATGTTGGTCAGCCCGATCCGGGCCTGCGCGATGCTCCCGCCCTCGGTCCGCACGGCGGCCGCCACGCCGACGACCGCCCAGGCCTGCGCGGTCCGGTGGAACTTCTCGTAGTGGAATCCCCAGCCGTCACCGAGCTTGGGCACCCTCACCCCGGCCAGGATCTCGCCCGGCTCCAGCGCGGTCTCCAGGTAGCCGGTGAAGAAGGCGGCCGCCGGGATCTCCCGCGCTCCCCGGGCGGAGGCGGTGACGAGCACGCAGTCCAGGGCGAGCGCGACGGCGGGCAGGTCCCCCGCGGGGTCGGCGTGGGCCAGGGAGCCGCCGAGGGTGCCGCGGTGCCGTACGGCGGGGTCGGCGACCGTGGCGGTGGCCAGTGCGAGCAGCGGGGCGTGCTCGCGCACCACCGCCGAACGCAGCACCTCGTCGTGGGTGGTGAGCGCGCCGGCGAACACGTGGTCGCCCCGGTCGTGCACGCCGCGCAGCTCCTCCAGCCGCCCGATGTCCACCACCAGAGCGGGGTAGGCGAGCCGCAGGCGCAGCAGCGGGAGCAGGGACTGGCCGCCGGCCAGCACCTTGACGTCGCCGTCACCGGAGTCGGCGTCGTCGAGGAGCCGGCAGGCCTCGTCCAGGGCCGTGGGACGGACGTAGTCGAAGGGGGCGGGGATCACTGCGCACCTCCGTCGGTCGCGGCCTGCTCCGGGAGGCCCGCACCGGCCCCGTCGGCCCCGGCCCCGGCCCCGGCGCCGGAGCCGGTCTCGGAACGGGCTCCGGGTGGTCCGGCCGTGCCCGAGGCGGCGCCGGAGCGGTTCAGGGCGCGCCAGACCCGTTCGGGCGTGCAGGGCATCGGGACGTCGCGCACGCCGTACGGCCGGAGCGCGTCGACGACCGCGTTGACCACGGCCGGGGTCGAGGCGATCGTCCCCGCCTCGCCGACGCCCTTCACGCCCAGCGGGTTGCTGGTCGCCGGGGTCTCGGTCCGGTCGGTGACGAAGTCCGGCAGGTCGGCCGCGGACGGGATCAGATAGTCGGCCATCGTCGTGGTGAGCAGGTTGCCGCCGGTGTCGTAGACCGCCTCCTCGAACAGGGCCTGGCCGATGCCCTGCGCGATGCCGCCGTGCACCTGGCCCTCGACGATGAGGGGGTTCACCACGCGGCCCACGTCGTCCACGGCCACGTAGGAGCGGATCCGCACCGCGCCCGTCTCGGTGTCCACCTCCACCGCGCACAGGTGGGTGCCGTGCGGGAAGGAGAAGTTCTCCGGGTCGAAGGTCGCGTCGGCGTCCAGCCCGGGCTCGAAGCCGTCCGGCAGGTCGTGCGCGGCGAACGCGGCCAGCGCCAGCTCCTGGATGGTCCGGCCCGCCCCTCCGAGGCCGGTGCCGCGCACCCGGAACGCGCCGCCGGCGAACTCGACGTCGTCGTCGGCGGCCTCCAGCAGGTGCGCGGCGAGCCGTTTCGCCTTCTCCTTGACCTTCTCGCAGGCGGCCAGCACGGCGACGCCGCCCACGACCAGCGAGCGGGAGCCGTAGGTGTCCAGGCCCCGCGGCGAGACCGCGGTGTCGCCGTGCAGCACGGAGACGTCCTCGAACGGCACGCCCAGCGCGTCGGCCACGATCTGGCTCCAGGCCGTCTCGTGCCCCTGGCCGTGCGGGGAGGTCCCGGTGACGACCTCGACCTTGCCGGTGGGCAGCATCCGCACCGAGGCGTGCTCCCAGCCGCCCGCCCCGTAGTTCAGCGAGCCGAGCACCCGGGAGGGCGCCAGGCCGCACATCTCGGTGTACGTCGAGACGCCGATGCCGAGCTGGACCGGGTCGCGCCGCTCGCGCCGGTCGGCCTGCTCGGCGCGGAGCTTGTCGTAGCCGAGCAGGGCCAGCGCCCGCTCGGTGGCGGCCTCGTAGTCGCCGGAGTCGTAGGTGAGGCCGGCGACCGTGGTGTACGGGAACTCCTCGCGGGTGATCCAGTTGCGGCGCCGTACCTCGACGGGGTCCAGGCCCAGCTCGGCGGCGAGCTCGTCGACGGCGCGCTCGATCGCGAACGTCGCCTCGGGGCGGCCCGCCCCCCGGTAGGCGTCGGTCGGCATCTTGGTGGTGAAGACGCCCGTGCAGGTGAAGTCGTAGGCGTCCATCTTGTAGATGCCGCTGTACATGAACGCGCCGAGCAGCGGCACGCCCGGCGTGACCAGCATCAGGTAGGCGCCCATGTCGGCGAGCAGGTCGACCCGCACGCCCCGGATGCGCCCGTCCCGCTCCGCCGCCAGGGAGATCCGCTGGATCTGGTCGCGGCCGTGGTGCACGGTCTGGTTGCCCTCGGAGCGGGACTCGGTCCACTTGACCGGCCTGCCGAGCCGGCGGGCCAGCAGCAGGCTCAGCACCTCCTCGGCGGTCACCTGGAGCTTGGAGCCGAAGCCGCCTCCCACGTCGGGGGCGACCACGCGGAGCAGGTGCTCGGGGATGCCGGTGGTCAGCGCGAGCATGACGCGCAGGATGTGCGGGATCTGGGTGGCCGAGTAGAGCGTGAAGCCCTCGCCCTCGGGGACGGCCACCACCGCGCGCGGCTCCATCGCGGTGGGGATGAGGCGCTGCTGGACGTAGGTCCGGTCGATCACCACGGGGGCGTCGCGGAACGCCGCCTCGGCGTCGCCGCCGGAGAACTTCCAGGTGAAGGCCTGGTTTCCGGGTTCGTGCACGGCCGGCGCGCCCTCGGCGAGGGCCTCCGTCATGTCGAGCACCGCCTCCAGCGGCTCGTAGTCGACCTCGATGGACTCCAGCGCGTCCGCGGCCCGGTAGCGGTCGGTCGCGACCACGCAGGCCACGGCCTCGCCGGCGTAGCGGACCCGGTCGACGGCCATGGGCGGGTGGTCGGGGATGACGACGTCCTCGCTGACCGGCCAGGCGCACGGCAGGCTGCCCTGCTCGCCGTCGAGGTCGCGGCCGCTGAAGGCGGCGACCACGCCGGGCAGGGAGCGGGCGGCCGAGACGTCCACCCGGGTGATGCGGGCGTGCGCCAGCGGGCTGCGCAGGAACGCCACGTAGAGCATGCCGGGGAACTGGATGTTGTCGGTCCACCGGGTCCGGCCGGTGATCAGCCGGGCGTCCTCCCGGCGTCTGCGGGCCCGGCCGACCTCGCGGCCGCCACCCGGGTCCGCCGGTCCGCCGGGCCCGCCGGGTCCGCTGTGTCCGGTGGTCTGCCGGGCGGCGGGCCCGGCGTCGGCGTCGAGCTGCTCGGTCACGGGGCCGGCACCTCCTCGCCGGACATCGCGCGGGCGCCGCGCCGTACCGCGCGGACGATGGTGCAGTAGCCGGTGCACCGGCACAGGTTGCCCTCCAGCCCGGCCCGCACCGCCTCCTCCGAGGGGTCCGGGTCGTCCTTGAGCAGGTCGATCGCGGCCATGATCATGCCCGGGGTGCAGTATCCGCACTGCAGGGCGTGCTCCTCGTGGAAGGCCTTCTGCATGGGGTGCAGCTCGCCGCCCGAGGCGAGGCCCTCGACGGTGACGATGTCGCTCCCGTCGGCCTGCACGGCGAGCACGGAGCAGCTCTTGGCGCTGCGGCCGTCGAGCATCACCGTGCAGGCGCCGCAGTTGCCGGTGTCGCAGCCGATGGGGGTGCCGGTCCTGCCGAGCCGGTCCCGCAGGAAATGGACGAGGAGGAGGCGCGGCTCGACCTCCTCCTCGTAGGTGACTCCGTCGACGGTGACGGTGACCGTGGGCATACGTCCTCCAGTTCACCCCCGGGGGGCAGGAGAAGTGAGAGCCGTTTCACACCGAACGTACGCCTCTGTCGTCCCGGGTCAACCGTCCATCCCTCAGAAGACGGGAAGGACGGAATCGTCACCGGGTGCGCGCGGGCCGAGGATCCGGCGTTCGGACCCGGAGATCCGGACGTCGTTGATGCTGGCCTCCCTGCGCCGCATCAGGCCGCTGTGCGGCCCGTCGTCGGCGAACTCCCACAGCTCGTTGCCGTAGCTGCGCCACCACTGGCCGCCGGCGTCGTGCCACTCGTACTGGAACCGCACGGCGATGCGGTTGCCGCGGAACCCCCACAGCTCCTTGCGGAGCGCGTAGTCCAGCTCCCTGCTCCACTTGCGGGCCAGGAACTCCTTGATCTGATCCCGGCCGACGATGAACTCGTCGCGGTTGCGCCAGACGGAGTCGGGCGTGTAGGCCAGTGAGACCCGCTCCGGGTCCCGGGTGTTCCACGCGTCCTCGGCCGCCCGGACCCTGGCCCGGGCCGTCTCCTCGGTGAACATCGTGCCTCCTCCCCTCATACGCCGGCGGCCGCCGCCACGGGCGGGTTGTGGCGGGAACGGTCCCCGGCGGCCCAGCGGAGCGGGAGCGCGCCGCGGACGTGGACGGCCTCGTCCACGTCGAACCCGACGAGGCGCTGCGCCCCGGGGACGTCGCCCGGGTCCCAGTCCACGCGGGCCCGGCCGGTCAGGTGCAGCGCGTCGCCGCTCTCCCAGTCGAGGAAGAGCAGGCCGCAGCGCTCGTCCAGCTCCAGGTTGCCGAGCGTCATGTACATCATGTTCCCGGGGTAGTCCGGCCAGACCAGCCTCCGGTCGCCGGCGACCCGGACGAACCCCGGGCCGCCGCCCCGGTGGGAGACGTCGGCGCCCAGGCCGGGGGCCCGGGTGGCCACGAAGAAGGTGTCGGCCCGCGCGATCCACTCCTGCTGCCCGGCGGTGAGCGTGTCCGTCCGGGACACCGCCGGGCCCGGCCCGTGCCCCGGCCCGGCGTCCTCTCCGCTGATCTCCCGGACCCGGATGTACTTGGGACAGTTCGCGTAGACCTGGTCGGTGCGGACCACCAGCCGGTCGCCGTGGCGGCGGGCCCGGCCGTTGACCCGCATCCGCCGCCGGGTGGCCGGTTCGATGGCGAGCATCCCGATCTCGTGCCCGGTGTCCGCGCCGTGCCCGGTGTCCGCGCCGGGAGCGGTCTCCGGACCGGGAGCGGTCTCCGCGTCCGTGCCGGGGCCGCGGGCAGCGCCGCGGTCCGGGCGGGGGACGCCCTCGGAGAGCACGGCCAGCGGGTCGTGCCGACCGGGCAGCGCGCGGACCACGACGGTGCGGTCGCCGTCGGGCGCGGCGAAGCCCGCGGGCCCGGACAGCGCGCTCGCCCACACCCGGCCGGAGGCGTCGGCGGCGCCGATGACGACCATGCGCTGCGCGCGCAGGAAGTCGCCCGCCACGGCGGGGATCTCCGCCCGGGCGCGCGCCGATCCCCAGTCTCCGGGCCGCACCCCGGCCCGCCGCTGCACCGCGATCTCTCCCGGGTGCCTCATCACCACTCCCTCCTCGCGGGACGTGCCTTTCTAGAAGAAGCCACAGGTGGGGGCCTCACCGCTGGGGGCGGGGCGGTCCCCGGCGCCGTCGGGCGCGTAGATCTCCAGCCGGATGCCGTCCGGGTCCTCGAAGAAGACGCCGCCGGAGGCCGATCCCTCGCGGTGCGGGACGACGCCGTCGTGGTGGAGCACGGCTCCGAGCCCCCGCACCACCGTCTCGGCCCGCCGTACCGCCTCGATGTCCGGCACCTGGAAGGCCAGGTGGTGCAGGCCGGGCAGACCGGCGGCGAAGCGGCCCTCGCTCTGCTGCCAGAGGGTCAGCACCAGCGTGCCGTCGAGGCCGAGGAAGGCGTGGCGGCGGCCCTCCTCGTGCGACTCGCCGAGCACCTCGAAGCCGAAGACCTTCCGGTAGAAGTCCAGGGACGTGTCGAGGTCGGAGACGTTGAGGCCGATGTGGCCGGTCCGGAAGGTCATCGCGTTTCTCCCATCGCATTCCCTAACGGTCTGTTCCGTTAGGTCTACAGGGAGACCCTAACGGAAAAATTAATTCTTTACCGTTATATTCGTGTGATGTGCATCACATAGTGATCATGATGGAAGGAGGGGTTGTGGGATACTCCCCGCGTGCGCCGTTCGCCCCGCCACCTGCTCCGCCGGGCCGCCGACGTCGCGGTCACACTCGTCGTGATGTGGTTCCTGGTCGCGATCGTGGACGAGAACGCGGCGGCGCACCCGGTCCCGCTGGTGGTCGCCGGGAAGCTCATCGCCGTGACGCAGAGCGTGGTGCTGTGGTGGCGGCGTTCCCGCCCGGTGCCGGTGATGGCGGTCGCGCTCGCGGGCGGGCTCGTCGTCCACCTCCTCGCGCCCCACGGGGTGTTCCCGGTCGCCGGTCTGGTCGCGCTCGGCTCACTGGCCACCGTCCGGCCGCCCCGCTTCTCACTGCCCGCGCTGGCCGCGCTGCTCGCCCTCACCGCGCTGAACTTCCTCACCGCTCCGGTGGAGGACGCGCAGTTCGCGATGGTGTTCCCGATCGTGGTCTGGGCGCTGGGAGAGGCCCTGCGCAGCCGGCGGTCGGCGGTCGAGGAGGCGTCCCGCCGGGCGGCAGGCGAGGAGCAGGCCCGGATCGCCCGGGAGCTGCACGACGTGATCGCGCATAGCGTCTCGGTCATCGTGGTGCAGGCCGCCGCCGCGGACGACGTCTTCGACGAGCGCCCGGACCAGGCCCGTGCGGCGCTGCGCTCGATCGAGTCGGCGGGCCGCGAAGCGCTGGGTGAACTACGCCGTCTGCTGGCCTCGGTACGGCCGGGCGCGGAGGGTGAGCCGCCGCATCCGCAACCCGGTCTGGAGCGGCTCGAGGAGCTCGTGGAGCCGCTGCGCGCCGCCGGCCTGAAGGTCGTGGTCCGGAGGGAAGGACCCGGCGGCGTCCCGCTGCCGGCCGGGGTCGACCTCTCCGCCTACCGGATCGTTCAGGAGGCGCTCACCAACACGCTGCGCCACGCCGCCGCCGACCGCGCCGAGGTGACCGTCCGCACCTCCGCGGAGACGCTGGAGCTGGAGGTCGTCGACGACGGCCGCGGCGCCCCCCGGGAGGGCGGCGGTGACGCCGCCCGCGTCCACGGCCGCGGGATCGCCGGGATGCGCGAGCGTGCCGCGATGCTCGGCGGCACGCTCGACGCCGGCCCGCTGCCCGCGGGCGGGTTCCGGGTGCACGCGCGGCTGCCGCTGGAGGCGGTGCGATGAGCGTCCGGGTCCTCCTGGCGGACGACCAGGCGCTGGTCCGCGGCGGTTTCCGGATGATCCTGGACGCCAGGGACGACCTCGAGGTGGTGGGCGAGGCCGGCGACGGCCGCGAGGCGGTGGCGCTGACCGCGGCGCTCCGGCCCGACGTGGTGCTGATGGACGTGCGGATGCCCGGCGTCGACGGACTGGAGGCGACCCGGCGGATCGCCGCCTCCGGCAGCCCGGCCCGTGTCATCATCCTGACCACCTACGACGTCGACGAGGCGGTGTTCGCCGCGCTGCGCGCCGGGGCGAGCGCCTTCCTGCTCAAGGACGCGCGTCCTGCCGAACTGGTGGAGGCGGTCCGGGTGGTCGCACGGGGGGACGCGCTGCTGGCGCCGTCGGTCACCCGCAGGCTGCTCGACCGCTTCGCCGCCGCGCTACCCGATCCCACCGGGCCCCCGCCCGGTCTCGACGGGCTGAGCGAGCGCGAGGTGGAGGTGCTGCGGCTGGTCGCGCTCGCGCTGTCCAACGCCGAGATCGCCGAGCGGCTGGTGCTCACCGAGGCCACGGTCAAGACGCACGTCTCCGCGGTGCTGCGCAAGCTCGGCCTGCGCGACCGGGTGCAGGCCGTCGTGCTGGCCTACGACCTCGGGCTGGTACGGCCACGCTCCCTCTGAAGTCGGAGCGGCGGGACCGCGTTCCGACGAAAGTCGGGAAACGGATCCGATCCCGCGCCCGATGCGGGGGCGGACCGCCCGGACGTACCGTCGCCGGCATGACCGATCACTCCTTTGCCGACCACTCGTATTCCGTGAGGGCCGCGACCGCCCCCGTGCCCGCGACCACTCCGGCCTCCCCGGCGGGTCCGTCGTGATCGCGCCGGAGTCCCTTGCGCTGCAGGGCTGGCCCGGCTTCCTGCCCGACCTCGGAAACCTTGCGATCAAGGCCGGGATCGTCCTGGTGGTCGCGGTACTCGTCGGGCTGAGCGAGGTCGGCCGGAGGGACCGGCAGGACGGGAGGAACGGCCGGAGACGGGACGGGCTGCGGAGGAACGGCCGGCGCCGGGGAAGGGAGGAGCCGTGACGCGGACGGCGGACCCGGTGCGGCGTCTCGCGCCCGTTGCCGGGCTGTTCCTCCTGGCCCCGCTGGTCGGCGAGTACCTGCTCGGCAACCTTCCCTCGTCGGAGATCCTGGGCGTGCTCTTCCTCGCGCCGATGTACGGCGGCGGGGCGATCCTCGTCCGCGAGGCGGCCCGGCGCACCGGACGCGGCTGGCCCACGATCCTGCTGCTCGGAGCGGCGTACGGCCTGCTGGAGGCGGGCCTGCTCGACCAGTCGCTGTTCAACCCCGCCTTCATCGAGGGCCACGACTTCCAGAAGGAGGCGCCCGTCCCGGTGCTGGGCATCAGCGCCCACAACGCGCTCTCCTTCGTCGCCGGGCACGCCGTCTGGAGTATCGGCGTCCCGATCGCCCTCATCGAGGCCATGACGCCCCGCCGGAGCACCACCCCGTGGCTGGGCGGAATCGGCCTGGCCGTGACCTGCGTCGTCTTCGCCCTGGGCTCGGCCGCGCTGTTCTACGGCCTGTACGAGGAGAGCGGCTTCCTGGCATCGGCGCCGCAGCGGGCCGGCACCGTCGTCGTGATCGCCGTCCTGATCGGCGCCGCGTTCACCGTCGGACGCCGCCCTAGTCCGGTGGCGGACAGGCGGGCGCCGAACCCGTGGGTGGCCGGTGCGACGGGGTTCGTGCTGTCCGGACTGTTCTTCGCCCGTCCCGAGGGCTGGTGGGGCGTGGCCGCGGGCCTCGGACTGCTCGCCGCCGCGGCGGCCGTGGTCACCCGGTGGTCGCGGTGCGACGGCTGGGGCGCGGCGCACCGGCTCGCACTGGCCGGCGGCGCGCTGCTGACCTACTGCTGGGGCTGCTTCGTCCTGCTGCGGATCCTGGACCTGGCGAGCACCGCCAACCTGGTCGGCCAGGCGCTCCTCGTCCTCGGGGCGGTGGCTCTGCTCTGCGCGGCGGGCCGGACCGTCCGCACCACGTCGGGGGAGCCTGGGAAGGCATGAGCACCCGCGGGACGTCTCCCGTCCGGGTCACGCGGTCCTGTGCTGGCGGTAGTGGCGGGCGGCGCGGGCGCGGTTGCCGCAGCCGACCGAGCACCACTCCTGACGGGCGTGCTCCTTGATGAAATACAGCACGCAGGGCGGGGACGGGCAGACGCGGAGCCGCTCGCGCTCGGGCCCGGACAGCAGGGCGATCGCCGCCGAGGCGAGGGCGGCGCGGATGCGCGCGGACACGTCCGCGTCGCCTGAGGGGACCTGCCGCGTGGTGGGAACGCCGCCATCGGGCCACTCCAGCCGGGCCGCCAGCGGTACGGCCAGCGCCGCGGAGTTGACCAGGGCGAGCGCCTCGGCGAACTCCGGCAGCCGGTGGGCGTCCGCGCTGCTCGGCGGGGCGGGCGCCACCGCGCGGGCGAACAGCGCGCGCACGGACTGGCGGAGCTCGACCACCTCGCGCCGGAGCTGCTCGGTGGCGGTGAATCCGGGATCGAGCCCCAGCTCCGCGGCGTGCGCCCGTGCCCATCCGGTCATCCCGGCCACGTCCGCCAGCGTGTCCACCGGCCCGCTCCGCGTGGCGCGGACGGTGCCGGTGAACTCCAGAACCATCATCCTTCGAATCTAACGCCTGCGGCCGTGAGATCCGCCGGCGGACCGCATCCGGCGGCTCAGCGGCGGATCGCGCGGCTGAGGACGGCGACGAAGCCGGCGCAGGCCAGACCGCCCAGCACCACCGGGAGCATGACGTCCGCGGGCAGGTCCGGCACGCTGAGATAGAGGATGCCGACGGTGACGAAGAGCACGCCGCTGAGCAGCGCCATCCAGTCCGTGCGGTGCCAGCGGCTCAGCCGCTCCCGATCGGACCGGGCATCCGGACGGACCTCAGGCCGCACGGCGCACCTCCACGTCTCCGATGCCCATCCTGACGGTCAGCACGACGGTCGCGACCTCACCCTCGGTCTCCACCTCCGGCTCCAGCACTCTCTCGTACCGGACGTCGGGGCCGCCCTGCACCGCGTGGTCGATCTTGACGTCGCCGATCCGAGCGTGTCCGGTCACCTCCGCCCGGACCGTCGGGGGCAGGATGACGGTGAGTTCGCCGACCGAGACCGACGCCTCGACGGTCGTCCGCGAGCCCGGCGGGAACACCACCTCGCTGAGGTCGAGCCTGCCCTCGCCGATGCCCACCGTGTACCCCTCGGCGAGCTGCGCGACCGAGGTGGGCGCCCAGTGGTAGGTGCCGACCTTCCGCGGCACGTCGCTCACCGTCGACCCGATGACCAGGGCGAGCGCGACGACGGTGCCCGTCCCGACCAGGGCGGCGCCGCGCCCGAACCAGGTGGCGACCAGCAGGCCGGCGCCGATGGTGACGAGCACCGAGGCGCCGACGACGGTCATGTTCACCTGTCCGGAGGCGGACTGGACCGTCATGATGATCCCTCCAACGAGCAGAGCCAGGAATGTCGTGATCGTCCCGACGAACGCCCTCGGCCGTCTGGGCCGGGATGCCGGTCGCGCAGGTCGCGCCGGGGGACCGTAGGCGGCCAGGTCGAAAGGGAGGTCGGCGTACGGCGACAATCCTGCGCGGGGGTCCAGCGGCCGGTAGGGGCCGTGGGGGGCGAAGGGCGCGCCCGAGGAGTCGAACGAGGGCAGCGGCCTCGGCCGGGGAACGGCCGGAGGCTCCGTGCCGACGGCGCCCGTGGCCTCCGCGGTCTCCACGGTCTCCGGGGTCTCCACGGTCTCCGTGGCCTCCGGGACCTTCGTGCTCTCCGGGGCCTCCGCGGGCGTCGCGGACGCCTGGGCCGCGGTCATGCGGGACCTCGCCGCGGCGATCGCCTCCTCGACGGTGCGCCGCCGCTCCTCGGGGTCCGGCTCCGCGACCGGCGAGACCGGCGGGGCCGGTGGCTGCGGAGCCGATGGCTGCGGGGCCGGCGGCTGCGCGACCGGCGCGGCCGGCGGGACCTGGTCCGAAGGGGACCGCGGAGTCCACGGCTCCGCGGTCGGCGGGACGTGCGGATACGGTTCGGTGACGGACGGCCGGGGCACGGCACGGCGCGCACGGCGGAGCCCCTCGGGCAGGGAACGCGCCATGCCCAGCAGGTCGACGCCCCGCGAGTGGGCGGTGAGCAGGGCCACGGCGAACAGGGTGCCCACCACGACGGTCGCGGTGCCGATGCCGCCGGAGGTCACGTTGATGAACAGGCCGAAGGCGAAGACCGCGGTCAGCAGGGCCAGTACGGTCTCGCCGTCGAAGTCGCGGCGGGTCCACTGCTCGACGTACCCGGGACCGCCGCCCGCCTCCCGCATCAGCAGGAACGCCGCGACGTAGAGCATGATCCCGACACCCGAGGCGATGACCAGCATCGCGAAGCCGACCCGGAACAGCACCGGATCGATCCCGGTGTGCCGGCCCAGCCCGGCGCAGACGCCGGTCAGGATGCGGCCCTCGTCGCAGCGGAGGAGCCGCCGTCGCCCGTCGGCGGAGGCGGTGGGCGGCGAGTCGGGCGAGGTGCTCGCCGGGTCCTGGGCGTTCCCGGTGTCGGTCATGCTCTCATCGTCGCCCCTGCGCGGGTCCGGCCGCATCCGGGAGGTCCCTGAGCGGTCCCCGAGGAGCGGGCCCCGTCTCAGGGAAGACTCAGGGGCACGCCCGATGCGCCGGGTCTCGCCGCCATGTGACGATGCTGGTGATATGGCTGACGGAAAGACGCCGCGTGGGTCCGCCGCGGACACGACATCCCCGCCCGGCCCGGGCCCTCAGGGCACGGTGCCCGCCTCCGCGCCCGCTCCCGGCGGGGGTCCCGCCGAGTCCGGCCTGCCCCGGCTGGCCCGGCCGGTGGAGGGACGGCTGGTGGCCGGGGTCGCCCAGGGGGCCGCCGCCCAGCTCGGGCTCGACCCGGTCGTGCTGCGGCTGGCGTTCGTGCTGCTCACCGTGCTGGACGGGTTCGGCGCCGTGGCGTACGCGGCGCTGTGGATGTTCACGCCGCGCGCGCCGTACGAGGGCAGGGAGCCGGCGCGCGACTGGAGCCAGATCGCCGCCTACGGGGCGATCGGCCTGGCGCTGCTGGCGCTCGGCTGGCTCACCGGGGCCTCGACGGGCGGGATCGGCGCGTGGCCGATCGCGGTCGGCGGCATCGGCTCGCTGATCCTCTGGCAGCAGGCCGACCCGGACCGGCGCCGGCGCTGGATGGACTCGACCGTCGGGCAGGCGCGCAAGAACCGGGTCCGCACCGTCGCCGGCCTGGTCCTCGTCGTCATCGGCGCGATCGGGTTCCTCGCGGCCAACAACGAGCTGGGCCGGGCCCGTCCCGGCATCGTGTTCACGCTCGTGGTCGTGGGCGGCGTCGCGCTCATCGCCGCCCCGTGGCTCGCGGGCCTGTGGAAGGAACTGCAGCGGGAGCGGCGCGAGCGCATCCGGCAGGAGGAGCGGGCCGAGTTCGCCGCGCACGTGCACGACTCCGTGCTGCACACGCTGACGCTGATCCAGCGCAACGCGCACGACCCCCGCGAGGTGGCGCGGCTGGCCCGCTCCCAGGAGCGCGAGCTGCGCAACTGGCTCTACCAGCCCCAGCAGGACGCCGACGCGTCGGTGGCGGCGGCCGTACGGCGGGTCGCCGCCGAAGAGGAGGACTCCCACGGAGTGCCGATCGAGGTCGTCTGCGTGGGCGACTGCCCGCTGACGCCGGAGCTGTCGGCCATGGTGCAGGCGGCCCGGCAGGCGATGGTCAACGCGGCGAAATACTCCGGAGCGCCGGTAGTGTCCGTCTATGCGGAGGCGGAGCCGGGTGAGGTCACGGTCTTCGTGCGGGACCGGGGCGCCGGGTTCGACATGGGCGAGGTGCCCGAGGACCGGATGGGCATCCGCCAGTCGATCATCGGGCGGATGGAGCGCAACGGGGGCAGCGCCCGCGTGCGCACCGAACCGGGCGAGGGTACGGAGGTCATGCTGACCATGAAGCTGGAGAGCGCGTGAGCGGCGGCAGGGCCGGGGACGTCCGCGCGGGCGGGGCCCGCGAAGTGAACGAGGAGCGGTGGGAGAGCACATGGGCGCCATCAAGGTTCTGATCGTCGACGACCACCGGTTGTTCCGCTCCGGCGTCCGGGCCGAGCTGGGCGACTCGGTCGAGGTGGTCGGGGAGGCCGAGGACGTCGAGTCCGCGGTGAGGGCGATCGCCGAGCTCCAGCCCGACGTGGTCCTGCTCGACGTGCACATGCCCGGCGGCGGGGGCCAGGAGGTGCTCCGCCGCGTCCTGGGCGCGGGCGCGCAGGTCCGCTTCCTCGCGCTCTCGGTCTCCGACGCCGCCGAGGACGTCATCGGGGTGATCCGGGGCGGCGCCCGGGGCTACGTCACCAAGACCATCAGCGGCCGGGAGCTCACCGACGCGATCCGCCGGGTGGCGGAGGGGGACGCGGTCTTCTCGCCGCGGCTGGCCGGGTTCGTGCTGGACGCCTTCGCCTCCACCGAGGCGCCGCCGATCGACCCGGAGCTGGACTCGCTGACCCAGCGCGAGCGCGAGGTGCTGCGGCTGATCGCCCGGGGCTACGCCTACAAGGAGATCGCCAAGGAGCTGTTCATCTCGGTCAAGACCGTCGAGACGCACGTCTCGTCCGTCCTGCGCAAGCTCCAGCTCTCCAACCGCCACGAGCTCTCCCGCTGGGCCACCGCCCGCCGGCTGGTCTAGCCGTTCTACCCCGTGAGGCCGAGTGCGCGGCCGGCGGCCGGCCGGCCGTGCAGAGCGGCCGCGGTGGTGATCTCAGGCGTGCAGCCGCTGCGGGAGCGCCTGGCGACGCTCGGTCTCTGAGGCGTAGGCCCGTTCATCGAGCAGGGCGCGGTTGTAGCGCTCGACCTTGCCGTCGGCCTGAGGGCGGTAGGGACGGGTCCGGCGGCTCCCCCGCCGGATCGCACCCCGGTACCCCGTCCTCCGCGTCCGGGAGCCCCGGCCTGGCCTCACGTCCTCAGCGGAGGAACGGCAGGACCATCTCCACCAGCGCGTCGACGTCACCGTCGACCATCGGCTCGCCGGTCATGCCCATTCGGTGGAGCAGGGTCCCGACGACGACGTCGATGAGGAACAGGACCCGGTGCTCCGGCTCGCCGAGCGCCTCCTGGAGCGCGAGCCGGTAGGGGTCCTGCAGCCGCGAGGAGAGGATCTCGCGCAGCTCCGGGTCGCTGACGCCGTCACTGAACACGCCCGCGAACGCGTCGCCCACCCCCGGCTCGCCGATCTTGCCCGCGGTCCAGCGGATGGCCGAGGACAAGACCTCGGCCCGGCTGCCGCCCTCCAGCGGCACCGGGCCGAACGCGTCGAGCAGGCAGTCCACGATCAGCGCCCCCTTCGTCGGCCAGCGACGGTAGATCGTCGTCTTCGCGATGCCGGCCGCGGCGGCGATGCGCTCCACCGTGGCGCGCGCGTAGCCCAGCTCGTGGACCGTGCTCAGCGTCGCGGCGAAGACCACGTCGTTGATGCCGGAACGCGGGCGGCCGGGCGGCCGGGCGGGTGTGCTCGAAGTCATGCGCACATGATACCGATTTGCGCTACCTTGGGTTTCGAAACCAGAGGTGTCGAAACCTGGGGAGAAGCATGACCGACATCACCGCGATGCGGCCCGCGGAGCCGGACTGGTCCACGGTGACGGCCGAGGAACTGATCGCCTTCCGGGACGCCGAGAACCGCGTCCGGGCGTCCACGGCGGCACGGGTGGTCACCGGGGAGCCGGACCCCGGTGCCGCGATCGGCTGGCAGCAGGTGGCGCTGCCCGGCCGCGAGCTCCCCGTCCGGGTGTACCGGCCCTCCGTCGCAGGCGTCCTGCCCCTCGTCGTCCACGTGCACGGGGGTGCCTTCGTCGGCACGGCCGTGCAGAGCGACTGGGTCAACAGCCACCTCGCCGCCCTCCTGCCCGCGGTCGTCGTCTCGGTCGAGCACCGCCTCCTCGACTTCGAGACCCCGCTGTCCGCCGCCGTCGACGACGGCTGGGACGTGCTCCGGCACGTGCTGGAGCACGCCGGGACGTGGGGCGTCGATCCGGCCCGCGTCGCCGTCTTCGGCGAGAGCTGCGGCGGGCTGATCGGCGCGCTGGCGGCCATCAGGGCCAGGCGGGCCGGCCTGGGGCTGCGGGCGCAGGTCCTGGTCAACCCGGCGGTCGACGTGACCTCGACGGCCTGGACGTACGACTCGGCGACCCGGTACGCGACGACGCCCACCCTGTCCGTGCCGCTGCTGCGGTTCTTCCAGCGGCTGGCCGTCCCCGAGGGCGCCGACGCCCGCGCGCTGTCGCCGCTTCACGCCGACGGCCTGGACGGGCTGGCCCCGGCGCTCGTGGTGGTGCCGACTGCCGACCCGATCGCCGACCACGGCCGCCGCTACGCCGAGCGGCTCCAGGCGGCCGGGACGCCCGCGCGACTCAGCGAGTACCCGGAGGCGGGGCACGCGTTCCTGAGCATGCCGGGCATGGCACCCCAGGCGACGCCCGCCCGGGCGGAGATCCTCGCCTTCCTCCGGGAGTCCCTCGGCGGGTGACGCCCGGCGCAAGCGACCCGGAACCGGCCGTCCAGACGGGCCGGCGCGCTCGTCCGCACCCCGCCATCGGCCGGTACGGCCGGGTCCGTCCGCACCTCGTTCACCGCGACGGCCCCGAGCACGGCGGCACCGCCGGCTCCCGCCACCCGCTCCCGCCACCCGCTCCCCGCCGGGGAGCGCCCCCTGACCACTCGACGCAAGGAAGGACGTTCGGCATGACGATCACCTCCGACGCCGGGCACATCCAGGCCGGGCCGCCGCCCACGCCGCCGCCCGGCCCCGATCCCGCGCACGAAGCCCGCCTGAGCAGGCTGCTGCGCCCGCACGCCTGGAGTTTCGCGGCCGTCGTCGCCTTCCAGGTCATCGGCGCCGTCGCGGGGCTGGCGCCGCTGCTGGCGGTCGCCGAACTCGGCCGGATCCTGCTGGCGCCCGGCCCGGTCGATCCTGGCCGGGTCTGGTTCGTGGTGCTCGCCGGTGCGGCGGGGCTGTTCGTCCGGCTGGCGTTCACCGGAGCGTCGTCCGGGATCGGGCACATCGTGGACGGCGAGGCGCAGCTCGCGTTCCGCCGGCAACTGGCCGCCCGGCTGGGCCGGGTGCCGATCGGCTGGTTCTCCCACCGCCGCACCGGCGAGCTGGCCAAGGTGGTGGGCGAGGACGTCAGCGCCGTGCACCCGTTCATCGCCCACGCCCCCGGCGAGCTCGTCGCGGCGTTCGTGCTGCCGCTGCTCTCGCTGGTCTACCTGTTCACCATCGACTGGCGGCTCACGTTGATCACGCTGATCCCGGTGGTGCTGGCCGTGGCGCACGTCCCGCTGATGATGACCCCGACCCGGCTGCGGGAGGAGAAGCGGTTCGATGCGGCCATGGGGCGGATCGCCGACTCCGTCGTCGAGTTCGTCCAGGGCATCGCGGTGGTCAAGGCGTTCGGCGGTTCCGGGCGCGCCCACCGCAGGTTCCGCACGGCCACCGACGATTTCGTCGGCATCTACCACCGCTTCGTGCGCGGCCTCTCCGTGATCGCCGCCGGAATGCAGCTGGTGCTGTCACCGCCGTTCGTGCTGCTGGTCGTGCTGATCGGCGGCACCGCCCTGATCGTGAACGGCGGCCTGCCCCCGGCGGACCTGCTGCCTTTCCTGCTGCTGGGACTGGGCCTGACCGCTCCGGTGGAGGCCCTCATCGCCCACGGTTTCGACGACCTGCGGGCCGCCAGGCGCGCGGTCGGCCGGATCCGGGACGTGCTCGAGGCGGCGCCGCTGCCGGAGCCCGCACATCCGCTCCCGCCGCAGGGTCACCGGGTGGAACTGCGTGACGTCCGCTTCGGCTACGGAGCCGATCGCGAGGTGCTGCGCGGGATCGACCTGGTCCTCGAACCGGGCACGGTCACCGCGATCGTCGGGCCCTCGGGCAGCGGTAAGTCCACGCTGGTCCGGCTGCTGCCGCGCTTCTTCGACCCGACCCACGGTTCGGTCGCCCTGGGCGGCGTCGATCTGCGCGAGATCGGCAGCCACGACCTCTACCGGACGGTCTCCTTCGTCTTCCAGGACGTGCGCCTGCTGCGCGCATCGGTCGCGGACAACATCGCGCTCGCCGTACCGCATGCCGGCCTCGACGAGGTGATGCAGGCAGCCGAGACGGCGAACATCCATGATCGGATTCTTGGGCTGCCACGCGGCTACGACACGGTGCTCGGGCAGGAGGCCGAGCTGTCGGGCGGCGAGGCGCAGCGGATCGCGCTGGCCCGCGCGCTGCTCGCCGACACGCCCGTGCTGGTCCTGGACGAGGCGACCGCATTCGCCGACCCGCAGACCGAGCAGGCGGTACGGCGGGCACTGGCGGCGCTGAAGGGCGACCGCACGATCCTGGTCATCGCCCACCGCCTGGAGACGGTCGCCGACGCCGACACCGTCGTGATGCTGGACGACGGGTCGATCGTCGAGCAGGGCAGACCCGCCGACCTCCTGGCAGCGGACGGTGAGTTCGCTGCCTTCTGGCACTCCAGGGAGTACCGATGATCCGCATGCTGCTGCGCGTCCTGGGCCGTGATCACGCCCGGCCGGTGCGCCGCACCGTGGCCCTGATGACGATGACCGCGATCGTCGAGGGGCTGTCCTACGCCCTGCTGGTTCCCGTGCTGCGGGCCCTGTTCGGCAGTGACCCCGCGGACGCGCTGCCCTGGCTGATCGCGTTCGGCGGCGCGGTCGCCATCTACGCGGTGCTGCGCTATGTCAGCGACCTGTTCGGTTTCCGCGCCGGGATCACGCTGTTGCAGGGCATGTACCGCCGCCTCGGCGATCATCTGGCCCGGCTGCCCCTCGGCTGGTACAGCGGCGGCCGGGTCGGGGAGGTCTCCGTCCTGGCCAGTCAGGGCGTGCTGGAGACGATGGGTGTGATCGCGCATCTGCTGGCGCCCTACGTCTCCGCCGTCGTCACCCCGCTGACGATCGTCGGCCTGATGCTCGCCTTCAACTGGCAGCTGGGACTGGCCGCGCTGGTCGCCGTGCCGCTCGTGGCGGCGGTCCAGATCTGGACCGGCCGCTCGATGGCCGCGGGCGATGCCGACCGCCACGAACGTGACACCGAGGCCACCGGGCGGGTCATCGAATACCTCCAGGCTCAGCCGGTGCTGCGCGCCGGCGGCCGGAGCGTGCAACGCTTCGCGTTGCTCGACGACGCGCTGCGGGAACTTCAGCGTGCGTCCCGCCGTACCGTGCTGTCGGTGTTGCCCGGCATGATCGGTCTGACACTCGTGGTGCAGGCGATGTTCACCGCGTTGCTGGTTCTGGGCGCCCACCTCGCGCTCGGCGGGAGGATCGGTGCCGCGGAGGTGCTGACGATCCTGGTGCTGGCCTCCCGCTGCGCCGATCCGGTCCTGTCACTGGCGGACATGGGTGGCAAACTCCGCAGCGCGCGCTCCGAGCTGACCAGAATCGAAGCGGTCCTGCGCACCGAGCCGCTGCCGGAGGCACCGGAACCGATCCAGCCGGTGGGTCACGGCCTGGAGCTGGAGTCCGTCGCCTTCCGGCACGGCGACCGCGCGGTGTTCGACGAGCTGTCGTTGTCCGTGCCCGAGGGACGGCGCCTTGCCGTGGTCGGCCCCTCGGGTGCGGGCAAGAGCACGCTGCTGCAGCTGATCGCGCGCTTCCACGACGTGGACGCGGGCGCGGTGCGCGTGGGCGGCGTGGACGTGCGCTCGATGAGCACCGAGACGCTGATGTCCCGACTGGCCATCGTCTTCCAGGACGTCTACCTCTTCGACGGCACGATCGAGGAGAACGTACGGCTGGGCCGGCCCGAGGCCACCGAGGCCGAACTGCGGGCGGCGGCGAGCGCCGCGCGGCTGGACGAGGTGATCGAGCGGCTTCCCGGGGGATGGGCGGCGAACGTCGGCGAGGGCGGCGCCCTGCTGTCGGGCGGCGAGCGCCAGCGCGTCTCGATCGCGCGGGCTCTGCTGAAGGACGCGCCCATCGTGCTTCTGGACGAGGTGACCTCCGCGCTGGACCCGGTGAACGAGGCGGCCGTCCACGAGGGCATCGAGCGCCTGATGGCCGGCCGGACGGTCGTGATGGTCGCTCACCGGATGCGGACGGTCCGGCGCGCCGATCGCATCGTCTTCCTCGAGGGCGGCCGGATCGCGGAAGAAGGACGCCACGACGACCTGCTCCGCCGCGGCGGCCGCTACGCCGACTTCTGGAACGCTTCCCTGACACCGGCAGCGCATGACTGAGCCGGTGAGTCCTGGGCGGGCTCCTTCGGAGGGCGTTTCCCGTCCATCGCCGCACCGGTGATCCGGATGTCGGGAACCGAAGGTCATCCGGCACCGAGATGACCGGCCGCGCGGACACAGGGTGGCGACGGCCGCTCAGCGCTCCTTCGCAGTTGATGACGCGGATCCGAGGGGAGGGCCAGGAATGCCGCGTGGCGAGCGGGCGCGGGCGGCCGGTTGGGCGGGCACGGCCACGGCGGCCCCGGGCCTGCTCGCCTTCACCGGCGCGATCATCCCGGCCGGTGCCCGGCACGAGCTGCGGGCCGCTTCCGGCGCCCATGGCCTGCTGGCCTACCTCGATCCGGCCCATCCGGCCGGGCGCGCGGCCGGCGCCCGCATCGCCGCGGCCGGCGACGCGGGCACCGTGAGCACCTGGCAGGTCGCCGCCCGCCCGCCGGCCACCACAGCGGTCACCGGCGAGATCACCGCACCGGCGGCTCTGCCCGGCGTGCTGCGCTCGATCGGACTCCCCGCCGACGGACTCTCCGCCGACACGAGGAGACCTCCCGCCGTTCTGTCCCGGGCACTGGAGACGGTCCCCCGGCTCATCGACGGGCCGCTGCTGCTGAGCGAGATCGCCGCCCGGGTCGGGGTGTCGGCCAGCCGGCTGGGGCATCTGTTCGCCGAGCACCTGCGGCTGCCGTTTCCTGCCTGGCGGCGCTGGGTCCGCCTGCTGCACGCGATGGAGGCGGTGCGTGGCGGCGCAACGCTCACCGAGGCCGCGCACGGCGCGGGTTTCGCCGACAGCTCCCACCTGACCCGCGTCTGCCACGAGATGTTCGGTCTGGCCCCCTCCCGCCTGATCCACCTCGTACGCCCCACCGCCTGAGGCCGGTCGCCCGCTGTCCGACGCCCGGCCCAGGACGCCGTCCGGAGCGTGACCCCGGAACGGCGTCAGCCGATTCCGGCCTGTCGCCGGGTAGGACCGGCACGGCCTGGTCCGCAGCCCAGCGGATCCGTCCAAGCCCGAGAGGGCCGGCGGCCGCGACGCTGATGCGCATGCTGAAATCTGTCGTCCGATACGGCTACGTGCCGTTCATGCTGCTGGGCGTCGACGGCGCCGCCATCGCCCTGGCCGCCTCCGGAGCCTCCAAGCTGTGGCTGATCGGCCTGCTGCTGGCCGCGATCGGCTGCTCGTTCGCCGCCGAACGAGCCCTGCCGGACGAGGCGGAGTGGAACAGCCCGGCCGGGGACGGCGGCCGTGACGTCGCGCACGCCGGCGTCAACGAGCTGCTACTGCTCATCAGCGTGGGCGTCATCCCGGTGCCGGCCGCCACCGTCACCGTCGCCGACGTGTGGCCGCACTCCTGGCCGTTCGTGCTGCAGGTGCTGGTCGCGGTCTCGATCGCCGACCTGGGCATCACGCTGACCCACTACGCCAGCCACAGGATCGGCCTGCTGTGGCGTTTCCACGCCGTCCACCACTCGATCAAGCGCTTCTACGGCTTCAACGGCCTGATGAAGCACCCCCTGCACCAGACGCTGGAGATGGGCGCCGGTGTCGCCCCGCTCATCCTCATCGGGCTTCCCGCCGACGTGGCCGCCGCGCTGGCCGTCGCCGTCGCGGTGCAGCTGCTGCTGCAGCACTCCAACGCCGACTACCGCGTCGGCGCCCTGAGGTACGTGCTCGCGCTCAACGAGGGGCACCGCTTCCACCATCTGAAGTGGGCCGGCGTCGGCGACGTCAACTTCGGCCTGTTCACCCTGGTCTGGGACCACCTGCTCGGCACCTTCTCCTACGACCCGGCCCGGCGTTTCACCTCCGAGCAGCTGGGCATGGCCGCCGAACCCGACTACCCCACCGCCTATCTGGCCCAGCTCGCCGAACCCTTCCGCGCCTCCGGCGCCTGCCGGGCGGAACCCGCCGGGCATGAGCCCGCCGCCCGGGAACGGGCGGTGAGGTGACCGGGCCACAACGCCGGGCCCCTCGCGAGCCGGCCGTACGTCGCCGTGGTGACGCGCCGATCCACCGGAAGGCTGATGTCGCGCCGGAGCCGCCCGCCTAGTCTGAGGGCCGGTAACCCGAGGCAGGGGGTGGTGGGGTCATGCGGATGACGGTTCGTGAGATCGGCTGGGCCGGGCGGGGCGCCTGCCGGGGGAGCGACCCCGAGCTGTTCTTCCCGGTGGCGCCCTCGCTGGACCAGGAGGCGCGGGCCAAGGCCGTCTGCGCGGGCTGCCCGGTGCTGGAGGAGTGCCGGGCCTACGCCGTACGGGCCGCGGAGCCGGAGGGGATCTGGGGCGGCCTGACCGTCCGGGAACGGCGCGGGCTGCGCTTCCCCGCGGGATGGCGGGGGCGCGCCGCCGGATGACGGCCGGGGACGGCGTGGCCCGCGCGGCACGGCCGGGGACGCCGTAGGGTCGGACCCGGGTCCGGCAGGCGGGAGGCGGTCGTGGACGGGAGACGGACGGCGGTGCTCGCCGGCGCGGTGGGCGTGCTGGCGGCGGCCAACGTGCTCAACAACCGCCTCGCCCCGCGCCTGGCCCCACTGACCTCTGTCGCGGCCACCGGCGCGCTGCTGGCGCTGGCCCGTCGCTCGGGCCTGTCCTGGGCCGAGCTGGGCTTCACCGAGCGGCGGCGCGGCCTGCGGATCGGCGGAGCGCTCGCCGCGGCCGTCACCGCGGCCTACGGGGCGGGCGTGACGATGCCCGTGACCCGCCGCTTCTTCCACGACGAACGGGCGCTGTCGCTGTCGCGCGCCCGCGTGCTGGAGGAGGCCCTGCTCCAGGTGCCGGTCGGCACGGTCCTGCTGGAGGAGGTCGGCTTCCGCGGGGTGCTGTACGGCCTGCTCGCCCGCTCCTGCGGCGTGCCCGCGGCCACCGCCGTCTCCTCGGCCCTGTTCGGGCTCTGGCACGTGCTCCCCTCCATGGACATGGCCGTGGCCAACCCCGCGCTCAGCGGCCTGGCCACGGGGGAGGGACCCGCGCAGGCCCCGGCGGAGGGCGTCGCACGGGAGGACGCGCCGGGGAACGCACGGGAGGACGCGCCGGGGAGCGCGACGCCGCCGGACGCGGCGCTCCTGGCCCGGGTGGTGGCCGGTTCCGTGGTCTCCACGGGGCTGGCCGGGGTGCTCTTCTGCGAGCTGCGCCGCCGGGGCGGTCTCACCGCCCCCGCGCTCCTGCACGTCGCCACCAACTCGCTGGGCTACCTGTTCGCCCGCCTCGCCGCGCGCAGGAGCGCCGCCGCCCGGCGGAGGGCTCCGCACCCGGCGGGTCCGGGGTCAGGACGGTAGGCCCGCCCCGGAGAAGCGCCCCCGCGCGGCCAGCTCGACCGTGATCAGCACGGCCACCGCCTCGGCGGCCAGCAGCGCGACCAGCACGACGAGCTGGACCACGCCGGCGTGGAGCGGGTCGGCCCCGCCGAGGAGCATGCCGACGAACGCGCCCGGCAGCGTGACCAGCCCCACGGTCCGCGTCTGGTCCAGCGCGGGCACCAGCGCCTGGGCCGCCGCCGGGCGGCAGATCTCCAGGGCGGCCTCCCGGCCGGAGAAGCCCAGCGCCAGCGCCGCCTCGACCTCGCCGCGCCGCTGGACGAGCTCGTCGACCGCGCGCCGCCCCGCCAGCGCGGTGGCCGTCAGGCAGCCGCCCAGCAGGATGCCCGCGACCGGGATCAGCGTGATGGCGGCGGTCGGCACGGTCCCGGTGCCGACCAGTACCAGGAAGACCGGCAGGCTCCCCGCCCCGACGGGTACGGCCGCCCAGCGGGCCGCCGCGCCCCCGGTGATCCTGCGCCCCGCCGTCACGCTCGCCACGCCGTACATGACCAGGACGAACGCGCCCGCGGCCAGAGGGCGATCGACCGCCCACAGGATCACCAGCGAGACCGCGCCGAGCTGGACCGCGGCGCGCAGGCAGGCGGACAGGACGGCCCGGCCGTGGCCGAGCCGGCCGAGCAGGGCGACCGCGGCCCCCGCCAGAGCGAGGAGGACAACCGCGGCGGCGGTGGCGGGGGACAGGACGATGACGCTCACCGCACGAGCATGACCCACCCGCCGATCGCCTCCGGCGGCCGACCCCGACGAGTGGCTCCGGCGCCCGGCCCCGGCGCCCGGCCCCGGCGCCCGGCCCCGGCGGGCGGTCAGGCGGTGATGACCCGTTTGAAGGCCTCGGCGTAGCGGCCGGGGCCGAACCCGGCCCGCTCGGCCATCCGGGAGAAGTGCTCCCGGATGGAGTCCTCGAAGCCCTCGACGTGGCCGGTCTGGCTCGCGTGGGCGCGCAGCGCCGCGAGCTTGCGCTCGAAGGTGCCGGTGACGTCCACGTAGTGGTCCGGCGTCTCGTGCCCGTCCAGCCACATCTCGCGGACCGTCCACGCCGCGAGCCCCTCCTCGCGCAGCAGTTCGGGGAAGGCGTACGGATTGCGGGCGTCGGGGTAGACGGCGTCGATGGCGGCGCCGCCGACGGCCCGGTGGTCGGGATGGCTGGGGGCGACGAAGGAGTAGTTGCGCTCGGGGCTGTGGGTGATCACCAGGTCGGGGCGGACCTGGCGGACGACCCGGGCGATGTCGCGCCGCAGGCCCAGGCTCTGCTCCACGACCCCGTCCCGGTAGCCCAGGAAACGCAGGTCGCGCACGCCCACCACCTCGGCGGCGGCCCGCTGCTCGTCCCGGCGGAGCCCGGCCATGCCGCCGCCGTCCGTCTCGCGTTCGAAACCGCCGGCGTCGCCGTCGGTGACGAGGCAGTAGACCACCTCGGCGCCCCGGTCGGTGAAGCGCGCGACGGTGGCCGCGGCGGCGAAGTCGACGTCGTCGGGGTGCGCGACCACCACGAGCACCCGGTCGATCTCGTTCTCGGCGAGCATGTGGCCCTCCCTGATTCCTTCCGGCCGTGGACCCGGCTGTCGGCGGCCCGCCCTACCCTAGGGAGCGTGCCGATCCCAGCCGATTCCCTGACCCACCATCCACTGCTCGACGGGCTCAACCCCCAGCAGCGCGAGGCCGTCGTGCACCACGGCAGCCCGCTGCTCATCGTGGCGGGCGCCGGCTCGGGCAAGACGCGGGTGCTGACCCACCGGGTCGCCTACCTGCTGGCGGAGCGGGGCGTGCAGCCGCAGGAGATCCTCGCGATCACCTTCACCAACAAGGCCGCCAAGGAGATGAAGGAGCGGGTCGACCGGCTGGTCGGGCCCCGCTCGGCGGCGATGTGGGTGATGACCTTCCACAGCGCGTGCGTGCGGATCCTGCGCCGCGAGGCCAGGCGGCTGGGCTTCCCCTCCGGCTTCTCCATCTACGACCAGGCCGACGCGCAGCGGCTGATGGCCATGGTCTGCCGGGAGATGGAGCTCGACCCCAAGCGCTACCCGCCGCGCTCCTTCTCCGCCCAGGTCAGCAACTTCAAGAACGAGCTGGTCGACTACGAGACGGCGGCGGCGCAGGCCGCCACGCACCTGGAGCGCACGCTCGCCGAGGCCTACAAGAACTACCAGCAGCGGCTGACCGAGGCCGGCGCGATGGACTTCGACGACCTCATCATGACGACGGTCACGCTGCTGCAGCTCTTCCCCGACGTGGCCGAGCACTACCGCCGCCGCTGGCGGCACGTCATGGTCGACGAGTACCAGGACACCAACCACGCGCAGTACATGCTGATCAGGGAGCTCGTCGGCTTTCCGGAGCTGCGCACCGCCGACGGCGAGCTGGTCCGGGAGGGCTCGTCCGGGATCGACCCCGCCGAGCTGTGCGTGGTGGGCGACGCCGACCAGTCGATCTACGCCTTCCGCGGCGCGACGATCCGCAACATCCTGGAGTTCGAGCGCGACTACCCGGACGCGAAGACGATCCTGCTGGAGCAGAACTACCGCTCCACCCAGACGATCCTGTCCGCGGCCAACGCGGTGATCTCCCGCAACGAGAGCCGCAAGCCCAAGAACCTCTGGTCCGACCAGGGCCCCGGCCCGAAGATCGTCGGCTACGTCGCCGACGACGAGCACGACGAGGCCATGTTCGTCGCGCAGGAGGTCGACCGGCTCACCGACACCGAGGGCGTGGTCCCCGGCCAGGTGGCCGTGTTCTACCGGACCAACGCCGCCTCCCGCGTCTTCGAGGAGACGTTCATCCGGACGGGCCTGCCGTACAAGGTGGTGGGCGGGGTGCGCTTCTACGAGCGCAAGGAGGTCCGCGACCTGCTGGCCTACCTGCGGGTGCTGGCCAACCCGGGCGACGTGGTCTCGCTGCGCCGCATCCTCAACGTGCCCAAGCGCGGCATCGGCGACCGGGCCGAGGCGATGGTCGAGGCGTTCGCGGCGCGTGAGCGCATCCCGTTCGCCGAGGCGCTGCGCCGGGCGGACGAGGCGCCGGGCATGGCCACCCGCTCGATCAAGGCGGTCAAGGAGTTCGTCGCGCTCCTGGACGAGCTGGCCGCCAAGGCGGAGAGCGCGCCCCCGTCGGCGCTGGCCCAGGAGGTGCTGGAGAGCACCGGATACCGGGCCGAGCTGGAGAACTCCGAGGATCCGCAGGACGCCGGGCGCCTGGAGAACCTCGAGGAGCTGATCTCGGTGGCCTCGGAGTTCGAGGAGGCCGACGCCGAGGGCGGGGCGGGCAAGCTCGTGGAGTTCCTGGAGCAGGTCTCGCTGGTGGCCGACGCCGACCAGATCCCGGAGGCCGAGGGCGGGCAGGGCGTGGTCACGCTGATGACCCTGCACACGGCCAAGGGGCTGGAGTTCCCGGTGGTCTTCCTCACCGGTCTGGAGGACGGAGTCTTCCCGCACATGCGCTCCCTCGGCGAGCCGAAGGAGCTGGAGGAGGAGCGCCGCCTGGCCTACGTCGGCATCACCCGGGCGCAGCAGCGCCTCTACCTGTCGCGGGCGGCCGTGCGCAGCTCGTGGGGATCGCCGTCGTTCAACCCGGTCTCCCGGTTCGTCGCGGAGATCCCGCAGGACCTCCTCGAGTGGCGGACCGACCCGAAGAAGAACGCCTGGACCGCCGCGACCCGCCGCGAGCCCTCCCGCGCCGCCTCCGCCGCGCGCAAGGGCGGCCGGAAGATCCCCGACCTGCGGCCCGGCGACCGCGTCACCCACGACCAGTACGGCCTGGGCACGGTCGTCTCGTGCGACGGCGACAAGGCGAAGGTCGACTTCGGCAGCGGCGGCGAGAAGACTCTGGTGCTGGCCTACGCGCCGCTGGAGAAGCTCTAGAGGGCCGTGCCGGGTCCGGCCCTCCGCACCCTGAGGCGCGGGACCCGAAGCGCCGCCGGGCCCGTCCGGGGACGTCCCGG
>NZ_JBHSBM010000011.1:279732-290174 GCF_042650625.1 Planomonospora corallina
CCGCCCGCCCGTCACCGCCCGGTGACGGGCGGGGGCACACGGGCGGAGAGCCCGACCGGAGGTCAGCCCGTGGTCTTCCCGAGATCCTCGAGCTCGGCGATCTCGGTGATCTCGGCGACCTCCTCGGCGGGCGGAGCCTTCACCGAGACCTTGGCGCCCCAGCGGGTGTAGTCGGTCTCGACCGTGAAGCTGGAGGTCTTGTCGCCGTAGGTGCTCGTCAGCCGGGTGGGGAGCCGGTCGGCGCCGACGGACAGCTTCCAGGTCAGCACCGTCTTGGCCGCCTTGCCGGTCGGCTTCTCCATCACCGAGGCGCGGAACCACGGCGAGACCTTGTAGAGCTCGCCGAAGGTGGTCTTCCCGGCGTAGCCCCCCGGCCGCTTGACGGCGTGCGCGAGCAGCGCCTTGAGCGTCGCGGGCTCGGCGGGGTTGATCAGCTGGCCGTACGAGCCGGTGAAGCCGTTCATGCCGCCGGGGACGCGGAGCCAGTTCTTGCCCTCGGGCAGGAGCTGGCCGAACATGCCGCCGGAGACGTAGGAGACGTTCTTCACCGTGACGGTCCGCTCGGGCTTGGAGAGCCCGTCCATCATCTTGGCGACCGCCTGGGAGTCCTCGTCGTAGGAGTTCTGCAGGGGGACCACGAGCTCGTCGAGGTCATCGGACTTGATCCGCAGCTTGGTGGTGTGGTCGGAGGCGACGACCCCGGACGTGCCGAACTGCAGCACGCCCTTCCGGCTGGAGAGGACCAGGCGGGTGTCGCGGTTGGTCACCTTCGTCTTCTCGGAGAAGCTCACTCCGTTGCCCGTGCCCAGCTTGCTCCGCAGTGCGGCGAGCGGTTCGGCGGGCGCCTGGGCGTGGGCGGCCGAGGCGAGCGTGGGAACGGCCATGCCTGCGAGTGCGGCGCAGGCCAGGCCGGCGATGAAACGCTTCAAAAGGAATCTCCCGATCATTCCCTCCGCCCCGTGTGGGAGGGATCCCGGGCATCCTTCCGGAGCAAGATCACGGAACAGTCTCGCCGAATGCGTTGATCACCGCATTTATTGTGAATGTTCCGTGCACTCTCCGGCCGGGTGCGGCACTGCGGAACACGGCGCCCGGTGAAGTACGGCGCCCGCGGTGGAATGCGGCGCCCGGTGGAATGCCGGCGCCCGGCCCCGCCGGAGCCGGCGGGGCCGTACCGTCAGCCGACCGGGAGCGTGGGCGGCGGGGAGAGGTCGCCGCCGACCCGGCCCGCGTCGGCGGTGTCCTCCGGCGGCGGAGGCGTCAGCACGACCTCGGCGCCCCAGCCGGTGTAGCGGGTGTCCGCGACCGTGACGGTGGGCCGCTTCGGCGTGCCGGGCACGGGCTGCTTCCAGGTGGTCGTCAGGCGGCGGGGCAGGTTCGAGCGGTCCAGCCAGAGCCGGAAGCCGACCGTGATCTTCGCGTCCTTCCCCTTCGGCGGCCCGGCGAGCCGGTCGCGGAAGGAGGGGGAGACCGCGTACAGCGTGCGCAGCGTCACGGCGCCCTGGTGGTAGGTGCCGGAGGCGAGCTTCTTCCTCACCGCGGCGCGGGAGAGCAGCGTGCCGAGGGTGGCGGGCTCGAAGACGTTCACGATCTGCGGGAACGCGGCGGTCTGCTTGATGTTCGCCGGGCCGATCAGGCCGAGCCAGCTCTTGCCCTCGGGGAGCCAGGTCTCGTAGCCGGGCCCGGACAGGTAGGCCTCGTTCGGGAAGCAGATCACCCGGGTCGAGCCGAGCCGCCTCCCGATCAGGTGCTCGAACTCCCGGACGGCCCCGCGCCCCGCCTCGGTCCGTCCGGTGGTGTCCGTGGCGTACACCCCGGAGGCGTCGAACTCCACCCTGCCCTTGCGCCAGATCGTGACGACCGCCTTGCCGTCCCGGTACATGCGGCCGACGTCGGAGACGCGCAGCCCCGTGTGCTCGGTGAAGTGCCGCTCCAGCGCCGTCACGGGGGAGGGCGCCGCCTGCGCCGTGCCCGCCCGTACGGCCTGCGCCCGCACCACGCCGGCCTGCGCCGGTCCCGCCTGCAGTGCCGAGGCGGCCAGCGCCGCGGCGACCGGAATGGCCCACCGTCTCATCGGATCCCTCTCACCACGGGTCAAGATCCGCCAAGTTAGGCCACCTCCGTCCCAGGCGGCTATGCCGTACGCCAACAACTCCGCGCCCCCGCTTTGCGCGCGGGTGAGCCGTACGGCACGCGGACGCGGGGAGACCTACGACGCGACCTGCCCGGCGGGCGGCGGCGTCAGGACGACCCGCCTGCCCCAGCCGGAGAGCCGCACGTCGCTGGTCTTCTTCACCACGCCCAGAGCGCCGCTCTCCTGCCAGGCGGAGACGAGCCGGCCGGGGAGCCGGTCGCGGCCGATCCACAGCGTCCAGCGCACCTTCATCGAGCCCTGCTTCGCGGTGAGCCCGCCGCCGTCGAGAGAGGCCCGGTAGGACGGTGAGACGCGGTGGAGCGCGGCGGCGGTGATGGTGCCCTTGTAGACGGTCGTCCCCGCGCCGGAGGACTTACCCGAGGCCGTGGTGAGGAGGGTTCTCAGCGTGGCGGGCTCCAGCGCGTAGAGCGGGGTCATGAAAGGCGAGGGCACGCCGCCCTTCACCGTGGCCTTCATCCACTTCTTTCCCTTGGGAAGGGCGTCGGCGAGGATTCCGCCGCCCGAATACACCGTCCGGCCGACGGCGAGGTTGCGCACGGGCTCCGCGCCCTCCGCCAGGCGGACACGACCGCGGTGGCGACGGCGGCCGTGAGCGTCATGGACGTGAAACGATTCACGCGATTCCTCTGGGTCATTCTCTCCGCCTCACGGAGAGGAGCTCCGGAATCCTCGCAACCGGATATAACGGAAGCATATCTGGAACGGTCGAATGCCGATTCCCCCTGTGAACCACGCGGGCGGAAACGGTCCGTTGCCGCTTTCTCCCGCGCCCGGCGGCGGTCCCGGACGGGACACGGGCCGGCGTGCGGCGGAGCCGGGCCGGTTACGCTGCGGTCAGCCGCCGGTTAGCAGGGCGGGACACAGACGAGGAGGTCTGTCATGGATGCCGTGTCGAGGATTCGCGTCGTCATCGCCAAGCCGGGGCTGGACGGGCACGACCGGGGTGTGAAGATCGTGGCGAGGGCGCTGCGGGACGCCGGGATGGAGGTCGTCTACACCGGCCTGCACCAGACACCCGAGCAGATCGTGCGCACCGCCGTCCAGGAGGACGCCGCCGCCATCGGGCTCTCGATCCTGTCCGGGGCGCACATGACCCTCTTCGCCAAGGTGATCGAGCTGCTGAAGGAGAACGACGCGAGCGACATCGTGGTCTTCGGCGGCGGGATCATCCCGGACGACGACCTTCCCGAGCTGGAGCGGATGGGCGTCGCGCGGGTCTTCACTCCGGGCGCGACCATGGAGGAGATCGTCGAGTGGGTGCGGAGCAGCGTCCCCGCCCGCGTGTGACGCGTCACTCGAAGCGGGTGATTCCGGACTGCTCAGCCCCCGGTGACCTCCTCGGCGTTCGGAGGGGGCTAGGCTTCATTGGCGCAAAAATCGCCAGCTCCCCTCGTCTCGTGGAGCCGGCCCGCCGACATCTGTACACCAGCCGGACAAGCAAGGACGGACCCTCGTGGACCTGTTCGAACATCAGGCGAAGGAGCTCTTCGCGGAGTACGGCATCCCGGTGCCGCGCGGCATCGTCGCGCACACCGTGGAGGAGGCACGCGCGGCAGCGGAGGAGCTGACCGGTCGTGTCGTCGTCAAGGCCCAGGTCAAGACCGGTGGCCGCGGCAAGGCGGGCGGCGTGAAGGTCGCCGACGACGCCGCCGACGCCGAGCGCAAGGCCACCGACATCCTGGGCATGGACATCAAGGGCCACACGGTCCACAAGGTCCTCGTCGAGGAGGCCAGCGCGATCGCGGAGGAGTACTACTTCTCCTTCCTGCTCGACCGCGCGAACCGCACCTTCCTCGCCATCTGCTCCGCGGCGGGCGGCATGGACATCGAAGAGGTCGCGCACGCCACTCCGGAGAAGGTCGCGAAGGTCCCGGTCTCCCCGCTGACCGGCGTCGACCGCGCCAAGGCCCGGGAGATCGCCGTGGCCGGCGGCCTGCCGGAGAAGGCCCTCGACGGCGCGGCCGAGCTCATCGAGAAGCTCTGGGCCGCCTTCGTCGACGAGGACGCCTCCCTGGTCGAGGTCAACCCGATGATCCTGTCCGCCGACGGTCAGGTGAAGGCCCTGGACGGCAAGGTCACGCTCGACGACAACGCCTCCTTCCGCCAGCCCGAGCACGAGGCCTACGCCGACAAGGCCGCCGAGGACCCGCTGGAGGCCGCGGCCAAGGCCAAGGACCTCAACTACGTCAAGCTCGACGGCAGCGTCGGCATCATCGGCAACGGCGCCGGCCTGGTCATGTCCACCCTGGACGTGGTCGCCTACGCGGGCGAGGCCTTCCCCGGCCAGCCCAAGCCGGCCAACTTCCTCGACATCGGCGGCGGCGCCTCGGCCGAGGTCATGGCCGCCGGCCTGGAGATCATCATCTCCGACCCGTCGGTCAAGTCGATCTTCGTGAACGTGTTCGGCGGCATCACCGCCTGCGACGCGGTGGCCAACGGCATCGTGGCCGCCTTCCAACTGCTGGAGAGCCGCGGCGAGGCGGTCACCCGCCCCCTGGTCGTCCGCCTGGACGGCAACAACGCCCAGCTCGGGCGGCAGATCCTGGCCGACGCCAAGCTTGCCGGCGTCGAGCTGGTCGACACGATGGACGAGGCGGCCAAGCGGGCCGCCGAGCTGGCTGCGGTGGGTGCGTAATGGCTATCTGGCTGACCGAGAACAGCAAGATCATTGTTCAGGGCATGACCGGCGGGGAGGGCACCAAGCACACCCGCCGCATGCTGGCCTCCGGCGCGCGGGTCGTGGGCGGCGTCAACGCCCGCAAGGCCGGCACCGTGCACGAGGGCCTGCCGGTCTTCGGCACCGTGGCCGAGGCCATGCGCGAGACCGGTGCGGACGTATCCGTGGTGTTCGTGCCGCCGGCCTTCACCAAGGACGCGGTCAAGGAGGCCATCGACGCCGAGATCCCGCTCTGCGTGGTGATCACCGAGGGCGTGCCGGTGCACGACACCACCGAGTTCTGGGCGTACGCGGTGGCCAAGGGCAACAAGACCCGCATCATCGGCCCGAACTGCCCGGGCATCGCCTCGCCGGGCGCCTCCAACGCCGGCATCATCCCGGCCGACATCACCACCGCGGGCCGGATCGGTCTGGTGTCGAAGTCGGGCACGCTGACCTACCAGCTGATGTACGAGCTGCGCGACTTCGGCTTCTCCACCGCGGTGGGCATCGGCGGCGACCCGGTGATCGGGACCACGCACATCGACGCGCTGGAGGCATTCCAGGCCGACCCGGGCACCGACGCGATCGTGATGATCGGTGAGATCGGCGGAGACGCCGAGGAGCGGGCCGCGGCCTACATCGAGAAGCACGTCACCAAGCCGGTCGTGGCCTACGTGGCGGGCTTCACCGCCCCGGAGGGCAAGACCATGGGCCACGCGGGCGCGATCGTGTCCGGCTCGGCCGGTACGGCGCAGGCCAAGAAGGAGGCGCTGGAGAAGGTCGGCGTGCGGGTGGGCAAGACGCCCAGCGAGACCGCCCGCCTCATGCGCGAGATCATGAGCTCGCGCTGACCTTCCCTCTCCTGGGGATCCTCTTCCGGAACGCCGCGCCTCCCCTCGCCGGGGCGGTGCGGCGTTCCGCGTCCCGGACCCCGCGTCCCGGACCCCGGGTCCCGGCTCCCGGGTCCCGGCTCCCGGGTCCCGGCTCCCGGCGTTCCGGACCCCGCGTCCCGGGTACGGCGGGCCCGCGCGGGGCGTCCCGCCGCGTGCCGTCCCGCGACACGCGGGGCGGATGAGGGCCGTCCATCCCATGATCGGTGAGACCATCGGGTACCGTGACGGCCTTTCTCGACCATTTCCGGGCGGCCCCCCGCACCGTCCTCAGTCGCATCCCCCTGCCCGGCGCCACGGGTGACGACGACGTCCGCAGGCCGCTCCCCGTCTCCGGCATGCTCGCCGCGGCCTGGACGCTCGGCGTCGGCCTGGCGGTGCTCACCACGCTCACCCTGGTCGGCTGGATCGCCGCGCCCCGGGGCGCGCTCGGCGCGGGGCTGCCCGAGGTGTTCCGCACCGCGGCACAGCTCTGGCTCGCGGCCCACCACGCGGGGTTCGCGATCCCCGGCGGGTCCGTCGGGCTCCTCCCGCTCGGGCTGATGGCCCTGCCGGCGTTCCTGCTCTACCGGGCGGGGATCTGGATGGCCCGTGACGCCGACCTGCGGCTCCGGCTGCCCGCCCGGCTGCCCAAGAACAGCCCCAAGGAGCAGGCCAACGCCCGCCGCCGCGCCCAGCTGGTCCTGATCACGCAGGCGGGCGTCTCGCTGGCCGCGCCGTACGCGCTGCTGGCCGGGGTGATCGCGCTCGTCGCCCGCAACGAGATCACCCAGCCCTTCCTGGGCGAGGTGCTGATCAGCCACCTGGCGCTGGCCTTCGTCGCCGGCGCGCTGGCCACCGTACGGGCGATCGGGCCGTGGCGGGTGATGCCGAGGCTGCTCCCGGAGCGGCTCCGCTCGGTCGTGGCCGGTACCGCGGTCGCGATGGGGATCATGCTGGTGGCGGGCGCCCTGCTGACGCTCGGCGCCATCGTGGTGGGGTTCGACCAGGTCCGGCATCTGACGGGCGTGCTGGCGCCGGGCTTCGTCGGCGGCCTGCTGCTCCTGCTGATCCAGGTGCTCTACCTGCCCAACGCGTTCGTCTGGGGGACGGCCTACATCGCCGGGCCCGGGTTCGCCGTCGGCGCCGGCACGCTGATCGCCCCGACCGGGGTCCAGCTGGGCACCGTGCCGAGCCTGCCCCTGCTGGGCGCGCTGCCCGAGGCGGGGCCGTCCCCGGCCTGGCTCATGGCGGTGATCGCGGTCCCGTTCGCCGCCGGGGCGGTGGCCGGTGTCGTGCTCGTCAGGGTCGCGCCCTCGCCCTCCTACGAGGGCGCGCCGCTGTGGGGGTTCGCCTGCGGCATCGCGACCGGCTGCGCGGCCGGCCTGCTGGCGGCCCTGTCCGGAGGCGCGCTCGGCGGTTCCAGGCTCGTCGCGATGGGCCCGGCGGCGTGGGAGGTCATGCTCTCGGTGACGCTCGAGACGGGGGTCGCCGCGGGCATCTCGGCGGGCCTGGCCAACTGGTGGCTGATCTTCCGCGGCCAGAACACCGCCGTCGCCCGGGCCGCGGCGAAGGTCGGCTCGGCCGCCGCCCCCGTCCGCAGGGCGGGCGCGAGGCTGGCCAGGGCGGCGGGGGCGGTGACCGGCAGGGGCGGGGCCGCCGGCCCGGAGACGGAGCGCGCGCTCCCCGGCCACTGGCTGGACGCCACCGAGTGCGACACCCAGCCGATCCCGGTCATCCGGGACGACTGGCAGGACGAGCACGCCTCGGCCGCCGCGGAGCGACCGGCGCGGACCCGGCGTCCGGAACCGCCCCGCCCGCCCCGCCGGGACATCGTCGACGAGACCGACGACAGGGGCGGCCACGTGATCTACGTCGACCCCTACGCGTGGGACCGCGACTAGCGGTCGCGGTGGTGGCTCAGGGCGCGAACGGGTAGGTGAGCTCGCGGTCCAGGACGGGGATCTTCTCCCGGATCGCCTGCTCCAGCTGGTTCACGCAGCCCTCCCGGGCGGTCACGGTGCCCGCGCCCTTCATGCACTCGTCGTAGGCGGCGTACTCGTCACGCAGGTAGAACTGGAGCGCCGCGGCCCCCGTCGAGAGCAGGAGCGCCATCACCGAGACGACGACGCCGGCGACGGCCGTGCCGATCGGCTTGGGCACCGACCTGAGCGCGGGGACGGCGCGGACGGAGACGACCAGTGCGAAGACCGACATGACCAGCCCCGCCAGGGGGAGCAGGAACGTCATCACCGCCGCCGCGAACGCGAGCCACAACGCACGCCGTCCCGCACTCTCCGCCGGCCGTAGCTGGACGGGTGTCGTCACTGGTGACCTCCTTGCGTCGTCCGAGTGGACGGACCTATACCCTTGCAGCGGCGTTGAGTCCCCGTCCGAATGGAGTTACGTCGGTGTCATCCCAGGCCGCTCGGCTTGTGGTTCTCGTATCCGGCTCTGGAACCAACCTACAGGCCCTGCTGGACGCCGCGGCGGACGAGGGTTACGGCGCCCGGATCGTGGCGGTCGGCGCCGACCGCGACGGCATCGAGGGCCTGGCCCGCGCGGAGCGCGCGGGGGTGCCGACCTTCGTCGAGCGCGTCCCCGACCACCCGTCCCGCGAGGAGTGGGACCGGGCGCTCGCGGCCAGGATCGCCGAGCACAAGCCCGACCTGGTGGTCTGCGCCGGCTTCATGAAGATCCTCGGCGCTCCGACGCTCACCTCGTTCCCCGTGCTCAACACCCACCCCGCGCTGCTGCCGTCCTTCCCCGGCGCGCACGGGGTGCGTGACGCCCTCACGTACGGCGTGCGGATCACCGGCTGCACCGTGATGCTCGCCGACGCCGGCGTCGACACCGGGCCGATCATCGCGCAGGAGGCCGTCCGCGTCTTCGACGGGGACGACGAGCACACCCTGCACGAGCGCATCAAGACCGTCGAGCGGGGGCTGCTGGTCGACACCGTCGGGCGGATGGCCCGTGAGGGCTGGACCGTCACCGGCCGGACCGTCCGCCTCGGACGGACCGCAGGCCTCGGCTGAGGCCCCCGGGACCCCGGCACCCGCTGCGGTCCCGCAGGACCCCGGCGCGCGCTGTGGCCCCGCAGGGGCCCGGCGCCCGCCGCGACCCCGGCAGGGGTCCGGCACCCGCAAGACCAGGCGACCCGGCGGATGAGCCGGGCGCCCCGGACAACCGGCACCAAACAGGAGGATCGAAAGTGACCCGCATCGCCATCCGGCGCGCGTTGATCGCGGTGTACGACAAGAGCGGGCTGGAGGAGCTGGCACGCGGGCTCGACGCCGCCGGGGTGGAGATCGTCTCCACCGGCGGCACCGCCGCGAAGATCGCCTCCTTCGGCGTCCCGGTCACCCCGGTCGAGGCCCTGACCGGCTTCCCCGAGTGCCTCGACGGCCGCGTCAAGACCCTCCACCCGCGGGTGCACGCCGGCCTGCTGGCCGACGGCGGCAACCCCGCGCACGTCGCGCAGCTGGAGGAGCTGGAGATCGAGCCCTTCCAGCTGGTCGTGGTCAACCTCTACCCGTTCCAGCAGACCGTCGCCTCCGGGGCCTCCGACGCCGAGTGCGTGGAGCAGATCGACATCGGCGGTCCGGCGATGATCCGCGCCGCCGCCAAGAACCACGGCACCGCCGCGGTCGTGGTGGACCCGGCCGCCTACGGCGACGTGCTCGCCGCGGTCGCCGCGGGCGGGTTCACCCTCACCGAGCGCCGCCGCCTGGCCGCCGCCGCCTACGCCCACACCGCCGCCTACGACACCGCCGTGGCCTCCTGGTTCGCCAACGTCTACGCCGCGGAGGAGAACGCCTGGCCGGCGTACATGGGCGCCTCGTGGGAGCTGGCGGCGTCCCTGCGCTACGGCGAGAACCCGCACCAGCGGGCCGCGCTCTACACCGCGGGCGCCGGCGGGCTGGCGGGAGCCGAGCAGCTGCACGGCAAGGAGATGTCCTACAACAACTACCTCGACGCGGACGCCGCCTGGCGGGCCGCGTGGGACTTCGCCGAGCCCGCCGTCGCGATCATCAAGCACCAGAACCCCTGCGGCATCGCGGTCGGCGCGGACGTGGCCGAGGCGCACCGCAAGGCGCACGCCTGCGACCCGGTCTCCGCCTACGGCGGTGTGATCGCGGTCAACGGCGAGGTCACCGGGGAGCTGGCCCGGCAGATCGCCGAGATCTTCACCGAGGTCGTGGTGGCGCCCTCCTTCACCGGCGAGGCGCTGGCCGTACTGCGGGAGAAGAAGAACCTGCGGCTGCTGGTCTGCCCGGAGGGACCGGCCAACGCGACCGAGTTCCGCCGGATCGACGGCGGCCTGCTGGTGCAGACCGCCGACCGGGTGGACGCCCCCGGCGACGCCCCGGAGACCTGGGAGCTCAGGGCGGGCCCCGCGGCCTCGCCGGAGGTCCTCGCCGACCTGGCCTTCGCCTGGAAGGCGTGCCGCTCGGTGAAGTCCAACGCGATCCTGCTGGCCGCGGGCGGCGCGAGCGTCGGCGTCGGCATGGGGCAGGTCAACCGGGTCGACTCGGCCCAGCTCGCGGTCTCCCGCGCCGGTGACCGCGCCAGCGGGTCCGTGGCGGCCTCCGACGCGTTCTTCCCCTTCGCCGACGGCCTCAAGGTGCTCGCCGACGCGGGCGTGAGGGCGATCGTGGAGCCGGGCGGCTCGATCCGGGACGACGAGGTGATCGCCGCGGCCGAGGCCGCCGGGATCACCCTCTACTTCACCGGCACCCGCCACTTCTTCCACTAG
>NZ_JBHSBM010000011.1:290295-484985 GCF_042650625.1 Planomonospora corallina
ACGCCGGGTTGCCGCCTGACCCGGTCGAGGTCGCCGGGGTCCTCCCGGCGGGACGCCCGTCGTGCGTTCTCCGCCGGAAGTCCCCGCGCGGAGAACCACGACGGGCGTTCTCCGCGCGGGGGTCTCCGGCGGAGAGGAACTTCCGGCAAAGCCCTACGGAGCGGGCTCGGCCCGCCGATACAGGGTGTGCCACTCGCGAAGGCCCTCCCCGCCCAGGTCACGACCGCCTCCGCCGGTGCCGGATCCCCGGCCCGGACCGGGGCGCGACCGGATCACCGGGACCGAGGACACAAAAAGGTGGCCTGTTGACCATAATTTTCGGGCCCGACGAGGTTTGAACGCCCTCTAACCTGAGTCGTCCCCTCCCTCTGCACTGTGGAGACCTTCCATGACCATGCTCGATGTCCTGCTGCCGGTGCTGACGATGGCCAACGGCTTCTGGCAGAGCCCCTTCTTCCTGGTGCTGCTCGCGCTCGCCGCGGGTCTCATGGGCGCGAAGGCCGTGGAGCGCATCCCCTTCACGCGCCGGATCATCGAGCGGCGGGAGGCCGAGAACGGCTGACCCCCTCACCGGGTGGCCGGGAACGGCTGACCCCCGCCGGGTGGCCGGGCGCGGATGATCTCATGAGAAGGTTGGACACATGAGCGCGCAGATTCTGGACGGCAAGGCCACCGCGGCGAGGATCAAGGCAGACCTGGCGGAGCGGGTGGCCGCGCTGAAGGAGCGGGGGATCACCCCCGGACTCGGCACCGTTCTCGTCGGCGACGACCCCGGCAGCCAGATCTACGTCGCGGGCAAGCACCGTGACTGCGCGGAGGTCGGCATCGCCTCCATCCGCCGGGACATGCCGGACAACGCCACCCAGGCGGAGGTCGAGGAGGTCATCGACGAGCTCAACGCCTCGCCCGAGTGCACCGGTTACATCGTCCAGCTCCCGCTTCCCCGGCACCTGGACACCCAGGCGCTCCTGGAGCGGATGGACCCGGCCAAGGACGCCGACGGCCTGCACCCGGTCAACCTGGGCCGCCTGGTGCACATGGTCGACGCGCCGCTGCCCTGCACCCCGCACGGCATCGTGCTGCTCCTGCAGGAGTACGGCGTGCCGACCAAGGGCGCCGAGGTCGTCGTGGTCGGCCGCGGCATCACCGTGGGCCGCTCGCTCGGCCTGCTGCTGACCCGCCGCTCGGAGAACGCCACCGTGACGCTCTGCCACACCGGCACCCAGGACCTGGCGGCCCACACCCGGCGCGCCGACATCGTCGTCGCCGCCGCGGGCGTGCCGCACCTGATCACCGGGGACATGGTCAAGCCCGGTGCCGCCGTGCTCGACGTCGGCGTCTCGCGGGTCGAGGGCAAGATCGCCGGTGACGTCGCCCCCGACGTCGCGGAGGTCGCCGGATTCCTGACGCCCAACCCCGGAGGCGTGGGCCCGATGACCCGCGCCCTGCTGCTGGCCAACGTGGTCGAGGCAGCCGAGAGGCAGGCGGCCGCCCGGGGCTGACCCGGACCGCCGCCGCCCGCCTGTGCCGGCCGGTGGGTCAGGACGCCCGCCGGCCCACCGCTCCCGTGGCCGCCGAGGGCTCGGGGGCCCCGGTCGCGCGCTGCGTCGGCACCACGGGCGTGGGCCTGACCAGTCCCAGGGCGACGACCTCGTTGGCCAGCCGGGTGCGCCGGTTGGTCCCCTCCGGGATGCGGAATTTCTGGTAAAGGCGGAGGAGGTGCTGCTTGACCGCCGCCTCCGTCACCACCAGATCGTCCGCGATCTCCCGCGCGGTGGCCGGGGCGACGAACGCCTCGTCCGAGAGCGCGGGCCGGCACAGGGACGTCAGGACGTCCACCTCCCGCCGGGTCAGCTCCGGCGCCGCGGCGCGGCGGAGCTCGACCTCGGGGACGAAGTCCTCGCGCGGGACCCCGCCGATCCGGACCCGGGCGGCGCCGAAGGAGATGACGTCGCCGTCGTCGAGGACCCTCCGGGCGATCGGCCTGCCGTTCACCCGCGTGCCGTTGCGGGACAGGCCCATGTCGACGACGTACAGATAGGGTCCGCGCCGGACGAGTTCCGCGTGCAGCCGGGACACGCTCGGATCGGTGAGCCGGATGTCGACTCCCCGGCCCCGCCCGACCGTCGTGATCTCGGGGCGCAACGGGATCACCTCGCCGGTGTCCTCGATGCGTATGAACGGCCCCTCCACGGCAGTTCCTCCCCAGGTAGCCCGCCGTAACTGTTACTACAGCTCCGGCTTACCCAAACGAGGGGATGGGGAATCTCCTTTGCCAGAAGCAGAATCCTTCGTGAAATTGGTCTGGACCTCTCGAAAGGGTTCGTCCTGCTCACGGGTAGACTTCGGGCGACGATATGCGGAGGAAACACTTATGGCGGACAAGCCCACCAAAGGCCTCGCCGATGTCGTAGCCGCGTCCACAGCGCTCAGCGACATCGACGGCAAGGCCGGTCGCCTCTTCTACCGCGGATACGACATCCACGAGCTGGCCGGTCGCACCACCTTCGAAGAGATCGCCCACCTGCTGCAGTGCGGCACGCTCCCCACCCGTGAGCAGCTGGCCGCCTACGGGGCGGAGCTTGCCGGAGGACGCACGCTCGGCGCCCTCGTCTCGGCGAACATCGAGGAGGTCGCGGCCAAGCAGGCGCCCATGGAGGCGCTGCGCACGCTGGTCTCGCTCGCCGGCGCCGACGACCCGGACAAGGACTCCAACTCGCCCGAGGCGAACCGGCGCAAGGCCGCCCGGCTCACCGCGCAGCAGCCCCTGCTCGTGGCCCGGTACCACGCGGCCCGGACCGGCACGCCGGCCCCGGAGCCGGACCCGGAGCTGAGCGTCGCGGCGAACTTCCTGCTGCAGATCACCGGCCGGCCCGCGGACGCCCGCGCGGTGGAGATCTTCGACACCTGCCTGGTCCTGCACGCCGACCACACGATGAACGCCTCGACGTTCGCCGCCCGCGTCTGCGCCGCGACCCTGTCGGACATGCACTCGGCGATCGTCGCCGCGATCGGCACGCTGAAGGGCCCGCTCCACGGCGGCGCCAACGAGCAGGTCATGCGCACCCTCGAGTCGCTCGACCCGAGCGGCGTGGCGCAGGCCGTACGCGACAAGCTCGCGGCGGGCGAGAAGATCATGGGGTTCGGCCACCGGGTCTACAAGACCGAGGACCCGCGCGCCACGCACCTGCGCGAGATGTCGCGGGAGCTCGCCGAGGCCTCCGGTGACGACACCTACTACCGGATGTCGAAGGAGATGGAGGAGGTCGTCCTCGAGACGAAGGGCCTCTACCCGAACGTCGACTTCTACGCCGCGACGGTCTACCACTACCTCGGCATCCCGACCGACCTGTTCACGCCCGTCTTCTCGGTCAGCCGCATGTCAGGATGGACCGCGCACGTCATCGAGCAGCACGCCGACAACCGGCTGATCCGCCCGGACAGCGAGTACATCGGCGAGCGGGACCAGAAGTGGAAGCCGATCGGCGAGCGGTGAGCACACGGACGACCGACGAACGCTGGGGGCCGTACCCGCTGGTGCTGGCGGGTGCGGTCCTCGCCGTGGCCGCGGCGGTGCTGGTCGACGTCGAGTGGGGAGGGTTCTCGCTCGGCGCCGTCATCATGCTGGGCGCCGTCGTACGGCTGGCCGGAGGCGGACGGCTGGCCGTACGGAAGAAGGCGACCGACGCCGTCACCCTCGCCCTGCTCGGGGCCGCGCTGATGGCGGGATCGTTGCTCCTTGAATACCCATGGCTGATGCCGCGGTGAAGAGATCGACCGTGGCTTTCGCCGCGCACAGTCGTCGGATGACCGGGTGGCCCGCACGCCACACAGGGCCGTCCGATAGCCTCAACGGCCAGTGAGCCTCAAAAAGACTTCTGGTCAGTGTTAGTTCAGAAGGGGAACCACACGCATGCCCAAGATCAAGGTAGAGGGCCCCGTCGTCGAGCTTGACGGCGACGAGATGACCCGGATCATCTGGCAGTTCATCAAGGACCAGCTGATCCTTCCCTACCTCGACGTCGACCTGAAGTACTACGACCTCGGCATCGAGCACCGCGACGCCACCGACGACCAGGTGACGATCGACGCCGCCAACGCCATCAAGAAGTACGGCGTCGGCGTCAAGTGCGCCACCATCACCCCGGACGAGGCGCGCGTCGAGGAGTTCGGCCTCAAGAAGATGTGGAAGTCCCCGAACGGGACCATCCGCAACATCCTCGGCGGTGTCATCTTCCGCGAGCCGATCATCATGTCCAACGTGCCGCGGCTCGTGCCCGGCTGGACCAAGCCGATCGTCGTCGGCCGTCACGCCTTCGGCGACCAGTACCGCGCCACCGACCTGAAGATCCCGGGCGAGGGCACCCTGACCCTCACCTTCACCCCGAAGGACGGCTCGGAGCCGATCGAGCTCAACGTCTTCGACTTCCCGGGCTCCGGCGTCGCGATGGCGATGTACAACCTCGACGAGTCCATCCGCGACTTCGCCCGCGCCTCCATGCGGTACGGCCTGGCCCGGAACTACCCGGTCTACCTGTCGACGAAGAACACGATCATGAAGGCCTATGACGGCCGGTTCAAGGACATCTTCGCCGAGGTGTACGAGACCGAGTTCAAGAAGGACTTCGAGGCCGCCGGCATCTCCTACGAGCACCGCCTCATCGACGACATGGTCGCCGCGTCCCTCAAGTGGGAGGGCGGCTACGTCTGGGCCTGCAAGAACTACGACGGCGACGTGCAGTCCGACACCGTCGCGCAGGGCTTCGGCTCGCTCGGCCTGATGACCTCGGTCCTGATGACCCCGGACGGCCGGACCGTCGAGGCCGAGGCCGCGCACGGCACCGTGACCCGGCACTACCGCCAGCACCAGCAGGGCAAGCCGACCTCCACCAACCCGATCGCCTCGATCTTCGCGTGGACCCGGGGCCTGGCGCACCGCGGCAAGCTCGACAACACCCCCGCGGTGATCGAGTTCGCCGAGAAGCTGGAGCGGGTCTGCATCGAGACCGTCGAGGGCGGCCAGATGACCAAGGACCTCGCCCTGCTCGTCGGCGGCGACGCCGAGTGGCTGACCACCCAGGACTTCCTGGCGGCCCTGGACGAGAACCTCAAGCGGAAGATGGCGCTCTGACGAGCGTTCCCAGGCACGGCAGGGCGGGCCCGCCCCGCCTCCTCCTGCCCCGCTGAGCGCCGCCGCGAGGCGCACAGAGCACTGGAGAAAGGGCCGCCCGGCCGGGCGGCCCTTTCTCTTTTCCGCCTCTCTTTCCGCGCCGGCCCCGGCCGGGGTCCGGCTCTCGGAGGTCCCGGCCGTGGCCTGACCCGGTCCAGGGCTGGAGCCTGTGCCCGGCCCCGGGACCGCCGGGTCACGGCTCCACGGTGACCTTCCCCAGCTTGTTCAGGTAGTCGCCGTGCGCGTATCCCTTCTTGCCGTGGGTGGTGCCCCACACGTTCCGCCACTTGCCGGCGTTCACGCCCGTGCCGTGGGTCCCGCAGCCGCCGACGGTGTAGTCGTGGTGACCGAGGCTGTCGACGACCGCGCTGCCCGTGGACGGCCCGCTGCGGACGTTGAGGCTGCTCTGCCGGGTCTTCACCTTGTAGACGCAGTCGTCCGCCGCGGCGGGTGCGGCTGTCGTGAGTCCGAAGACGAGCGCGCCGCTCCCGGCGACGGCCGTGCCTGCGAGAACGCCGGTGAATCGCTTGAGATCCATGGATCCTCTCCTGTTTCGTGGCGATTTGGGCGTTATGTGCAGATTTGTCCTGGGGGTGTAGGAGAAACCGGTGATGGACGCCTATCTACCGCCCCCCGGCATGTCCATACGGAGCGCCGGGCCGCGCCAGACGGAAGGCCCGGACGGACGGGTCTCCCGTGGGTCACGGCAGGGGGCGGATCTCTCCGGAGGAGAGGGTCAGCACGCCGTACTCCCTCGTCGCGGTCCCCTCGGTCCTGAGCAGGACCTGGCCGGAGGTGATCCACCCCTGGCTCACCCAGCGGATCGCCCCGCCGTACCGGGTGACGTCGGAGCGGATCGTACGACCTCGCCCGGAGCGCCCGGCGGGAGGGCGGGCACCGGCCGCCACGAGATGAGCCCGCCGGTGACGGATCCCGGGCGCGGCCTCGCGGAGCCGGCAGGGCGTGCGGCCGGTCACCACGGGGCGACCGCGCCGACCACGGATGCCCTGAGGCGCTGGTCGAAGTGCTCGTCCGAGTAGGCGAACCCGGGCTCGGCGGTCTTCCCCGTGGCGGGATCGACCAGCTGGACGTCCTCGTCGTCGGGGTCGTCGGCGTCGAGCCTGGCCAGGAAGCGGCCGTCCCCGCTCCAGCCGAGGATCTCCGGGACGTCGGCGTCCTCGTACAGCCGGAGCCGGATCTTCACCCGGCGCAGGGTCCTGGCGGTGGCCGGGTCCACGGTCACCGCCTCGCCGTCCGAGGTGAGAACCAGCAGGCGGCGCCCGTCGGGGAAGAGCCGCGCGCACGCCGCGGGGTCGAAGGGCGCCCTCGCGCGCACGCCGCCGTCCAGGCCCACCGTGACCAGTTCGGCCTTCTCGCCCTCCGGTACGGTGACCGCCGTGAAGCCCCGGGGGCCGACGCCGAGCACCCGGGCGATCCCGGGCACCTCCGCGCTCCGCCCGCCGCCCACCTCGACGAGGCGGGTCCCGCCCGGCCCGGGCCCGGTGGTGGTGAGGGCGGCGTGCCGGCCGTCGTGGGAGAGCACCGGCACCGGCAGGTCCGCGTCGGCCAGCGGGCCGGTGAGGTCGCGGCGGGCTCCGGTGCGCAGGTCGTGGTGGACCATCCGCCGGGTCCGGGCGTCCAGGTAGACGGCGTGGAAGCCGTCGCCGCTGAGCGCGAACGGCGCGGGACGCGGCAGCGGGCCCCGCCGCCCGGCGAAGGCGGCGGCCTGCGGCAGCGAGACCATGCCCGTCGGCTCGTCGGGGCTCTCGGTCGCCGAGATCAGCTCCCACGTCGTGCAGTCCCGGACGGTCCGGCGGTCGCCGCAGTCCTTCAGCACCGCCTCCGTGACCGGCTGGGACACGGTCGTGTCCTCGTCGTGGACGGTTCGGAGTGGGGGCCGCTGTGCCGGGTCGAGTGCGGCGGCCCAGGTGAACGCGGTGCCCAGCACGGCGGCGGCCCAGAAGGCCGCCACGGCGGTGACGGGGGCCGCCCACCGGGGCCTGCGCGGCGCGCGCGGGCCGGGCGCCCACTGCCGGGTGCCCATGGCCAGGGCGACGGCCGGCGCCACCCAGCCTGCGAGGACGAACAGCGGGGCGAGCACCCCCGGCGGGTCCGGCAGGCTCGCCTGGAGCCCGCACCACAGGGCCGCCACCGACCCTCCGGTCAGCAGCGCGTGCGCGGACCGGGAGCGGGCGGCGACCTCCGCCGCGACCAGGTCGTCCGGCGCCGCGGGCAGCGGCCGGGTGCGCAGCCCGCGGACCGGGAGCAGCACGGCCGCCGCCACGGCCACCACGGCCACGGCCCACAGCAGGACGACCAGGGGGGTCTCGGACGGCGGGGCGTCCGCGGGCAGGTCGCGGCGCAGGGATCGGACCATCCCGGAGACGGCCAGCGCTCCGCCGGTCACCGCGCTCACGGCCCACAGCCAGGTCACCGCCGGTGAGACCAGTCGCAGGCCGGGAGTCTCGCACCCGGCGGGCCGGGCCCGTGCCAGCCGCGTCTCGGCGACCACGACGCCGGCGAGCCAGCCGAGGAGCGGGTAGAGCGCGTTGAGCGTGACGAACGGTTCGAAGGCGAGCAGGGCGAGCGCCCCGAAGGTCAGGCCGAGGGCCCGCCAGCGGCGGGTGACCCGCAGATAGGCCAGGACGGGGCCGATGTTGCCCGCGGTGAGCGTGAGACGCTGCCGGGAGGCGAAACGGGTGATCCGGCGCGGGTCCAGGTCGTCGGCGAGCCGCGGGACGACGATCAGCGCGATCGGGGCGAGAATGATCGCGACCGGGGCGAGCGTGGTCACGATCGGAGTGGACGACAGCACGGTCCCCCTTCCGTCCGGGCCGGAAATCTAACATGATCAATTGCCGGCCGGTAAGGGAGGGTGATGATCTCGAACGACGTCCTGGCGCGGTGGGACCCGGGGGCGGGGGCGCTCACCCCGCGAGACAGGCGCCGCTTCACGGTGGTGGGCCTCGTGGGGCTGGTCCTGGCCGGCGTGGGTCTCCTCGTCTGGTACTCGGGCGCGCTGGTGCCCAGGTTCCACGCGTTCCCCCACGGCCACCAGGCGGACATCCAGGACGACGGCCCGGACCGTCCCGGGACGCTCCTCGTCCACGAGCGGCGGATCGTCGTCAACGACGGCCTCCTCCCCGTGACGATCACCGGCGCGGCGGGGCACGGACCGAGCCTGGTCCTGGACTCCGTCGCCGCCGAGGACGGGCGGAGCCTCCCCTGGGTCGTCGGCACGGGGGAGCGGCTGACGGTGGTGGTGAGATACGCCGTCACCGACTGCGAGACGGCCGCCGAGACGATCGGCCTGCGGCTCCGGGCGGAGCGGTGGTGGGGGACGGCGGAGGCGGACGTGCCGTTCGACGAGGCCGAGGGGGAGTTCGTCGGAATGACGGGGCCGGTCACGTCCGCCTGTGAGGACGCGCAGTACACGGCACGGTACTGGGAGAGGGCGCGGCGCTGAGGGCGCGGCACCGGGGCAGGCGCTGAGGGCGCGTCGCCTTCCGCGCCGGGGTGCTCCGGCCGAGGTGCTCCGTACGCGGCCGCACGGAGCGTCCCACGGAGCACCCCGCGGAGCGCCGCTGTCACATCGCGCCGCTGTCACCGCGCTGTCACCGCGGCGCCGTCGCCGTGCCGGCGCCGCGGTGATTCACGGTGCCGTGACCGCGCCGAGGACGATCCGGTCGTCACCGGGCAGGCCGGGCACACGGCGCATCTCGCCGCCGCGCACGCCGACCCGGTAGAAGCCCAGGAAGTCCCCGCTCGCCCGGTCGGTCATCCGGACGACGACCTCTCCGGCGTCCGGCCAGCCCGCGACCTCGCAGTCGGTGGGGCCGCCCAGCGCCGCGGGGAGCGGGAAGCGCCCGGTCGTCCTCCGCGACGCCGGGTCCACGATGTGCAGGACGCAGCCGGTCTTCCCCTCCGAGGCTGCGGCGGCGTGCCGCCCGCTGGGCGAGGGCGCCCAGCCCGCGTACTCCTCGTCGAGCCAGGCCGCGGCCTTCTCCGCGGGTGTGCCCGCACCGGCGGGCAGGTCGGCGGTGGCGCCGGTCGTGAAGTCGGTCCGCAGCCGCCGCTCGCCCAGCGCGACGGTGAAGTAGCGCCCGCTGCCGGAGACGCCGACGGACGTGCCCGCGGCGCGGTCGGCCGGGGTGAGGACCGGTGACAGGTAGCGCTTCGTCCCGGTCGGCAGGTCGTGGGCGACGTACCGGTGCTCCGCCGCGCTGAGGTAGGCGACGCGCCGGCCGTCACGGCTGATGGCCGGCGCGGCCTCGCGGCGGCCGGCGCCGCCGGCTCCCGGGTCCTGGACCGCGTCGGGGACGTCCACCGCGGTCCCGCAGGACCGCCCCTCGCAGGTCTCCGCCGGGAGGCCGGAGCGGTCGCCCGGGGAGCGGCCGGCCACCAGCGTCAGGGTCCAGCCCGAGCAGGGGGTCCGCCCCGCCCCGGCCCGCGGGGAACGTTCTCCCCGGCACGTGGCGGGGACCGCGTAGCGGATCACGGAGGAGGTGCGCGGCGTCTTCCAGGCGGCGGGGGCGGCGGACGGCTCGGCGGAGGAGTCCCCGGAGCCCGCGGCGGGGCCGGAGGACGGCGAGGAGGCGGAGGGCGGGGCGGTCTGCGGGGTGGCGGCCGAGGCGCGGGAGGTGCGGTCCCCGGCGGCCAGGGCGGTGGTCCACACCTGGCCCTGCGGGGTCAGCGTGACGATGAAGGCGACCAGCAGGATGAGGACGACGGCGGTGAGCAGGATCCTCCGCCTGCCGCGGCGGCGCAGGGCCGTGAGCGCCCGGCCGGACAGGTCGGGGACGGAGGCCTCCCCGGCCTGCGTGGCGAACCGGTTGACCAGGCGCTTGCGGTCGCCCTTGGTGAGGGTGTCGAGCGCCTCGGCGATCTCCGACTCCACGGTCTCCACGGACAGGCCGAGGACGTCGGCCATCTCGGCGGGCGTCCTGCCCTCGTGGAGGCAGGCGACCGTGATGAGGCGGCGCCGGGGCGGGATCTTCACCAGGGCGGTGGCGCCGGCGGCGGTGGGCCTGCGGAGGAAGGCGCGGTAGAGCTCGGTGTGCGCGTGCGTGGCGGGGTTCTCCCACGGCGCCGGAGGCCAGGCCAGGCCGACGGTGCGGTACGCACGCAGGGCCAGGCGGATGGCCTGCTCGTGGCTGCCGGTGAGGAGGAGTCCGGTGCCGACGAGGGAACGCTGATCGCGCTGGACGAAGTCGCGAAAACCGATATATCGCCGCATTGGGCCTTACTCCGCATGGTTGGGGAGATCAACGGTATCCACCCGAGTGGCCCGTCCACCAAATCAGGACGAATTTACTGCAGTCGGTGGTGCGGAGGAGCCGGGGCGGCCGGGGCCGGGGAGCCGCCGCTCCGTCTCCGGCCCCCGCCTTCCCGTCTCCGGTCCCCGCCTCCGCGACCGGGCGCGGGGTGGCCGGGCCGAGGAGGTCACGTAGGGGTAACGGGTAGGGCCGGATGGCTACCGCGCCGTAAAGTCTTTCCCAACGGGAGGACAGGCCGGAGGGGTGGGGGACGGAAATGCCGCAGATCGAGCCGCTGGGGGCGGGGGAGCCGCGCCAGATCGGCCCGTTCCGCGTCGCCGGGAGGATCGGGGAGGGCGGTCAGGGGGTCGTCTACCTGGGGGAGGACGACGCGGGGGAACGGGTGGCGATCAAGCTGCTGCACGTGAGGTTCTCCGGTGACGCGATCGCCCGGTCCCGGTTCGCCCGCGAGGCCCGGGCGGCGCAGCGGGTCGCCTCGTTCTGCACGGCGGCGGTCGTGGCGGCCGACCTCGAGGGCGACGTCCCCTACATCGCCAGCGAGTACATCGAGGGCAGGCCCCTGCGGGAGGTCGTCGAGGCCGGCGGCCCGCTCCGGGGCTCCGCGCTGCAGCGGCTGGCGGTCGGCACGGCCACCGCGCTCACCGCGATCCACCACGCCGCGATCGTGCACCGCGACCTCAAACCCGACAACGTGCTCATGGCCGCCGACGGCCCCCGCGTGGTCGACTTCGGCATCGCCCGCATCATCGACTCCACCGGGACGATCACCAGCCGGGCCGTCGGCACGCCCGCCTACATGGCGCCGGAGCAGATCGCCGGGGACGACGTCGGCCCCTACACCGACGTGTTCGCCTGGGGGGCGACCATCATGTTCGCCGCGACCGGGAAGACCGTCTTCGCCGGCGACTCCATCGCGGTGGTGCTGAGCCGCATCCTCACCCACGAGGTGGACGTCGACATGATGCCGGAGCCGCTGCGGGGCACGGTCCGCGCGGCGCTGGCCAAGGATCCCGCCGAGCGGCCCTCGTCCGAGCAGATCCTGCTCCGCCTGCTCGGCCGCCCCGAGGAGGGGAACGTCTCCCCCGCGCTGCTCACCCAGGGGGCGCAGGTCGCCAGCCCGCCGGGGACGGGCGGCGCGGCGCCGTCGCCCGGCGGCGCCGGACAGGAGACGCGGCCCGCCGGGGCGCCGGCCGAGGAAGAGGAAGAGGCCGGGGAGGCCACCAGCGTCCTGCGCGTCCCCGGTTCCCGTACCCCGCCGCCGCCCGCCGGCACCCGGCCCTCCGGCCTCTCCGGCGGCACGGGCGACCCGCGCACGCAGCCGCAGCCCGCCGTCCCCGGGGATCCGCACACCGGGCCGCCGGACCCTTACGGCGTTCCTCGCGCTCACTCCTCCGGTGGTGCCCCGCGCACCCAGCCGGCGCCGCACCCGGCCCTCTCCGACGGCGCCCGGGCCTCCTCTCCGGCCGCGTACTCCCATCCCGCGCCACCGCCGGCGGCCTCCCGTGCGCACCCCGCGCCGCCACCACCGCCGGCTTCCCGGGCGCACCCCGCGCCGCCGCCGCCCGACAGGCCGGGGGCCTACCCGTCCCATCCCGGATACCCGGCGGCCACCGGTCCGGCGGACCCGGCCGGGATCGGAGGGCCGAGCTGGCAGGAGACGCGCCCCGTCGGTTCCGGCGCCTCCCGGCCCACCAGCCGTCCACGCCGGGGACGCTGGATCGCCCTCGCCGTGGCGGTGCTGCTGCTCGGCGGCGCCGCGACCGCCTACGCCACCGGCTGGCGGCCGCCCTTCCTCGCGGAGGCCGCGGGACCGTCCGACGGCCCGACCGCGCCGTCGGGCGGCTCGCTCGTGGACCGGGTGGCCACGACGAAGAAGCTCACCGTCGGCATGCGCGACTTCCTGCCGGGCGTCGCGCTGCAGAACGACGGGACGTGGACCGGCTTCGAGGTGGACCTCGCCAAGGAGATCGCCGAGGCGCTGCACGTGCCCCGGGACGGCGTCACCTTCCGGGCCACCAGCCTGGCGGAGCGGCCGAAGCTGCTGGCGAGCGGCGAGCTCGACCTGGTCATCGCGACCTACCCGATCAACGACAGGGACGAGGTCACGTTCGCCGGGCCGTACTATCTCGCCCACGTGGACGTGCTGGTCAAGGCCGACTCGCCGATCAGGTCCATGGCCGACCTGAGGGGCGGGCGGCTGTGCGCGCCGAAGGGCGGCACGGCCGCCGACGTGGTGCGCGAGCGGGTGGGCACGGTCACGCTGGTCGGCGCCGACAACTACGCCGCCTGCATGAACAAGCTGGTGGCCGGGGACGTCGACGCGGTCCCCGGCGACGACCTGGTGCTGGCCGGGTACGCCGATCCCGCGCGGGAGGCGACCCCAAAGCGGGTGGTCGGCCTGAAGCTCACCGACGAGCGCTACGCGGTGGCGCTGAGGAAGGGCGACGAGCGCGCCTGCAACGCCATCCGGGGCGTGATCGCGGACCTGTACGCCACGGGCAGGATCAAGCAGCTGCTCGACGAGCACTTCCCCGGCGTCGAGTTCCCGACCCGCCAGGACGAGGCCCCGGCGCTGGCCGACTGCGGCTGACCCGCGGCCGGGACCGCCGGGCGCCCCCACGGTGCTCCCGCGGCGCCCCCATGGTGCCCCCGGTGCTCCCGCGGCGCCCCCGGTGCTCCCGCGGTGCCTCCCGCGCCGGTTCCCGAGGTCGCGGGGACCGGCGGCGGGTCAGCCGCGGTCGTCGCGCTCGATCCGGTCGGCGGTCTCCTCGGCCCAGTCGCGCATCATCCGCAGCTGGCGGATCCCCAGGTCCAGGGCGTACGCCCCGAAGTGAGACCCCTGCTCCCGCGGCTTGGACGCCCGCAGCGCCTCCAGCCCGGCCAGCCTGGCGGCGTAGGACTCGGCCTCTCTGCGGAGCAGTGCGGCGGACGCCTCCGGCTCCAGCAGGGGCAGCAGGAAGGCGCGCAGCGCGCCCTCGTCGCGGACCGGCCGGAAGTTCTCCTTCGTCATCAGCCAGTCGCGCAGCAACCGGGAGCCCTCCCCGGTGATCGTGTAGGTCTTCCGGCCGCGGGGTCCCTCCTCGCCGACCGTCACCAGGCCGTCGGCGGCCATCTTGGCGAGTTCTGGATAGATCTGGCTGTGCCGGGCGTGCCAGGCGTGGTTGACCGAGCTCTCGAAACGTTTCGTGAGGTCGTAGCCGCTCGCCGGGCCCGACGCCGTCAGCAGGCCGAGAAGCGCCATGCGCAGGGACATGCCTCCATCTTAGCCAGGAATTGACATGTCAAAACTGACATATCACTATCTACATGTGACTACTGACATATCAGCTCCCCCCGTGCGGGCCCGCTCCGGTGACGGGCCGCTGCTGCTCGCCGTGCTCGGCGGGATGTTCCTGGCGATGCTCGACCAGACGATCGTCGGCACCGCGCTGCCCCGGATCGTCCAGGAGCTCGGCGGCGCCGACCTCTACACCTGGGTGGTCACGGCCTACCTGCTGACCTCCACGATCACGGTTCCCCTGTACGGCAGGCTCTCCGACGTCTACGGCCGCAAGCCGCTCCTGATCGTCGGCGTGGGGCTCTTCCTCGCCGGTTCGGCGCTGTGCGGCGCGGCCCAGGACATGACCCAGCTCATCGCCTTCCGGGGCCTGCAGGGGCTCGGCGCGGGCGCCCTGCTCCCGCTCTCGCTGGCCCTGGTCGCCGACCTGTTCCCGCCCGGCCGGAGCGGCCGGGTGCAGGGCGCGCTCGGCGGGGTGATGGCGCTGAGTTACATCGCCGGACCGTTCCTCGGCGGGGTGTTCACCGACACGGCCGGCTGGCGCTGGGCGTTCCTGGTCAACCTGCCGATCGGCCTGGCCGTGCTCGCGACCGTCGTGGCACGGCTGCCGCACACGGCCGGGCAGGGCCGCGGCGCCCGCCCGGACTATCTCGGCATCGCGGTGTTCTCCGCGGCGATCGGCGCGCTGCTCGTCGGGCTCACCGAGAAGGGGTCGGGCGACCACTCCTGGACCAGCGGCCCGGTGCTCTGGCCGATGCTGGCGGCCGCCGCGGGCCTGATGGTGTTCGTCCTCGTCGAGCGGCGCGCCGCGGAGCCGATCATTCCACTGGAGCTGTTCCGCAACCGCACCTACGCCCTGGCCAACGCGGCCTCGTTCCTCATCGCCTTCTGCCTCTACGCCGGGGTGGTCTTCCTGCCCCGCTACTTCCAGGAGGCCATGGGACTCAGCGCCACCGAGTCGGGCCTGCGGATCTATCCGCTCATGCTCGGGATGGTGGCGGGCAGCGTGGTCACCGGCGCGCTCATCTCCAGGACCGGGCGGTACAAGCCCTGGCTGGTCGCCGGTCCCTTCCTGATCGCGACCGGCGGGCTGCTCTGCGCCGGTCTGGCGACCACCACCTCCGGCCTCGCCCTGGCCGGCTGGATGGCCCTGCTCGGCCTGGGCATGGGCCCCATGCTCTCCGGCCTCACCGTCGCGATCCAGTTCTCGGTCCCGCCGCGTTTCATCGGTACGGCCAGCGCCAACCTGACCTTCTTCCGGCAGATCGGCGGGTCCGTCGCCCTGGCCCTGGCCGGCGGCCTCTACGCCGCGGTCGTCCGGGACGGGACCGCGCCGCACGGCGCTCAGGCGGCGCACGCCGCGGCGACGGCCACCGTCGTCCCCTGGCTCGCCGCCACCGGCGCGCTGCTCGCCCTGGTCGCGCTCGCGGCGCTGCCCCGAGGGCGGATCGGGGCACTCGCCGGAGAGCCGTCCCTGAGCGCGGAGTAACATCCCCAGCGTCAGAATTCACGCTTCGAGTGGGGGAAGGTCATGGCCCAGACTCCCGTAAAGGTCACCGTCACCGGCGCCGCCGGTCAGATCGGCTACGCGCTGCTCTTCCGCATCGCGTCGGGCCAGTTGCTGGGCGCTGACGTCCCGGTCAAGCTGAGCCTGCTGGAGATCCCGCAGGCCGTCAAGGCCGCCGAGGGCACCGCGATGGAGCTCGACGACTGCGCGTTCCCGCTGCTGAGCGGCATCGAGATCACCGACGACCCGAACGTCGCCTTCGACGGCGCCAACGTCGCGCTGCTGGTCGGCGCCATGCCGCGCAAGGCGGGCATGGAGCGCGGCGACCTCCTGGAGGCCAACGGCGGCATCTTCGGCCCGCAGGGCAAGGCCATCAACGACCACGCGGCCGACGACATCCGCGTCCTCGTCGTCGGCAACCCGGCCAACACCAACGCCCTGATCGCCCAGCAGCACGCCCCGGACGTCCCGGCCGAGCGCTTCACCGCGATGACCCGCCTGGACCACAACCGGGCGCTCTCCCAGCTCGCCGCCAAGCTCCAGGTCCCGGTCACCGAGATCAAGAAGATGACCATCTGGGGCAACCACTCCGCCACGCAGTACCCCGACCTGTTCCACGCCGAGGTCGGCGGCAAGATCGCCGCCGAGCTGGTGGACGAGGCCTGGCTGCGCGACACCTTCATCCCGACCGTGGCCAAGCGCGGCGCCGCCATCATCGACGCCCGCGGCGCGTCCTCGGCCGCCTCCGCCGCCAACGCGGCGATCGACCACGTCTTCGACTGGGTCAACGGCACCGAGTGGACCTCCGCGGCGATCCCGTCCGACGGCTCCTACGGCGTGCCCGAGGGCATCATCTCCTCCTTCCCCGTCGCCTCCCGCGACGGCAAGTGGGAGATCATCCAGGGCCTGGAGATCGACGCCTTCTCCCGCGAGCGCATCGACGCCTCGGTGCGCGAGCTGACGGAGGAGCGCGACGCCGTCCGCGCCCTCGGCCTCATCTGATCCGCGGCCGGCCGGCGTCCGGCCGGCGGACCCCTCCCCGGTCCTGAGCGGACGCGCCTGGAAGACGCGCACGGAAGAAGAGCCCCGAGCCCTGTGGCCCGGGGCTCTTTCGCGTCACATGCCCCCGTCATGAGGAAGACGTGGCGTGTCGGTCGGGTGGGAGAACATGATCACCGCGTTCAATGATCGCTGATGGTCGGGGGAGCGCGGTGTTGATGATGCGTGGTGCGGCGCGGGTCGCCGCAGGAGTGATGGGTCTCGTTCTCGCGGGGGTGCCGGGGGCGGCGCCTGCGGAGAGCCGGAGGACGGAGGCCGGACGGGTCCCGGCGGGGGCCGTGGTAGAAGTCGCAGCGGGAGCCACGGCGAGGACCGCAGTGGGGACCGCGGCGGGAACCGCGACGGGGGCCGCAGTGAGGGCCGCGGCGGGAACCGCGACGGGGGCCGCAGCGAGGGCCGCGGCGGTTCCGGGCGGGGCGGACCTGTCCGTGCGGCTGCAGGCGTCGCCGCGGCGCGCGCAGCCCGGGCAGCGGCTGGTCTACCGGGCGAGGGTGCGCAACGCGGGACCCGGTGAGGCGGTGCTGCCGGTGCTCACCGTCCGGGTGCCGAGGGGGGTGAGGATCCTCCACGTGGACGTCGCGGAGTGCCGCCCGGGCCGTACGGCGCGCGAGGTGGTCTGCGCCACCGGCCGGGACGTCCCGGTGGGGGAGGGCGGCAAGGTGACGATCACCGGAGTGGTCCGTCCCGGCGCGAAGGGCCCGCTGCTGGCCACCGCGCGGCTCTCCTCGCAGGTCCTGGACGGCGACGAGAGCGACAACGCGGCGCGTACGGTGACCCGGATCGGCGAGGGCGCCGACCTGTCGGTCCGGCTCTCGGGCCTGCGGCGCGCCGGGCGGACCGTCACGGTGGACGCGCTGGTCGGCAACCGGGGACCGCGGACCGTCCGGGACGGGCTGATCGTCCTGCAGGCCAGGCGGGCCCGGGTCGTCTCGGCGGACGGCGCGCGCTGCCGCTCACGCTCGCACTACACCGGCTGCGCGCTCGCCGCGCTGCGCCCGGGCGACCGGGTCCGGATCCGGTTCGTCCTGCGCGGGCGCGGTGACGCGGTGGACGCCCGGGCGACCGTCTACTCGGCCCGCCTGGGCGACCGCCGGCTGGGCGACAACTCCGACCGCGCGCGGTCACGCTGACGGAGCCGGCCGGCCGGGGCCCGGCCGGCTCCGTACGGCTCAGCGGGGCAGGGCGGCCCAGGCGTCGGCGACGATGTCCCGCACCTCGGGCCGTTCCGCCTTCCAGCCGAGCTCCCGCTGGATCTTCTCGGAGGAGGCCACCAGCACGGCCGGGTCCCCCGGCCGGCGCTCGCCGACGACGGCGGGGATCGCGTGCCCGGTGACCTCGCGGCAGACCGACACGACCTCCTGGACCGAGAAGCCGGTGCCGCTGCCCAGGTTGTAGACCGCGTGCTCGCCCGGGGCGCAGGCGTCCAGGGCGAGCAGGTGGGCCCGGGCCAGGTCGGCCACGTGGATGTAGTCGCGCACGCATGTCCCGTCGGGGGTCGGGTAGTCGGTGCCGAACACGTTGACGGATTCGCGCTGCCCCAGCGCGACGGCGAGGACGTTGGGAATCAGGTGGGTCTCCACGGCGTGGCGCTCGCGGTACACCCTGCCGTCCCCGGCGGTGTAGGCGCCGCCCACGTTGAAGTAGCGCAGGCTCACCGCGGCCAGGCCGTACAGGCCGGCGAAGGCGGACAGCGCGGTGTCGACGGCGAGCTTGGAGGCGCCGTAGGGGTTGGTCGGGCGGGTCGGGTCGGTCTCCACGATGGGGGAGCGCTCGGGCTCGCCGTACGTGGCGGCGGTGGAGGAGAACACGATGCGGCCGACGCCGGCGGCGCGCATGGCGTCCAGCAGGGCCAGGGTGCCGCCCAGGTTGTGCTCCCAGTAGAGTCCCGGCTTCGCCACGGACTCGCCGACCAGGGACTTGGCGGCGAAGTGGAGCACGCCGTCCATCCCCTCCAGCGCGGGGGCGGCCTCGGTGATCGATGCCTGGACGAAGCGCGCGCCCGGCGGCACCGCGTCGGCGTGGCCGGTGGAGAGGTCGTCGAGCACGGTGACCTCGTGGCCCGCCTCGACGAGCTGCGCGGCCACGACGCTCCCGATGTAGCCGGCTCCCCCGGTTACCAGCAGTTTCACGAACCCTCCTGTTTGATCCTGTTAGAAGATGTTTATTTATGTAAGCCTATCGCCAGCATATGCTGGCTCATCCAATATCGGCGACAGGCGGAACGGGCGACGGCCATGACGGAGTCGGTGTCGTGAACAGTGTCCTGGCCAACATCGCACTGGTCCTGCTCTTCGTCCTGATCGGCGGATTCTTCGCCGGCGCCGAGATGGCCATGGTCTCCCTGCGGGAGAGCCAGATGCGCAGGCTCGAGACCCGGGGCCGCCGGGGGGCCAGGGCCGCCAAGCTCGCCCGTGACCCCAACCGCTTCCTGTCGGCGGTGCAGATCGGCGTCACCGTGGCCACCATGCTCTCGGCCGCCTTCGGCGCCGACACCCTCGCCAAGGACCTGGCCCCCGTGCTCACCGGATGGGGCGTGCCCGGCGCCGTCACCGCCCCGGCCGCGCTGGTGCTGGTGACCCTGGCCATCTCCTACTGCTCCCTGGTCCTGGGCGAGCTGGTGCCCAAGAGACTGGCCCTGCAGCGGGCGGAAGGGCTCTCCCTGCTGGTCGCACCGGTCCTGGACCGGCTGGCGGCGCTCTCGCGGCCCGTCATCTGGGCGCTGTCGAAGTCCACCGACGGCGTGGTCAGGCTGCTCGGCGGCGACCCCGGCGCGGACCGGGAGGAGATCTCCACCGAGGAGCTCCGGGACATGGTGGTCGGCCACCACGAGCTCAACGAGGACGAGCGCCACCTGATCGCGGAGGTCTTCGCGGCGGGCAAGCGGCAGCTCCGCGAGGTGATGCTGCCCCGCACGGAGGTGGAGTTCATGGCCGCCGACACCCGGCTGGCCGAGGCCGCCGTCCTGGCCGCGGCCATGCCGCACTCCCGCTTCCCCGTCTACCAGGACTCCTACGACGACGTCATCGGGTTCGTGCACATCCGGGACCTGCTCGACCCGGTGCTCACCGGCTCGATCGAGCCGATCAGCGAGCTGGTGCCGATCCGCCCGGTCAAGCGGGTTCCCGCCAGCAAGCGGGTGCTGAGCACCCTCTCGGAGATGCGCGACGAGGGGCACCACCTGGCGATCGTGGTGGACGAGTACGGCGGGACGGCCGGGATCGTCACCCTGGAGGACCTGGTCGAGGAGCTCATCGGCGACATCCGCGACGAGCACGACCTGGAGGACCGGCACGACGTGCTTCCGGCGGGACAGGTCGAGCTCGACGGGCTGGCCAACCTCGGCGACGTGGCGGAGGAGACCGGCATCCGGCTCCCCGACGGCCCCTACGAGACCCTCGGCGGGTTCGTGATGGCGGCCCTGGGCCACCTGCCGGCGCTGGGGGAGCGGGTGGAGATCCCCGGCTTCGAGCTGTCGGTCGTGGAGATGGACGGGCGCAGGGTCGCGCGGGTCCGGATCGTGCGCAAACCGGAGGAGGCCCGCAGCGATCCGGAGGCGGACTTTCCAGTCGATTCCGGCGCCACGTCCGCGGATTCCGGCGCGCCGCCCGCGGCTTCGCCCCCGAGCACTCCTGACGCCTGACAGAATTGAAGGCATGGCCAGTCCCCGAGTCCTGTCCGGAATCCAGCCCACCGCCGACTCCTTTCACCTGGGCAACTACCTGGGTGCCGTGCGGCAGTACGTCACCATGCAGGAGGGCCACGACGCCTTCTACTGCGTCGTGGACCTGCACGCGATCACGGTGGACTACCAGCCCGAGGCGCTGCGGCGCCGCTCCAGGATCGCCGCGGCGCAGCTGTTCGCCGTCGGCCTGGACCCCGACCGCTCCACGGTCTTCATCCAGAGCCACGTGCGCGAGCACACCGAGCTGGCCTGGGTGCTGATCTGCCTCACCGGCATGGGCGAGGCCGGGCGGATGACCCAGTTCAAGGACAAGTCGGCGAAGTACGGCGAGAGCTCCGCCGGGGTCGGCCTGTTCACCTACCCGATCCTGCAGGCGGCCGACATCCTGCTCTACCAGGCGGACAAGGTCCCGGTCGGCGCCGACCAGAAGCAGCACCTCGAGCTCACCCGCGATCTGGCGCAGCGCTTCAACCACCGCTTCGGTGAGACCTTCACGCTGCCCGAGCCGTACATCGCCAAGGGCGTCGAGAAGATCACCGACCTGCAGGACCCGACGGCCAAGATGTCGAAGTCGTCCTCCTCGCCCGCGGGCATCCTCGACCTGCTCGAGGAGCCGGGACCGCTCCGGAAGAAGGTCATGCGGGCGGTCACCGACACCGGCTCGGAGATCGTGTTCGACGAGGAGAACAAGCCCGGCATCGCCAACCTGCTGCGCATCCTGTCCGCGCTGACCGGCACGCCGATCCCCGAGCTGGAGACCCGCTACGCCGGGCAGGGCTACGGCACCTTCAAGAAGGACGTGGCCGAGGCCGTCGTGGAGACCTTCACGCCGATCCGCGAGCGGACGGAGAAGCTCCTCGCCGACGAGACCGAGCTCGACCGGATGCTCGCCGCCGGAGCCGCACGGGCCCGCAAGGTGGCCGCCGAGACCATGGAGAAGGTCCGCGACCGGGCGGGGTTCCTGCCCGCTCCCTGACGCCGCGAGCGCACCGGCCGCTCCACGGCGGGCCGGCCGGTGAACGGCCCGGGGCGCTCCCGTTTCCCTCCCGGGCTCCGGGGTATCGCAACCGTCATCCACCGGTGGCGGACAGAGAGGGACGCGGTTGGGCGGCCTGGGCGCGCGGATCGAGGCGGTCCGCGCATGGGGCCGCGAGCACGTCGAGGAGAACCGCGTCAGGTGGCACTGGTTCGACCACCTGATCCGGACCGTGCAGCGCTACCAGCTCCAGTCCGGCGACCGGCTCGCCGGCGCGGTGACCTACTTCGCGTTCCTGTCCTTCTTCCCGCTCATCGTGCTGGCCTACGCCGTCTTCGGCTTCTTCCTGTCCTTCCACGAAGACGCCGACGAGGCGCTGACCAAGGCCCTCAACGACTATCTCCCCGGCCTGGCGGACAAGCTCCCCATCCAGCAGATCGCCGACTCCAAGGCCACCGCCGGGATCATCGGCCTGCTCGGCCTGCTCTATACCGGCCTCGGCGCGATCAACGTCCTGCGCGGCGCCCTCCGGCACATGTACATGGCCACCGAGGCGCCGCTCGACTTCTTCCTCGGCAAGCTCCGCGATCTGTCGGCCCTGCTCCTCGTCGGCGTCACGATGGTCGCCTCGACCGTGGTCGGCGGCTTCGCCACCCAGGCCAGCGGGCTGGTGGCCGAGTGGCTGGGCCTGTCGGGCTCGTTCCTCGGGACCGGCACGGTCTGGCTGGCGGGCCTGGCGGTGAGCGTGGCCGCCGACACCGTGGTCTTCCTGATCATCCTCGGCTGGCTGGGCCGCTCCACCCAGCCCTTCCGGGTGGTGCTGCGCGGCGCGCTGCTGGGCGCGGTCGCTTTCACACTGCTCAAGCAACTCGCCGCGTTCCTGCTCTCGTTCACCCTGAACAACCCCGTCTACGGCGTGTTCGCGGTGATGGTCGGCCTGCTGGTCTGGATCAACTTCTCCGCTCGCGTGGTGATGTACGCCGCGGCCTGGACGGCCACCGCCTCCTTCGGGCCGCCGCCCGAGCCGACCCCGGTCCCGGGCGGCGCCGATCTGCCCCAGGACTGACCCCGGGTCGTACGGCTTCTTGGTGGGGCCGGTGCTTCGGTCGTCCGGGTTGTTTGGCTGTCGCTGCGGTGGGGGCCTGCGTGGCGGGCATGGTCGCGCTCTGCGGAGGGACGTCCCGGGCGGCCGTCGCAGTTGACGTCCGGCGGGGTCAGGCCTTCGGCCTGGCGGGCGCGCGGGGTTGCGCTTTCGTATACGCCGCCCGGGACGTCCCCCCGCGCCGCGCTCCTCGCATTCCGCCGTACGGGGTGCGGGCCGTATGGATGCGGTCCTTTCCCGGACGACCGTGCTTCCCGCCGATGCTGAAACCTCGTTTCTGGTCCGCTTCGGGGTGCTCGCCGTCGCCTTGCGGCCATCCTGGAAGGAAGGAGCTCAGGATCGCCCTCCGTAGGGTGCCCCTGCCGGGGGGCAGGAGAGGTCGTCCGTTCGCCCAGCGGTCTCCGAGGGCTGGGAGTACGGGATGTGGTGGGATGACGATGATCCGGATGGCGCCGTCGTCCGGCGGGGGCTACCGTGGTGCGCATGGAGTGCTTCGCCGCCGGGCGTATCCGCCGCTGAGGGCCGGCTCGCCGCCGACACAGGCCGTGAGCGGGCCGACTGATGCCCCTTTTCGTTCGGGCGTCCAGCCCTCAGCCTGAAAGGTGCACTTCCATGATCATCCGTCCGTTCGTTCGGCATGACCTGGCGCGGCTCATCGAATTGACCATAGAGACGTTCCGGCCGTTCTACGAGGACCACTTCAGGCCCCTGGTGGGAGAGGTCGTCTTCGCCAACCAGCACGGCGCCTGGCGCGACGACTACCGCGAGCAGGTGGCCGCGCTCCACGACCCGGGTGTGCACAAGTACGTCGCGGTCGCCGAGGTCGAGGACTCCATCGCCGGCTACGTGGCCTGGAGCGTCGACCCGGCACGCAGGAACGGAACCGTCACGCACCTCGCCGTCTCGGGTGAGCACCGCCGGCACCACGTAGGTACCGTGCTGTGCGAGCACGCCTTCGGCGAGATGCGGACGCTCGGAGCCGAGGTGGTCGAGATCGGCACCGGAGGCGATCCCTTCCACGCGCCCGCCAGAGCCCTCTACAAGAAGCTCGGGTGCACTCCGCTCCCGGTCGCCGTCTACTACAGGAGGCTCTGACCTAGGGCCCCTCCGGGGCAGGCCTTCACCGCCTGCCCCGGAGGGCCCCTGAGCTCTCCCGGGGAGGGACCGCCACTCCTCCGTCGGCGGATCCATATCAGCACGCCCCGGCAGGGGCACCCTACGGAGGGCGACCCTGAGCTCCTTCCTTCCAGGATGGCCGCAAGGCGACGGCGAGCACCCCGAAGCGGACCAGAAACGAGGCTTCAGCATCGGCGGGAAGCACGGTCGTCCGGGAAAGGACCGCATCCATACGGCCCGCACGCCGTACGGCGGAATGCGAGGAGCGCGGCGCGGGGGGATGTCCCGGGCGGCGTATACGAAAGCGCAACCTCGCGCGCCCGCCAGGCCGAAGGCCTGACCCCGCCGGACATCAACTGCGACGGCCGCCCGGGACATCCCCCCGCAGAGCGCGACCATGCCCACCACGCAGGCCCCCACCGCAACGACAGCCCCACCTCCTCTTCGGAGGGTCAGCGGGAACGGCGCCGGCCGTACAGCAGCCAGGCGACGGCGCCGAGCAGGGCCAGGCCGGCCGCGGCGGCCGCGTAGGAGAGCGGGAAACCGGGCCCGGCGGGCTCGGCGTTCTCGCCCGCGGGCCGTACGGCCTGCGGATCGGCGGCGGACCCCTGGGAGCCCGGAGGCGCGGCCTTGAGGGACGGCTGGGGGGCGGGTTCGGGGGCCGGGTCCACCAGACGGCCGACGGGGGTGACCTTGCCGCGGGTGGCGAAGCCCCAGTCGAGCAGGTCGGCGATGTCCTCCCACATGTAGCCGTCGTGCCGCATGATGGCCACGATGATCGTGTGGCCGTCCCGCTTGGCCGCGCCGACGAAGCTGGCCAGGGCCTTGGAGGTCCAGCCGTTCTTGACGCCGATCATGCCCTTGTAGCGCCAGAGCAGCTTGTTGTGGTTGCCGATCTCGTAGTAGCCCTTCGGCGCCGGGAACTTGTCGGTCTTGAGGCTGACGTACCGCCGGAAGTCGGGGTCGGCGAGACCGGCGCGGGCGATCAGCGCCAGGTCGTAGGCCGAGCTGCTCTGGCCGGGCTGGTCGAGGCCGTTGGGCGTCTTGGCGACGGTGTCGAACGCCTGGAGCCGCCGGGCCTCGGCGTTCATGTCCGCGAGGGTCTTGTCCAGGCCGCCGTTGGCCTCGGCCAGGGCGAGGGCGGCGTCGTTGCCGGAGACCAGGAGCAGGGCCTTGAACAGGTCCTCCACGGTGTAGATGGGCTTGGTCACCAGGCCGACCGCGCTGCCCTCCACGTTGACGGCCTCCCTGCTCGGCTTGACCTTCTTCGCCTTGTCGAGCTTCGGGATGAGCGTCAGCGCCGTCAGCGCCTTGAGCGTGCTCGCCGGCAGGTAGCGGCCGTGCGGGTTCTTGGCGGCGAGCACCTCGCCGGTGTCGGCGTCCGCGATCACGTAGGACTTCGCCGAGGTCCTGGGCGGGGCCTTCACCCCGGAGGGGAAGACGATACCCCGCCCGCCGAGGCGGGGGCCGCCGACGGGCTCCCGGGCGGCGGAGCCGGCCGGGGAACCCGCCTGCGGGTCCGTACGGGGATCCGCCAGGGGATCCGCCAGGGGGGCCGCCCGGGTCGGTGCGGGAGCGGGCGGCGCCGGAGCCGTGACGGGCGCCGGGCCTCCGCCCGCCGTGGCCGGTACGGCCTGCGCGGGCGTGCCCAGGAAGAGGGTCGCCGTGAGCAACACTCCGGCAGGTACGACATGTTTCATCCCCATAGGGATCACAGGGTAGCTTTGTGGTGATTCGCCTGTGTTCGGCATGTGTGGGCTCGTCCCCCGGCCCGGACTGCGCCACGCTGAGGAATACGGACACGATGCAAATGTCGCGAAAGATTGCCGGATTTCTGCTGGCCCTTGCCGCTTTCATGATCTTCGAGTGGATCAACCTTGGATTCAACCTGGCGGACGGCCACAAGGCGTCGTTCTACGTGGTCCACGGGATCCTGATCGCGGTCAACCTCGTGCTCGGGATCGTGCTGGGCGTGATCGGGCTGCGCGGCCTACGCGGCGGGGCCGAGCGCCCGTAGGGTCCGCCGGTGCAGGTCGGCGGCCTCCTCCGGAGAGTTCCCGATGCTGGTGAAGCCGAGCTTGCCGAACTCCGGGACGGCGCCGAGCAGGTGCAGCACGTTCCCGGTGCGGGCCTCGCGGTCGAAACCGAGCCCCTGGGCGCGGAGCAGTTCGACGACCTCCCCCGGCCGGCGTCCCCGCAGCCGGGCGGCGGCGCAGTTGTCCGTGGCGACGTAGTACTTGGGCCGGCCGTCGCACATCAGCAGGCCGGTCTCCGGGTCGTAGACGGCTCCCGTGGTCAGCAGCGCGGCGCCGAAGGGATGGGTGGTGCCGCCGATGCGCAGGTTGATCTCGCACAGCAGCGTCCGGTAGCCGCCGTCGGTCTTGACGGCGAAGAAGTCCATCCCGAACAGGCCCACCACGCCCCTGCCGGCCAGCACCGCGGCGATCCGCCCGGCGCACTCGCCGACCTGGGCGCGGTACTCCCGGCTGGCGGGGAAGGAGCAGCCCTGGTAGACGTCGCCGTTCGGGCCGCCGAGGACCTGCTCGTGCGTGGCGACCACGTCGTAGGCGCCGCCGGGCGTGATCCTGGCCAGCGCGCTGGGGGAGCGCAGCGGCCGCTCCTCCAGGAACTCCTCGATCACCGCCCCCCGTTCGGCGATCTTCTCGGCGAAGGTCGCCCAGGTCTCCTCGGCGGCGGAGAAGCTCGTACGGCAGGCGGTCAGGTCCGGCGCGTCCTTGACCACGATGGCGTTGCCCAGCCCGGAGTAGCTGTTGTTGAGCTTGACCATCAGCCTGCCGCGGCTCAGCGCGCGGGCCGCGTGCTCCACCTCGGTCAGCGACCGCAGGTCGGTGAAGCCCGGGACGAGCGGGACGCCGGCCTCCTCGCCGACCATCCGCCCTCCGCTCTTGGAGCCCAGGTGGGCCAGGGCGGTCGCCGGTCCGTAGATCGGCAGTTTGAGCAGTTCGGAGAGGCGCTCCTCGGCCTCGCTGACCACGAAGGGCACCATCCAGGAGTCCTCGGGGTCGGCCAGGGCGCGGCGGACCCGCTCGACCATGCCGGGCCGCCGCAGGAGCTTGTCGGTGAGCGGCATGGGCCGGGCGTCGTCCAAGGTGATCATTTCCAGGCGTCCGCGCGCCTCGTCCGGGTCGTCGAGGAAACCCAGGTAATAGTCCACGATCGCCGGGTCCACCGGGACCGAGCTGAGATAGACGACCTTCACGCCGGGCCGTCTCAGCGTGAACAGCAGGAAGAGCAGCCGCTCCTCGTAGCAGCGCGCGCCGGTGATCCTGCGCAGCTCGTCCTGTGGGAGCGAGAGCGAGGGGATGACCACCAGGGTTCCCTCGTTCGGTTCGAAGATGCTCAATCTGGAGTGCTTCTCCCCAAATGGGATATTAGTGATCATAAGCGGAGTGAACCACGCATTCTTTCGGGTTGCATCAGTCCGCCGGGTTCGATGAGCGGTACCTCGGGGTCACGTAAGTTGCCAGCTCGGGCGATGTTTCAACCGCCCGGGACGAGGGTGCCAGGCTCGTGCCGCCCGGTAGGACTACCGTTCCCTGGTTAATCCTGATCATTCGTCATGGTTCATACGGGTCAGGAGGGACAGGAGAAGGGTAGGAGGCGACAAAACATTTGGCGGGGATGTCGACGCGGGGCGACGTGAGAGGGATACAGTCGTTGTCATCGTCAACGCGCGGTGGCCCCACTCCGGCATGCCGACTCAGCGTTGGCGGTTCGTCGCCCGCACAGGCGTGGCCCGTGACATCCACCCGGCCTTCCGCGCGGCGATCGTTTGTCGAAGGCCGCCCATGGATCAGGCGATTCTGGGCAGTGGCACGTGCGTCGAGGATTTACATGCCGCAGGCGCGGATGGGACGGTGACCGATGCGAGGGCGTAATCTGCGAGGGGAACTCGACGCGTTCCTCGCCGAGCGTGAGGCCGCGATGATCGGCTTCCGCCGCGACCTCCACATGAATCCCGAGCTCGCCTTCGCCGAGTACCGCACGACCCAGCGCATCGCGGAGCGGCTGAGCGCCGCGGGCCTGGCCCCCTCGATCCTCCCGCGCGGCACCGGCCTCATCTGCGACATCGGCAGCGGCGACGGACCCACCGTGGCGCTGCGGGCCGACATCGACGCGCTGCCCCTGCCCGACGAGAAGGACGTGCCCTACAGCTCGACCGTCCCCGGCGTCTGCCACGCCTGCGGCCACGACGTGCACACCACGATCCTGCTGGGCGCCGGTCTCTTCCTCGCCCAGCAGGCGGAGGCCGGGCTGCTGCCCGGCCGGGTCCGGCTGCTCTTCCAGCCCGCCGAGGAGCTCCCCGGCGGGGCGCTGGAGGTCCTGGCCGCGGGCGGCCTGGCCGGGGTGGACCGCATCTTCGGCCTGCACTGCGACCCCAAGGTGGACGTCGGCAAGGTCGGCCTCAAGACGGGGCCGATCACCTCCGCCTGCGACCGGGTCAACGTCCGGGTCTGCGGTCCCGGCGGGCACACCGCCCGGCCGCACCTCACCGCCGACCTCGTCTTCGGGCTCGCCAAGATCCTCACCGAGCTGCCCGCCGCGCTCTCCCGCCGGATCGACCCGCGCTCGTCGCTCAGCCTGGTCTGGGGCCGGGTCGAGGCCGGCTCGGTGGCCAACGCCATCCCGGACGAGGGGATCGCCGAGGGCACCATGCGCTGCCTGGACGAGGAGGCCTGGCACGCGGCCCCCGACGTGATCAAGACTCTGCTGGAGTCGGTCGCCACCGCCTACGGCATCGAGGCGCACCTGGACTACGTGCGCGGTGTGCCGCCGGTGGTCAACGAGGAGGACAGCGTCCAGATGCTGGCCGAGGCGGCCGAGAGCATGCTCGGCGAGGGCGCCGCGGTGCCGACCCAGCAGAGCCTGGGCGGCGAGGACTTCGGCTGGTACCTCGAGTCGGTCCCCGGCGCGTTCGCCCGCCTGGGCACCCGCAGGCCGGGCGCGGTGGACGCCTGCGACCTCCACCAGGGCACCTTCGACGTCGACGAGAGCTGCATCGGCGTCGGCGTGCGCTTCATGGTGGGCACCGCGCTGACCGCCCTGTGGGAGGAGCGGCAGCCCGCCGTCGACGAGCCGCTCGTCGTGGTGAACGCCGAACCCTGATCCCGGGCCGCGCGGCCGGTCATGCTCCGGCCGATCCCGGGCAAAGGTTCCGCCGCCCGGCAGGGCGGGCGACGCCCTCCCGGTGGTGTCCCCGGTGGCCGGAGCGGTCACCTCCGGTGCGCGGAGGTGCGGGCGGAGGCGTGGCGGAGCGTCCGGTATCCGCCCTATGTGAGCGTTCCGTGACATGATCGTGACGACGGGGGATCCTACCACCCGGTAGATTCACCACGCCTCGTGTGTCACAAGGTGGCTTGAGCTGGGTAACGGACCTGTTGCGGACCTGTGTGCCGGTTTGGTCCGTGCTCACCGAACAACTATCTTCCGTGCAGAGTTGCCGTGCGTCTCTTCGCGCGTGCACTGGACGCGAAGGGAGTCCATCTTGCTTAAGAAGCGATTCGGCAAGCTGGCCGCGACGACACTTGCGGGCAGCATGCTCATGACCGCCGCCGCGTGCGGCGGTGGCGATGAGACCGCCACCACGGCCTCGCCGGGCGCCACGGGCACCTCCGCTCCGGCCGCCTCCGACCTCAAGGTCGGCCTCGCCTACGACATCGGCGGCCGCGGCGACCAGTCGTTCAACGACGCCGCCGCCGCGGGCCTCGACAAGGCCAAGACGGAGCTCGGCATCGCCGACACCAAGGAGCTCGAGGCCGGCAGCGGCGAGACCGAGGCGGCCAAGGAGGAGCGGCTCCGCCTGCTCGCCCAGGGCGGCTACAACACGATCATCGCGGTCGGCTTCGCCTACTCCGGCCCGGTGAAGAAGGTCGCCACCGAGTTCCCGGACGTCAAGTTCGCCATCGTCGACGACGAGGCCGCGACCGGCGCCAACATCAGCAACCTGGTCTTCGCCGAGCACGAGGGGTCCTTCCTCGTGGGCGCCGCCGCGGCGCTGAAGTCGAAGAAGAACCACGTCGGCTTCGTCGGCGGCGTCGAGGTCCCGCTGATCAAGAAGTTCGAGGCGGGCTTCGCCGCGGGCGCCAAGGCCGTCAAGTCCGACATCAAGGTCGACGTCAAGTACCTGTCGCAGCCGCCGGACTTCTCGGGCTTCACCGACCCGGCCAAGGGCAAGACCGCGGCCGAGGGCATGTTCGACGCGGGCGCCGACGTGGTCTACCACGCCGCGGGCGGCTCCGGCGGCGGCGTGTTCGAGGCGGCCAAGGCCGCCAAGGGCTGGGCGATCGGCGTCGACTCCGACCAGGCCCTCACGGCCGCGCCGGAGGTGCGGGACGTGATCCTCACCTCCATGGTCAAGAAGGTCGACGTCGCGGTCCTCGACTTCCTGAAGGGCGTCGCGGACGGCTCGGTCAAGAGCGGCCCGGTGGTCTACGACCTCAAGGCCGGCGGTGTCGACTACTCCACCACCGGTGGCCACGTCGACGACATCAAGACCCAGCTCGACGAGTACAAGCAGAAGATCATCTCCGGCGAGATCAAGGTGCCGAGCGAGGTCTCCTGACCTGATATCAATGAAGGGCCCGGTGGAGGCGTTCCCCGGGCCCTTCGGCTCTACATCTGCCGATATATCCCGCATTTACTTTTCACACCAAGTAATCGTGGCCATCCGATGGAGGCCGTCATCAGCACCTCGACACCGGCCGTCGAGCTCGAGGGGATCACCAAGCGGTTCCCCGGCGTCGTGGCCAACCGCGACATATCCATGACCGTGCAGCAGGGGCACGTGCACGCCATCGTCGGCGAGAACGGCGCGGGCAAGTCCACCCTCATGAAGATCCTGTACGGCATGCAACGCCCCGACGAGGGCGAGATCCGGGTGAACGGCCAGGCCGTCGCCTTCAAGTCCCCCTCGGACGCCATCGCCTCGGGCATCGGCATGGTCCACCAGCACTTCATGCTGGCCGACAACCTCACCGTGCTGGAGAACGTGGTCCTCGGCAGCGAGCCGCGCAAGGGCGGCATCGCCCTCGACTTCGGCTCCGCCCGCAAGCGGATCAGGGAGATCTCCGCCACCTACGGCCTGGGCGTCGACCCCGACGCCATGGTCGAGGACCTGGGCGTCGGCGCCCGGCAGCGGGTGGAGATCCTCAAGGTCCTCTACCGCGGCGCGCGCATCCTGATCCTGGACGAGCCCACCGCGGTGCTCGTGCCCCAGGAGGTGGACGAGCTCTTCGCCAACCTGCGCGAGCTGGTCCGCGAGGGCCTGACCATCATCTTCATCTCCCACAAGCTGGACGAGGTGCTCTCGGTCGCCGACGCCATCACCGTCATCCGGCGCGGCACCACGGTGGCGAGCGTCGATCCCAGGGACGTGACCGCCCGGCAGCTGGCCGAGCTCATGGTGGGCAGCGAGCTGCCCAGCCCGGAGACCCGCGAGTCCACCGTCACCGACGTGGTGGCGCTCTCGGTGCGCGACCTGTCGGTGCACTCCGCCGACGGGCGCGCCCTGGTGGACGGCGTGAGTTTCGACATCCGCAAGGGCGAGGTCCTGGGCGTCGCCGGCGTCGAGGGCAACGGCCAGGCCGAGCTCGTCGAGGCCATCATGGGCATGCGCCACGCCGGGGGCGAGATCCGGCTCGGCGAGGAGGACATCTCCTCCTGGTCCACCCTGCGCCGCCGCGAGGCCGGCATCGGCTACATCCCCGAGGACCGGCACCGGCACGGCCTGCTGCTGGAGGCCCCGCTCTGGGAGAACCGCATCCTCGGCCACCAGACGCGCCGGCCCAACGCCAAGGGCCCGTGGATCGACCGGGCCGGGGCCCGCGCCGACACCCGGCGCATCGTCGAGGACTACGACGTGCGCACCCCCGGCATCGACGTGGACGCCGCGGCGCTGTCCGGCGGCAACCAGCAGAAGCTGATCGTCGGCCGGGAGATGAGCGGCGACCCGGTCTTCCTCATCGCCTCCCACCCGACCCGCGGTGTGGACGTCGGCGCCCAGGCCGCGATCTGGGACCACCTGCGCGCCGCGCGCGCCGCCGGTCTGGCCGTCCTGCTGATCTCGGCCGACCTGGACGAGCTCATCGGCCTGTCCGACACGCTGAAGGTGATCCTGCGCGGACGCATCGTCGCCGACGTCGACCCGCAGCACGTGACCCCCGAGCAGCTCGGCTCGGCCATGACGGGCGCGGGGGAGGCGGCATGAACCTCCGCACGCTCCGCGCCGGATCCGGAGTCATCGCATGAAAACCGCCGAGTCGAGTTTCACCGACCGCCTGCTCGGGCGGGTACGGCTGAGCGGCCTGCTCTCCGTCGTCGCGCCGGTCCTGGCCGTCGTCTTCGCCGGCCTGATCACCTCGCTCGTCCTGCTCGCCACCGACGCCCCGCCGCTGGAGACGCTGGGCGTCATGGCCGAGTACGGCGCGCAGCCGCGGTCGATCGCGCTGATGCTGAACTCCGCGACGACCTACTACCTGGCCGCGATCGCGGTGGCGATCGGGTTCCGGATGAACCTGTTCAACATCGGCGTCGACGGCCAGTACCGCCTCGCGGCGCTCGTCGCCGCGGCCGTGGGCGGCGCGGTCGCCCTGCCCGCCCCGCTGCACATCGCCCTGGTCGTCTTCGTGGCCATGGTCGTCGGCGCCGGCTGGGCCTCGATCGCGGGCCTGCTGAAGGTCAAGCGCGGCGTCAGCGAGGTCATCTCCACGATCATGCTGAACGCCATCGCCACCGCTCTGGGCGCCTGGCTGCTCCACAAGGACCGGCTGGCGGTGGAGGTCTCGGGCAGCAACAACATCGGCACCAGCCCGCTCCCCGAGTCCGGGCGGGTGCCCGGCATCGAGCTCGTGCCCGGCACCGAGTACCCGGTCTTCGGCCTGATCATCCTCGCGGCCGTCGTGGGCGTCGTCTACCACGTGCTGCTCAACCGGACCCGGTTCGGCTTCGACCTGCGGGCCACCGGGCGGTCGGAGACGGCGGCCGTGGCCAGCGGCGTCAGCGTCAAGAAGATGATCATGGCGACGATGCTCCTGTCCGGCGCCGCGGCGGGCCTGATCGGCATGCCGCAGCTGCTCGGCGCGTCCTACTCCTACAGCCTGGACTTCCCCACGGGGCTGGGCTTCACCGGCATCGCGATCGCGCTGCTGGGCCGGAACCACCCCGTGGGCATCGCGTTCGGCGCCCTGCTCTGGGCCTTCCTGGACACCTCGGCGAGCATCCTCCAGCTCCACGAGATCGCCCCGGAGATCGTCCAGATCATGCAGGGCACCATCGTGCTCTCCGTCATCGTCGCCTACGAGCTGGTGCACCGCTACCAGATCACGGCGGGACAGCGCCGGGTGGGCAAGGAACTGGCGAGCAAGACCCCGCCGCGGGCTGAAGGAGCGTCGGCATGACCGAGGAGAGGGACACCACCGCCGAGATGCGGGTGGAGCAGGTCGAGCGGATCCCCTCGAGGTTCCGCTTCACCTGGAAGCACCTCCTGCTCGCCCTCGGCGCGCTGGTCCTGCTGCTGTCGTTCGTCCGGGCCGTCACCGGGGCCGTGGACCTCACCTCGTCGGGCGCGATCAACGCGGCCATCGCGCTGGCCGTGCCGATCGGCCTCGCCGGCCTCGGCGGCCTGTGGTCCGAGCGGGCCGGTGTGGTCAACATCGGTCTCGAGGGCATGCTGATCCTGGGCACCTGGGGCGGCGCCTGGGGCGCCCTGGAGTTCGGCGACCCGTGGATGGGCGTGCTCGTCGGCGCGCTCGCCGGCGCGGTGGGCGGCCTGCTGCACGCGGTGGCGACCGTGACCTTCGGGGTGGACCACATCATCTCGGGTGTCGCGATCAACATCCTGGGCCTGGGCATCACCCAGTTCCTGTCCAAGGTGACCTTCGCCGAGATGCCCGGCGGCGGCGACACGCAGTCGCCCCCGGTGCCCAAACCGGGCCTCGTCAGCATCCCGGGCATCGGCGAGCCGCTCCAGTCGCTGGAGGCCAAGCAGTGGTTCCTGGTCTCCGACCTGGCCGGGATCGTGCGCGGCCTGACCGTCAACGTCTCGCTGCTGACCATCGTGGCGGTCCTGCTGGTCCCGCTCACGTTCTACCTGCTCTGGAGGACGGCGTTCGGCCTGCGGCTGCGCGCCTGCGGTGAGCGGCCGGTCGCCGCGGAGTCGCTCGGCGTCAACGTCTACACCTACAAGTACGTCGCGGTGGTCATCTCCGGCGCGCTCGCGGGTGTGGGCGGCGCGTTCCTGTCGCTGGTCGCCTCCAGCGCCTACCGCGAGGGCCAGACCGGCGGCCGCGGCTTCATCGGCCTGGCCGCCATGATCTTCGGCAACTGGCGGCCGGGCGGGCTGGCGGGCGGCGCGCTGCTGTTCGGCTACACCGACGCGCTCCAGCTCCGCCGGGGCGGCGAGTCGGTCCACGCGCTGCTGCTGCTGGTGGCGGTCCTGCTCGCCGGGGTCGCGGTCTACCAGCTCGTCAAGCAGAGCCGGACCCGGGCCGCGGTGATCACCGGTGCGGCGGCGGTCATCGTGCTCGTGCTGTTCACGCTGACCGACAGCATCCCGGCGCAGTTCACCTCGGTCACCCCGCACATCACCACGCTGCTGGTGCTCTCACTGGCCGCGCAGCGGCTGCGGATGCCCGCGGCCGACGGCGTGCCGTACCGGAAGGGACAGGCGAAATGACCACCTCCATCGACTGGGAGGCGCTGCGGGCCGAGGCCGTGCGGATCATGGGCAACGCCTACGCCCCGTACTCCCGGTTCCCGGTGGGCGCCGCCGCGCTGGTGGACGACGGGCGGATCGTGTCCGGCTGCAACGTGGAGAACGCCTCCTACGGCGTCGGGCTCTGCGCGGAGTGCGGCCTGATCTCCGCGCTCCAGGCGAGCGGCGGCGGCCGCCTGGTCGCCTTCACCTGCGTGGACGGGCACGGAGAGGTGCTCATGCCGTGCGGGCGCTGCCGTCAGTTGCTGTTCGAGTTCGGCGGGACCGACCTGCTGGTCGAGACCGTCGACGGGCCCAGGCCGATGGCGGAGATCCTGCCGTACGCCTTCGGGCCCGAGGACCTGGGCCGGGGGGCCTGACCATGGACGCCATCGATGTCATCGTCACCAAACGGGACGGCCGCGAGCTGTCCACCGAGCAGATCGACTGGGTGATCGACGCCTACACCAGGGGCGTGGTCGCCGACGAGCAGATGTCCGCGCTCGCGATGGCCATCCTGCTCAACGGCATGACCCGGCGGGAGATCGCCGAGTGGACCCAGGCCATGATCCGTTCCGGGACCCGGATGGACTGGTCGTCGCTGCCCGGCCGTACCACCGACAAGCACTCCACCGGCGGCGTCGGCGACAAGATCACGTTGCCGCTGGCCCCGCTGGTCGCCGCGTGCGGCGGGTACGTCCCGCAGCTGTCCGGGCGCGGTCTGGGCCACACCGGCGGCACGCTGGACAAGCTGGAGTCCATCCCCGGCTGGCGGGCCTCGCTCTCCAGCGACGAGATGCTCGGCGTGCTGGGCGAGGCCGGGGCCGTCATCTGCGCTGCCGGTGAGGGCCTCGCCCCGGCCGACAAGAAGCTCTACGCGCTGCGCGACGTGACCGGCACCGTCGAGGCGATCCCGCTGATCGCCTCCTCGATCATGTCGAAGAAGATCGCGGAGGGCACCGGCGCGCTGGTGCTGGACGTCAAGGTCGGCTCGGGCGCGTTCATGAAGACCGTGGAGCGGGCCCGCGAGCTGGCCACCACCATGGTCGAGCTGGGCACCGACGCGGGTGTGAACACCGTGGCCCTGCTGACGGCGATGGACCGGCCACTGGGTCTGACCGTGGGCAACGCCCTGGAGGTCGCCGAGTCCGTCGAGGTGCTCGCCGGCGGCGGCCCCGAGGACGTGGTCGAGCTGACCGTGCGGCTGGCCCGCGAGATGCTCTCGGCCGCGGGCCTCGACGGCGGCAAGGACCCCGCCGACGCCCTGAAGGACGGCTCGGCGATGGACGCCTGGCGGCGAATGATCATCGCCCAGGGCGGCGACCCGGACGCGGCCCTGCCGGTGGCCGCGGAGACGATGGAGATCGTCGCGCCCGCCACCGGCGTGCTGACCAGGCTCGACGCCTACGGCGTGGGCCTGGCCGCCTGGCGGCTCGGCGCCGGCCGGGAGCGCAAGGAGGACCCGGTCTCCTTCGGCGCGGGCATCACGCTGCACGCCCGCCCGGGCGACGAGGTCCGCGAGGGACAGCCGCTGATGACCCTGCACGCCGACGACGCGGCCCGCTTCGAGCGGGCGGTCGCCGCGCTGGACGGCGCCTACGCGGTCGGCGGGCCCGGCGAGGTCGACCTGCTCCCGCTGGTGATCGACCGCATCAGGGCCTGAACGACGCGGTCCGGGCACGCGACCCCGGACGGATACGGCCGGCCGCCCTTCCCGGGGCGGCCGGCCGTACCCGTGCCGGAAGCCTGCCGGAAGCGCGCGGAGGGACGGCGCGCGCGCCGGGATCTTTGCGGTGCGGGCGGTGAACCCGGCGGCCTCCCGGGGCATCTAAAACGGCAGGAGGCTCACGATGAAAAGCTCTCGCGCCGTGCTCGCGGCCGTCCCCCTCGCCCTGCTGCTGGCCGGCTGCGGCGCGTCCACCGAGGCGGACCCCTCGAGGTCCTCGGGGGCCGCGGGCTCCTCGGGGGCCGCGGCGGACCCGTCCCCGGCGCCCACCGTCACCGTGACCCGGTCGGGCCCGCCGCCCGCACGGCCTCCGGCGCCCGTCCCGGGCTCCACTTCGGCGCCCAGGTTGTCCGCACCGTCGAACACCGTTCCGGTCGAGGTCGAGCGGAGCGTCGACGAGCCGCCGCTCGTCACCGGCGTGCGGTTCGCCAGGCACTCCGCCGGCTTCGACCGGGTGGTGATCGACTTCGACGGCGCCCTGCCGGGATACACCGTGGACTGGGTCCCCGAGCTGGTCCAGGACGGGTCGGGCGACCGGATCGAGGCCGAGGGCGGGGCCTATCTGCAGGTGACGCTGACCCCGGCCAACGCGCACACCGAGTCGGGGGAGCCGACCCTGAAGGGCGGTCCGGTCTTCCAGGCCGGGCTGGGCAACGTGCGCAGCGTCGTGCAGACGGGTGACTTCGAGGCCGTCGTGGGTGTCGGCATCGTGCTGGAGCGCAAGGCCGGCTTCCGCACCTTCGAGCAGAAACAGCCCAACCGCCTGGTCGTCGACGTCGCCCACTGATCCTGGCCGGCATGCCCGCCGGTCCCGTGCGCGACCACGGTGGGAGAATGGACGGATGGTGAGGAGAATCGAGAACGCGACGCGGATCCCGGTGCCGGGCGGGAAGATCATCGACGAGTACGTCGGGCGGGTCAACAGCGGCGACGCGGGGGTCTCGATCGCGCACATGAAGGCCCCCGCGGGCTGGGACGAGCCCGCCCAGACGCCGGAGTTCACCGAGTACACGCTGGTGCTGGCCGGCACGGTCGTCGTCGAGCACGCCGAGGGCACCACCGAGGTCCACGCCGGTCAGGCGATCGTGTGCGAGCCGGGGGAGAAGGTCCGCTACAGCTGCGGCGCGGAGGGCGCCGAGTACGTCGCCGTCTGCCTGCCCGCCTTCTCGCCGGAGGCGGCGCGCCGCGACGAGTAGTCCCGGCGGACCTTCGGTGATCTTCACGAACCCGCTGACCTGCTACCGGACAGTAAGATGACGAGATGAGCCAGCTACCCACGCTTGAGGAGATCCGCCGGGCTCCGAAGGTCTTGCTCCACGATCACCTCGACGGTGGTCTGCGGCCCGGGACCATCGTCGACCTGGCCCGCGAGACCGGCTACGACCGGCTGCCGACCACCGACCCGGAGGAGCTGCGTGTCTGGTTCCGCCAGGCGGCCGACTCCGGTTCGCTGGAGCGCTACCTGGAGACCTTCGACCACACGGTCGGGGTCATGCAGACGCGTGAGGCGCTGGTCCGGGTCGCCGCCGAGTGCGCGGAGGACCTGGCGGCCGACGGCGTGGTCTACGCCGAGGTGCGTTACGCGCCCGAGCAGCACACCGAGCGCGGCCTGAGCCTGGAGCAGGTCATCGAGGCGGTCCTGGAGGGCTTCCGGATCGGCTCGGAGGGCCGGGGCATCCGGGTGGGCACGCTGCTCACCGCGATGCGCCACCAGGCCAGGTCCATGGAGATCGCCGAGCTCGCGGTCCGCTACCGCGACGTCGGCGTGGCCGGCTTCGACATCGCCGGGGCCGAGGCGGGCTACCCTCCCACCCGGCACCTCGACGCCTTCGAGTACCTCCAGCGGGAGAACGCGCACTTCACCATCCACGCCGGTGAGGCGTTCGGGCTCCCCTCGATCTGGCAGGCGATCCAGTGGTGCGGCGCCGACCGGCTCGGCCACGGCGTGCGGATCATCGACGACATCGCGCTCGCCGGCGCCGGCGACGGAGAGCCCAAGCTCGGCCGCCTGGCGGCCTACGTGCGCGACAAGCGCATCCCGCTGGAGATGTGCCCGACCTCGAACCTGCAGACCGGGGCCGCGCCCTCCATCGCCGAGCACCCGATCGGCCTGCTCCGGAGGCTGAACTTCCGGGTGACGGTCAACACCGACAACCGGCTGATGAGCGGGACCACCGTCTCGGAGGAGTTCGCCAAGCTGGTGGAGGCCTTCGGCTACGACTGGGACGACCTGCAGTGGTTCACCGTCAACGCCATGAAGTCGGCCTTCCTCCCCTTCGACGACCGGCTGGCGCTCATCAACGGCGTCATCAAGCCGGGCTTCGCGCGGCTGAAGTGGCGGGCGTGAGCGGGGCCGGGACGGGGACGGCGCGGCAGGTGTTCCGGTCGAAGACCGCGGTGGTCCTCGGCTGGGTGTGGATGGTCTTCGCCGCGCTCAACGCGGTCGACCTGATCGTGCGCTACACCGGGCCGGCCTCCCTGGCCGCCGCGGCGGTCCTGGGGGTGCTGACCGCGATGGTCTTCGTCACCTGCCTGCGCCCGGCGGTCGTCCTCGGCGAGGAGGGGGTGCTGGTCCGCAACCCGCTGCGGACCGTCTCCGTGCCGTGGGCCGGGGTGGACGACGTCACGGTCGCACACGCGATCACGATCACCTCCGGTGGCGACGTGGTCCGCTGCTGGACGCCGCAGACCACGGCCCGGGAGCGGGCGGCCGCACTGCGGCGCGGCGGGCCCGGCTCCGGCGGAGGCGGCCGGGGCCCGGCGGGCGAACCGGGCCGGAGCAGGGCTGAGCAGGCGGCGGCCGAGGCGCTGGCCGGCCGTACCCACGCCGACTGGGTGGCCGAGCAGATCAGGGAGCGCGCCGAGGCCGCGCGGCGGAGCGAGGGGCCGGGGGCCGGGGCTCCGGAACACACGGCCGGGGCGATGCGGACGACCTGGTCGCCGAGCGCCCTGGCGGTCCTGGGCGCCTCCGCGGCCCTGGTCGTGGCGGCCTTCCTGGTAGCCTGAGGGCGCCGCCCAGGAGGGACCTGATGCCCAGGGCCGAACCAGCCGCCGGGGTGACCGGCGTGACCGCTCAGGAGGGGCTGGGCCGCCAGGCGACCAGGCCCGGGACGGTCGGCATGGCCGTTCAGGAGGGGCTGGGCCGCCAGGCGGCGACCAGGTCCTCCGGAGTGACCAGCGTGACCTCCGCGGTCGCCGAGCCGCTCCGGGAGACCGCGAGCAGGGGCGTCCCGGGACCCGTGCCCGGCATCCGGGAGCGCCGCACGATGAGGGCGTCCAGGTCGCGCCGGTCGAACGGCCGGCCCTCGCGCCAGACGACGGAGCCGGCCAGGGTGACCCGCTCGCCGACCGGCTCCCGGTCCGTCCCGACGAGGTCGATCTCCGGGGCGTCGGTGCGGGTCCAGTAGCCGCCGATCGCGCCCGTCCCCTCGGGCAGATCCCCCATCCGGCGCAGGGAGGCGCGGACCAGGGGCTTGACGGCCGTCTCGCGCCAGTCGCCCCAGGAGCGGAGCAGCCGGGCCAGGACCAGGTCGCTCCGGTCCCGCGCGATCTCCGGCAGCCGGGGACCGACGAAGGCGAGCCAGAACCACAGGTGGCTGTCGGCGACGTGGTAGCGGGTCTCCCGCGACGGCCGGGTGGAGAGGGGGAGCGCGGCGGTGACCAGCCGCCGCTCCACGAGGGACTGCAGCGCCCGGTTGAGCGAGGCCCTGGGCACCGCGGGCACGGCGCGGCCGATCGAGGAGTGGGAGCGGTGCCCCGCGCCGACGGCGGCCAGGACGGCCCGCGCCTGCGTGCCCGGCGGCGCCTCGGCCGCCAGGATCCGCTCACCGGTCGCCACCAGGGGCGAGGCGGGATGCGCCAGGGCCCAGCGGAGGTACTCCGGAACGGGGAGCCCCGGCGGCCACTCCCGGCAGATCAGCGGGAGGCCGCCGGAGACCAGGCGGGCGTCGACGGCGTCGGCGGCGGACAGCCCCAGCGTGTCCGCCAGGTCAGCGGGAGTGAGGGGATGGAGCAGCATGTCGGTGGCGCGCATGTAGAACGGCCTGCCGCGCCGGTTCACCGCCTCCATCACGGCCGGGTCCGAGCCGACGAGGACGAGCAGCACGGGACGGCGGGACAGGTCCCGGGCGAACGCCGCCTGCAGGGCGCTCTCCAGCTCCGGGTCGGCGGTGAGCAGCTCGGGGAGCCCGTCGAGCACGACGATGCTCGGCGACTCCGCCGGGAGCGCCTCGGCCAGGAGCCGGAGCGCCGTCTGCCACGAGTCGGCGGACCGTCCCGCCAGGAGCCGGGCCCCGGGCAGCTCCGAGGCGGCGCCCTCCTCCAGCAGGGCCGCCACCTGCTCGGCCCGCGTGCCGGCGCTCACGGAGTGGAACAGGCACGGTACGGCCGAGCGCCGGGCGAGCTCCTCCACCAGCCGGGACTTGCCGACGCCGCGGCGGCCCCGGAGCAGGACGGCCCGGCCCGGCCGTCCCGCCCGCCCGCCCGCCGCGACCTTGTCCAGCAGGCGCTGCAGCCTGGACAGCTCGTACTGTCTCCCGATGAAGGCGGCCATCGCTCCCGAACGTCCCATCCGTGAGCGTCTCCGCTCTGAGACGCTCACGGATGGGATCCCCCGCAGCGGCGGTCTCACGAATGAGACCCTCCGATATGACCCTCTCGCGGCCGATGCTTTCACCGGTCTTGCCGCCGTGCTCGCATACGGCCCCGATTCAGGCGCTCCCCCCGGTGGAACAGCGCTTTCCGGGGCCGTACCGGCCGCTCCGCAGATGTCCTACAGGCCCAGCGCGGCCGACAGGTCGGCCTTGAGCGCCTCCAGGTCCGCCGCGGCCCTCGTCCGGGCCTCGGCGACCTCGCCGGTCACCGGCACCACCGTCTCCAGATAGCACTTGAGCTTCGGCTCGGTGCCCGAGGGCCGGACCACGATCCGGGCGCCACCGGCGAGGCGGTACCGCAGACCCTCGGTCGGCGGCAGCCCCCCGGCGCCCAGGCTCAGGTCCTCGACCGCCTCGACCTTGCGCCCGCCGAGCTCCACCGGCGGGGCGGCGCGCAGCCGCGCCATGGCGCCCGCGATCAGGGACAGGTCCTGGACCCGGACCGAGAGCTGGGAGGTGGCGTGCAGGCCGTACCGGCGGGCCTGGTCGTCGAGGAGGTCGAGCAGGGTGCGGCCGTCGCGCCTGGCCGCGGCGGCGAGCCCGGCGACGGTCAGGGCGGCGCCGATGCCGTCCTTGTCGTGGACGGGCAGGCCCTCGTCGGAACCGACGCTGTAGCCCAGGGCCTCCTCGTAGCCGTAGACGAGCCTGCCGCGGCCGCCCCCGGCCTTCATGATCCATTTGAAGCCGGTGAGCGTCTCCTCGTAGCCCACGCCGTACTCCGCCGCGATCTTCCCGAGCAGGGACGACGAGACGATGGTGGTGGCCACCAGGCGGCCGGGCCCGGAGGTCTGAGCGATGACGTGCTCGCCGAGGAGCGCGCCGACCTCGTCGCCGGTGAGCATCCGGTAGCCGCCCTGGGGCAGGGGCACGCCCACGGCGCAGCGGTCGGCGTCGGGGTCGTTGGCCAGCACGAGGTCCGCGCCGATCCGCCCGGCGAGCTCCAGGGCGAGATCCATCGCGCCGGGCTCCTCCGGGTTGGGGAAGGCGACGGTCGGGAAGTCGGGGTCCGGGTCGGCCTGCGCCTCGACGGTCACCGGCGCCTCGAACCCGGCCGCCAGGAAGGCGGAGGCGAGCGTGACGCCGCCCACGCCGTGCAGGGGCGTGTAGGCGACCCGCAGGCCGCGGGCGTCGCCGAGCGGGAGCAGGGTCACCGCGTCCAGGTAGGCCGCCACGATCTCCTCGCCGAGATCGGTCCACTCCGGATCCTCCGGGGAGCCCAGCGGGAGCGAGGAGACCGGGCCGACGGCGTCGATGGCCGCGGAGATGCCCGCGTCGATCGGCGGCACGATCTGCGAGCCGTCGCCCCAGTAGACCTTGTAGCCGTTGTCGCGGGGCGGGTTGTGGCTGGCGGTGACGGTCACGCCCGCGTCCGCGCCGAGGTGCCGCACGGCGAAGGCCAGCACCGGGGTGGGCAGCGGCGCGGGCAGCAGCGACGCCCGAAGCCCGGCCCCGGTCAGCACCGCGGCGGTGTCGCGGGCGAAGACGTCGGAGTTGTGCCGGGCGTCGTAGCCGATCACCACGTGCTTGTCCGGGCCGAGGACCGCGGCCAGCCCGGCGGCGGCGCGCATGACGGTGACGCGGTTCATCCGGTTGGGGCCGGCGCCCAGCTCGCCGCGGAGGCCCGCGGTGCCGAACTCCAGCTTGGCCGCGAACCGGTCGCGCAGCGCCGCCTCGTCCCCGGCGGCGAGGAGCGCCTCGAGCTCCGCCCGGGTCCGCGGGTCCGGGTCCTGGTCCATCCAGTCCTGTGCGAGCCGTACGAGATCGCTGCTCATGATCACCTCACGCTCCGGGCGGGACGCCGTGCCCCCGCCGGTTGTCCCTTCCGTCCGGCCCGCGGGCGCCGCGGGCCGGGCGCCTACAGCTTGTTGACGATCCCGGCGAGCAGGACCCCCATGCGGGCGGCGGTGGTACGGCCGACCTGGAGCACCTCCTCGTGGTTGAGCGGCTTGCCGACCAGGCCGGCGCCCGGGTTGGTCACCAGGGAGATGCCGAGCACCTCGGCGCCGGCCTCGCGGGCGGCGATGGCCTCCAGCACGGTGGACATGCCGATCAGGTCGCCGCCGAGGATCCGGCACATCTGGATCTCGGCCGGCGTCTCGTAGGTCGGGCCGCGGAAGGCGACGTAGACGCCCTCGGTCATGGTGGGCTCCACCGCGCGCACCAGGTCGCGCAGGCGGCGGGAGTAGACCTCGGTGAGGTCGACGAAGGTGGCTCCGAAGATCGGGTTGGCACCGGTCAGGTTGATGTGGTCGCTGATCAGCACGGCCTCGCCGACCTCCTGGACCTCCGGTCGCAGGCCGCCCGCGGCGTTGGTCAGCACGACGGTGCGGGCCCCGGCCCGTACGGCGGTGCGCACGCCGTGCACGACGGGATCGACACCGCGGCCCTCGTAGAGGTGGGTGCGGCCCAGGAAGATCAGCGCGTTCTTGCCCGACTCGGTGCGCACGGCGCGGATCTTGCCCGCGTGGCCGGCCACCGCCGGGGGCGCGAAACCGGGGAGGTCGGTCACCGGGATCTCGGCGATGGTCTCGCCGATCGCGTCGGCGGCCGGGACCCAGCCCGACCCCATCACCAGCGCGACGTCGAAGGAGTCGACCCCGGTGGCGCTCTTCAGCGCGGTCGCGGCGTCCGTGGCGAGTGCATATGGGTCATTGCTCACCTCACTGAGCGTACTCGCCATGCCGCCCCCGGCATGTCTCCGGTGCGGTGACCCGCCGTGCCGAGGTGGACCGGCCGTGCCGTCCGACCGGCGGCGATGCGGTGCGGGCCGCCGCCGGACACCGCCGGACACCGCCGGACGCCACCGGACACCGCCGGCCGCGTCCGGCCGCCCTCAGCCGCCGGAGGCGCAGGGGCGGTTGCGCAGTTCCTTGACGTAGTCGTCGGGGGCTCCGGCCTTCTCGGCGGCGTCGGCCAGGAACCCGAGGTAGCGGGCCGAGGGCAGGCCGCCCTCGTAGCCGTCGAGCACGTAGAACCAGGCCACGACCTCGCCGTCCAGGGTCTGCACGCGCAGCCGCACCTTGTGGTAGAGGCCGCGGGTGGTGCCCTCCCACTGGTCGAGGGTGGCCTCGTCCCACTCGGGCACGTCGTAGAGCACGACGAAGACCTGTTCGGCGGGGTCCTCGACGATGGTGGCGAGCGCGCCCTCCGCGCTCTGGCCGGCCCCGCCGAAGGTCAGGCGCCAGCCGGCGAGCCAGCCCGACCCCCGGACAGGGGAGTGCGGGGCTCGCTGGGCCATCTGCCCGGGGTCCATGTTGCTGCCGTAGGCGGCGTAGACAGGCACGGTGCCAAAGCCTAATCCATGATCGTGCTCAGGCCCGTCGCGCCACGTCATGTCGTGGATTTCACCCGGCCCGGTGGGTTCTCCGGCGGCCGGGCAGGGGACTCGCGCGACGGTTGGTCCGGAGATGCGGGAGAATGGGACAGTGACAAGGATCGTGATCATCGGTGGCGGGCCGGGCGGATACGAGGCGGCACTGGTGGCGGCGCAGCTCGGCGCGCAGGTCACCGTGGTCGAGAAGGACGGTCCCGGCGGGGCCTGCGTCCTCACCGACTGCGTGCCCTCCAAGACCCTGATCGCGACCTCCGTGCGCAAGCAGGCGCTGCTCGACGCGGCCGCGCTCGGCGTGCACTACACCGGCGGCCCGGACGGTGACGTGGGCACCCCCGTCGCCGACATGCAGCTGGTCAACCACCGGGTGAAGGAGCTGGCCCAGGCGCAGTCCGTCGACATCGCGGCGCGGCTGGCGGCCGAGGGCGTCGAGGTGGTACGGGCGCCCGGACGGCTGGTGGACCCGCAGGTGGTGCGGGCGGGCGACCGGACGATCCGGGCCGACGTGGTCATCGTGGCGACCGGCGCGACCCCGCGCATCCTGCCGACCGCCGAGCCCGACGGCGAGCGCATCCTCACCTGGCGGCAGATGTACGACCTGCAGGAGCTGCCCGAGCACCTCATCGTGGTCGGCTCCGGCGTGACCGGGGCGGAGTTCGCCGGCGCCTACCGCTCGCTCGGCTCCGAGGTGACGCTCGTCTCCTCGCGCGACCGGATGATGCCGAACGAGGACGCCGACGCCGCCGAGGTCCTGGAGGAGGTCTACCGGCGCCGCGGGATGAACGTCATGGGCCGCTCCCGCGCCGAGTCGGTCAAGCGCACCGCCGACGGCGTGGTCGTCACCCTGGAGGACGGCCGGACCGCCGAGGGCAGCCACTGCCTGATGACGGTCGGCATGGTCCCCAACACCACCGGGATCGGCCTGCAGGAGGCCGGGGTCGCCCTCGACCGGGGCGGCTTCATCCAGGTGGACAAGGTCTCCCGGACCTCCGCGCCCGGCGTCTACGCGGCCGGCGACTGCACGGGCGTGCTGATGCTCGCCTCGGTCGCGGCCATGCAGGGCCGGATCGCGGTCTGGCACGCCCTGGGCGAGGCCGTCCAGCCGCTCCGGCTGGCCACGGTGGCCTCCAACATCTTCACCGACCCGGAGATCGCCGCCGTCGGCATCACGCAGAAGGCCATCGAGTCCGGGGAGATCCAGGCCAACGTGGTCAAGCTCCCGCTCGCCACCAACGCCCGGGCGAAGATGCAGGGCTTCCACGACGGCTTCGTGAAGCTGTTCTGCCGCCCCAACACCGGGATCATCCTGGGCGGCGTCGTGGTCGCCCCGCGTGCCTCGGAGCTGATCCTGGCGGTTTCGGTGGCGGTGCAGCAGCGGCTCACCGTGGACCAGCTCGCGCACACCTTCGCGGTCTACCCGTCGCTGTCGGGCTCCGTCACCGAGGCGGCCCGCCGCCTCATGCAGCCGATGACGCCCAGCGGCATCTGACCGGGCCGTTCCCCGCCCGTTCCGGGGCGGGGCCCTCCGCGCCGCCGGTCCTTTCGCGTCGCCGTCCGCCCAGCTGCCCGGAGCCGTGCCCGTCCGTCCGGGGCGGGACGCGGGGCCGGTCAGGAGGGTCAGGCCGGGCGGGCGTGCGCGCGTGCCGAGGCCGTTCCGCGGCCGACGATCGCCGGGGCCTCGTGGACCAGGGCGTCGTCGGTGAGCGCCTCCACCATGAACAGCGCGAAGTCCACCCGCCGGGTGAGGTTGCTCGCCAGTACGGGGTCGCCGACGTGGCGGCTCCACACCGGCAGTCCCTGGCTCTCGCCCTCCTCCAGGTCGCTGCCCCGCACGACGGTCCAGCGGGTGCCGCTGGCGAAGATCCGGCGGCACGCCTCCACCTGGTCGTCGACGTCCGCGATCCGGGCCAGCCGGGCGAGCAGGCCGAACGCCCTGACGAACGCCCGGAGCCTGAGCGTGTAGCGGTCCTCGCCGTCGCGGGTGATGTGCCAGCCGCAGGAGAAGACCAGCCGCGCTCCGGCGGGGGCGTGGTCCAGCACGGCCTGGGCCGTCCCGCTCGAGTATCCCCGCACGCCCCAGGGGACCAGCACCGTGAGCACCCCGTCGCATCCGGCGACCGCGCGCGCGATGACCTCGCGGTCGTCGGTCGCCCCCGGTACGACGGTGATGCGCCCGGCGAACTCCTCGAGTTTCCCGACGCTCCGCTCGCGGCAGACGCCCACCACCTCGTAGCCCCGCTCCAGGGCGTGCCGGACCATGTACCGGCCGAGCTTGCCGGATGCCCCGACGACGCAGATCCTCAGCCCGCCCCGACCGGCCGTGCCGTCCGTTCCCTCACGTGCGCCCATGCTCTCTCCCTGCCGGTCGCGGGGCCGCCGTGGAGGGGAGGCGGGCCGGAACCCGTGGATTCTTACAGTCGTAAGGTACGGTTCGACGCTATTCTTACGGCCGTAAGGCGTCAAGTCCCGGAGCGCCGGAGACTTCCGAGGCACCGGGGGGATCGGGAGGCGGCAATGGCATCGCGCCCCGGCGGGCGGCGGGCGCCCCGGGCGTCCCTGAGCAGGGAGCGGGTCCTGGAGGCCGCCGCGCACGTGGCGGACGAGCGGGGCGTCGCCGCGGTCACCATGCGCAAGGTGGCCGAGCACCTCGGGGTCGAGGCGATGTCGCTGTACTACCACGTGGCGAACAAGGACGAGATCCTGGACGGGGTCGTCGACCTCGTCTTCGGTGAGATCGAGCTGCCCTCCGGCGAGGCCGACTGGAAGACCGCCATGCGCCGGCGCGCGGCCTCGGCCCGGCGGGTGCTCGCGCGTCACCCGTGGGCGCTCGGGCTGATGGAGTCCCGGCGGAACCCCGGTCCCGCGACGCTGCGCCACCACGACGCCGTGATCGGGAGCCTCCGGGCGGCGGGATTCCCGATCGGGATGGCCGCCCACGCGTTCTCCGCCATCGACAGCTACGTCTACGGGTTCGTCCTGCAGGAGTCCAACCTGCCGTTCCGCACGCCCGAGGAGCTCGGGGACGTGGCGGAGTCGATCGCGCGGCGGATGCCCGAGGGCGTCTACCCCCACCTCGCGGAGATGATGGCGGAGCACGCCCTCCAGCCGGGTTACGCCTACGCGGACGAGTTCGAGTTCGGGCTCGACCTGGTCCTCGACGGCCTGGAGAGGATCCTGCACGCGCCGGACGGGCCGGCCGGCGCCGCCGCGGAACCGCTCGGTTGACGGACGCGACCGCGGAGCCGGACCGGCCGGCGGGCGCGGCCGCGGAACCGCCTCGGTCAGCGGACGCGGCCGCGGAGCCGGTCCAGGGCGCTCCTGCCGTCCTGCACGGCCCGCGCCACGGCGTGCAGGTCCTGCTCCCGGCCAGCCGCCGCCAGGGTGTTCTTGGCCGCCTCGTAGGCGTCGAGGGCGCGCCGCCAGTCGTGGTCGCCGCTCCCGGCGCGCCCGCTGATCTGGAACTCGTAGTCGAGCCGGTCGATCTCCTCGCCGAGCCGGGTGACGTCCTCCTCGGCGCCCCGGAGCATGAAGGCTAACCGGGCCGCCCGCCTGCTCCGCCGCTGGGCGCTGACGCCCCAGGCCACCACGGTGACCGCCAGGCCCACCGCGCTGACCACGACCAGGACGAGCCCGGTGGAGATCCCTCCGCCGGCCGGGGCCGCCGGCTCCTCGTCGCCGCCGCTCCCCGGCAGGAACGCCTCCGGCAGCGAGGTGGGCAACGAGGTGGGCAGGGACGTCGGCAGGCCCGCGACCCCGGTGGGAGCGCCCCGGGCGCCCGTCAGGTCCGCGTCGTCGGCCATGGTGAAGGAGGCGCCCTCGACCGTCGCCCCGGTGAAGTCCGCTCCGCCCAGCTCGGCCATGGTGAACTCGGCCTCGGTCAGGTCGGCCCCGGCGAAGACGGCGTTGCGGAGGTTGGCCTGGGTGAAGGCGGCCTCGCGGAGCTTGGCCCGGGTGAAGTCGGCCTTGCGGGCCTTGAGCTGGCCGGGGGTGCTCTCCGACAGGTCGGCCCCGACCAGCTTGGCGTCGGTGAACTCCACCTGGGTCAGCACGGCCCGGTTCAGCTTGGCCCCGCTCAGGTCCGCGTGCGGGAACTCGGCCTGCCCCGCCTCGGCGTCGACGAGGACCGCCCCCCGCAGGTCGGCGTGGTCGAGGTGGGCCTGCCCGAGGTCGGCCTCCCTCAGGTTCGCGCCGCGCAGGTCGGCGTACTTCAGGACGGCCTGGGTGAGGTTGGCCTCCTTCAGCGAGGCGTCGCGCAGGACCGCCCCGGTCAGGTCCTCCTGCACCAGGTCGAGGCCGTCGAGCTTGGCTCCGGTCAGGTCGGCGCAGCGCAGGCTGTCGGGGAGGGACGCCCCCTTGGTGAAGTCCCTGCCGCGCAGGTTCGGGCCCTCGCCGGGACGGCAGGGCCCGGCCGAGGCGTGGGCGGGCGAGGCGTGGGCGGGGGAGGCGGCCGCGCCCGGCAGCGCGACGCACGCGGTGACGAGGGTGGTGACGAGGACGGCGGCGGGAGCCGGCAGGGGACGACGCACGGGGAGCCTCCAGTTCTGGTGCGACCCCGAGCGTGCCGTGCGCCGATTGCAGGCCGCTGGACGGCCGCTTGACCCGGCCGCCGCGTTCCCCTCAGCGCGGCACCCTGGCCACCGCGTACCCTCCCGGGGGCAGCAGCAGGTTACCGGGGATCTTCTGCTCCAGGCTGCCGTGGTTGATGGAGAAGACCCATTCGCCGCGCCGTACGGACTCGACGGGGGCCTCGGGGCCGAGGCCGAGCAGGCGGGCGTAGGCGTCGTCGGCCAGCCGGGTGGAGACGTAGACGGCGGTGCCGCGGCGGGTGACCGCCGGGGTGCCGTCCGGGTAGCGGGCCAGCGCCTCGGCCCCGGCCAGGTGGACGCGCTCGGTCCACAGGGTCGCGCTGTCCCCGGTGTCGAGGGTGACCGGCCCGCCGATCGGGCGGAACTCCTCGACGCGGACGCCGAGCAGGTCGCGCAGCGCGCCGGGGTAGCCGCCGGTCCGGACGCGGGCGTGCTCGTCGGCGATCCCGCTGAGGAAGGAGACCACCAGGCGGCCGCCGCGCTCCACGTGCCGGCGCAGGTTGTCCGCCGCCTCGTCGCAGGTCAGGTAGAGGCTCGGGACGAGCACCAGCTCGTAGGCCGACAGGTCGCCGGTGGGGTGGACGAAGTCCGCGGTGACGCCGTGCCGGTAGAGCACCCGGTGCGCCTGCCGTACGGCCTCCAGGTAGGGCACCTCGGTGGAGGGGAGGCCGGGGGAGCCGAGGGCCCAGCCCGACTCGGGGTCCCAGACGATCGCGGCGGCCGCCTCGACCGGCTCGCGGCAGGCGTCGGCCAGGGCGGGCAGCAGCGCGCCGAGGTCGCGGATCTCGCGGAAGATCCGCGAGTCCGGGCCGGCGTGCGGGACCATCCCGCCGTGCCAGAGCTCGGCCCCGCCGCGCGAGGCGCGCCACTGGAAGAACATCGCCCCGTGCGAGCCGCGGGCGACGTGCGACAGGCTCAGCCGGGTGATCTCCCCGGGTTCCTTGGCGGCCATCCGGGGCCCGGTGTAGGTCACCACGGCCTGCTCCATCAGCAGCCAGGGCCGCCCGCCCGCCCAGCCGCGGGCCAGGTCGGCGGCGAAGGCGGTCTCCTGGGGCGGGTCCTGGGACGGGTAGTGGTCGATGGCGACCAGGTCCACCTCCTTCGCCCAGTCCCACTGGTTCACCGGGACCCAGTCGCCGAAGACGAAGTTCGTGGTGACCGGGACGTCCGGGGTCAGCTCGCGCAGCACCGCCTTCTGCTCGCGGAAGTGGGCGAGCATCTCGTCGGAGAGGAACCGGCGGAAGTCGAGGGTCTGGGAGGGGTTGGGCAGGTACTGGGTGGCGCGGGGCGGCATGACCTGCTCCCAGGCCGAGTAGAGCTGGCTCCAGAAGGCGCCCGTCCAGGCGTCGTTGAGCGCCTCCAGCGTGCCGTACCGATCGCGCAGCCACGCCCGGAAGGCGGCGGCGACGTGGTCGCAGTGGCACCAGGTGCCGTACTCGTTGTGCACGTGCCACATGGCCAGCGCCGGGTGGCCGGCGTAGCGCCCGGCGAGCGCGCGGGCGATGCGGACCGAGGCCGCGCGGTAGGCGGGGGCGGCCACGCAGTAGGTGTCCCGGCTGCCGTGGGTCAGCCGGGCGCCGCCGGCGGTGACGGTCAGCGCGTCGGGGTGGGCCAGGGAGAACCACGGCGGCGGGGAGGCGGTGGGGGTGGCCAGGTTCACCTTGACGCCGCCCGCGTGGAGCAGGTCCATGACCCGGTCCAGCCAGCCGAAGTCGTAGACGCCCTCGGCGGGCTCCAGCCGCGCCCAGGAGAAGACGCCGAGGCTGACCAGGGTGACCCCGGCCTGCCGCATCAGCGCGACGTCCTCTTCCCAGACCTCCTCGGGCCACTGCTCGGGGTTGTAGTCCCCGCCGTAGCACAGGCCGCCGAGGCGCTCGGTCCAGTCCACTCTGGATCCTTTGTTCGGATGGAATCTAAACTAATTATCCATGGATCACGGAGTCGTCTCAACCGGCGCGACCGAGGACTGGGAGCGCGCCCTCATCACCGGCAACGGCCGCCAGGGCGCCCTGGTGTACGGCGGGCCGGGAGAGCTGCGGGTCACGCTCTCCCACGAGCGCCTGTTCCTGCCCGTCACCGAGCCCCTGCCGCCCCCGCACACCGCCCCCGTCCTGCCGGAGCTGCGCGAGCTGCTGCTGGCCGGGCGGGGGCGCGAGGCCGCCGCACGGGTGGTCGGGCTGGCGGCCGCCGAGCACCCCGGCTACGCCGGCACCCGCTGGATCGACCCCCTGGTCCCCGCGGCGGACCTGGTGCTGTCCACCCGGGTGCCGGGGGAGACCCGCGGCCGCTGCGACTTCGCCACCGGCCTGGTGACGCGGGAGCACGGCGTGCTCCGGCAGGAGGTCTTCGCCTCCCGTCCCGCCGACGTGGTGGTCGTCCGCCACCGGGGGGCCGGCGGGCTGCTCCGGCTCCTGCCGCCGGCCGGCGAGCCGCCGGTCCCGATCCGCTTCGCCTCGGCCACCGCCCCGGGCTTCCTGGTCCTGAGCGCGGACCTGCCCGAGTGCCGGCCCGGCGCCGTCACCGGCTACACGGTCGAGTGCCGGGTGATCGGCCCGGCGCGGGAGGTCTCCGGCGGCCTGGCGGTCGGCGAGGACGTGCTCCTGCTGGTCCGGACGGTGGTGCACGGGGTGGAGGCCGGGCGGGGGCCGTACCCGGATGCCCCGGCCGGCCCGGGGGAGCGCCTGAGCGGGTCGCCCGGCTCCCCCGGGCGGCCGCCGAGCGAGGTCCCGGCCGGCTCCGGGCGGCCGCCGAGCGAGGCTCCGGCCGGCTCCGGGTGGCCGCCGAGCGAGGTCCCGGCCGACTTCGAGCGGTTGCTGGCCGAGCACGCGGCCGCGCACGGGGAGCTGATGGGCCGCTCGAGCCTGCGGCTCCCGGACGACGCGCGGGTGGAGCGGCTGGTCGCCGCCGGGCGGTACGCGGCGGTCTCCAGCGCCGGGGAGCTGCCGCCGACCCTGCAGGGCGTCTGGAGCGGCACCTACGACCCGCCGTGGCGCAGCGGCTTCACCCTGGACGGGAACCTCGCCTCGGCGGTGGCGGGCTTCGCGCCCACCGGCACGCCGGAGCTGGTGCTGCCCGTCTTCGACCTGGCCGAGAGCATGCTGGAGGACTTCCGGCTGAACGCGGCCCGGCTCTACGGCTGCCGGGGGATCCTCGCCCCGGCGCACGCCTCCACGCACGGCCTGCACAACCACTTCGGTCCCGTCTGGTGCCTGACCTTCTGGACGGCCGGGGCGGGCTGGCTGGCCCGGCTCTACCACGACCACTACGCGCACACCGGCGACCTGGCCTTCCTGCGCGAGCGGGCCTGGCCGTTCATGGCCGAGGCGGCCCTGTTCTACGAGGACTTCCTGACCGACGGCGGCTTCGTGCCGTCCTACTCGCCGGAGAACACGCCCGCCGGCGGCGACTCGCAGGCGGGCGTCAACGCGACCATGGACGTCGCGGTCGCCCGGGACCTGCTCCGCAACCTGATCCGGGCCTGCGAGCGGCTGGGGTTCGAGGCGGACCGGTGGTGGCGGCTGCTGGAGCGGCTCCCGCCGTACCGGATCGCGCCGACCGGGGAGCTGGCCGAGTGGATCGGCCCCCTGAGGCCCGGAGGCGGTACGGCGGGCGGAGGGAACGGCGGGAGGAACGCTGGAGGGAGCGGCGGCGCAGCGGCCGGGACGTCGGCCGGGGACGGGCCGGCGGAGGGGCCGGCGGACAACCACGCGCACCGGCACGCCTCGCACCTGTACCCGCTCTGGTACGAGCGGGACCCGGCCTTCGACGACCCCCGGCTGGCGGCGGCCGCGGCGCTGGCGGTCCGGCGGCGGCTGGCCTGGTGGCGCGGGGCGGACAGCGACGAGATGGCCTTCGGCCTGGTCCAGCTGGGGCTGGCGGCGGCCGCGCTGGGCATGGCCGGTGAGGCGTACGAGGCGCTGACGCTGCTGGCCACCCGCTACTGGCGCGAGGAGAACCTGGTCTCCACCCACAACCGGGACGCGATCTTCAACGTGGACGTCTGCGGCGGGCTCCCCGCGCTGGTGGCCGCGATGCTGGCCCGCTCCTCGCTGCCCGGGACCGGCTACGGCCGGGTGGACCTGCTGCCCGCCCTCCCGGCGGAGTGGGAGTCCGGCGAGGTGGGCGGGCTGGTCGTGCGCGGCGGGACGGTCGAGCGCCTGTCCTGGCGGCCGGGGCGGGTGGAGGCGGTGGTGCGGGCCTGGGCGCCGCTCCTGGTCACCTGCGGTGCGCAGAGCGCCCGGGTGCTCCCCGGGGAGGCGCTGCCATTGACGTTTGTTGGTTTGGACGCAAAACTAATTCAGCAACTGGAAGCCTGAAGCGCTGGAGACCCCATGCCCTACCGTCCTCCCCTGATCGCGCATGAGTACTTCGTCGCGGACCCGCCGGAGCTGCCCGTCCGCTCGCGCGGCGAGGACGGGCTCTCGGCGCTGGCCTCGGCGGAGCTGGTGGCGGTCGACGAGGCCGGAGTGATCCTCAAGGCGACGACCTCCGCCGAGGAGACCCTGGTGGCCTGCGTGGGCGTGGCGGGCGAGGGGGTGATCCGGGTGCGGCTCGGCGAGGACGCCGACGCGCGCACCCGCTCGGCCCGCGCGATCACCATGGTCACGCCGGGCGCCTTCGCCGGAGCGCGGGTGGAGACCGGCGACGGCACGGTGACGGTCGACGCGGGCCCGCTCCGCGCCGAGATCACCCTGTCCCCCTGGCACCTGCGCTTCACCGACGCCACCGGGGCGACCCTGCTGGAGCAGGACCGCGGCCACGTCGACATCAGCGGCCGGCTCCGCACCCTCCCGTTCGGCCGGTCCACCGCCGACGGCGGGGTGGCCGGCTACCACGAGAGCTTCGCCGCCCCCGCCGACGAGGCGTTCACCGGCTTCGGCGAGTCGTTCACCCCGCTGGACAAGCGCGGCCAGCGGCCGGTGATGTGGAACTTCGACGCCTTCGGCGCCGAGTCGCAGCGCGCCTACAAGAACGTGCCGTTCTACCTGTCCAGCCGGGGCTACGGCGTGCTGGTCGACAGCGGCATGCCGGTGGAGTTCGACGTCTGCCAGTCCACGCACAGCTGCGTGCAGATCGTCGTCCCCGACGACCTGATCGACTACTACGTGCTCGCCGGGCCGACCCCGCCGCAGATCCTCGACCGCCTCGACCGGCTGACCTGCCGCCCGCAGCTCCCGCCGAAGTGGGCCTTCGGCACCTGGATCTCCTCAGGCTTCTTCGTCGACACCCAGGAGCGGGTGATGAACCGGGCCCGGACCATCCGCGAGCGCGGCATCCCCTGCGACGTGCTCCACCTGGACACCTACTGGCAGACCGACGGCCACTGGTCCGACCTGCGCTGGGACGAGACGAACTTCCCCGACCCGGCCGGCATGCTCGCGGACCTGAAGGAGATGGGCTTCAAGGTCTGCCTCTGGATGAACCCGTACGTCTCGCACCTGAGCCCGGCCTTCGCCGAGGCCGCCGCCGCGGGCTACTTCCTGAAGAAGGCCGACGGCGAGGTCTACGTCGCCGACTCCTGGCACGGCTCCTACCCGGAGTGCGGCATCGTCGACTTCACCGACCCCGAGGCGGCCGAGTGGTTCCGCGGGCTGCTCCGCCCGCTGCTGGAGCAGGGCGTGCAGGTCTTCAAGACCGACTTCGCCGAGGGCGTGCCGCACGACGCGGTCGCCGCCAACGGCATGACCGGCACCGAGCTGCACAACGTCTACACGCTGCTCTTCAACGACCTGGTCTCCGAGGTGACGCGCGAGGTCACCGGGCACGGCATGGTCTGGGCGCGCTCGTCGTTCCTCGGCGGGCAGCGGCACGCCGCCCAGTGGAGCGGCGACACCTACACCAGCTACCCCGCGATGGGCAGCACCCTGCGCGGCGGGCTGGCCCACGGCCTGTCCGGCATCCCGTTCTGGAGCCACGACGCCGGAGGCTTCACCGGCCGCCCCACCGACGACCTGTACGTGCGCTGGACCCAGTTCGGCGCCCTGTCCCCGCTGCTGCGCCTGCACGGCACCACCAGCCGGGAGCCGTGGGAGTTCCCCGAGGTCGAGGCGGAGGCCGTGGCGGCGCTGGGGCTGCGCTACCGGCTCATGCCGTACATCTACACCGCCGCGGTCGAGGCCGCGCGGACCGGGGCGCCGATGATGCGGGCGCTGTGCGTCGACCACCCGGACGACCCGGTCGCCTGGCAGGCCGACCTGGAATACCTGCTCGGCCGCGACCTACTCGTGGCCCCCATGACCTCGCCCGGCGGCGTCCGGAAGGTCTACCTCCCGGCGGGGGAGTGGGTGGACCACTGGACGGGCGAGACGCTCACCGGCGGGCGCCACGTCACGGTCTCCGCGCCGCTCGAGCGCATCCCTCTCTTCGTACGGCACGGCGCGCTCATCCCCGTCCTGGCCGACCCCGGCCAGACCGTCGGCGACGGGCCGTTCGGGGAGATCACGCTGGTCGGCTACGGCACGGAGACGGGGACCGCCGTGATCAGCGATGTGGACGGCGACACCACGGTGACCGTGGACGCCGCCGGGATCCGGGTGGACGGCCCGGCCCGGATCACGGGCGTCGACCGGGCCGGGACCGCCTGAGCAGCCCGGGCGCCGGGCGGGCCGGGGCCGCCCGCGCGGCCCGGCCACCGGGCGGGCCGGGGCCGCCCGCACGTCACCACCTCTAGGAGAGAACATGTTCAAGGTGAGAACCGGTGCGGCGGCGCTGGCCGCGGCGGCCATGCTGGCCGTGCTGGCGGCCTGCGGGAGCGACGCGGAGGAGCCCGGCGGGTCCGCCGCCTCCTCCGGCCCCCGGACGCTGAAGCTCTGGCACTACGAGAGCGCGGACGGCGCGATGGGCAAGGCCTGGACCGAGGCGATCAAGCAGTTCGAGGCCACGCACCCCGGGGTGAAGGTCCAGTTCGAGGAGAAGGCGTTCGAGCAGATCCGCCAGTCGGCGGGCATGATCCTCAACTCGGACGAGGCCCCCGACGTGATGGAGTACAACAAGGGCAACGCCACCGCCGGCCTGCTCTCCAAGCAGGGCCTGCTGACCGACCTGTCCGAGGAGGTGGCGAAGCGGGGCTGGGACAAGCTGCTCAGCCCCTCGCTGCAGACCACCGCCAAGTACGACGACCGGGGCGTCATGGGCTCCGGCAGGTGGTTCGGCGTGCCGAACTACGCCGAGTACGTGATGGTCTACTACAACAAGGACCTGTTCGAGAAGCACAAGGTCGAGGTGCCGGCCACGTTCGAGCAGTTCACCGCGGCCATGGACGCCTTCGTCAAGGCAGGGGTGACCCCGCTGGCGGTCGGCGGCGCCGAGTACCCGGCGCAGCAGATCTTCTACCAGCTCGCCCTGAGCAAGGCGCAGCGGCCGTGGGTCGACGCCTTCCAGCTCTACAAGGGCAAGGTCGACTTCCACGGGCCGGAGTTCACCCACGCGGCCCGGACGATGGCCGACTGGGTGAAGAAGGGCTACATCGCCGAGGACTCCGCCGCCATCAAGGCCGAGGACATGGGCACCTCCTTCATCTCCGGCGACTACCCGATGGTGGTCACCGGCTCCTGGTGGTTCGGCCGGTTCGCCACCGACATCAAGGACTTCGAGTGGGGCACGTTCCTGTGGCCCGGCAACGCCCTGCACGCCGGATCCAGCGGGAACATCTGGGTGGTCCCGGAGAACGCGAAGAACAAGGACCTCGCCTACGACTTCATCGACATCACGATGAAGAAGGAGATCCAGAACCTGCTCGGCAACTCCGGCGGCATCCCGGTGGCGGCCGACCCCGCCGCGATCACCGACCCGAAGAGCAAGGAACTGATCGAGAACTTCAACGGGCTCTCGGCCGCCGACGGCCTGGCGTTCTACCCGGACTGGCCCGCGCCGGGCTACTACGACGTGCTGGTGTCCGGGGTGCAGAACCTCGTCAACGGCAGCAAGGAGCCCTCCGCGGTGCTCGACGAGCTCGCCGGGCCGTACGAGGAGAATCTCGCCGACATCGGCGGCTGACGCCGGAACCGGGCCGGGCGGGACGACGGGGCCGGCGGGAGCCGGCGGGGCCAGAGGGAGCCGGAGGGAGACGAGATGGCAGTGCAGGCTCCGGCCGCCCGGCCGGGGAAGCCGGGGAAGCCCGGGAGGACGGCGCGGGCACCGGGACGGCCCCGCGGGCGGCGCGGCGGATACTGGGTGTTCCTGCTGCCCAGCGCGGTGCTGTTCACCGCCGTGATCGCGGTGCCGTTCCTGATGAACATCGGCATCTCCTTCACCCGGTGGTCGGGGATCGGCGACCCGAGGTGGCTCGGGCTCGACAACTACGCGCGGCTGGTGGCCGACGAGCGGTTCTGGGCGTCGTTCCGGAACAACGTGGCGCTGATCGTGGCGATGGCGATCGTGCCCACGCTCATCGGCCTGGTCCTGGCGGCGACCCTCTTCGACCACGTGGGCAAGAAGTTCGGCCCCCGTACGGCGAGCGTGCTGCGGGCCGCCTACTACCTGCCGCAGGTGCTGCCCGTCGCGGTCGCCGGCATCGTCTGGGGCTGGATCATGCACCCCCGGTACGGCGTGCTCAACGAGTTCCTGGGGCTGTTCGGCGCCGAGCCGCGCAGCTGGCTCGGCGACCCGGACTGGGCGCTGCCGAGCGTCATGATGATCATGGTCTGGTTCCAGATCGGCTATCCGGTCGTCATCTTCATGGCGGGCCTGCAGCGGGTGGACCCGGCGCTGTACGAGGCCGCGGAGATGGACGGGGCCTCGTGGTGGCGGCGGCTGCGGCACATCACGATCCCGCAGATCCGCCCGGAGATCTACGTCGTCCTGCTGACCTGCACGATCGCCGCGCTCAAGGTCTTCGGCCCGATCTTCGTGCTGACCCGGGGCGGCCCCGGCGGGGCCACGCTCGTGCCGTCGTACTTCAGCTACCAGAACTTCTTCGAGAAGGCCAACGCCGGGTACGGCGCGGCGATCGCCACCGTGCTCACCCTCGTGATCATCGTGATCACGGTGTTCTTCCTGCGGATCCAGGACGACGAGGAGCGGGAGCCGTGACCCGCCGCCCGCACCCGCGCCGGGCCGTGACCCGCCGCCTCCGCCCGCGCCCGAGGAGCGTTCGATGATCCGGAAGTACTCGGTCCTGGTCTCGCTGGCCGTGCTGGCCGTCGTGATGCTGGTGCCGTTCGGCATCGTCACGCTCAACGCGGTGCGCCCGGCGGAGGACTACTCGGCCAACGGCCCGCTGAGCCTGCCCGAGGGGATCTCCCTGGAAGGGATCGCCGAGTTCTGGACCCGGGTCGACTTCGGCGGGAAGCTCTGGAACAGCCTGCTGATCAGCGGTTCGGTGGCGGTGCTCGCGGTCGTGCTCTCGGTGCTGAACGCCTACGCCCTCGGCATCGGCCGCGTGCGCGGCCGGACCTGGATCCTGGTGCTGTTCCTGGCGGCCAACACGCTGCCGCAGGAGTCGCTGGTCTACCCGCTGTACTACCTGTCCAAGCAGGCCGGGCTCTACGACACCCGGCTCGGAATGATCATCATCTTCACGGTGATCCAGAGCGCGTTCGGCACCTACCTGCTCTCCTCGGTGCTCGGCCGGTTCCCGCGCGAGATCCTGGAGGCCGCCGCGCTCGACGGGGCGGGGAGGTGGCGGGCGCTCTGGCGGGTCGTGGTCCCGGTCAGCCGGCCCACCCTCTCCGTGCTGCTGATCTTCTTCTTCATCTGGACCTGGAACGAGTTCTTCCTCCCCCTGGTCTTCCTGATCTCCAACGAGAACCAGACCGTCCCCGTCGCGCTGGGCGTGCTCCAGGGCGACAAGATGATGGACGCCACCATGTCGAGCGCCTCGGCGCTGCTCGGCATCCTCCCGGCCGTCGTCTTCTTCCTCATCTTCCAGCGGACCCTGACCCGCGGCGTGACCGTGGGCGCGATCAAGTAGGGGCCGCCGCAGCCGCCTTCGGAGGTCACCGTCCGCCGCTCGGGGGGTGGACGGTCCCGCCACCCCGCGAGAACCAGCGCTCGACCACCTGACCTGGAGGCGCAGTGTCCTTCCGCACGTCCCCGCGCGCGTTCTTACGCGTGTCTTCACGCCCGTTCTCACGCCCGTTCTCACGCCCGTTCTCACGCGTGCCTCCGCGCACGCCGTACCCCGGGGGCGCGCGCACGCCGTCCCCGGTCCTGGCCCGCACGCCGTACCGCAGGCGGCTGCGCGGGCCGGCCGCGGCCGCCGCGGCGCTCGCGCTGGCCCTCGGGCTCGGCGCGGCCCCGGCGCACGCGGACCCCGAGCACCCCTTCCGCGACCCCTCGCTCCCGCTCCAGCAGCGCGTCGACGACCTGCTCGGCCGGCTGACCCTGGCGGAGAAGGTCTCCTGGCTCCACCAGTACCAGCCCGCGGTCGAGCGGCTGGGCATCGGCCTGTTCAAGACCGGCACCGAGGCGCTGCACGGCGTCGCCTGGTCCACCGACGCCGACGACGGCGGCAACGTCGTCACCGCCAGGGGCACGGTCTTCCCGCAGGCCGTCGGGCTGGCCAGCACCTGGAACCCCGGCCTGGTGAAGAAGGTCGGCGAGGCCGTCGGCACCGAGGCCCGCGGCTACCACGCCGAGAACCCGCGCGTGTGGGGCCTGCAGCTGTGGGCGCCCGTGGTCAACCTGCTGCGCGACCCGCGCTGGGGCCGCAACGAGGAGGGCTACTCCGAGGACCCGCTGCTCACCGGCGCCATCTCCACCGCCTACGGCCAGGGCATCCAGGGCGACGACCCCGGCCACCTGCGGGCCGCCCCGGTGCTCAAGCACTTCGCGGCCAACAACAACGAGGTCCGCCGGGACACCACCAACTCCAGCCTCCGGCCCCGGGTCATGCACGAGTACGAGCTCCCGGCGTTCCGGACCGCGCTGGCAAGCGACGCCGCCACCGGCGTGATGACCGCCTACAACCTCGTCAACGGCCGCCCCGCCACGGTCACCGACCTCAACGCGAGCGTGCGGAAATGGACGGACCGCACGCTGTTCAACGTCTCCGACGCCGGCGGACCCAACAACCTGACCGGCTCGCAGAAGTACTTCGCCACCCAGGCCGAGGCCGCCGCCGCGCTGGTCAAGGCGGGCGTGGACAGCTTCACCGTGGACAACACCGACGGCCGCCCGACCGTCGCCTCGGTCGACGCGGCCCTCGCGCAGGGGCTGCTCACCGAGGCCGACATCGACCGGGCGGTGCGGAACATCCTCAGCGTGCGGTTCCGGCTCGGCGAGTTCGACCCGGACGGCGGGCCGTACGGGAAGATCACGAAGGAGGCGGTGGACAGCCCCGAGCACCGGAAGCTGAACCGGCGGGCCGCCACCGAGGCCGCGGTGCTGCTGAAGAACTCCGGCGGGACCCTCCCGCTGGACCCCGCCGAGACGGTCGCGGTCATCGGCCCGCTCGCCGACACCCTCTACACCGACTGGTACTCCGGCGCCCTGCCGTACGAGGTGACCCCGCTCGACGGGATCAAGGAGCGGGCCACCGTCACGGCCGGGGTCGAGGGCGCCGACCGGATCGCGCTCAAGGCCGGCGGGAGGTACCTCACCGCCGGGACCGGCGCGGGCGCCGACCTGAAACTCTCCTCCACCACGCCGGGCGCGACCGAGCAGTTCGACGTCTTCGACTGGGGACAGGGCGTCGTGACGTTGCGCAGCGTCGCCAACGGCAAGTACGTCAGCCGCGCCAACTGGTCCACCCTCGTCAACGACCGGGACCAGCCCACCGGCTGGTTCGTCCAGGAGCAGTTCAAGCTGGAGGCCCAGGACGACGGGACCGTGCTGCTGCGCTACGCGGGCTATGAGACCGCCGAGCCGTGGTTCGGCCCGAACGTCTACGTGCGCGCCGCCGAGGACGGCACGCTCTCCCTGACCACCGCCGGGGCCGCCACCCGCTTCACCAAGGAGGTCGTGCGCAGCGGGATCGACGAGGCCGTCGCGGCGGCGAGGAGCGCCGGGACGGCGGTGGTCGTCGTCGGCAGCATGCCGTTCATCAACGGCCGCGAGGCCCACGACCGCACCGACCTGAACCTCGCCGAGGGCCAGCGGAAGCTGGTCGAGGCCGTGCACGCGGCCAACCCGAACACGGTGGTGATCCTGGAGAACAGCTACCCGGCCACCGTCGACCGCCTGCAGGAGTCGGTCCCGGCCATCCTGTGGACCACCCACGCCGGAGCCGAGACCGGCCACGCCCTGGCCGACATCCTGTACGGCGACGCCAACCCGGCCGGGCGCCTCGCCCAGACCTGGCCGCGCGCGGGCGCGAAGCTGCCGGACATCCTCGACTACGACATCATCAAGACCCGTTCGACCTACCTGTACTCGAAGGACAGGCCGCTGTACGCCTTCGGGCACGGCCTGAGCTACACCACCTTCGGCTACCAGGGGCTGAAGGCCCGGCGCAGCGGCGGCGGCTTCGAGGTGAGCGTCAAGGTGACCAACACCGGCCCGCGCGCCGGCGACGAGGTCGTGCAGCTCTACACCCACCAGCGCTCCTCGCGGGTGGAGCAGCCGGTCAGGCAGCTGCGCGGCTTCGAGCGGGTGCACCTGGCGCCGGGCGAGACCAAGACGGTGACGTTCACGCTGAAGACCGCCGACCTGGCGCTCTGGGACGTGACCCGGGGGCGGTTCGCGGTGGAGGAGTCCGCGCACGACGTGCTCGTCGGCTCCGCCTCGGACCGGATCCGGCAGCGGACCGTGATCCAGGTGGACGGGGAGCGCATCCCCGCCCGCGACCTGTCCCGGGTGACCCGGGCCGCCGACTTCGACGACCACTCCGGGGCGGAACTGGTCGACGAGACCAAGGCGAGCGGGGACGCGGTCGCGCTCTCGGCCGGGGAGTGGATCTCCTTCGCCGACGCCGACCTCGGCCGGGGGGCGAGCGGGGTGAGGCTGGGCGTCGCCGCGACCGAGGCCGCCTCCGTGGAGGTCCGCGCGGGCTCGCCGACCGGCAGGCTGCTCGGCACGGTCCGGGTGCCCGCCACCGGCGACGTCTACCGGTGGGCCGAGGCGTCCGCCCCGCTGGTGCGGGCCTCCGGCCGGCAGGACGTCCATCTGGTGGTCCGGGGCGACGTGCGGATCAAGGACCTCGTCCTGAGCCGCTGAGCCGCTGAGCCGTGCCTCGGCGGGACCGGTCCCGCCGAGGCACGGCGGCTCGGCGGCGCGGCGGCTCGGCGGCGCGGCGGCGCGGTAAGGATGAAAAATCTTTCCGAGGTAACTTGCATCCATGGAGCCTAGGAACCTATAACTGAAGTATGAGGTTTCCAGTAGGCAGGGCCTGAGGAACCCTGCCCGGCACAACGGAGGTGGTTATCGATGCTGCTGACGTCGATCGATCCGTTCGTTCAGGAGTTCGACCGTCGGTTCGACCGGATCGCACGCCAGGCGTTCGGCTGGGGTGAGGACACTGCGCGCGGGGCCATGCCGCTGGACGGCGTCCGCCGCAAGGACGACGTGCTCCTCAAGTTCGACCTGCCGGGCATCGACCCCGACTCCATCGAGGTCACCGTCGACCGCGGCGTGCTGACCGTCAGTGCCCGCCGCGAGGAGGAGTACGGCGAGGACGACCGCCTGTTCGTCCGCGAGCGTCCCATGGGCACCTTCACCCGCCGCGTCTACCTGCCCGATCACCTCGACGCGGAGCAGGTCGACGCCGCCTACTCCAACGGTGTCCTGGCCGTGCGCGTCCCGGTCGTGGAGAAGGCCCGGCCGCGCAAGGTCGAGATCCAGTGGGCAGACCAGAGGTCCATCGATTCCTGACCGGCCGACCCGGGCCGAGACGGGGTGGGCGCCCTTCGGGTGTCCGCCCCGTCGCCTCATCCGAGACCGGTGGAGGAGACGACGATGAGCCGGCTGCCGTTCGACGACGAGCACGCCCCCCTGTACTCCGTCGGTCAGGTGGCCGACATGCTCCAGGTCCAGCAGGCGTTCCTGCGCCGCCTCGACGAGCACGACGTGGTCCGGCCGTCCCGCTCCGCCGGAGGGCAGCGGCGCTACAGCCGCCATGAGATCGGCAGCCTCCAGGACGCGATGCGGCTCATCGACGAGGGCATGACCCTCGCCGCCGTCCGCCGCATCTTCGAGCTCCAGCAGCAGGTCCGCGACCTGCAGGCCGAGATCGCCCGCCTGCGCGCCGCCGGGGGGACGTCCGCCGGGGAGGCGTGACCACCCTCAGAGATGCGCGCCGTACGGCCCGCAGGCTGGTGTGTTTCCCCGGGGGTCAGGGAATGCGGATGTCGCGCTGCCGGAGCTCGGGCATGACCGCGGAGACCGTGACGAAGTCGTTGCCGGCATGCAGCAGCGTGAGCCCGTGGTGGACGGCGGTGGCGCAGAGCAGGAGGTCGATCGCCCCCGCTGAGCGGTGCCGCCCCTTCAAGGTGAGCTTGTACTGTGCCTGCTCGACCCAGCGCCAGGCGTTCTTGGGCACGGCGGCGAGCCGGCAGAGGTCGTTGAGCTCGGTCTCCAGTTCGTCCCGGTGGTCGGGGCCGGTCGCGGAGTGGAGGAACTCCGTCCGGGTGGGTTCGCAGATGCCCAGTGCCTGGAGGTGATGCGATCGGCCCACGCCTCCTGCGTCTCCGGGGTGCGGAGCAGGTGCCAGAGCGCGGAGGCGTCGATGAGGTAGCCCGTCAAGAGAAGGCGTCCCTACGCGCCTGCTCGGCCTTCTCGTGGGCGGCGATGGCCTCGTCGAACTCCCCGCGTGCCGTCCGGGCGGAGAGTTTCTCCAGCGCCTCGATGCGCTTGATGCGGGCGACGCACTCCCGCAGGGCCGTGTTCACGGTGTCCTTCTTCGTGGTGGTGCCGAGTAGGCGCATGGCCTCGGCGAGGGCCTCGTCATCGATGTCAATCTGAGTGACGGACATGCCTGCCCCTCTTTGTTGGTTACCTATAAACGTACGTACATAGCCCATCATCGATGGGGTGAGAAAACCGCGAAGGACGAGGGGAGCCGCGATCCGGCTCCCCGTATGGGCTCGGCGTTCCCGGTGCGATGCGGAGGATGGGACCGCTCGCCGGCGGTGCCGCTCCAGGATGACGTCCGGATGCGACCAGCGGTGGAGACGGAGCCGCGATGATCCGCGGAAGTCGTACCCGGCCGGTGGCCTTCCGGCCGAAGCGCCCGCGGCCGGGGCGCCGGGACGATGATCCGCATGTCACGATCAGTACGTTCACCTCATCCGGCTCACTCGGCTCGCTCGGCACGTCCGGCGCTCCGCGGTGCTCTGGCCGCCGCCGTCGCGCTCCTGGCCCTCGCCGCTCCTGCCCCGGCTCTCGCCGCCCCCGGTACGGCCGGCGCGGCGAGCCCGGCCTCCGCGTCCCCGGTGCGGCCCGTGGCGGGGAAGCCGGCCCCGAGGCCGGACGCGGCCGGTGCGCTCGCCCTGCCCCGGCCCACCGGCCCGCACCGGGTCGGCGTGACGGCGCTCCATCTGGTGGACCGCTCCCGCCCCGACCCGTGGGTGCCCGAGCGGAAGGTCCGGGAGCTCATGGTCTCGATCTGGTACCCGGCGCGGACCCCCAAGGGGGAGCGGGCGCCGTACATGACGGCGGAGGAGGCGGAGCTGCTGCTGAAGGGCCAAGGCGTCGAGGTGCCGGGGGAGGTGCTGAGCCGCACCCGGACCAACGCGGTCGCCGGCGCCACGCCGCGGGGACGCCGCGGGAGCCTCCCGCTCGTCGTGCTCTCCCCGGGCTTCGGCATGCCCCGCAGCTCGCTGACGGCGCTGGCCGAGGACCTGGCGAGCCGGGGTTACGTGGTGGCGGGCGTCGACCACACGCACGAGGCCCCCGTCACCTTCCCCGACGGGCGCACCGCGCCCTGCGCCGCCTGCGCGGTGGAGGACGATCCCCGGTTCGGCGAGAGGAGCACCCGGGCCCGGGCGGCGGACGTCTCCTTCGTGCTGGACCGGCTGACCGGGAAGGACCCGGCCTGGAAGCACGCCGGGCTGATCGACCCGTCCCGGATCGGCATGGCGGGCCACTCCATCGGGGGCAACAGCGCCACGCACACCATGCTCACCGACCCCCGGGTGCGTGCCGGGGTCAACATGGACGGCAGCTTCTGGATCCCGATCCCGGACACCGGGCTCGCCAGGCCGTTCCTGCTGCTGGGGGCCGGACAGGAGGTGAAGGACCCCACGTGGCCGCGGGACTGGGCGAACCTGACCGGGTGGAGGCGCTGGGCGACGGTCAAGGGAGCGGGCCACGGCTCCTTCACGGACTACGCGCCGCTGCTGGCCGGTCTGCTCGGTGACGAGGAGACGTTCGGCACGCTCTCCGGCGCCCGCTCGCTGGAGATCACCCGTACGTACGTCGCCGCCTTCTTCGACCTCCACCTGCGCGGGCGCGCGCAGCCGCTGCTCGACCGGCCCTCGCACCGCTACCCCGAGGTGGCGCTGCGCAGGTGAGCGGTCCGGTACGGCCGGCGCACGGGTGCCGGCCGTACCCGCGGCACGGGGTGCGGCCGTACCCCGGTGCGGCGGAGCGCGGGTCCCGCCGTGCGGCGGGACCCGGTCAGCCCTTGACGGCGCCGATGATGACGCCCTTGGTGAAGTGCTTCTGCACGAACGGGTAGATGAACACCACCGGGATCAGGGCGAGCACGACGATGGCCATCTGGATCGCCAGGTTGGGCGGGAGCGCGCCGCCGACCGAGGTGTCCACCGCCGAGCCGAGGGTGAGCGACTGGCCCTGCTGGACGTACTGGCGCATCACCAGCTGGAGCGGCCACTTGGCGTTGTCGTTCATGTAGAGGATCGCGTTGAAGAAGGCGTTCCAGTAGCCCACGGCGTAGAACAGGCCGATGACCGCGACGACGCCCTTGGACATGGGCAGCACGATCCGCATCAGGATGCGGAACTCGCTCGCCCCGTCGATGCGGGCGCTGTCGGGCACCTCCTCCGGGATGTTCATGAAGAACGCGCGCATGACCACGAGGTTGAACGCGTTGATCGCGGTCGGCAGGATCAGCGACCAGTAGCTGTCGATCAGGCCGAGCGAGCTGACCAGCAGGTAGCTGGGGATCATGCCCGGCGTGAAGAGGAACGTCAGCAGGATCATGAACAGCAGCGGCCGGTGGAACAGCGAGCCCGGCCGGGACAGGCCGTAGGCCGCGAGCACCGTGCAGACCAGGCTCACCGCCGTGCCCACCGCGGTGATACCGAGGCTCACCAGCACGGAGCGGGTGACCACGCCGCCGGAGAACAGCTCGCGGTAGGCGGCGAAGGAGAACCCGTCGGGCACCATCACCAGGCCGCCGGCCTCGTTCACCGCGGAGGCGGGGGACAGGCTGGTGAGCACCACGATGTAGATGGGGAAGAGGACGATGAGCGAGATGAGGGACAGAGCCAGGCCCTTGGCCAGCCTGCCCGGCAGACTCGGCGCTTCCTCCCAGGCGGGACGTGTACTCATGATTTCTTGTAGATTCCCTGCTCGCCGAAGCGGTGGGCGACCTTGTTGGCCACGATGATCAGGACCAGGCCGACCAGGCCCTTGACCAGGCCGGCCGCGGCGCCGTAGCTCCACTCCCCGGTGACGAGCGTGCGCCAGTAGACGAAGGTGTCCAGCACCTCGGCGGCCTCCCGGCCCACCGCGTCGCGCTGGAGGAAGAACTGCTCGAAGCCGACGTTGAGCGCGTCGCCGAGGCGCAGGATCAGCAGCAGCACGATGACCGGGCGCAGGCCGGGCAGGGTGATGTGCCAGATCCGCCGCCACCGGCCGGCGCCGTCCACCGCCGCCGCCTCGTAGAGGTTCTGGTTGATCGCCGCCAGCGCGGCCAGGAAGATGATCGTGCCCCAGCCGGCGTCCTTCCAGACCGACTCCGCCGTCACCAGCAGCAGGAAGGTGTCCGGGTTGGTCATGACGTCGACGCCGTCGTAGCCGTTGGCCCGGAGCAACTGGGAGGTCAGCCCCGCGCCGCCCAGGATCTGCTGGAAGATCGTGACGACCAGCACCCAGGAGAAGAAGTGCGGCATGTAGACGATGCTCTGCACGAACAGGCGGACGCGGGGGTGCATCACGCTGTCGAGCAGGATCGCCAGGATGACCGGGATCGGGAAGTAGAACACCAGCTGGAACGCCGTGATGCTGAGCGTGTTCAGCGTGGCGTCCCAGAAGCTGGGATCGGTGAGGAGCCACTGGAAGTTGGCGAAGCCGATCCAGGGGCTGTCCGCGATCCCCACGTGGGGCGAGTAGTCCTGGAAGGCGATCACGTTGCCGAGCGTCGGCACGTAGTGGAAGACCGCCAGCAGGCCGACCGCGGGCAGGGCCATCAGCAGCAGCTGCCAGTCCCGCCTGAACCGGGCGCCCAGTGAGGCCTTCCTGCGGGGGTTGCTACGCTTTGCGGGAGCGCCGGCGCCGGCGGGTGAGGTCAGGTCACCCGCCGGGCCGGTGCTCTTGTCGTTCCTGGCCTTCTCGGCGTTCTCAAGCACGGCCGTTGTCCTGCAGCACCTTCATGTAGAACTCGCGGCTCTTGTCGCCGCCGTCCTTGCGCCACTCGTCGACGACCTTCTTCAGGTCGCTGAGCGGGCGGCGGCCGCGGACGACGTCCTGGATCTTGTCCTCGGTGGGCTGCTCCAGGGCCGCGTACTCCGCGGGCCGCTGGATGCGGATGCCCTCGTGCGGGTTGGGCGCCCAGTGCTGGGCGGCCTCGTTGTACCAGTTGGCCGCGGTCTCCACGTACTTGGGCAGCTCGCTCTCGGTGATCGCGTCAGGCCGGCCGCTGAGGAAGAAGTAGGTCGGCGGGGCCTCTTTGAGGCCGAGATCGGTCCGCTTGGGGGAGCCGTTCTCGTTCTTGGTGAAGTGCTCGCCCTCGACGCCGTAGACGGACAGCATGTGCTCCTGCGTGCCGAACGGCGCGGCGAGGTAGTTCATCAGGGAGAGGACCTCCTCGACCTTCTCCTTGGCCAGGCCCTTCTTGATGAAGGTGTACTGCCCCGGCTCCTCGCTCTTGTGGTAGGCGGGGGCGCCCCCGTCGTGGCCGAAGTGCGGCAGCCCCTCGATCCAGAAGTCCGGCTTGCTGGGGATCATCTGCTCCAGCATCTCCTTCCACCCGCCGAAGCCGTCCTGGGTGATGAGGATCTGGCCGGACTTGAACAGTTCCTTGGCGTTGGCGCCCTTGCTGCTGACGATGTCGGGGTGGATCAGCTTGCCCTCGTAGAGCTTGCGCGTGAACTCGACCGCCGCCTCGAACTCCGGCGTCTCGTACCGGTGGACCAGCTTGCCGCCGGACAGGACCCACTCCTTGGGGGCGCGGAAGATCTGGTAGGTCATCAGCTTGATGTCGCCGAAGGCCCAGCGCTTCTTCTTGGGGTCGGTGATCTCCTTGCCCAGGGCGAGCATCTCGTCGGCGTTCTTGGGGGCGGTCCACCCGCTGCCGTCGAAGATGTCCTTGCGGTAGAGGAGCACCAGGCCCATCGGAGCGGTGTAGCTGCCGGGGATGCCCATCAGCTTGCCGTTGAAGACCCCCCACTTCCAGGCGTCGGTGGGGATGTTGGCCAGCAGCGGGTACTTCTTGACGGCGTCGCCCTGCAGGTAGGGGGTGAGATCCTCGAAGAGCTGGCCCACGGCCTCGCCGAACTGGGGGATCTGGTTGACGGTCCAGCTCGGGATCATCGTGATGTCGACGACGTTGCCGCTGGCGATGACCGCGTTCATCTTCTCGACGATCGTCATGCCGTCGAGGATGTTGAACTCGATGGTCGCGCCGAGGTCGGTGTTGACGGCGTCGAAGTAGGAGTTCTCGCCCAGCGGCGGCGGGAGCGGGCCCCACAGCGGGGTCATGGCCTTGTACCGGCCGCCCTTGCCGGGCTTGGCGGTGACCGCGTCGACGAGGGCGGCGGGATACTTGGTGAAGCCGCTGGGCGCGCCGTTCTGTCCGACGATGTCGGGGGTGATACCCGCGTAGGGGACGTGGGCCGGCGTCAGCGAGGTCAGCTTGTCGAGGGCGGCCGCGGTGGCGCCTCCGCTGCCGGGCCGGGGTCCGGCCGGGGTGGAGCAGCCGCTGAGCAGGCCGCCGCCGGCCAGGGCGGCCGCACCGAGGCCCACCAGGCCGAGGAAGCCGCGGCGGCTGGTCGTCGCGCCCTCGGGAGGAGTCTTCATGGCGCGTTCCCTTCGTTGTCATCGACGGATCGGGGTTGTCGGAAGAGGATAGGAGGAAGGTAGAGTTAGTTCGTCTTTTGACCAAACAAATTAGTCGAGGGGCACTCTCGCCACAAGGGGCCGGTGATCGCGGTTCTCCGGGCGGGTGGGGCATGATGGGGCCAGCCGGGGGACGTCCGCGCGACGGCTCCCGGACCGATCGGGACGGGACGGACCTTGATCACATCTACGACGAATCCGCAGCCGGCTGACTTCGCCGATGTCCGGGCCACCAACCTCGCCGTGGTGCTGCGGTTCGTGCGGGAGCACGCACCGTGCTCGCGGGCGGACATCGCGGCCTCCACGGGCCTCAACAAGGCGACCGTGTCGAGCCTGGTCGCCGACCTGATCGACCGGCGGCTGGTGCGGGAGACCGGGCTGACCGAGAACCGCGTCGGGCGCCCGGCCACGATGCTCGTGCTCGACGGCTCGCCGTACGCCGCGATCGGCATCGAGATCAACGTCGACTACGTCACCGCGGTGGCGGTGGACCTGTCGGGTGAGCGGCTGCTGTCCTGGCGGCGCTCCTTCTCCGGCGGGGCCGGCGCGGCCGGCGCGGACCCCGCCGGGGCGGTCCCGGCCGGGGAGGGCGGCGCGTCCGGCGGGGATCCCGGCGGGGATCCCGGCGCTCCCGGCCATCCCGGTGCGGCGGGCGCACCGGGCGCACCGGGCGCACCGGGCGCACCGGGCGCACCGGGCGCACCGGGCATGCCGGGCTCCGTGGGGCAGGCGGTGGGCGCCGTCGCGGCGATCGTCCGCCGGGTGGTGGGCCGGATGGCCAAGCAGGAGCGGCAGGTCCTCGGGCTGACCGTGGGCGTGCCCGGCCTGGTCGGCACGGACGGCACGGTGCTCGTCGCCCCCAACCTCGGCTGGCGCGGCGCCGACCTGGCGGGCGACCTCGCCAAGGCGCTGCGCGACCCCGGCTTCCCCGTCCAGGTCGACAACGACGCCAACCTCGCGGCCCTGGCCGAGCACCGCTTCGGCGCCCAGGCGGGCACCGCCGACCTCGTCTACCTCACCGGTGAGATCGGGGTCGGCGCCGGGGTCATCCTGGACGGGCGGCTGCGCCGGGGCGGGCGCGGCTACGGCGGCGAGATCGGCCACATCCAGCTCGACCCGCTCGGTCCCGAGTGCCGGTGCGGGCGGACCGGCTGCCTGGAGGCGGTGGCCGGGATCGGCGCGGTGCTCCGGCACGCCCCGCTCTCCCCGGCCGAGGTCGAGATCGAGCTGGAGGAGGTCGTGCGGCTGGCCCGCGCCGGGGACCCCGGCACCCTCTCCCTGCTGGCCGGGGTCGGCCGGCAGCTCGGCAAGGGCGTGGCGATCGTCGCCAACCTGCTCAACCCCGAGGTGGTCATCCTGGGCGGCTACTACGTGCCGCTGGCGCCCTGGCTGCTGCCCGCGGTGGAGGAGGAGACGCGCGGCCGGACCATCGCGCCGGACGGCGGCGGCTGCCGGGTGGTGGCCTCGACCCTGGGCCACGACGCGGCGGCGCTGGGCGGCGCGGCCCGGGTGCTCGACTCGGTGGACTCCGGCCGGCTGCCCCGCCTGTCCTGATCGGTGGACCCGGGCCGGCTGCCCCGGCCTTCCTGTCCTGTGCCGGCCGCGGTGCCCGCCGTTCCCGGCGGCCCGCTCCGGGAGGGGAAAGGACCGAAGAATGATCCACGATTTTCCCCGCGCCTCTTGACCTGGATCTCACATCCAGGCACCCTTCAGGGAAACTCCGCTTGAAACATGGATGTAACGGGCGGAGTTTTCCTGGACCGACTATCGAAGCGCTTCGAAAGAGGCGCCTTTTCCCGCCCCGTTGTCGAAGCGCTTCGACGCTCAGCAGAGGGATGGTCCCCCCGATGAACGAACCGTTCCGCGACCCCGAGCTCCCGCTCGCCACCCGCATCGCCGACCTGCAGGGCAGGCTGACCCTGGTGGAGAAGGTCGCCCTCCTCCACCAGTACCAGGCCCCGGTCGAGCGGCTGGGCGTGGGCCCCTTCCGCACCGGCACCGAGGCCCTGCACGGCCTGGCCTGGCTCGGCCCCGCCACGGTCTTCCCGCAGGCGATCGGGCTGGCCAGCACCTGGGACCCCGAGCTGGTCCGGCGGGTCGGCGAGGCCACGGCCGACGAGGTCCTCGCCTTCCACCACAAGGACCCGGCCGGGGCCGGGCGCAACGTGTGGGCCCCCGTGGTCAACCCGCTGCGCGACCCCCGCTGGGGGCGGAACGAGGAGGGCTACTCCGAGGACCCCTGGCTGACCGGCGTCATGTCCGTGGCGTACGCCTCCGGCCTTCGTGGGAGCCATCCCGCCATCCTGAAGACCGCGCCCACGCTCAAGCACTTCCTCGGCTACAACAACGAGACCGACCGCTGCACCACCTCCAGCGACCTGCCGCCCCGGGTGCTGCACGAGTACGAGCTGCCCGCCTACCGGCCCGCCCTGGAGAGCGGCGCGGCCGTCGCCGTCATGCCCTCCTACAACCTCGTCAACGGCCGCCCCGCCCACCTCAGCCCGCTGATCAACGGCGTGCTGCGCACCTGGGCCCCCGACGACGTCCTCGTGGTCAGCGACGCCTACGCCCCCGGCAACCTCACCGGCCTGCAGGCCTACCACGACGACCCCGCCGAGGCCTACGCGCACGCCATCAAGGCCGGACTCGACAGCTTCACCCAGGACGACGACCGGACCGGGGCCGTGCTCGGCCACATCCACGACGCGCTGGAGCGGGGCCTGCTCACCGAGGCCGACATCGACACGGCCGTCAGGCACGCGCTCTCCATCCGGTTCCGGCTCGGCGAGTTCGACCCCGCCACGCCGTACGACGGCGTGACCGAGGCCGTGGTCAACTGCCCCGAGCACCAGGCGCTGGCCCGCGAGGCCGCCCGGCGCTCGATCGTGCTGCTGGAGAACGACGGCATCCTCCCGCTGACCGGGGTGCGGAAGATCGCCGTCATCGGCCCGCTCGGCGACACCCTCATGGAGGACTGGTACTCCGGCACCCTGCCGTACGCCGTCACCGCCCGCGCCGGACTCGCCGAGCGGTGCGAGACGGTGTTCTGCGAGGCGGTGGACCGCATCACGCTGAGCTCCGAGAGCGGGCACGTCGTCGCCGACCCCGGCGGCGGCCCGCTCACCGTCACCCCGGAGGCGGCCTCCCCGGCCGGCCTGTTCGACCTGTTCGACTGGGGCGGCGGCTCCTACGCGCTGCGGGCCGCGGCCACCGGCCGCCACGTCTCGGTGGACGACGACGGGGTGCTGGTCAACGACCAGCCGGGACCGAACGGCTGGGAGGTGCGCCAGACCTTCCGGCTGGAGGAGCGTCCCCGCGGCACGCTGGCGCTCCGGCACATCTCCACCGGCCGCTACGTCGGGCTCGCCCCCGCTCCCGGCGCCGCCGGGGGTGCCGCCGACCCAGCCGTCGGCGCTGCTCCGGGCGATCCTCTTCCGGGCGGTCCTGTCCCGGGCGGTCCTGCTCCGGACGGTTCCGCCCTGGACGGCGCGGCGCCCGCTCCGGCCCTGCGCCCGGCGGACGGCGCGGTCCCCGCCCCGGTCCTGCGCCTGGTGGACGACGCGGACGCCGCGCTCTGGCTCACCGCCGAGACGGTCGTCAGCGGCGCGGAGGCCGCCGCCGCGCTGGCCGCCGCCGCGGACGTCGCGGTCGTCGTGGTCGGCGACCACCCGCTGGTCAACGGGCGCGAGACCGAGGACCGCCACGACCTGGCGCTCCCGCCCGCCCAGGAGGCCGTGGTCGCGGCGGTGCGCGCGGCCAACCCGCGGACCGTCATGGTGATCAGCAGCGGCTACCCGATGGCCTGGTCGCCGCGGGACCTGCCCGCCGTCCTGTGGTCCTCGCACGGCGGCCAGGAGTACGGCCACGCGCTGGCCGAGGTGCTCTTCGGCGACGCCGACCCCGAGGGGCGCCTCACCCAGACGTGGTACCGCTCGGCGTGCGAGCTGCCCGACCTGCTCGACTACGACATCATCGCCGCCGACGCCACCTACCAGTACTACCGGGGCACCCCGCTCTACCCCTTCGGCCACGGCCTGTCCTACACGGACTTCGACCACTCCGCCCTGACCGCCGAGGCCGCCGACGGGAGGATCACCGTCTCGGCCGTGATCACCAACACCGGCGCCCGGCCCGGGACCGAGGTCGTCCAGCTCTACACCCACCAGCAGCGCTCCCGCGTCAAGCAGCCGCTCCGCCGCCTGCGGGGCTTCGCGAAGGTACGGCTGGCACCCGGCGAGAGCACCACGGTCCGCTGGAGCATCGACATCACCGACCTGGCCTTCTGGGACGTGACCCGGGACCGGTTCACGGTCGAGGACGCCCCCCACAAGATCATGGTGGGGCGCTCGGCCCGCGACATCAGGCTCTGCGCGACCGTCCACGTCCCCGGCGAGCACATCCCGCCCCGCGACGCCCTCGCCGGCCCGATCGCGGCGACCGGCCACGACGAGTACGACGCGGTGGCGTTCACCGACGCGTCCAGGGTCTCCGGCGACGCCGTACGGTCCACGGCGGAGGGCGCGTGGATCCTCTTCCGCGGCGTGGACTTCGGGACCGGGGCGGACACCGTCGCGCTGGAGGCCGCCGGCGCCGAGGGCGGCGTCGTCACCCTCCGCCTCGACGACCCCCTGTACGGCCCGGTCCTCGGCACCGTGCCCGTCCCGCGGGCCGGCCGGTACGACCTGGCCTGGATCACCGGCGCCCTCACCGGGGCGCGGGACGTGCACGACCTCTACGTGGTGTTCGAGAATGCCGGTATAACCGTTTCCCACCTGGCCTTCGAACGGGTCTGCGAGCGGGCGGAGATTTCATGAGCGGTCGAGCGGTCACCATCGCCGAGGTCGCCCGGCACGCCGGCGTGGCGGTGAGCACGGTCTCGTACGTGCTCAGCGGGAAACGCGCCATCTCCGCCGACACCCGGCGGCGCGTGCTCGACAGCGTGCGGACGCTGGGCTACCACCCCAACGCCGGGGCCCGGGCACTGGCCAGCAGGCGGGCGAACGTGATCGCGCTGGTGCTGCCGTTCCGGGTGGGCATGCACGTGCCGGTGCTGATGCAGTTCGCCACCTCGGTGGTGACCGCGGCCCGCCGCTACGACCACGACGTGCTCCTGCTCACCGCTGACGAGGGGCCCGACGGGATCCGCCGGGCCGCCGCCAGCGCGCTGGTGGACGGGCTGGTGCTCATGGACGTGGAGCTGCACGATCCCCGGGTGCCGCTCCTGCGCCAGTTGGCCGAGCCGAGCGTGCTCATCGGCTTCCCCGCCGACACCACCGGGCTGACCTGCGTCGACCTCGACTTCGCGCGGGCCGGGGCGCTCTGCGTGCAGCACCTGGCCGAGCGCGGCCACCGGGAGGTCGCGCTGCTCGGCGCGCCCGGCGTGGTCTACGACCGGGGCACCGGATTCGCCCGGCGGACCAGGGAGGGCTTCACCGAGGCCGTGGCCGCGCACGGCCTGACCGGGGTGGCGCTGCCGTGCGAGGAGACGTTCGACGAGGTGGCGCGGATCGTGGGCGAGCTGCTGGAGCGGCGGCCGGGCCTCACCGGGCTGGTCGTGCACAACGAGGCCGCGGCCGGCCACGTGCTGGGGGCGCTGCGCCAGCACGGCAGGCGGGTCCCGGAGGACATCGCGGTGGTCGCGATCTGCCCCGACGACATCGCGGAACGCTCCAGCCCGTCGCTGACCTCGGTGCTCGTCCCGGCCGAGGACGTCGGCCGGGAGGCGGTCCGGCTGCTGATGGACAAACTGGAGGGCCGCACCGTCCCCGACGGCACCCTGCTGGCTCCCCGGCTGACGATCCGGGACAGCACCTGAGGCGGACGGGCCGGTCTGCCGTTCGATCTCGCCTGCCTAGGTTGGAGGCAGCACCAGCAGAGGACGGATATGGCGGGATCAGTCGCCCTTAGAAGGGTTCACCAGATCCCACACTCGTATAGACCTGTCGGCACTGCTGGAGACGACGACCGGTTGGATTTCCCACTCCGCCGCTATCAATGAGTTGACATCATCGGTATGTCCCGTGAAGGGATTTCCGATTTGCTTGCCTGTGGTCAGATCCCATATTCGCACGGTCTTGTCCCAGCCGCCGGAGGCAACAACCGGTAGGTCGTTCAGTTCTGTCACCACCACTGAATTGATCTTCTCGGTGTGACCGGTCAGCGGTTGGCGGAGTTGCTTGCCTGTGGTCAGGTCCCACACCCGCACAGTATTGCCCGCACCATCAGAGACGATAGCCGGACGACCGTCCAGCTCGGTCACCGCCAGAGTGGTGGCCCCTACGTATTCGATCGGCCGGATGACCGGTTTGTGTGTTGCCAGATCCCACACATGAATTGAACTTCCGACAGCGGCGGCAACAGCAGGGCGTCCGTCCACTTGTGCCACCGCCACAGACCAGACGTAAAGATCATTGGTGATGGGCTTACCGATCGGTTGCTTTGTGGCCAGGTCCCACACTCGCACGGTCTTGTCCCGCCCTCCAGAGATGACGACCGCTCGGTCGTCCAGCTCTGTCACGGCTATGGAGAAAACCTCATCGGTGTGCTCTGTGAAGGGCTCGCCGATCTGTTCACGGGTGGTGAGGTCCCATACCCGTACAGTTTTGTCCCTGCTGCTGGAGACCGCGATTGGGCGACCGTCCAGTTGTCCTGTCGCCACTGCGATGACGTCATCGGTGTGGCCTGTCATTAACCCACCAATTTGTGTTCCGGTAGTCAGATCCCATACTCGCAGGGAGTCGTCCCAACTACCCCAGACGATCGCTGGATGGCCGTTCAGCTTCGTTGATGCCATGTGGGACGCGACATAAGAGCCAGTTGAGTACGTCGCGGAGTAACCCGTATCGACGGGAGTCGTGGCGGAAGGAGCAGTACTGGGAGCCGAAGAGGTTGAAGAAGGCACAGCGGTCGGCACGGTGGAAGGGTCGATGTCGGTAGGCGAGGTGCCCATGTAGATCACGACACCCGCTACGGCCCCCACGGCAACCGCGGCCACCGTGGCCAGGGCGAAAGGCGGAACGCGACGGCGTGAGATCCCCGTGGGCGTGGACGCGGCCACGGCGGATCGTTCGGAAGGTGCGGTGGCGGCGGAACCGCCATTGCCGGAGGCGAAGACCGCAGGGGCGTGGCCGGCACCGGCGGGGTGTGCGTCGTTCTGGGCCGCACTGCGCTCCGGGGTCTTCCCCGACCGTGGAGGAAAGGGGTTCGCTCCGGCACGGTGGGGAACCGGTGGCGGGGGCATACGAGGACCGCGCTCTCCGGGAGTGCCGTACATGGTCACGTCGTCGGGGTGAGGCCGGGGGGATGGGCCGGCCCCCTGATCGGCGGGAGCCGGTGAACCAGGCGCGGCCGGTGATCCGGTGAGCCGGCCCGGCACGGTGCGGTTCGCCTCCTGCGAGCCGTTCCCTCCGAACGGGCTCTGAGCGGTGCCGTTCCCGGTCAGCGTGGCCAGCACCCGGTCGGCCGTGGGCCGGGAGGCCGGGTTCTTGGCCAGGCAGGACGTCAGCAGCGACCGCAGCCCGCGCGGCACCCCGTTCAGGTCGGGCTCGCCGTTCATGACGGCGTTCATCACCGCCGCCGGATGCTGGCCGGTGAAGGCCGGGTGCCCGGTCGCGGCGTACACCATGGTGGCGGCCCAGGCGAAGACGTCGGAGGCGGGGCCGGCGGGTCCGTCGGAGAGCTGCTCGGGCGCCATGTAGCCGGGGCTGCCCACCAGCGCCGAGTTGGTGGCGCTGGCCTCCAGGATGCGGGCGATGCCGAAGTCGATGACGACCGGCCCCTCCGGCCCCATGATCACATTGGCCGGCTTGAAGTCGCGGTGCACGATCCCGACCCGGTGGATGGCGGCCAGCGCGGTCGCCGTGGCGACGGCCAGGCGCTCCAGCCCGCTGCCGGTTCGGGGCCCCTCGGTGGTGACCAGCTGCTGCAGCGACGGTCCGGGGACGTACTCGCTGACCAGGTAGGGCCGCCCGCGCTCGATGCCGGCCTCCAGCACCTGGGCGGTGCAGAACACCGCGACCCGGCGGGCCAGCTCCGCCTCCCGCTCGAACCGCTCCCGGAGGGCGGCCTCGGCGGCCATGCGGGTGTGCAGCACCTTGACGGCCACCCGCCGCCCGGAAGGGTCCTGACCGAGGTAGACGGTGCCCTGGCCGCCCTCGCCGAGCACTCCCACCAACCGGTACGCGCCGATCTGCTGCGGGTCGTCCATGCCCAGCCGACCGGAATCGGGCACAATTTCCCCCTTCTCCGTCGTCGCCGTGCCGAGCCCTGTGGCGAAGCTCGGCACGCGGGACGGTGCCGATCAGAAACCCTGATCAGCAGCCTGTCACAATCGCCTGTCATCTCGCCATAGCCAGTGATGACCATGGGATTTGTGAATGTTCACTGGTTGTCCGTCATTTCCGATAATGAGCCGACCGTAAATGGGGGAATGAAAAAGCGGGGGCCGTACGGTCCTTTCCGGATCCGTACGGCCCCCGCCGCGTCGTGGAACGACCGGCGCTCAGCCGTGACCGCCGCGATTACCAGTCGCCTCCGCCGAAGTCACCGCCGCCGAAGTCGCCTCCGCCGAAGTCGCCCCAGCCTCCGCCGCCGAAGTCGCCTCCGCCGCCACCGCCCCAGTCGCCGCCCGCGTCGGACACGCCTTCCTGGTAGCCGGCGCCGTAGCCCATGCCGTAGCCGCCCATGCCCCAGCCGCCCATCATGCTGCCGAGCATCGTGCCGACGAGCATGCCGCTCATCACGTCACCGAAGCCGCCGTAGTAACCGTAGGCGTAGGGCTGGTAGGCCGGGCCCGCCTCGTAGTAGGGGCGGCGCTGGCCGTTGGCCATGACGACCTCACGGCTCTGCGGCTCGAAGCCGCGCTCGATGGCCTCGGCGTCGGCCGCGCAGGCCGGGACGTCGCGCAGCGCGCCCCCGGGCGGGGCCCAGCGCACGTCGCGGGCCGAGGGGCCGTGCTGCGGGTTGAAGAAGCACGGGGAGCGCCGCTCGGGGAGCGGCTCGTGGTTGACGCGGGCCTTCACGCAGGCGAGGGCGTAGCGGCCCTCCTCCAGCGCGGTGGTCACATCGCGCAGCTGGTCGGGGCGCCTGACCTCCTCGAGCTCCGCCTTGGCCCGCTCGTAGGAGTTGAGGGCGCGGGTCCAGTCCTCCTGGTGGTCGCCGCCGTCGGCCAGCATCTTGACGTCCATGTCCAGCGCGGTGATCTCCTCGCCGAACTTCGTGATGTCCTCGTCCACGGTCTGCTTGACCGCGGCCAGCTCGGCGGCCTCGCGGGCCTCGCGCTCCTTCTTCTTCTTGCGGGAGTAGAGGAGCAGCCCTCCGCCGCCGGCCAGGGCCAGCACCAGGATGCCGACCAGCACGCCGCCGCCACCGCCACCGCCGGTGGAGCCGGCGGGCTCACGGGAGCCGTTCGCGCTCAGGGCGGCCCTGGTGTCGCCGGACTCGGCCAGCTCCACCCGCCTGACGAAGTCCTGCATCCCGCTGACGACGTCGCTGTTGGTGCGGACGGCCACCTTGGAGATCTCATTGGCGACGCCCGCACGCAGGGAGTTGGATGCGGCGAACAGGCTCTTGCCGTCCAGGACGGCGATGGTCGCCTTGCTTGTGCCCTGGGATTCAAGCTGCCTGCCCAGCGTTGTGACGAACTCAAGGGCGGCTGACCTACTGGTCAGCGTGCCGTGGGGCAGGGCGGCCACGTAGATCGGCGGATTCTTTCCCTTGAGGGAGTCACGGATGGCCGACTGCTCGCTCGAGGTGAGAGCCGAGCCCGGCTCCACGTAGAGGGGGTCGGATGCCCATGAGGAGACGATCGCACTGGGATCGGGTGCCGAGGCGGCGTGGGCCGCAGGGGCGATCATGAAGATGGTCAGTAACCCGGCGAAGAGCGCGGTGACCGCGGCACCGAGACGACCTGCTGAGAGTTTTGTGGTGGTCACGGCAGTAAAGCCTCCTTCGTCCGATAAGGACGAATGAGCGGACATCGAAGTTCCCTACTACCCGACCGTATCCCCTTCATCCGGTGATCGGGCACCGAGTTGGAGGATCGTCGCAGATCGCACACCGGGGGCGGCCCGCTACGGACCGCCCCCGGTGTGCACGCGCGTACCGGGCCCGGACCGGAAGCCGCAGAGTCGCAGCCGGATCAGCCGGTCCTGGCGAGGGTCAGGCGTCCTTGATGTCGCAGAGCACCGCGCCGGAGGTCACCGTCTGCCCCACCTGCGCGGAGAGCCCGGTCACCGTGCCCGCCTTGTGCGCGGTCAGCGGCTGCTCCATCTTCATCGCCTCCAGCACCACGACGGTGTCCCCGGCCGCGACCGTGTCGCCGTCGGCGACCACCACCTTCACGATCGTGCCCTGCATCGGGCTTACCAGCGCGTCCCCGCCGGCGGCCGCCTTCTTGGCGGCCCCGCCCGCCCGCCGCCGCGGCGCCGAGGCCGCGGCCGTACGGCCCGCGCCCGCCGGAGCGCCGAGCCCGGCGGGCAGCACGACCTCCAGCCGCTTGCCGCCGACCTCCACGGTGATGCGCTCCCGCTCGACCGGCTCGCCCTCCGCGCCGGTCTCCCCGGCGTAGGGCTCGATCGTGTTGTCGAACTCGGTCTCGATCCACCGGGTGTGGACCGAGAACGGCTCACCCGTGAACGCCGGATCGGCCACCACCGTCCGGTGGAAGGGCAGCACGGTCGGCATGCCCTCGATCTCGAACTCGGCCAGGGCGCGCCGGGCGCGCTCGAGCGCCTGCGTGCGGGTGGCGCCGGTCACGACCAGCTTGGCCACGAGCGAGTCGAACGACTGCGGCACGGTCATCCCGGTCTCGTAACCGGAGTCCAGCCGCACGCCCGGCCCCGACGGGGTGGACATGCGGGTGATGGTGCCCGGGGCGGGAAGGAAACCGCGCCCGGCGTCCTCGGCGTTGATCCGGAACTCGATCGAGTGCCCGCGCACCACGGGGTCGCCGTAGCCGAGCTCCTCGCCGTCGGCGACGCGGAACATCTCGCGGACCAGGTCGATGCCGGCGACCTCCTCGGTGACCGGGTGCTCGACCTGCAGGCGGGTGTTGACCTCGAGGAACGAGATCGTGCCGTCCTGGCCCACGAGGAACTCGCAGGTGCCCGCGCCGACGTAGCCGGCCTCACGCAGGATCGCCTTGGAGGAGGAGTAGAGCAGCTCGGTCTGCTCGGCCGTCAGGAACGGGGCCGGGGCCTCCTCCACCAGCTTCTGGTGGCGGCGCTGCAGCGAGCAGTCGCGGGTCGAGACCACCACGACGTTGCCGTGCTTGTCGGCCAGGCACTGGGTCTCCACGTGGCGGGGCCGGTCCAGGTAGCGCTCGACGAAGCACTCGCCGCGGCCGAACGCGGTCACCGCCTCGCGCACGGCCGACTCGTACAGGTCGGGGATCTCCTCGAGGGTGCGGGCGACCTTCAGGCCGCGCCCGCCGCCGCCGTACGCCGCCTTGATCGCGATCGGCAGGCCGTGCTCGGTGGCGAAGGCGACGACCTCCTCCACCCCGGAGACGGGGTCCGGGGTGCCCGCGACCAGCGGGGCGCCGACGGCCTGGGCGATGTGCCGCGCCTGCACCTTGTCGCCGAGCGCGGTGATCGCGGCCGGGGGCGGCCCGATCCAGGTCAGGCCCGCGTCGATGACGGCCTGGGCGAAGGCGGCGTTCTCGGCCAGGAAGCCGTAGCCGGGGTGGACGGCGTCCGCACCGGCCTGGGCGGCGACGGCGAGGAGCTTGTCGATGTCGAGGTAGGTCTCGGCCGGGCTCTGCCCGTTCAGGGCGTAGGCCTCGTCGGCGACGCGCACGTGCAGGGCGTCGCGGTCCTGGTCGGCGTAGACGGCGATGCCGGTCAGTCCGGCGTCCTTGCAGGCGCGGGCGATCCGCACGGCGATCTCACCACGGTTGGCGATCAGGACCTTCTGCACCGAGGTCGTTCCCTTCTGCACGCGGACAACAGGCCGGGCGGGCCTCCAACGGAGTGTAAGCGTCCTCTGATTCCCCGGTTCCGCTGGGTCTCACCTTCCGAGATAGGCGCCGCCGTTGACGTGGATGACCTGCCCGGTTATGTGGCGTGCCTCCGGAGAGGCGAGGAACCTCACCGTCTGCGCCACGTCCTCGGGGGTGCCGGCGCGCCCGTTCCGGGTGCTCTCCACCCGGCGGCGCACCCCCTCCTCGGTGAGGCGGCCCCGGAAGAACTCCGTCTCCACGACCAGGCCGGGGGAGACGACGTTGGCGGTGATGTCGCGCGGCCCGAGTTCGGCCGCCAGGTCGGCCGTCCAGGCCTCCAGGGCGGCTTTAGCCGCGCCGTACGAGCCGGAGCCCGTACCCCTGGCCGCGATCGAGCCGATCGTGACGATCCTGCCTCCGTCGGCGAGCCGGGGGGCCAGCGCGGTCGTGACCAGCACGGCCGACATCAGGTTGGCGTTGAGATTGGCCCACCAGCTCTCGGCCACGTCCATCAGGTCGTCGTCGGCGGACGCGCGGTCCAGGTCGGTGTTCCCGCCCGCGTTGTTGACCAGCACGTCCACCCGGGCGGGCAGCCTGTCCAGCGCCTCGCCGACGGCGACCGGGTTGGCCGCGTTGAAGACCGCGTAGCCGACCTGTCCGGTACGGCCGGCGTCCAGCCGGTCGGCCGCCTCCTTCAGGACGTGCTCCCGCCGTCCGGTGACGGTGACCCGGTCCCCCTGGGCGGCGAACGCCGCCGCGATGGCGTGACCGATCCCGGTGCCCCCACCGGTCACCACGATCTCCCGCATTTCCGGATGTCCCTCATATCGCGATAAACAGATAAAAAAATCAACGGTATCTGGTGGAGATCATAACCGCTAGGTATAACGCTGATAGAAAGTGATCCATGCGCGTACCGTGAGTTCGTTTGGTGACCCCTCTGACACCGATCCCGAAGGAGACGGCATGAGTCACAGCATGCTCGGAGGCAATCTGGCGGACATGGATGCCATGGCCCGCCAGTTCGGCCAGCGGGCTCATCAGGTAAGGGAGATCGTGGCCGCGCTGAACACTGAGGCGGCCAAGGTCAACGTTTCCTGGACCGGCCCGGGAGCCACGCGATTCGGAGAGGCCTGGCAGAACTACAAGGCAGCCTTCGAGCGTATGGCTGTGGAGTTGGAGGAGGCATCGAAGGTCATCAACACCTATCGAGCCAACATCGAGTCGGCCACCCGCTGACATTCGGTCCACCACGGCGCCGTCTCAGCTTCGGGCGGCGCCTCCGTGGTGTCCGGAGGCGTCCCATGCACGACCCCGACCTCGACAACCTCCTCACCAGAGCAGCCGGTACCGCGACCGGCACCGTCTCCACCGCGGACATCCTGACCGAGCTGGACCGGGTACGGGCCCGGCCCCTACCCCGGAAGTGCCGCCTGGACCGGCGTGACGGTCCCCAGAGTGATCAGCAGGCCGCGGCCCGGAGGGCCGCCGACCGCGCCGCGCGGCAGCCGTACGGTGAACAGGTCGCCGTCGGCGGGGCTCTGCACCGCGAGCAGCAGGCCGGTACGGGACTTGCGGGCCTCGGCGGCGAAGCCCCGGTAGGCGGTGGTCAGGTCGCCGGTGGCCCCGGCGAGGACGAGGCCGTGCTCGCCGTCGCGCCCGGTGCGCAGCACCCGCTCCAGGGCTGAGCCGAGCGGGCTGTCGGGGGAGAGCAGCTCCGCGTCATCGACGAGCACCACGTAGCGCTCCCGGCCCGCCACGGCCGTCTCCAGGTCGCCGTCCCCGCCGTCCCCACCGAGCACGGCCAGCACTCCGTCGGCGCCCTCCAGCGTGCGCAGCGGGCTGCGCCGGGGGGTGACGAGGACGACCGGCGTGCCGCGGTCGAGCAGGGAACGGGCCGCCGTCAGCAGCACCGAGGAGCGGCCCGACCGGGGTGGCCCCGCGACTACCGCGCCGGGGCCCTGGGCCAGCAGGTCGACGCCGAGCGGGGCGAGGGAGTCGCCTCCCGCGCCGAGCAGCGCCCACAGGGGTGAGGGCGGCTCGAAGCCCGGGGCCAGGTCCATCGCCTGCGCGGCGGTGATCCGCAACGGCAGCGCGTCCACCCGTAGCGGTGGCTCGCCCTCCCAGATCCACCCGGGCCTTCCCGCGCTCTCGCCGGCCCGCCCGGTGCCGGTGCGCTCCGCGGGCCGCAGGAGGCCGGGGCCGTCGGCGGACGCGGCGGTGTCGTCCGGCCGGTGAACGGTCGCGCCGGCGACGTCGTCCGGTCGGTGAACGGCCACGTCGGCGACGCCGTCCGCCCAGGGGAGCGCGGCGGTGCCGGGGAACCGGTCGGGCACCGTACGGGCGAGGGCCTGCACCACGGCGACCTGCGAGGGACCGGAGGGGTCGGCGTCGAGCAGGGCGATCTGGCTCTCGGTCGGGCCGTGCTCCCCCACGGACAGCGCCCGGCCGGGGGGGAGGGCGGCGGGCAGATCCTTGGTGGGCAGCCCGGCCAGCCCGTAGTCCGCGGGGTCGGCGAGGCGCAGGATGAGCCGGTCGTCGAAGACCGTGGAGATCTGCCCGAGCAGCGCGGACCGGTCGCCGGTCACCACGGCCCGGAGCCCGACCGCGGGGCCCTCCCGCAGCAGCTGCAGCAGCGCGTCGACCAGCCGCCCGTAGTCGTAGCCCTCGAACGCGGCGACGAACCCCTCCCAGCGGTCGAGCATCAGCACCAGCCAGGGCGGCCGGGGAGCGCCGGGGGAGGCGCGCATCTCGGCCAGGGAGGCGTGCCCGGCCTCGGCCAGCAGCTGCTGGCGCCGCCCCACCTCCGCCCGCAGCCGGGCCAGCAGGCGCTCGACCCGGTCGAGCTGGTCGCGGGTCACCACGGCGCCGCAGTGCGCCATCGCCACCAGGGGGAGCAGTGCCCCCGACCCGCAGTCGATCGCGTGCAGGTGCACGTCCTGCGGGGACGCGCCCGCCGCGATCGCCCCCGCCAGCGTGCGCAGCGCGGTGGACCGGCCGCTGCGCGCCGTCCCCGCGATGAGCAGGTGCCCGCCGCGGGCGAGGTCCAGCTCGAGCGCCCGCCGGTCCTGCGCCCAGGGCAGGTCGGTCGTCCCGAACACCAGCGGCGGCACCTCCTCGGCTCCCGCCCGGTACGGCGGGCCGTCCGCCCCGGACGCCCCGGACGGGCCGGACGCCCCGGGCAGGACGACGAGGGCGGGGAGCGGGTCGAGCCAGGGGCTGGGCTGCCCGGGGACGCCGGCCACCCGCGCCGCCTCCCCCAGGGCGTCGACGAGCAGCGACAGGTCGGTGACGGAGGAGTCCTCCGCCCCGCTCCCCGGTGCGGTCGCCGGATGGCCCAGCGCCCGCCAGCCGACCTCGGTCACCCGTGTCCTGACCCCGCCCGTCACGGTGGCGCTCCGCCCGCCGATCCGCGCGGTCTGCACCGCCGCCGGGGCGCCCGCCCCCGACCGCACGTAGCACCGGCCGGGGGTGGACTTGGAGATGTGCGCGGCGTCGGAGGTGCCGATGACGTCGGCGGACTCCGCGGTCTCGGTCACCCGCAGCGCGATCCGCAGCGAGGTGTTGGCCTGGATGTCGGGGGTCACCACGCCCGCCGGCCGCTGGGTGGCGAGGATCAGGTGGATGCCCAGCGAGCGGCCCCGCCGGGCGATGTCCACCAGCCCGGTCATGAAGTCGGGCAGCTCGCTGACCATCGCCGCGAACTCGTCGATCACCAGCACCAGGCGGGGCAGCGGCGCCAGCGGCGCACCGCCGCCGCCCGGGCCCCGGCCCCGCGGCGGCGCGGCAGGGGACACGGCCGGGGACGGGCCTCCCGCCACCAGCAGGTCGCGGGAGGCGCGGGCCGTCTGGGCGTCGCGCAGCGCGTGGTAGTCCTCGATGTCCTTGGCCCCGGCCGCCAGCAGCAGCCGCTCCCGGCGCCGGATCTCGGCCGCCAGGGAGGCCAGGGCCCGCTGGGTGAGGTGGCCGTCCAGATCGCTGACCATGCCGACGGTGTGCGGGAGCCGCACGCACTCCTTGAAGGCGGCGCCGCCCTTGTAGTCGATCAGCACGAACGTCAGCTCGTCCGGCCGGTTGGCCACCGCGAGCGAGCAGATCAGCGTCTGCAGCAGCTCGGACTTGCCCGCGCCGGTGGTGCCCGCGATGAGCGCGTGCGGCCCGTCCCTGCTCAGGTCGACGGAGAACGGGCCGTCCGGGCCCACACCGATCACCGCCTCGGTGGAGCGCCCCCACCGCCTGGCGAGGACCGCCGCCGACAGGGGGTCCGGGCCGGAGGAGGCGGGGGCCGGGGAGCCCGGGGGCCCGGCGGGAAGCGGATCCGGCCCAGCGGCGCTCCCAGGAGGGCTCAGGGCGGCGGGGGACCAGGGGGACCCCGAGGAGCCCGAGGAGCCCGGGGAGCCGGGGGCGTCCGGGCCCGGGGAGAGCCGGAGCAGGTCCAGCAGCCGGGCGGAACCGGGCAGGGCCAGGCCCGCGTCGTCGCGGCTGACGTCGCGGATCGGGGCCAGGGAGCGGGCCAGCCGGTCGCACCAGGAGGCCGAGACCTGGTCGGCCAGGACCCCACCGAGGTCGCCGAGGTCACCGAGGCCGTCGAGACCGCCGCCGCGGAGCCGGAGCCGGCCGTCCGCCTCCGCCTGCACGACGGTGGCGCACTCCTCGGGCAGCAGGCGCTGCTCGTCGTCCAGCGCCAGCGTGTGGACACCCGCGCGGGGGCCCTGACGCAGCACCTGCGGCATGCCGGGCAGGGCGCGCAGCACCCGGGCGCCGTCCAGGAGCACCAGCACGTCGTAGGGGCGCTCGTCGTAGCGGGGCGTCGCCGGGGCGGCCGCCCCGCCGGGTCCGCCGAGCCCGCCCCAGCCGGACGGGACGCGGGGGGCGCCTGCCGGCCTGCCGTCCTCGCCGAGGCGCTCCCCGATCAGCGTGCCCAGCTCGGCCACCCGGCGGGCGGCGGCCTCCGGGTCGGCGCCGACCAGCGCCACGCAGTCCTCGCCGTTGCGCGGGGCGCAGTGGGGCAGCCACCGGACCCAGTTCCACCGCTCCTCGCCGTCGCCGTGCGCGGACAGCACCACGATCGCCAGGTCGCGGGGGCTGTGCAGGACGGCGGCCTGGCCGACGAGCCAGCGGGCCAGGCCCGCGACGACCTGTCGGGGACCGGTCAGGCCGGCCACGCCGAGCCGTCGCATGGCCAGCGTCACCGGCACCGCCCGGCAGATCGGGGGCTCGGGCAGCGGGACGTCCGGCGGGGCGCCGCGCTCGGGGACGAACTCCAGGCCGGCTGCCAGGTCGGCGAGCCCGACCCGGAGGAGGAGCGCGTCGGGGTCGTGGTCGCGGCGCTCCCAGAGCCGCCGCCGGGGACCGGTGGCGGTGAGCAGGATCTCGGCCGGATCGGGGGCGGCGCCGCGGCGGGCGGCCTCGTCAGCGGCGCGGGCCCGCTCCACCGCGGTCTCGAAGAGCGCCAGGCGCTCCCGGTAGTCCTTCATCTGCTGCCGGTGCCGCTTGCGGCCGTGACGGCGGTCGCTCCACCACTGCCCGATCATGATCAGCGGGCTCAGCAGGGCGAACAGCAGGAAGTACCACGTGTTGAGCGCCCAGGCCATGACCAGGCCGAGCAGGAGCGGCAGGGACGCGGCCAGCAGCTGCAGCCGCATGGTCTCGGCCCGCCGGGGCTCGACCGGGACCTCCAGGCGCCACCCGGCCTCCGGGGGACGGAGCCGGGGCGGCCGGTTGTAGGCGAGCCCGCCGTCGGGCTGGGGGTCCAGGTGCGCGTCGGGGGGCTCGACGGCCGTCAGCGTCAGGACCGAGGATCCGCAGGTCAGCACCGCGTGCTCGGGCCAGTCGACGGCGCGCTCCAGCGGCTCGCCGTCCAGGGCGGGTGCCGCGTCGCGCGCGGCCCGCCGGGCGGAGGGGGCGGCGGCCGGCTCGATCGGCTCGCGGTCCGGCGCGGGGCCCGTGCCCCGGGACCGGCCGGAGGAGCGCGGCGCCGCCGGGGAGGGGTCCGATGGACCACCGGCCTGGGGGCCGGCGGGCTCCACGGTGATGGCGTCGGGGGTGAGCCGCACGACGGCGGACCGGTCGGGCAGCAGGGGGTCGGGCAGGGCCACCGTGCAGGTGGGGTCGGAGCCGATGGTGTGCACGCCGAAGCCCAGGCGGTGCACGGAGCCGGCGGCGGGGCCGCCGGACACCCGGATCTCCACGATGCCGCCGGGCTCGTCGGCGAACGTCGAGACCGCCAGCCGCCGGTCCAGGGTGACCAGGTCGCCGTCGCGCAGCAGTCCGAGCACGGGCGCGTCGGGGGGCAGGGCGCGGCCGTCCCGCCAGAGGTCGGGCGGAGCGGCCCCCGCTCCGGAGCGGCCCAGTCCGTAGGGGGCCCGGCTGCGGGTCAGCCGGACCACGTTGGCGTGCCGTTCGCCGGTCTGCCCGGCGAGCGCCTCGGCGAGCCGGGCGACCGTGGTCGTGTCGTCGCCTTCGACCACGACGTCCCGGTCGGCGTGCTCGCTGAGCACGGTGAGCATGATCCGCATCGCCGTCTCCTCGGTCAGGCCCCCTGCCAACCTAGCGACTGGGGACGGTCAGGGAAGGGGCATTCACGGCAGACGCACGCACTCGGAGGAAGTATGTGGAAAACCTTCCCTCCTGTGGACAACTTCCGTTCGGTGCCGACGTGTCGCGCTGTTTCCCGTGGACATCCACCATTACGGGAACGGGCCGGCGTGCGCGGACGGTCCGGCTTCTCCTGTGGATAAACCTCAAAGGCTGTGGATAACCCCTGGAGCGGGTGACCCCCTGGAGCAGGTGAGCCCCTGGAACGGGTGCTCGCCTCGGGCGGGCGGCTCATCGGGGGCCGGCGGTCCTCTCCTGGGCGCGGGCCCTGGCCCTCAGCTCGTCGGCCTTCTCCTCCAGCAGCTCGGCGTAGGCGTGCACCTCGGAGGTGACCTCGGCCAGTCCGGCCGCCGCCCGGTGCAGACGACCGGCGGTCCGCTCGGTGACGCGGACGGAGGCGAGGTGCTCGGTTATGCGGGCGGGGTCGAGGCGCCCGGCGCTCCGGCGGCCCGGGAGACCTCGGAGGCGGAGCCGTTCGGCGGCCGACCGGACGATGCGGCGGAGACCTCCAGGGCCTGGCGGGACCCGCCTGAACCACGTTGCCATGATCCCAGGATGGCATATTTTGAACAGGTTCAGTATGCATCGCGGTGAAAAGGAACGCACAACCGGCCCGCCTGGAGGTGAACCGCGTTCGGGCGGAAGGGAAACGACCGGGCGGGGTCCTTGTGACGGTTGTTAAATAGATTTATTTCTGTCCATATCATCAGTCGGCTCCGGTGTCATCTACCAGAAGAGTAAGGTTCTGGTGGATTGGGATTGACAAGCCGTTCTTACCAAACGAGCATTGGTCCTCGCTTTTGCCCGACGGCATATCGGCAGAGTGCGCATAATGGCGTAAATTCGATCAGCAACCCATACTTGATCACTCTGGGAGCCCCCTCGCCCATGAGGACGACAAGCGAGAAGTCATCCGGCCGTGCCCCGGTGAGCGCGGACCGGCCTGCTCCGGCGGGCGCCCTGTCGGGCCCGGCGTCGCGGAAACTCCCCGTTCCCCCCAGGGAGCGCAAACCGGCGCTCGCGGCGCTCGCCGTCCTGCTCATCCTGGGCGGGGCGCTCGCCACCACCCTGCTGGTGCTGCGCAGCGGCGACCGGGTCTCCGCGATCCAGATCGTCCAGCAGATCGGCACCGGGCAGCCCATCACCGAGGCCGCGATGCGCGAGGTCCAGATCGCCGACACCGGCATCGGCTACGTGCCGTACGCCGCGCGCGGGCGCGTCACGGAGTCCTTCGCCCGGGTCACCATCCTCCCGGGCACGCTGCTGACCGAGGAGATGACCCTCTCCGCCAGCGAGGAGCTGGGCCCGGGGAAGGCCCAGGTGGGCCTGGCGCTCAAGCCCGGGCAGATGCCCTCCACGCTCCGGGCGGGGGACCGGGTCCAGGTCATCCACGTCTCCGCCCGGGGCGAGGCGGGCGGGACGCCCGGCCGCGTGCTCGCGCAGAGCGCGCTCGTCCACAGCGTCGGCGCGCAGGGCCGCGGCGGCTCGGGCGGCTCCGGCGGCCAGGTCACGATCATCGTGGACTCCACGATCTCGCCCGCGGTCGCGGGTTACTCCGCCCGGGGCGAGATCGCCCTGGCCGAGCTGCCGGGGGCGCGCTGACGTGGCGCTCATCGTGCTGGCGGCGGACAAGGGCGCACCCGGCGTGACCACGGCGGCCACGGCGCTCGGCGCGGTCTGGCCGCGCCCGGTGCTCCTGGCCGAGTGCGACCCGGCCGGCGGGGACATCGCCTACCGGCTGCCGGCCGCCGACGGCGGCGTGCTCAACCCCGGCCGCGGCCTGCTCACACTGGGGGCCACGGCCCGCCGGGGCCTGACCTCCGCGCTGATCCACGAGCACACCCAGAAGATCGTCGGCGGGCTGGACGTGCTGGCCGGGCTCACCCACGGAGAGCAGGCGGCCGGGCTGACCTGGCTCTGGGGCCCGCTCGGCCGGGCGCTGGCCGCGCTGCCCGGCGCCGACGTGCTGGCCGACTGCGGCCGGCTGGGGGGCCACCCGGAGCTGGGGGAGCTCATCGCCGAGGCGGAGCTGGCCGTCCTGTTCACCCGGGGGAGCCTGGACCACGTCGCCCACCTGCGCGAGCGCCTGCACGTGATGCCCAAGGGCGTGCGGGCCGGGGTGGTGGTGATCGCCGACCCCCGGCAGTACCGGGGCACGATCGACGACGTCCGCAGGATCGTCACCGCCACCGGAAGGGACGTCTCCTTCGTGGCGGGGCTCGCGCACGACCCCAAGGGCGCGGAGCTGCTGCGCGGCCAGTGGGGCGGGCGCCTGGACCGCTCACTGCTGATCCGCACCGCGCGGGAGCTGGCCGGCCGCCTGGCCGCCGAGGCGCTCCGGGAGGCTCCGGACCCCCGCACGGCCCCCGGCCCGTACGGCGAGGCATCCGGTCCGTACGGCCCGGCACCCGCCCCGGGTGACACCCGGGGTCCGTACGGCCCGCCGCCCGGCCCGCGCGGCGACGCCCCCGGCCCGTACGGCCCGGCGCCCGCCCCGCACGGGTCCCCGGCCCCGTACCCGGCGCCGGCCGGATGGCGGGAGGGCCCGTGAGCGAGCGGAGCGAACGAGCGACGGGTGCGGCGGCGCCGCCCATGCGGCGGGCGGGGGATGCCGCATGAGCGAGCGGAGCGTCGACCACACGCTGGTGAAGCGGTTCCGGCAGGAGGTCGGAGACCGGCTGGCCCACCAGCGCCGCCTGGACCAGGCCGGCGGACTCCCCCCGATGACCGGGGAGGACGAGCGCCAGTTCGCCCGGGCGCTGATCGCTCAGGTGCTGGAGGAGTACGCCCGCGGTGAGATCGGCGTCGGCCGTACCCCGCCCACGGCCGAGGAGGAGGAGGCGCTCGCCTCCGGCATCCACGCGGCGCTGTTCGGCGTCGGCCGGCTGCAGCCGCTGCTCGACGACCCCGAGGTCGAGAACATCGACATCAACGGCTGCGACCGGGTCTTCATCGGCTACGCCGACGGCCGGGAGGTGATGGGGGAGCCGGTCGCCGACTCCGACGAGGAACTGGTCGAGCTGATCCAGATCCTCGCCGCCTACAGCGGCCTGTCCAGCAGGCCGTTCGACACCGCCAACCCCCAGCTCGACCTGCGCCTGCCGGACGGCTCCCGGCTCTCGGCGGTCATGGACGTGACGGTCCGCCCGGCGATCTCCATCCGCCGCGCCCGGCTCGGCAAGGTCTTCCTCAGCGACCTGGTGGGCAACGGCACGCTCACCCCGATGCTGGGCCGCTTCCTGTCGGCCGCGGTCGCGGCCAGGAAGAACATCATGATCGCCGGGTCCACCAACGCCGGGAAGACGACCCTGCTGCGCGCGCTGGCCAACGAGATCCCGCCGGCCGAGCGGCTCATCACCGTGGAGCGCGCGCTGGAGCTGGGCCTCGACCAGTTCCCCGAGCTCCATCCGAACGTGGTGGCCTTCGAACAGAGGCTGCCCAACTCCGAGGGCCAGGGCGAGATCAGCATGGCCGAGCTGGTCCGCCGCTCCCTGCGCATGAACCCCTCCCGGGTGATCGTCGGAGAGGTCCTCGGCGACGAGATCGTCACCATGCTCAACGCGATGACCCAGGGCAACGACGGGTCGCTGTCCACGATCCACGCCAACTCCTCGATGGAGGTCTTCAACCGGATCGCCACCTACGCGCTCCAGGCCGCCGAGCGGCTGCCGATCGAGGCCACCCACATGCTGATCGCGGGCGCGATCGACTTCGTGGTCTTCATCGAGAAACGCAACGACTACGCCCGGGGCGGGCGGCTGCGGCGCTTCGTGTCGAGCGCGCGCGAGGTGGCCGGCGTCGATGGCCGGGTGCTCTCCTCGGAGGTCTTCGCGGCCGGGCCGGACGGCCGGGCGGCGCCGCACGCGCCGCTCTCCTGCCTGGAGGAGCTCGCCTACCACGGCTACGACCCCGGGGAGTGGGCATGACGGCCGTCCCGCCCCGCGCGGTGGCCGTCCCGCCCCGCATGCTGGCTGTCCCGCACGGCGCGACGGCGGTCCTGTCCTGCGCGGCCGCCTCGCCCGGCGTGGCAGACGGACGGCTCGATGCGCTCGCGCACGGCGGGCCGCCGCGGGGGAGGTGGCAGCGGTGATCGAGATCCCGCCGGGGCTGATCGACCCGCTGGCGCTGCTCGCCGGAGCGGCCGTGGGCGGCGGCCTGTTCCTGCTGGGGCTGGCCCTGTACGGCGTGCGCCCCCGTCCGGCCGCCCCCGCGAGGAGGGCCGGACGGCGCGAGCTGCTGAAGGCCCTGTCCACCCGGTCCGCGGCCGGAGTGATCGCCGGGGTCGCCGTGCTCGCGGTGACCGGATGGCCGGTCATGGCGGCCGGCGCCGTACTGCTGGCCCTGGGCTGGCGCGGCCTGTCCGGCGGCGCGGCGGAGGAGCGCACGGCGATGCGGCGGCTGGAGGGGCTGGCCGCCTGGACCGAGTCGTTGCGCGACACCATCGCCGGGGCCTCCGGCCTGGAGCAGGCGATCCCGTCCTCGATCCGGGCCGCCTCCCCGATGCTCCGCCCGTACCTGCGCGACCTGGTGGACCGCCTGCACACCCGGATGCCGCTGCCCGACGCGCTCCGCCTGTTCGCCGACGAGCTGGACGACCCCTCGGCCGACCTGGTGGTCGCCGCGCTGATCCTCAACTCCCGGCTGCGCGGTCCCGGTCTGCGGGACGTGCTCGGCGCGCTCGCCGTCTCGGCCCGGGAAGAGCTCGACATGCGCCGCCGGGTCGAGGCCGAGCGCCGCTCCACCCGGCGCAGCGTGCAGATCGTGGTCGGCACGGCCGTCGTCTTCGCGGCGATCCTGGTCGTGTTCAACCCCGACTACGTAGCCGAGTACGACGGCGCCCTCGGCCAGGCCGTCCTGGTCGTGGTCGCGGGCTTCTTCGGCGCCGGGTTCGCCTGGATGCGCCGTCTGGCCAGGTTCGACAAGCCCGCCCGCCTGCTGGGCCTGCCCTCCGGAGGCGAGGTGCGCGATGACTGAGGCGCTGCTGGCCGGCGGGGTGCTCGGCCTCGGCCTGTTCCTGCTGGTGCGGGCGCTGTTCCCGGCCCGGCCGGGGCTGGTGACGCGGCTGCTGGCGCTGGACGCGGCCCGGGAGGGCACCGACGCCCCGCGCGTGCGGCTGGTCCTGCCCGACGAGGAGGTCGGCGACCTCCGGCGCGGGCTGGGCGAGCGGATGGCCCGCCTGTACGCGGCCCGGGGCTGGGAGGTCCGGTCGGCGCGGGCGGACCTGGCGCTGCTCGGCAAGTCCTTCGAGGGCTTCCTGGCGACGAAGGCGCTGCTGGCCGCCTCCGGGCTGCTGGCCTTCCCGCTGCTGGCCGGCTGGCTGGCGGTCATGGGGTGGGGCGTCTCCCTGACCGTCCCGCTCTGGGCCGCGCTCGTCGTCGCCGTCGTCTTCTTCTTCCTGCCCGACCTGCAGATCAGGAGGGACGCCGCCCGGATGCGCCGCGACTTCCGGCACGTGGTCGGGGCCTTCCTCGACCTGGTGGCGATGAACCTGGCCGGCGGGCGGGGCGTGCCGGAGGCGCTCATGATGGCGGTCTCCGTGAGCACGGCGGGCACGGCGGGTACGGCGAGGGCCGCGGGTACGGCGGGCGCCGCGGACCCCGGGGAGGGGGCCAACTGGGCGATGGCGCGCATCCGCGAGGCGCTCGGCAACGCCCGGATCGTCGGCATCACCCCCTGGCAGGCGCTCGGCCAGCTCGGCGACGAGATCAACGTGGACGAGCTGCGCGACCTGTCCGCCGCGCTCGGCCTGGTCGCCGACGACGGCGCCAAGGTCCGCGCCTCCCTGACGGCCCGCGCCGCCACCCTGCGCCGGCGCGAGCTCGCCGAGGTGGAGGGGCAGGCGGGGGAGCGGTCCCAGTCGATGCTCGTCGCCCAGCTCCTGCTCTGCGCAGGGTTCGTGATCTTCCTGAGTTTCCCGGCCGCTATGAAGATGTTGGGGTCCTGACCATGGTCAACCATCCGTGGATCGTCTATACGGTCGCGCTGCTGAGCGTGCGGATCGAGAGGGCGCGCAACGCCCCCACCCGAGGCGCCTCGGCCGTCGAGTGGGTCATCATCACCGCCATCATCGCCGGGGTCGCCCTCGGCCTGGCCACGCTCATCAGGCAGCTGGTCCAGGACAAGCAGGCGGAGATCTCCGACCAGTTCGGCGGCGGGGGAGGCGGCACCGGAGGTGACGGCGGTGGCGGCACCGAGCCGTGACCGGGCGCGCGGCCGGCCCCGTCTCCGCGGCCGGCCCCGTCTCCGCGGCCGGCCCCGTCTCCGCGGGCGGGGCCGTCTCCGCGGGCGGGACCGGGCGCGCGGGTGGTTCCACGACCGGGACCGCGGCCATGGCCGGAACGGTGGCCGCGGCCGGGTGCGCGGTCGTGGACGGGACCGTGACGCCGGTCGTGGCCGGGGTGCGGAGCGGGGCGCCACCGCCGTCGAGCTGGCGATGATCATGCCGGTGGTGCTGGTCGTCATCCTGCTCGTGGTGCAGTTCGCCGTCTGGTTCCACGGCCGTCAGGTGGCCGACGCCGCCGCGCGGGAGGGCGCCCGGCTGGCCAGGGTCGACACCGACTCCTGGCGGCAGGACGCCGAGGGCCGGGCCCGCGAGGTGCTCCGGGCCGTCGGGCCGGAGTTGCTGTCCGGCGCCACCGCCACGGCCTGGGAGGACGGGGACCGGCGCGGCGTCGAGGTCACCGCGACCGCCGTCCAGGTCGTCCCGCTGCTGCCGCCCACCACGTTCACCGTCACCGCGCGGTTCGGCGGTCCCGTCGAGTGCTTCCGCCCCGACGACGGGAGCGAGGGATGCGAGTAGCCCGCCGGACCGGCTCCCGCTCCGTATCCCGCCCCTCGCCGGGGGCGGGGTACGGCGGTGCGTCCTCCGCACCGGGGACGGCGGGGTACGGCACCGCGCCCCGGTCCCTGCCGGGAACGGGGTACGGCCGCGTGTCCCGGCCCTCACCGGGGGCCGGGCACAGAGGCGCATACCGGCACGAACGCGGCTCGCTCTCGGCCGAGACGGTGCTGCTCGCCCCGGTCTTCCTGCTCTTCCTGCTCTTCCTCGTCGGCGCGGGGCGGATCGTGGAGGCCCAGGGAGAGGTCAACGGCGCGGCCAGGGACGCCGCCCGGGCGGCCTCGGTCGAACGCACCCGCGCCGACGCGGAGGCGTCCGCCGCCGACGCGGCCGAGGACTCCCTGTCCGGTGAGTGCGAGCCGCAGGTCAGCTTGGACGGCACGGAGTGGGAGGAGGGAGGCCAGGTCAGGGTCGAGGTGACCTGCTCCCTGGACCTGGGATTCCTCGGCTTCGGCGCGGCCAAGGAGATCCGCGGTGACTCCGTGGTCCCTCTGGAGCGCTTCCGGAGGGTGGAATGAGCCGGGTTCCGATGGCACGCCGCGGTCCCTCCCGTGTCCCGGCCCTCCGGGCCGCTCCGGCGGAACGGGGGTCGATGGCGGTCTTCACGGTGCTGTTCTCCGTGGTGGTCTTCCTGCTGGCCGGGCTGCTGGTGGACGGCGGGGCCGCGATCAACGCCCGGCTGCGGGCCGCGGACATCGCCGAGCAGGCGGCCCGGGCCGCCGCCGACCGGATCGACGTCGAGCACCTGCGCCGGACCGGCCAGGTCCGGCTGGAGGCGGGCGACACCGCCTGCGCCGCGGCCGAGGAGGTCGTCTCCGCCCACGCCGCCGCCGACGTCGAGCTGACCGCGTGCGAGCCCGGGGACGCGGAGGTGGAGGTGACCGTCTCCGTCCGCTGGGAGGCGTTCTTCCTGGCCGCCCTCGGCTTCCCGGGATCGGAGATGGAGGCGGCGGTCGTGGCCGGTCCGGACATCGGCGAGGAGACGTGACGACCAGGTGCGCCCGGTGCGCCCGGTGCGCCCGGAGCGTCCGCGACGCGGCGGGACCCCGAGGGACGCCCGGGGCGCCGAGGGCCCCGGGGACGCCGGGGGAGCCGGGGGAGCCGGGGGAGCGCTGAGGGGCGCTGACCGGCACCGGGGCGTCGGCGGACATCGGGGGACGCCGGGGCGCGGAAGGACGAGGGACACGGAAGGACAGGAGAGGAGACGCATGCCGACGCGGCAGCCCATGCGCATCAGGCCCAGGCGCACGGCCGGTGACCTGCTCGCGGGCCTCGGCGCGCTGGTCCTGCTGGCCGCACTGGTCGGCGGGGTCCCCTACGCGCTCCTCCGGCTCGCGGGGCCGCCGCTCCCACCGGAGCTGCTCGACCTCGACCTGCTGAGCAGTCAGGTGGGCACCGGCACGGTCGTGGCGATCCTGGTGCTGCTGGTCTGGCTGGCCTGGCTGCAGCTGGTCGTCTGCGTGGTCGTCGAGCTCTACGCGGGGATCCGCCGGGTCGGCATGCCGGCCCGGGTCCCGCTCTCCGGGGGCACCCAGGCGCTGGCCAACCGGCTCGTCTCGGCGGTCCTGCTGCTGTTCACGGTCTCGGCGGTGGCCGTGCCCCTCGTACGGCCGGCCGGCCCGCCCGCCGACCGCCCGGCCGCCACGGCGGCGGCCGGCGTCTCCCCCCTGGCCGCGCCGGTCACCGGGGAACGGGCCGACCTGGTGCCGGTGGAGAAGGCCAGGAAGGTCTACGTGGTCCAGCCGCCGCACGGCCGCCACCACGAGAGCCTGTGGGAGATCGCCGAGAAGTGCCTGGGCGACGGGCGCCGCTACGCGGAGATCTACCGGCTCAACCAGCACAAGGAGCAGCCCGATGGGAGCCGCCTGCGCATCGCGGACCTGATCCGGCCCGGCTGGGTCCTCGACATGCCGGACGACGCCCGGAACGTGCACATCGTCCCCGCCGGCCAGTCCCGCCCCGACGTCCTCCGGGAGCACCCCGGCAAGCCCGCCGAGCTGGACGGCCGCACCCGGCACGTCACCCCCGCCACCGCCCCGGCCCCCGCCGACGCCCCGGCCGACGCCCCGGAGGTGTCCCCGGAGCGGCCGGCCGGGGCGCCGGAGGGAGCGTCCGCACCGGAGAGGGCGCCCGCGGAGCGGCCGGCCGTACGGACCGGCCCGCCCCCGGCGGCCGCCCCCGAAGCCTCTGACAAGGCTCCGGAGGTCTCCGACGGGGCCCCCGGGAGCTCCGCCGGGGCCGGTGAGCGCGAGGGGTCCGGCGCGGAGCGCGGGACGCGGCAGGAGCAGCAGGAGCCGGAGGAGGGCGGTGACGCCCTGGGCATGCTCGACTACCTGGCCGGGGCCTCGCTGGCCGCGGCCGGGCTGCTGGCGGCGCTCGGGCGCAGGCGCCGCGAGCAGCTCTGGCACCGGGCCTTCGGACGCCGGATCGTCCGCCCCCGGCAGGACGCGGCCGAGGCCGAGCTCGCGCTCCGGCTCGGCGCGGACGCGCCGGGCAGCCGGATGCTGGACCTCGGGCTCCGGCTCCTCGGCCGGTCCCTCGCGGAGGCCGGGCGGGTCCCGCCCACGGTCTACGCCGCGCACCTGTCCCCGCGCCATCTCGACCTGTGGATCCACCCGCCGGACCCCGGCGCGCCCGAGCCGTGGACCGCCTGCGACGGCGGCCAGGTGTGGCGGCTGCCCGCCCACGAGGGCAGGCTGCTGGACGAGCGGGTGCTGTCCGACGCGCCCGCGCCGTACCCGGGGCTGGTCTCCCTGGGCGGGGACGGCGAGGGCCGGCTTCTGGTCGACCTGGAGGCCGCGCACGGGCTGATCGGCGTCCGGGGCGCGCAGACCACCGCCGCGCTCGCCGCGCTCGCCGTGGAGCTGGCCACCAACCGCTGGTCGGACCGGATGCGCGTCACGCTCGTCGGCTTCGGAGAGGAGCTGGTGGACATCGCCCCTGAGCGGATCAGGTGCGTGAGCAGCCTGGCCGAGGTCCTGCCGGAACTGGAGGCCGAGGCGCGGGCGGCGGCCGCCGGCCGCGGGTACGGCGCCGAGGTGCTCACCGGGCGGATCCACGGCCGCGCCGCCGACCCCGTCTGGTCGCCGCACTACCTGCTCTCGGCGATCACGCCGAGCGCGCAGGAGGCCCGGCGGCTGGCGCTGCTCGCCAGGAAGGGGGCCCGCACGGCCGCCGGGTACGTCGTCGCCGGTGACGTCCCGGACGCCACTTGGAACTGGGAGATCGACGCCGGCGGCCGCGTCCGGGTGGACGCGCTCGGCTTCGAGGTGACCGCGCAGCTGCTGCCCCGCAGGCAGTACCGGGCCCTGGTCGAGCTGTTCGCCACGGCCCGGCGGCTGGAGGGCGAGCCCCTGGCCGACGACGCCGGGCCCGTCCCGCAGGACCCCTCGGTGGAGGTGCGGATCCTCGGCCCGGTCGAGATCGCGGGGCCGCCGCCGATGGAGGAGGGCCGGGCCGCGCTCGCCGTCGAGATGGTCGTCTACCTGGCGACCCACCCGGATGGCGTGCACCCGGTCGTGCTCGGCGGCGTGCTCTGGCCGCGCGGGGTGCAGGCCGTGGTGCGGGACGCCACCGTGGCCCGGGTGGCGGCCTGGCTGGGGACCGACTCCGCGGGCCGGCCCAACCTGTACGCCGACTCCTCCGGCCGGCTCCGCCTCGGCCCCGAGGTGCGGACCGACTGGGCGCTCTTCCGCGACCTGGTCCGCCGCTCCCACGGCGACGCCGCGGCGCGCGCCGTACTGCTGGAGCAGGCGCTCGGCCTGGTCCGGGGCCCGCTGCTGAACGGCCGGCCGCGCGGCCGCTACGCGTGGCTGGCCGCCGACGACCTGGAGTACGAGGTGACGGCGGGGGTCGCGGACGCGGCGCACCGGCTCTGCGAGGTCTGGCTGGAACACGGCGAGGCCGGCCGGGCGGTGGCCGCGGCGCGGGCCGGGCTGCTGCTGGCCGCCGACGACGAGGGGCTCTGGCGGGACCTGCTCCGGGCCGCCCACCGGACCGGTGACCCGGCCCGCCTGCGGGCCGTGGCCGACGCCCTGCACCGGCGGGCCGCCTCCCACCCGTACGGCGGGGGCATGGCGCCGGAGACGGAGGCCCTCATCGACGAGCTGCTGCCCGCCTGGCGGATGAGCTCGGCGCCGTCGGCATGAAGACCGCCAAGAGGACCGCCAAGAGGGCCGCCGTCACGAGGGTCGCCGATGTGAGGGCCGCCGGCATGAGGGAGGAGCGAACCATGCCGATCCGTGCATACCGCTGGTCGCGGGCAGGGACGGTTCCTAGCGTGGCCGGTGTGCGTGCGCTGATCGCTCCGGCCGCCGTACTGGCCGCAGTGCTGGCCGTCGTGCTGGCCGCGGGAGCGGCGGGCTGCTCCTCGCGGCCCGCCCCGTCGTTCACGCCCGCCGACCTGCGGGCCGGCGCCTCCGGCGCGCCCGGGCCGTCCGGGACCTCTGCGGCGTCCGGCGCCCCGGTCTCGCCGGAGGCGGCCGCGCCGGGCACCGAGACGGTCCGGGCCGCACCCGGTGTGCGGGTGGTCGTCGAGACCCCGGCCGGGGCCGATCCGGACACGACCGCCATGGTCGGCCTGGTCCGCGACTACTTCACCGAGACGCTCAGGTCGATCACCACCGCCGGTGAGGACGACGCCTATCTGGGGCTGCTGGAGATGGACGGGAGCCGGCAGGGCTACGAATGGGTGCACTCCTTCGTGGACGACGGACTCTCGGTGCGCGGGACCGCCCGGCTGTACGCGTTCACCGTGCGCGCGGTGCACGGGCCCGGGGCGGAGCTGGGCCTGTGCGTGGACATGTCCGGGATGCGGCTGATGGACGCGCGGACCGGAAGGGCCCGGAAGGCCGAGCCGTGGATGCGCAGGCCGTACTTCCAGGTCGCGGGGGTCCGCCGCTACGACGACGGGACCCGGAAGATCAGGAACCTGCTGCACTCCCTGCCTCCCGGAGGCAGCGCGGAGGGATGTCAGAAATGATCATTGAAGCGGTCGTGGCGGGAACCCTGCTGCTGGATCCGGTCCCCTCGGGAGAGGGCTTCCAGGAGGGCCGGACGGCCGGGGTCCGCCTGCAGAACTCGCAGATCGTCGTCACCGGGACCGGGCTCAGGGGCGGCCGGGGCGACGGCTACCGGATCAAGCGCCCCTGCTGGTACGAGCCGGGCAAGGACGCCTCCGGCATGCTCCGGACCCAGGAGGACCTGCGGGCCTGGTGGTTCCGGCTCACCCCGGGCGCCACCGAGGAGAAGTTCCAGGAGTTCCTCGAGCAGTTCAAGGACAAGGTCGGCCAGGAGGGCCGGTGGTGGACGCCCGCCTACAACGCGGCCGACCCCGGCGGGAACGCCTGCTGGAACGGCCTCGAGCCCTTCGTCTGGGTGCCGCCGGGCACCACCCCGCCGGCCGGGATCACCCTCGCCGAGCTCGTCGAGATCGCCCGCGCCGCGCTGACCGTCCCCGAGCCGCGGGTGGAGCTCAACCCGGACGCCAAGAGCTACGTCAACCTGCCGACCTGGGTCTGGCTGGGCGGGGCGGGGGAGACCACCCGGTCGGTGACCGCCACCATCCCGGGCTTCATGAGCGCGACCGTGACCGCCACCCTCGACGGGCTGGAGATCGACCCCGGGACGACCGCCGACCGCGCCGAGGTCAGGGAGGAGTGCGGGCCGCGCGGCCGGCCGTACGCCAAGGGGGCGGAGTTCACCTGCGGGGTCCGCTACCTGCGCGCCTCGGCCGACCAGCCGCGCAAGGTCTACGAGCTGACGGTGACCTCCGTCTGGCAGGTCGAGGTGGAGGACGACGTGGTGCCCTTCGCCTACGATCCCGTCGAGGTCGGCGCCACCCGCGACGTCCCGGTGGGCGAGGTGCAGAGCGTCGTCCGCGGCGGCTGACCCGGCGGCCGGCTCAGCGGGCACCGGCCTCGTGCTCGAGCAGCCAGCGCTTGACCGGCGTGCCGTAGTAGTAGCCGCCGTAGCCGCCGGTGGACGGCAGCACGCGGTGGCAGGGCACGAACGGGGCGACGAGGTTCCCCGCGCAGGCCCCGCCCGCGGCCCTGGCCGCCGTCCGGGGCATGCCCGCCCGCTCGGCCAGCTCCGCGTAGGTGACCGTGGTGCCGGGCGGCACCTCGCGCAGGGCCGCCAGCAGCCGCTGCCGCCGGGGCGTGCCGGGCTGGCTGACCGGCACGCCGTCCAGGGCCTTCAGGTCGCCGTCCAGATAGTCGCGTACGGCCTGCGCCGCGGGCCCCAGGTCGTCGACGACGGTCATGCCGAGGCTCCGCAGGGCGGGGGAGAGCCGGGCGAGCATGTCCCCGGCCTCGGCGGTGAAGCCGGCCGCGACGAGCACCCCGTCGTGGGAGAGCAGCGCCAGCGGACCGGTCGGGGTGGCCAGGATCTGTGCCTTGATCATCGCGGTTCCTTCGGTCGTGGGAGCGGTCATTCGGAGCTCCACAGGTGGAGAGCGGCGTAGGCCCGCCAGGGCCGCCACCGCTCGATGTGCTCGTCGGGGATGCCGAGGCACGCCATGGCCCGCCGGAGCCCGAGATCGCCCTCCGGCCACGCGTCCGGGTCCCGCAGCGCCCGCAGCGCGATGTATCCGGCCGTCCACGGCCCGATCCCGGGCACCCGGAGCAGCGCGGAGACGGTCTCACCGGGCTCGTGCGCCCCGTCCAGGTCGATCTCGCCGCCCGCCACCCGCTCGGCGAGCGCCCGCAGCGTGGCGATCCGCCGCCCGGTCAGCCCGAGCCCGTCCAGGTCGGCGGCGAGGAGCTGCCCGGCGGTGGGGAACAGGCGGGTGACCTCTCCCTCCGCGGGGGGTACGCCCTCCCCGGCGGACGTGCCCTCCCCGGCGGACGTGCCCTCCGCGTGGAGCGCGTCCTCCGCGGCGGAGAGGGCGGGGCGGCCGGCCCGGGCGACGATGCGGCCCAGAATCGTGCGGGCCCCGGAGACGGAGATCTGCTGGCCGACCACGGCGCGCACGGCCAGCTCGAAGCCGTCCCACGCGCCGGGCACCCGCAGTCCCGGACGGGCCGCGGCGAGCGGGCCCAGCGCGGTCTCCCCGAGGGCGGAGGAGATGGCCACCGGATCGGCGTCGAGGTCGAGCAGGCGGCGGCAGCGCGCGACCACCCGGGCGAGGCGGCCGGTGTCACCGAGCCGCACGTCCAGGCGGACGTGGCCGGGCAGCGGTGTCAGCGTGACCAGCCCTCCGGGAACGGCCCGGGTGTAGCTCCAGCCGTACTCCTCCCGGTCCTGCGGACCCGGTCGCGGCTCCTCCCGGCCTTCCCGCCCCGGCCAAGGCTCCTGCCGGCCCGCAGGACCCGGGGCCGGGCCGTCCACCCGTTCCAGGCCGGGGATCGCCCGAGCGCGCAGGAAGCGCATCATGGCCCCGGCGTCGTACGGCTCCCGCCGGTGCAGCCGGAGCGTCAGCGCGGCGCCGGGCGGACCGCCTCCTGCCCCGGCCCGGTCCGTGCCCGCTCCGTTTCCGCCGCCCCGGGCCCGGTCGCCGGCCACGGCCCGGCCCGCCGTGGCCCGCAGCTCGCCGGGGGTGAAGCCGTACGTCTCCTTCATGGTCGCGTTGAACTGCCGCACGCTCCCGAACCCCGCGGCGAAGGCGACGTCCGTGATGGACAGGTCGGTGTCGGTCAGCAGCTGCTTGGCCAGAAGCAGGCGCCGGGTCCTGGCCACCGCCAGCGGCCCCGTGCCGAGCTCGGCGGCGAACAGCCGGTGCAGGTGCCGCTCGGTGATGTGCAGCCGCCGGGCCAGCCCCGCCACCCCGGTGTCGTCGGCGACCCCCTCGTCGATCAGCCGGAGCGCCCGGCCGATCACGTCGCCCCGCTGGTCCCAGCCGGGATCGCCGGGGCTGAGCTCGGGACGGCACCGTTTGCAGGGCCGGAACCCGGCGGCCTCGGCGGAGGCGGCGTGCCGGTAGAAGCGCACGTTGCGCAGGGCGGGTGTGCGGGCGGGGCAGATCGGACGGCAGTAGATGCCCGTCGAGGTGACCGCCGTGTAGAACCGCCCGTCGAAGCGGGCGTCCCGCGCGGCCACGGCCCGGTAACAGGCGTCGAAATCCAGTTCTCTCAGGGACACGTCTACGACGCTATCCGCAGCCCACACCGTACGGCTGGCGGGAATCAGACATGAGCGTGGCCGCCTACGCGCGGCCGCTCCCGGGGCGGCCGGGCGAACCGTACGGGGCCGGATCGGCCGGGAGCGCGGGCCCGCCGGAGGACTCACGCGGAGGCCGGGCGACCGGGGCCGGACCCGCCCCGGAGGCGCGGCGGGTCAGCGGGAGGAGATGCCGACCCCCAGGTCGAACTCGCGGTAGACCCGGGCCCAGAAGCCGTCGCGGAGCCAGACGCGGGCCTCGGGGAAAGGGCGCAGCGAGTGGCCGAGCTCCTTCTCGGCCTCGATCAGCAGCTCGGTGTCGATCACGGTCGGCAGGATCGGCCCGGGGAGCAGGTCGCGGATGTTGTCGCGGCCGCGGGTGAGGATCCACTTCTGCGCGACGTGCTCGCCGACCTCCTCGACCCGGGGCCGGCTGGGGCCGAGCTTGGTGACCCCGCCCGCCGGGAGCTTCGGTTTGACCGCGGGGGCGCGGCCGGCGAAGACCTGGGCCGGGGAGGGCGTGGCCGGGGGGACCGGGACGGGCTGGGGCGCGCGGCTGAAGAAGTCGCGCAGGAAGTCGGCGCTGAGGATCTCGACGGTGTCGGCCTCCCAGACGAGCCGCTCGGCCTGGTTGGTGCCGTAGGGCGGCTCGACGCCCCACAGGTGGATGCGCACGCCGTACGCCTGGGCGGCCTCGACGGCCGGCACCATGTCCTCGTCCCCGGCGATCAGGATGGTGTCGCTGACCGCGTGGTGCCGGGCCAGCGCCTCCAGGTCGCTGCGGATCTGGGCGTCGACGCCCTTCTGCTGGCCGCGGGCGTTGAGGTTGCCCAGGCGCACCTTGACCCAGGGGAGCTGGGCGATGACGCGCTGGTCCACGGTCGGCACGCGGTCGCGGGCGGCGTCGTACCAGTAGATCCGGAGCAGCTCGCCGTGGATGCGGGCCTCGGCGTGCTTCTGCAGGGCCTGGATCAGCTCGTCGGCGGCGACGCGGTACTCCTTGCGCTCCTTGGCGCCGAGGAGCACCTCGCCCGCGGCCGCGTACAGGTAGCCCACGTCGACCAGGACGGCGTACTTGGCCGCCACGGGGTGAGCGGTGAGGTCAAGGATGGCCATCGTCGTCCTCCAGGCCTCGGGGCTAGCTGATCGGCTGACTATATGCGCCCATTTCTTAGATGCTCCCAACTCTCGCGCGACTTGACACCCCGTTCCGGGGATCTATCTCGGCAGTCCGCTCGATCTCCATGCGCCTTGTCCGGTGGGGAGAGGCTTTCGCATGCGATGGGCTGGATTTCGCCAGTTTTCCCGCTTTTGTGGGATTTTTGACTCTGGAATGGCATGCGACGCCAGGGCGACCACCAGCGCGGTGATCTCCTCCGGGGTCGCGTCCCCGCGGACGATCCTCAGGTCTGTCACAGCGGAATGTTCCCGTGCTTCTTCGGGGGCAGGGTCGCGCGCTTGTTCCGCAGCGCGCGCAGTGCCCGGACGATCTGGACTCGGGTGTCGGACGGTCGGATCACCGCGTCCACATACCCTCTTTCGGCCGCGAGATACGGGTTGGCGAGGGTGTCTTCGTACTCGGTGACGAGCCGGGCCCGCTCGGCGTCAGGGTCGGCGGCCGCGGCGAGCTCGCGCCGGTAGAGGATGTTGACCGCGCCCTGCGCCCCCATCACCGCGATCTGCGCGGTCGGCCAGGCCAGGTTGACGTCCGCGCCCAGGTGCTTGGAGCCCATGACGTCGTAGGCGCCGCCGTACGCCTTGCGGGTGATCACCGTGACCAGCGGCACGGTCGCCTCGGCGTAGGCGTACAGCAGCTTGGCGCCGCGGCGGATGATGCCGTTCCACTCCTGGTCGGTGCCGGGCAGGAAGCCGGGGACGTCGACGAAGGTCAGGACGGGGATGTTGAAGGCGTCGCAGGTGCGTACGAACCGGGCGGCCTTCTCCGAGGCCGCGATGTCCAGCGTGCCGGCGAAGCTCATCGGCTGGTTGGCGACCACGCCCACCGGGCGTCCCTCGACCCGGCCGAAGCCGACCAGGATGTTCGGGGCGAACTGGGCGTGCAGCTCCAGGAACTCGCCGTCGTCCAGGACCGCCTCGATCACCGTGTGCATGTCGTACGGCTGGTTGGCCGAGTCGGGGATCACCGTGTCGAGCTCGCGGTCGGCGTCGGTGACGGTGAGGACCGGTTCGGTCTCGAAGACCGGGGCGTCGTCCATGTTGTTGGACGGCAGGTAGGACAGCAGCGCCCGGGCGAACTCCAGGCAGTCGTCCTCGTCGGAGGCCTCGTAGTGCGCCACGCCCGAGCGGGAGTTGTGCGTGTGCGCGCCGCCGAGCTCCTCGAAGGTCACCTCCTCGCCGGTGACCGTCTTGATGACGTCCGGCCCGGTGATGAACATGTGCGACTTCTCCGAGACCATGAGCACGAAGTCGGTGAGGGCGGGCGAGTAGACCGCACCGCCCGCGCACGGGCCCATGATCAGCGAGATCTGCGGGATCACCCCGGAGGCGTGCACGTTCCGCTTGAAGATCTCGGCGTACAGGCCGAGGGAGACGACGCCCTCCTGGATGCGGGCGCCGCCGGAGTCGTTGATGCCGATCACCGGGCAGCCGGTCTTGAGGGCGTGGTCCATGACCTTGACGATCTTCTCGCCGAAGACCTCGCCCAGCGATCCGCCGAAGACCGTGAAGTCCTGGGCGAAGACGGCCACCGGGCGGCCGTCGATCGTGCCGTGACCGGTCACCACGCCGTCGCCGTAGGGCCGCTCGCGCTCCAGGCCGAAGCTCGTGGAGCGGTGCCGGGCCAGCTCGTCGAACTCGACGAAGCTGTCGGGGTCCAGCAGGGCGAGGACCCGCTCGCGGGCGGTCATCTTGCCCTTGGCGTGCTGCTTCTCCACCGCGCGGGCGGAGCCGGCGTGGGCGGCCTCGTCCAGGCGGCGCTCCAGGTCGGCGATCTTGCCTGCCGTGGTGTGGATGTCGATCCCGGGGGAAACCGGCTCAGCACTCATCAAATCGGCTCCTGCTCGCACGTCCGGCGGTCCATGCCCAGCAGGGTAACCAGCCGCTGACATCGACGGCCAACAGGGGCTGGCATTCGTTCCCCCCGGGGAGGCGTAGGGTCAACGAATAGGAAAACAGTGCAAGGTGGGTGCCAAGGTGGACATCAGGGCGGGCAGCGGGGCGGACACGGTGGACGCGGTGCGGACGCAGGGGTTGGTCAAGCGGTTCGGCGACCAGGTGGCCGTGAGCGGTGTCGACCTGGTCGTGCCCCAGGGCAGTTTCGCCGGGCTGGTCGGGCCCAACGGCGCGGGCAAGACCACCACGCTCAGCATGGTCACGGGCCTGCTCCGCCCGGACGGCGGGACGGTCCTGGTCGGCGGCGCCGACGTCTGGCGCGACCCGGTCACGGTGAAGGCCCGCATCGGCGTGCTGCCCGAGGGGCTGCGGCTGTTCGAGCGGCTGTCGGGCCGGGAGCTGCTGTCCTACAACGGCCAGCTGCGGGGCATCCCCAGGGCCGAGGTGGAGCGGCGCGCCGAGGAGCTGCTGCGGGTCATGGACCTGACCGACTCGGCCGACAAGCTCGTCGTCGACTACTCCACCGGCATGCGCAAGAAGATCGGCCTGGCCGCCGCGCTGCTGCACAACCCCCGGGTGCTCTTCCTGGACGAGCCCTTCGAGGGGGTGGACCCGGTCAGCGCCAACACGCTGGTCGAGGTGCTGCGGCGCTACACCGCCTCCGGCGCGACCGTCGTCTTCTCCAGCCACGTGATGGACCTGGTGGAGCGCCTGTGCGACTGGGTCTCGGTGATGAGCCGCAGCCGGATCGTCGCCCAGGGCCCGCTGGACGAGGTGCGCGGCGGGCGGAGCCTCAACGAGGCGTTCCTCGACCTGGTCGGCGCACACGGGCACGCGGACGGAGGGGAGGGTCTCTCATGGCTGGGAGCGACCTCGGCGTGAGCGCCGGCGGGGGCGGCGCGGCGCCCGTGGGGCCCGCGGTCTTCGCCCGGCTCAAGCTCCGGCTGGTCGCCGGGAACCTGCGCGGCGACACCGCCCGCCTGCTCGGCTTCCTCTTCACCCTGGTGGCCGCGCTCCTGGTCGCGTCCGGAGGGTTCACCCTCATGGTGATGCTGCGCCAGGCGCCCCCGCAGGTCGCGCTGGACGTCGTGACGCTGCTGTTCACGTTCTCCCTGGTCGGCTGGGTGGTCGTCCCGCTGCTCGCCTTCGGCCTGGACGACACGCTCGACCCGTCCCGGCTGACGCTGTTCCCGCTGACCACCGGCCGGCTCGCGGCCGGCCTGTTCACCGCCTCGGTCACCGGAGTCTGGCCGATCTCCCTGCTGGTCGTCACGTCCGGCGCGGTCGCCGCCCTCGCCGGCGGGATCGGCGGCGCGCTGCTGGGCGTCGTCGCCGTGCTGCTGCAGTTCGCGCTCTGCATCGTCACCTCGCGGCTGGTCACCACCTCCCTGTCCGGGGTGCTGCGCACCCGCCGCGGCCGGGACGTGCTCGCGGTCTCGGTGGTCTTCTTCATCGTGGGCGCCCAGCTGCCCAACCTCCTGCTCAACCAGGGCCTGGCCGGCGACCCGCTGCGGATGCTGCACGACGTCGCAGGGGTGCTGCGCTGGACCCCGCCGGGCATGGCCGCGCACGCCGTCGCCGACGGCGGCCTCGTCGCCCTCACCGAGCTGCTCCTGCTGGCCGTCCTGGTCGTCGCGGTCGGCATGCTCTGGATCACGGCCCTGCGCCGGGCGATGGTCACCGCGGACGCCTCCACCGAGGCCGCCTCCGTGCGCAACTCCCGCGGCCTGCTGGCCCGGCTCCTGCCCGACGGCCCGCTCGCCGCGGTCGCCGCCAAGGAGCTCAAGTACGCCCGCCGCGACCCCCGCGGGCGGGTCGGCTGGTTCGCCGCCCTGGCGGTGTCCGGCATCATGGCGTTCTCCCTCAACGGGGACGCGGAGATCGACGCCGGCCCGGTGCTCGCCATCGCCCCAGCGTGCCTGGGCGCGGTGATGGTCGGCCTGCAGGCGTGCAACTCCTTCGGCATCGACGGCCGCTCGCTCTGGATGAACGCCGCTGTGTACGGCACGGCCCGCGCCTGGCGGACCGACCTGGCCGGACGGCACCTGGCCGTGGCGGCGATCGCGGTCCCGGCGCTCACCGTGCTGTCCGCGGTCGCGGCCCTGCTCGCGGGCGAGCCGGTCTGGGCCGTCCCGGCGGCGCTCACCGCCTGGGGCGTGCTGGGGGTCGGGCTGGGCGTGGGCGCGATGACCAGTGTGCTCCTGCCGTACACGGTGCCCGAGCGGCTCAACGCCTTCACCGGCGCGGCCCCGGGCCAGGGCGGCCTCGCCTTCGCGGGCTCGTTCGGCGCGATGATCGGCACCGCGGTGCTCGCCGCGCCCGTCATGCTGCCCGTGTTGTTCGGCGCGACCTGGGTGAGCGCGCTGGCCGTGCCGTACGGCGTGCTGCTCGCCGCGGGCGGGCGCAGGCTCGCCGGGCGGATCGGGTTCGACCGGCACCCGGAGATCCTGGGGGCGATCTCGCAGCAGGCCTGAAGCGTTCCGCATTGGTCTAGTCCAATAGGTGAGACCGGTCTCCGGCGGAGAAAACGCACTCGATACCCTGGCAATCATGTCCGCCAGCGCGCCCAACCAGGCAGAACGTTCTTCCGCAGTAACCGAGATGCCCGACGAGCTCCGCGCGGACGTGCGGCTGCTCGGCGAGCTCCTCGGGCAGGTCATCGCCGAGCACGGCGGCGACGACCTGCTCGCCGACGTCGAACGCCTCCGCAAGGCCGTCATCGCGGCCCGCCGTAAGGAGATCTCCACCGACGAGGTCGCCGCGATGGTGACGGAGTGGCCGATCGGCCGGGCCGTCAAGATCGCCCGGGCCTTCACCTGCTACTTCCACCTCGTGAACCTGGCCGAGGAGCACTTCCGCATCCGGACCCTCCGCTCCCGCGACACCGGGCACGAGCCGCTGCCCGAGTCGCTGCTCCAGGCCGTGCAGGAGCTCGGCGGCGAGCGCGTCGCCGAGCTGGTGGAGGAGCTGCGCCTCCACCCGGTGCTGACCGCGCACCCCACCGAGGCGCGCCGGCGCGCCGTGGTCACCGCGATCCAGCGGGTCAGCGCCCAGCTCGCCGTCTACAACGACCCCCGGACCGGCGCGGGCGAGCGCGCGGAGACGCGGCGGCGGCTGCTGGAGGAGATCGACCTGCTCTGGCGGACCGCCCAGCTCCGGCACACCAAGCTCGACCCGCTGGACGAGGTCCGCACCGCGATGGCGGCCTTCGACGAGACGCTGTTCCGGATGGTCCCGCACATCTACCGGGCGATGGACGCCGCGCTCGCCGAGGACAGCGGGACCCGCGCACCGCTGGCCCGCCCCTTCATCCGCTACGGCAGCTGGATCGGCGGCGACCGCGACGGCAACCCCAACGTCACCGCCCGGGTCACCCGGGAGGCCCTGCTCATCCAGGCCGAGCACGTGCTGATCGCGCTGGAGAACGCCACCTCGCGGATCGCCCGGACCCTCACCCTGACCTCCGAGTACACCCCGCCCTCGCCGGCGCTGCGGGCCGCGCTGGTCCAGGCCGAGCACGACCACCCCGAGCTGGTCTCGGAGATGGCGACCCGCTCCCCCCGGGAGCCGCACCGGCAGTGGCTGCTGTTCACCGCCGCCCGCGTCGCCGCCACCCGGCAGCGCGGCCTCGACCTGGCCTACCGCTCGCCGGCGGAGTTCCTGGCCGACCTGCGCCTGGCCCAGGACTCCCTGGTGGCCGCCGGGGCGAGGCGGCAGGCCTACGGGGAGCTGCAGCACCTGATCTGGCAGGTGGAGACCTTCGGCTTCCACCTGGCCGAGCTGGAGGTGCGCCAGCACTCCCAGGTGCACGCCGCCGCGCTGGCCGAGCTCGCCTCGGGCGAGGTCTCCGAGCGCACGGAGGAGGTGCTGGCGACGATCCGGACCATCGGCTGGATCCAGGAGCGGTTCGGCGTGGACGCCTGCTCCCGCTACGTCGTCTCCTTCACCCGCTCGGCCGCCGACGTCGCCGCCGTCTACGAGCTGGCCGCGCACGCCCTCGGCGAGCGGGCCCCGGCGCTCGACGTGGTCCCGCTCTTCGAGTCCGGCGCCGACCTGGCCGCCGCGCCCGGCGTGCTCTCCGGGATGCTGGAGCTGCCCGCCGTGCAGGAGCGGCTCGCCGCCGGCGGCAGGCGCCTGGAGGTCATGCTCGGCTACTCCGACTCCGCCAAGGAGCTCGGCCCGGCCGCCGCCACCCTGAAGCTGTACGAGGCGCAGGAGGCGCTGGCCGCCTGGGCCGCCGAGCACGAGGTGAAGCTGACGCTCTTCCACGGCCGGGGCGGCGCCCTGGGGCGCGGCGGCGGACCGGCCAACCGGGCGGTGCTCGCCCAGGCTCCCGGCTCGGTCGGCGGCCGGTTCAAGGTCACCGAGCAGGGCGAGGTCATCTTCGCCCGCTACGGGCACGAGGCCATCGCCCGCCGCCACCTGGAGCAGGTCACCTCGGCGGTGCTGCTCGCCTCCACCCCGACCGTCGAGGCCCGCACGGCCGAGGCCGCCGACCGGTTCCGGGCGGTCGCCCAGCAGGTCGCCTCCGCCTCGGAGAAGGCCTACCGCTCGCTCACCGAGGCGCCCGGCTTCCCCGAGTGGTTCTCCCTGGTCAGCCCGCTGGAGGAGATCGGCTCGCTCCGGCTCGGCTCCCGCCCGGCCCGCCGCGGACTGGGCGCGCCCCGGTCGCTGGACGACCTGCGGGCCATCCCGTGGGTGTTCGCCTGGGCGCAGACCCGGGTCAACCTGCCCGGCTGGTACGGCCTGGGCAGCGGCCTGGCGGCGGTCGTCGCCGAGACCGGCGTCGAGGAGCTGCGCGCCGCCTACCGGGAGTGGCCGCTCTTCGAGACCATGCTGGACAACGCGGAGATGTCCCTGGCCAAGACCGACCGCGACATCGCCTCCCGCTATCTGGCGCTCGGCGGCCGGGACGACTTCGCCGAGCAGGTCCTGGGCGAGTACGACCTGACCCGCCGCCTCGTCCTGGAGGTCACCGGCCACAGCCGCCTGCTGGAGAACCGCCGGGTGCTCTCCCGCGCGGTCCAGCTCCGCGACCCCTACGTGGACGCGCTCTCCCACCTGCAGCTGCGCGCCCTGTCGCGGCTGCGCGCCGACGAGGACCTGCCGGAGGAGGAGCGCGAGCGGCTGTCCACGCTCCTGCTGCTCTCGGTCAACGGCGTCGCCGCCGGCCTGCAGAACACCGGCTGACGGTCCCCGCCCGCCGTACGGTCCCCGCGCCCGCCCGGGGACCGTACGGCGGGCGACCGCCTGTGGGCCATGCGACATGGCGTGACCGCGGCGGCGCCTCCACGTTCTTTCGCCTCCATGCTGTTCGGGAAAAGCCCAGTCTCCGCGGTCAGCGGAATCGGGTGATCTCATGAACGCCTGTGCGCGGTGTCACGACGGAATGCCGAGCCGTTCAGGGCTCGATCGCCTTGAGCAGGTCGCCCACGGTGGATGAAGGGTTGTCTTTCGGGAACATGCTCTGGTTCTGCGCGTGGCGTTCAGCCAGGAGAGCCGCACGCTGCGACGCGGCATGTCGACGTTGCATGTACTGGTCCGCGGCGATTCGCTTCCCGGAACGCCCGTCGAGCTGGCGGCTCCTGCGCTCGGCCTCGTCAGTGCTCATGAAAGCCGTCTGGTCGTGGAAGTGAAGGATCAGCCACAGTTCGAAGCAGGGATTCGAGATGGCCAGGCGGATCCCATGCTCTTTGGCGGCCTGGACGGCCTGCCGTAGATTCGGATGGTTCTTGGGCCACTCGACGTCGAACACGCACCAGCATTCGTCGACTTCATCGTCGCGGTTCCTCTCGATCGCCCGCCTGACCAGAGCCGACGGCACTCCGTTCTCGGCGGCGATCTCGATGCTGATCGCGGTGTTGGCGCGAACGTCAGGAAGCCGTTTCAACGCGTTTATGTAATCAGGCTCGGAGGCCTCGCCTTCGCAGAAGATGACAATGGTTCTACGCTCAGGGCGGCTGGCGATCCTCCGCTTGAGGCTCTTCGCCCGGCTCCTTCGAGGCGCCATCCTGGTCAGCCGATCAGTCCGAGAGCACGGAGGATCTCGGTTCGATCGACATCGGGAAGCGCGCCGAACCGGCCATGGAGGTATGCCTTCTCCAGGTTCTGGGATCTTCTGACCCGTTCACCGGCGAACTCGGCCAGCGCGCCGAGCCGGGTTACGCCGTCCTCTGTCTTCTCGGTCAACCACACCTCGTCCCGGTTCAGATGGTTGAGCAGGCTCGTGTCGTGGGAGGTGAAGACCAGCTGCGCGCCTCTCGGATTCGTCGCCGGGTCATGGAACAGCCGGATCAACTGCGCGGACAACGTCGGATGCAGGCTCGCGTCGAGCTCGTCGAAGAGCAGAAGCGATCCGGATCTGAGCGCGGTCAGCACCGGCCCGATGAGGTGGAACCAGGTGCGTGTGCCCTCCGACTCGGCCGCGAAGTCGAGTGGCGCCTTCTCCCGGGCCGTTCGGTGGACGAGGCGTACCCGGCGTTGCGTTCGCATACCTTCCGGATAAGGAACCTCGTGCTCGTCGACCATCACGTCGTCGATGCCGAGATCGGCCATTCGGAGCAGAGCCAGCGCCTGGTCTCGATCCACCTGAGAAGCTCTGTCCATCTCCTCGAATTCCGGCAGTGGCAACGGGTCGTTGCCGGAGTCCTCGCCGAACCAGAGAAGAGTCGAACGGACGGAACCGCGGTACGGGAAACGCCGGTCCCACGACCTCAGCCCGAGCGTCTGAGCCGCAAGCAGATCGTGTGCGAAATCCGAGACGAGGGGTTGATCGAAGCGTCGGGCGATCGACAGCGCGAGCGTACGGGCCGTCAGCAATTCGCGGGTGCCGGAGAGGCTGCCGAGACCGCGCTGGAGCTTGAGATCGTCGCCTTCGCGTTCGAAGATCCGGCGCCTTTTCTTCTCCGGATAGTGGAACAGCGCCTCATAGCGGACCGCCTGCCGGTCGAGCTCGACGATGTACTCGAACCGCACGCCCGAGACGACGGACTCGACAGTGAACTCCGAAGGGCGGTCACCGCCGTCGGCGAACGCGAACGGCTCGACGGGGATCTCATCGTCCCAGAAACGCAGTGATGTCTGGACGGCGTTCCGCAACCATGTCAGCGCGGCGATGATGTTCGACTTGCCGGAGGCGTTCGGGCCGAAGACGGCCGCGACGGGCAACAGACTCTCACCCAGATTGGGCACCGGGCGCGCCTCGACCCGGTCCCGGTCGACGGCGACCATCGACAACTCGACGGGGTCGAGCACGGAGCGGAAGTTCGCCACCTCGAAGCGGATCAGCACAGTGCTCCCCTCGCTGCATTTATGCGGTCAGCATAGCGACGCTTTCGTCGATAATCGACGAAGAAGGGCTTCTGCCTGCGCTCACTCGACGGACATAGCTCTGTTCGCGAAGTGATCCTGCCGCTGGTCCCTCTCAGATGTTCGGGCGGCGGGCCGGTCGTCCGCCACCCGCTCCACCAGCTCCGCGGGCAGGTCGATGTCCGGGATCGCGGTGGCCAGCCGGCGGGCGTGGTTCTCGCTGGCGATGACCATCACCCCGGCGTAGACCGGCACGTCCACCGGGTTGGCCTCGCGCCAGCGCAGCAGCGCCTCCAGCGAGAAGCTGACCTGCACGAACACGAAGTCGGCCGCGCGCTTCCAGGCGGGCAGCGGGCGCAGCCCGGCGGCGGTGCCGACCCGGAAGGCGGGGACGTCCGCGAAGGCGGGGTCCTCGCCGAGGGCGCGGACCTCCTCGATCATCGAGCGGACGGTGAGGTCGCTGGTCCGGCTGCCCGTGGTGGGCTTGTCGCCGTACACGAACAGGAGCTCCTCCACCCCGTAGGCCGCCGCGGTGAGCAGGTCGCGGCGGAAGCCCAGCAGGTTGCGGTCGCGCGAGTTGAGGCAGGCGATGCTCCGCCCGCCCATCGCCTGGACCTCGTGGGCGACGGCGACGCTGGACACGGTGGCCCGGCCGATGTGATTGTCCGGGATCAGGAAGGAGTCGGCGATCCGGCCGAGGGTGCCGATCTGGTGGCGGACGTGCTTGAGGTCGGGGCTGGTCGGCGGCTCGACCTCGCAGACGACCTCGAAGGGACGATCAGTCATGGGGCCGAGCCTACGGAAACCGTGATGCCCGGCCCGGACCGTCCACTGGACGAGACGGGGCCGGGCCGCCTGCCGGTCGCGGCGAGCGCCGGGCCGGCCGTGCCGCTCCCCACCGCTCTCGCCCGCCGCCGGAGCACCGGATGGCCGGAAAGGCCGCAGGTCACGCGCGCAGGAGCATGGTGGGAGGCCCGGGGACCGCGCGTGACGGTGAACGGATCGGCCGGGGGTCAGAGACCGCGGAGGCGGTCGGGGCGGGAGTAGACGTTGAAGCGCTCGCCCCGCAGGAAGCCGACCAGCGTGATGCCGAACTCCCGGGCCAGGTCCACCGCGAGGGAGGACGGGGCGGAGACCGCGCAGACCACCGGGAGGCCCGCGGCCAGGGCCTTCTGCATGATCTCGTAGCTGGTCCGGCCGCTCACCATCAGCACGTGCCCCGCCAGCGGGAGCCGGCCGGAGGTCAGCGCCCAGCCGACCAGCTTGTCCACCGCGTTGTGCCGCCCCACGTCCTCGCGGAGCGCCACCAGCTCGCCGCCGGAGGTGAACAGCCCCGCCGCGTGCAGGCCGCCGGTCTTGCCGAACACGCCCTGAGCCCGGCCGAGCGCCTCCGGCAGGCCGTACAGGGTCCCGGGGTCCAGCGCAGGGCCCGGCTCCGTGATCGGCGTCAGGCGGCGGGAGCGCAGCGCGTCGAGGCTCGCGGCGCCGCAGACGCCGCAGGCGCTGGAGGTCACGAAGTGCCGGTCGAGGGCGGGCAGCTCGGGCGGGGCCGCGCCGCGCAGCCGTACGGTGACCGTGTTGTGGCGCGCCTCGGGCGGCACGTCGGCGTCGGAGCAGTAGGAGATCGCCGCGATGTCGCCGGGCGCCGCGAGCCCTTCGCCGTGCAGGAACCCGGCGGCCAGTTCGAAGTCGTGGCCGGGGGTGCGCATGGTGACGGCGACGGTCCGGCGGGTCCCGCCCGCCAGGACGCGGATCTCCAGCGGCTCCTCGGTGGCGAGGTCGTCGCGCCGGTCGCGGACGCGCCCGCCCGCGACCTCGCGGATCCGCGCCCGGGTGGTCGGCCCCGGCCGTACGGCCGCCGCCCGGGGCCCCGGCACGCCTCCGGGAAGGACCTCCCCGCGGGGGCGGCCGGTCTCCCCGGGGGTCACGGGTCGAGCTTCGTGATCGTGGCCAGCGCGTTGTAGTCGGGGATCCGGGCGTCGGGGGAGCGGCGGCCGGCGTCCAGCAGGACGTTCCCCTCCGGCCAGTGGATCTGCAGGCTGCCCGGGGTCAGCGGGGCCCGCAGCACCCGGCCGCGGTACGTCCGGTCCCCGCCGACCGAGCGCAGCTCCACCGGCGCCCCGTCGGCCAGGCCGAGCCGGTCGGCGTCGTAGGGGCTCATCAGCACGGCCTCGCGGGTGGCGCCGTTGAAGCCGTCGCGCCGCTCGTGGACCATGCTGTTGAACTGCTTGCCGCGCCGGGTGGCGACCGTGAACGCCCCGTCCGGGCGCTCCAGTGCGGGCAGCGGTACGGGTGCGAAGCGCCCCCGGCCGTCGGGGGTGGGGAAGCGGCCGCCGGGGCACAGGTGGCGTCCGCCGTACTGGACGTTGTCGCCGAACTTCGACAGTCCAGCGATGCCCGCGTAGAACGGGACGGCCCGCTCGATGTCGGCGCGGATCTCGGCGGTGCCGGAGTAGCGGACGCGGTCGGCCAGCTCCGGCCGGGCGCGGGCGGCCAGCTCGGTGAAGATCTGCCACTCCGGGCGGGCCTCGCCGATCCGGGGGCCGGGCACCTCGGGCGAGAAGATGATCCGCCGCTCGGTGGAGGTCTCGGTGACGCCGCCCGCCATCTCGTAGCGGGTCTGGGCGGGCAGCAGCAGCACGTCTCCCTCGCAGGGCACGAGCATCTGCGACGAGAGCACGATGTCGATGTGCACGCGCAGCTTGAGCCGGGACAGGGCCTCGCGGCAGTAGGCGGGGTCGGGCAGCACCTCCAGGAAGTTGCCGCCGCTGGAGACCAGCACGTCCAGCTCGCCCGCGTGGGCGGCGTCGATCATCTCGGTGGTGGTCAGGCCGGGTGCGGCGGGCACCGCAAAGCCCCACAGCTCGCCGAAGCGCCGGGCGTTCTCCTCGGTGACGGGCAGGCCGCCGGGCAGGCCGGTCGCGTAGGCGCCCATCTCGGCGCCGCCCTGCACGCCGCTGTGCCCGCGGATCGGCATCAACCCGCAGTGGTCGCGGCCGACGAAGCCCCGGGCCAGCGCGAGGTTCACGATCGCCTGGACGTTGTCCTCGCCGTGGGTGTGCTGGGTGATGCCCATCGACCAGACCAGCACCGCCGAGCGCGCCTCGCCGAGCAGCTCCGCCAGCTCGCGCATCCGCTCGCGGGTCGAGCCGGACAGCGCCTCCAGCTCCTCCCAGGACTGCTCGCGGACCGCCCGCGCCGTGTCCTCGAAGCCCGTCGTGTGGGCCTCCACCCACGCGGTGTCCACCCGGCCGCTCTCGACGAGGTGCTTGAGCACGCCGTTCAGGAAGCCGATGTCGCCGCCGACGCTCACTCCGAAGAAGTGGTCGGTGATCTTCGTGCCGAAGACGGCGGACTCGGCGTTGGACGGCACCCAGTACTTCTCCATGCCGGGCTCGCGGTAGGCGTTGACCATCGCGACCTTCGTGCCGGCCTTCTTGGCGTGGTAGAGGTACTTCATCGCGACCGGCTGGTTGTTCGACGGGTTCGACCCGATGAAGACGATCAGGTCCGAGCCGATCCAGTCGGTGTAGGAGCAGGTGGTCGCCGCCGCGCCGATCGCCCGCTTCAGCGTGACCGTCGAGGGCGAGTGGCAGATGCGGGCGGCGTTGTCGACGGAGTTGCTGCCGAGCGCCCGCACGGCCTTCTGCGCGGCGAAGTAGTTCTCGTTCGGGATGCCGCGGCTGGTCAGGAAGACGCCGAGCCGGGAGGGGTCGCGCAGGCGCGGCGCGGCCAGCTCCAGCGCCTCGTCCCAGCCGATCCGCCGGAAGCCCGGCTCGCCCGCGCGCCGCAGCATCGGGTACGGCAGGCGCCCCAGGTCGCGCAGCTCCGCGCTGCTGCGCCGCTCCAGGGCGGAGACGTCGGCCAGCACCGGGACGTCGAGGGCGGGCATGGTGTTCAGCTTGAGCAGCCGGAGCCGGATGTTGCACAGGTGGATCTCGTCCATGGTCCAGTCGCGCATGCCCTTGGTACCCAGCGCGCACCCGTCGCAGGTGCCCTGGTTGAGGAGGCGCCAGGCGTAGCGGCGGTTGCCCTTCACGGACCGGAAGGCCTCGACCAGCTCCATGTAGTTGTTCGGTTTGCGCTCGCCGATCCCGAAGGGCTTCCAGCTCGCCCAGTTGCGCGGGTCGAGCAGCCTCCGCCTGCGCACGTTCCTCATACGCTCCATTGTCGGCTCCTTCCGGCGGGCGTGGCCGGCGGGGAAGGCGGCCATCGGTCCACCATATGCGCGCGGCGCCGGCCGCCCACCGCCCCGCCGGGCTGCGGGCGCCCGCGCGGGGAGGGAGAATGGCGGGGTGTCAGAGCCCGAGTCGCCCGAGTCACCTGAATCGCCCGAGCCGTCCCGGCGGTCCGGGGGGCCCCGGCCGTCCGAGAGGTCCCAGGCGTCCCCGTACACCGACCTCGACCGGCCGCCGCTCTCGCAGGCGGCGCTGAAGCGCGCCCTGGTCCGTCCGGGCGCGCTCTGGTCGGACATCGTCGTCGTCGAGCGGACCGGCTCGACCAACGCCGACCTGGCGGCGGCGGCGCGTGAGGGCGCCCGTGAGGGGACGGTGCTGGTCGCCGAGGCGCAGCTGGCCGGGCGGGGCAGGCTCGGCCGGGTCTGGTCCGCCCCGCCGCGCTCCGGGCTGACGTTCTCGATGCTCCTGCGGCCCGGCCCGCCCCCGGCCCGGCAGGGCTGGCTGCCGCTGCTCGTCGGCCTGGCCGCGGCCTCGGCGGTGCGCCGGGTGGCGGAGGTCGACGCCCGGCTCAAGTGGCCCAACGATCTGCTGGTCGGGGAGCGCAAACTCGCCGGGGTGCTCGCCGAGCGGGTGGAGGACGCGGTGGTCGTGGGCGTCGGGCTCAACGTGAGCCTGCGCGCCGGCGAGCTGCCGGTGCCGACCGCCACCTCGCTCGCCGTGGAGGAGGCCGCCTGCGCCGACCGGGACCCGCTGCTCCGGGCGGTGCTGCGGGAGGTCGAGACGCACTACCGCGAGTGGTCGCAGGCCGGCGGCGACGCCGACGCGTGCGGCCTGCGGGCCGCCTACCTCGGCTGCAGCGCGACGGTCGGCCGGCGGGTCAGGGTGGAGCTGCCGGGAGAGCGGGTGCTCACCGGGCGGGCCGCCGGCGTCGACCGCTCCGGCCACCTGATCGTGGAGTCGCAGGGGCGGCAGCACACGCTCAGTGCGGGTGACGTCGTGCACGTCCGCCCGGACGCCGCCCCCTGACCCGCGGCCGGTCCGCTCCGGGGCCGCGCTCTCCGCGGTGAGGAGCCTCGTGGCCCGCTGACGGGGGAGAGCGGATCGTGCCACGATTCATCCCATGGGTCTCCCCGATCACCACCTGACGGAGGGGGAGCGGCGCATCCGGTCGTTCCACCCGCACTGGAAGCGCCTGGCCGTCCCGTTCCTGGCGCTGCTCGTCATCGCCGCGGCCTCCGGCGCGGCGATGTACCTCATGCCCGGCTTCGCCTACGAGGGGTACGCGCGGATCGCCGTGGCCGCGGTCGCCGTCGGACTGCTCACCGTGTGGTCCTTCGTGCCCTACCTGCAGTGGAAGAACACCTCCTACGTGCTCACCACGCACCGGTTCACGATCAGCGCCGGTGTGCTGAGCAAGTCGCACGACGACATCCCGATGAGCAAGGTCAACACCGTCAGCGCGGACCAGACCCTGCTGGAGCGGCTGCTCGGCTGCGGCACGCTGATCGTCGAGTCGGCGGGCGGGCAGGGCCGCATCACGCTGCGGGACATCCCGCGCATCCAGGAGGTGCGCGCCGAGCTGTTCGGGGCCCTCGACGCGCTGGACGACGCCCATGACGCGCTGGACGGCGTCCACGGCGGCGTCCACGGCGGTGCCCACGGCGGTGCCCAGGACGACGCGGCCGACGGCGGGCCGGGCGACGCCCGCCGCCCGGTCTGACGGACACGGGTGAGAGCCGTGTGGCGTAGCCTCCTGGGCGGGAGGGGGAAGATGGGCACAGAGGGAGCGGGCGCGCGGGAGGGCCGCCCGACGGCCGAGCAGATCGAGCGTCTCTTCGTCGGCCCGCCGCCCCGCTACACGCGGATCCAGGTGGCCGAGATCTCCGGCGTCCCGCAGCGGGTCACCGAGCAGATCTGGCGGGCGCTGGGCTTCCCCACGCTCCCCGACGACGAGGTGGCCTTCACCGACGCCGACGTGGCGATCCTGACGCGGGTCCGGACGATGATGGACGGCGGTCTGCTGGACGAGCGGACGATCATCCGGATGACCCGGGCGCTCGGCCAGACCACGGCCAGGCTCGCCCAGTGGCAGGCCGAGATCATCGTCGGGGCGATGCTGGAGCCGGACCGGCCGCCCACCGGGGCCGACCTGGAGGCGGTGATGGCGCTCGCCCGGGAGCTGCTGCCCGACTTCGAGCGGGTCCTGGTCCACGTCTGGCGCGCCCAGCTCGCCGCGGCCGGGACCCGGCTGCTCGCCATCACCGACATGGCCGAGGAGGCGGCCCCGCCCACCCGGCTGACGCTCGCGGTGGGCTTCGCCGACCTGGTCTCCTTCACCAGGGCCTCCCGGGAGCTGGACGAGAACGGCTTGGCCGAGCTGGTGGAGGGGTTCGAGTCCCGGGCGGCCGACGTGGTCGCCTCGCACGGCGGCCGGCTGGTCAAGACGCTCGGCGACGAGGTGCTGTTCACCGCGGCCGAGCCCGGAACGGCCGCGGAGATCGCACTGGAGCTCGGCGAGGCGATCCGGCGGGACGGGCCGGACGTCAGGGTGGGGCTGGCCTACGGGCCGGTGTTGCCGATGCTGGGCGACGTCTTCGGGACCACCGTCAACCTCGCGGCCCGGCTGACGGCCATCGCCCGTCCCGGCGCGGTCGTCGTCGACGAGGCCATGGCGGGCGCCGTCGAGGGGGTCGGCGGGATCGAGGTGCGCCGCATCCGGCGCAGGCCCGCCCGGGGCCTGGGAGTGGTCCAGCCGTACGTGCTGCGCCGCACGTGAGGCGCCGGGCGCGGTCCGGGTGCACGGGGAGGCCGGAGCGGGTAGGCACCGGCGTGGAGGGTACCGCCGGGTAGGCATTGACGCGGGGGCGCCCGGTGGAAAAGGCTTCCGAGCGGAAGAGATCGAGAACCTCGAAGGCAAGGTGCAGCGTATGCCGTACACCGTGCAGGGCGTGGTCGCGCGCGGCAAAGGTCAGGCCGTCTCCCTCGAGACGATCCGGGTGCCCGATCCCGGGCCCGGTGAGGCGGTGGTGAACGTGCAGGCGTGCGGGGTCTGCCACACCGACCTGCACTACCGCGAGGGCGGGATCAACGACGAGTTCCCCTTCCTGCTCGGGCACGAGGCCGCGGGCGTGGTCGAGGCGGTCGGCGAGGGCGTGACCGGCCTGGCCCCCGGCGACTACGTGATCCTCAACTGGCGGGCGGTCTGCGGCCGGTGCCGGGCCTGCCTGCGCGGCCGGCCGTGGTACTGCTTCGACACCCACAACGCGACGCAGAAGATGACCCTGGAGGACGGCACCGAGCTGTCGCCGGCCCTGGGCATCGGCGCCTTCGCCGACAAGACCCTGGTGGCGGCCGGGCAGTGCACGAAGGTGGACCCGGCGGCGGCCCCGGCGGTGGCGGGCCTGCTCGGCTGCGGGGTGATGGCGGGCATCGGCGCGGCGATCAACACCGGCGGCGTGACCCGCGGCGACAGCGTTGCCGTGATCGGCTGCGGCGGCGTCGGCGGCGCGGCCGTGCTGGGCGCGTCGCTGGCCGGCGCCTCGAGGATCATCGCGGTGGACGTGGACGAGCGGAAGCTGGAGTGGGCCCGGGGGTTCGGCGCCACGCACACCGTGAACTCCCGCGAGACCGACGCGGTGGAGGCGATCCGGGAGCTGACCGGCGGGTTCGGCGCGGACGTGGTGATCGAGGCGGTCGGCCGGCCGGAGACCTACAAGCAGGCCTTCTACGCCCGTGACCTGGCCGGGACCGTGGTCCTGGTGGGGGTGCCCACCCCGGAGATGACGGTCGAGCTGCCGCTGCTGGACGTCTTCGGCCGGGGCGGCGCGCTGAAGTCGTCCTGGTACGGCGACTGCCTGCCCGGCCGGGACTTCCCGATGCTGATCGACCTGTATCTGCAGGGGCGGCTGGACCTGGCGGGCTTCGTGACCGAGAAGATCGGGCTCGGCGACGTCGAGGAGGCCTTCGCCAAGATGCACCGCGGCGAGGTGCTGCGCTCGGTGGTGGTCCTGTGATCGACAAGCTCGTGACCTCCGGGACCTTCTCGCTCGACGGCGGCACCTGGGACGTCGACAACAACGTCTGGGTGGTCGGGTCCGCGAGCGAGGTCCTCGTCATCGACGCCGCCCACGACGCCGACGCCATCGTCGAGCGGATCAACGACCGGTCGGTGACCGCGATCGTCTGCACCCACGCGCACAACGACCACGTCAACGCGGCGGTCGAGCTCGCCTCGCGGGTGGACGCGCCGATCCTGCTCCACCCCGACGACCAGGTGCTCTGGGAGATGGTCCACCCCGGCACGCCGTACGAGCCGCTGGCCGACGGGCAGGTGCTGAAGGCGGGCGGGATCGAGCTGACCGTGCTGCACACGCCCGGCCACTCGCCGGGAGCCGTCTGCCTGTACGCCCCGGAGCTGGGTGCGGTCTTCACCGGCGACACCCTGTTCCAGGGCGGTCCCGGCGCGACCGGGCGGTCCTTCTCCTCGTTCGAGACGATCATCGACTCGATCCGGGAGCGGCTGCTGACCCTGCCGGAGCGGACGGTGGTGCACACCGGGCACGGCCCGTCCACGACGATCGGCGCGGAGGCGCCGCACCTTCAGGAGTGGCTGAAGCGCTGAGCCGCCGCCCGGGGACCCGGGAGGACGGGAGGGCGCCAGAGGGCGCGGAACACCGTGTGGCACGGGGTTCCGCGCCCTTTCCGCACGTGGGAGGCGTACGGCGGGCATGGGGGCGCGGAGCGGGGGAACAGGATTGTGGCGGGGGCCACGTAGGCAAGCCTAACCAAAGTGGGTTATCTTAGGTTTGCCTTACCTGATTGAACCTGATTGACCCGTGCGGTCATCTGCCTGAGAGGTGGCTCGCCCGCCATGTACGTCTGCATCTGCCGCGCGGTTACGGAGAACGAGGTCCACGACTGCATCGCCGCCGGGGCGAGGAGCGCCCGGCAGGTCCGCGACACCACGGGCGCGGGGGGAGACTGCGCCCGATGCGTCAAGAAGATCTGTGCGATCCTGAAGAGGTCCGAAGACCTCATGACGACCGCATAGCACGAGGAGCCCGCCGATGCAGGGCGACAAGCAGATAATCGAGCTTCTGAACGAGCAGCTCACCGCTGAGCTGACCGCCATCAACCAGTACTTCCTGCACGCGAAGATGCAGGAGAACTGGGGATACACCAAACTCGCCAAGTACACCCGCGAAGAGTCCATCGACGAGATGCGGCACGCGGAGAAGCTGACCGACCGGATCCTCTTCCTGGAGGGCCTGCCCAACTACCAGCGGCTGGGCACCCTGCACATCGGCCAGACCGTTCCCGAGCAGCTCCGGGCCGACCTCGAGGTCGAGCTGGAGGTGGTCCAGCGCCTGCGGCCGGCCATCGCGCTGATGCGGGAGAAGGGCGACATCACCTCCGCCCGGCTCTTCGAGGAGATCCTCGCCGACGAGGAGCACCACATCGACTACCTCGAGACCGAGCTGAGCCTCATCGAGAACCTCGGTGAGCAGCTCTACCTGGCCCGCTACGCCGAGCCGCCGTCGGCCTAGCGAGCTGCCCGCCGTACGGCACGTGGTCCGCCCGCGCCGTACGGCTTCTGTGGCGAACTGTCGGAACACGCCCGTCAAGTTAGCTCGAGTCGGGCGTGTCCGCTTTTCTCCCCGGCGATCGTGCGGGTGCTGCCCTTTCCGGAGGCTTCCCGGGGCGCCCCCTTCCCCCGCGGCGTGCCGCGCCGTGGGATGTCTATCCGGGATTTATCAGTGTTTGCCCAGGTCAATAGATAGGTCAACGGCGAGTCAAACTGCGCGCTGTGCCCGGGAAACGATCGCCTAAGGTCCTACGATCCTCAACATGACCTGCGTACTTCTCGCCGAGGATGACACCTCGATCTCCGAGCCGCTGGCGCGCGCGCTGCGCCGTGAGGGCTATCAGGTGGAGGTGAGTCCGGACGGCCCGCAGGCCCTGGAGCGAGCTCTATCGGGTGGCATCGACCTGATCGTTCTTGACCTCGGCCTGCCCGAGATGGACGGCCTCGAAGTGGCCCGGCGCATCCGCGCCGAAGGGCACGGCACACCCGTGCTCATTCTCACCGCCCGTGTCGACGAGGTGGACACCGTGGTCGGCCTCGACGCCGGGGCCGACGACTACGTCACCAAGCCGTTCCGCCTCGCCGAGCTGCTGGCCCGGGTCCGGGCCCTGCTCCGGCGCGGCACCTCCGAGACGCCCGTGGTCCAGGGGGTGCGCATCGACGCCGACTCACGTCGCGCGTGGATGGGCGACAAGGAGCTGCACCTGACCACCAAGGAGTTCGACCTGCTGCGCGTGCTGGTCCGGGACGCCGGGAAGGTCGTCACCCGCGAGCAGATCATGCGCGAGGTGTGGGACACCAACTGGTGGGGGTCCACCAAGACCCTGGACATGCACATCTCCTGGCTGCGCCGCAAGCTCGGGGACGACGCCGCCAAGCCGCGCTACATCACGACGGTCCGAGGGGTCGGCTTCCGCTTCGAACGCGAGTAGGGAATGCGCCGCCGCCTGCTCTCCTCGACCCTGCTCGTCGCGGTCATCGCGGTGCTCCTGCTCGGCATCCCCCTGGGGGTGGCGGTCAATCGCCTGATCCAGGAGGAGGCCATCCAGGAGCTGTCAGGGGAGGCGAAGAGCCTGCTCAACGAGGTGGAGTACGCCCGCATCCAGGAGCAGCCCATCACCCGCGAGCAGTTGGGGAGGAAGTACCCCGAGCGTTACGTCCAGATCTATGCCAGGGGCACGCCTCCCCAGGTGACGACGGTGGGCGTCGAGCCTCCCGAGGACCGCAAGATGAGCGCGGACGCCCAGTCGGAGAGCGGCGTCTACGTCTCGGTCAGCCGGGACAAGACCCAGGTCGAGCAGCAGGTCCGCGCCTGGCTCCTGCTCATCCTGGCGCTCGCCGCGGCGGCCCTCGCGGTGGCGGTGGGGCTGGCCGTGGTGCAGTCGCGCCGCCTGACGCTCCCGCTCCGCGACCTGGCGATGATCGCCGAACGGCTGGGCTCGGGCGAGGCCCGGCCGAGCAAGCACCGCTACGGCATCGGCGAGCTCGACCGGGTGGCCGAGGTGCTGGACCGGAGCGCGACCCGGATCGCCGACCTGCTGGCCCGGGAGCGGGAGTTCGCGACCGACGCCTCGCACCAGCTCCGCACGCCGCTCACCGGCCTGACCATGCGGCTGGAGGAGATCGTGGCGGCCGCGGACGACCCCAGCGTCGTCAAGGAGGAGGGCGAGGCCGCGATCGTGCAGGCCGAGCGGCTGACCGCGGTGATCGACGAGCTGCTGGCCGCGGCCCGGCGGCAGCGCCACGCCCAGACCGCGGTGGTCGAGCTCGACGGCCTGCTGGACCAGCAGTTCATCGAGTGGGGACCCGCCTTCCGCCGGGAGGGCCGCAAGCTCGTGCTGGCCGGCACGCGCGGGCTCAAGGCACTGGGCACCAGCGGCGGCATCAGCCAGGTGCTCTCCACGCTGCTGGAGAACTCCCTGCGGCACGGGGGCGGCCCGGTGACGGTGACCACCAGCAGCACCGACAAGTCCATCGTGATCGAGGTCGCGGACGAGGGCCCCGGCATCACCGACGAGCTGGCCCCCCGGGTCTTCGAGCGGAGCATGAGCGGGGCCGGGGGGACCGGTCTCGGGCTGACCCTGGCCCGGGCGCTGGCCGCCGCCGACGGCGGCAGGCTGGAGCTCGTGCGGCCCCGCCCCGCGGTGTTCGCGATCTTCCTGCGCCCGGTCGGGGACCCGGGCCGGAACCGGGTGGTCAGCGGGCCCGCGTGATCTCCCGCGGCCCCGAGGCCGGCGGGCCCGGGTGGTCCCCGGGTCAGCGGGCCCGCGTGCCCCTGCCGGGCCGGTGCGCCCGGATGCGCTTGTCCGCGGGCAGCTCGCGCGGGGTGTCGAGGTCCTCCGTGGCGGCGAGGAAGACCCACTTCTTGTAGGAGAAGAAGCGGAACAGCGTGCCCAGGCCGATGCCGAACAGGTTGGCGACGTTGATGCTCAGCGGGTCGGTCAGCTCCAGCGTGTAGCGGGTGAAGCCGAGGACGATCATGCCGATCAGCAGCGCGACGCCGTTCAGCAGGAAGAACAGGAAGTACTCGCGGGTCAGCCCGCTCTGCTCCCGGTGCCGGTAGGTCCAGAAGCGGTTGCCGAAGTAGGCGAAGGTGGTGGCGACCACCGTGGCGACGACCTTGGAGGTCAGCGTCCCCCAGCCCAGGACGTAGTGGAGGAGGTTGAAGCCGCCGACGTCGATGACGAAGGCGAAGGCCCCCACGGTCCCGAACTTCGCGAGCTCGTGCACCAGGCCGGCGAACCGCTCGTAGGCGTGTCGAAGAAACCGCACGTTCCCTGCACGATCCTTTCTGGGGTCGGCTGCGGATCCGCCACGCGGGTGCGGACCTCGGGCACTTCCTCAGGCTATCGGGAGCCCCGCAGGCCCCGTACCGTGGTCGGTCAGATGGACATCCAGCCTGACAAGGAATGTTTTCCAGAAATGTCGCATAAAGCCGGATGAATCCTGGGGGTCGAGGTTACGCTGACCCCGTGGCCCGCGGGAAGCCCCCGGAAGGGTTCCGCGCCCGCGGCCACCGCGTACGGTCCGCCGTACGCGACGGCTCTCGGGCGGCCGTGCCCTGTGCGGCGACCCGGAACGGCCGCCCGAGGCCGGCCGCGGGACGGCCCCCGCCCGTTTCCCGCCGCCGGATCCGCGCCCGGTAAGCTCGGCGGACGTGAGCAGCCCTTCCCCGGCCGGGTCCTCCGGCCCCGTCGTCGGCATGATCGGAGCGGGCCAGCTGGCCCGGATGACCCAGCAGGCGGCCATCGCCCTCGGTGTCGAGCTGCGGGTGCTGGCCGGCTCCCGTGACGAGAGCGCGGCCCGGGTCGTCGCCGACGTCCGCCTCGGCGACCACCGGAGCCTGTCCGACCTGCGTGACTTCGCCAAGGGGTGCGACGCGCTCACCTTCGACCACGAGCACGTGCCCACCGAGCACATCCGCGCGCTCGCCGCCGACGGCTCCGCCGTGCACCCGGGGGCCGAGGCGCTCGTGCACGCCCAGGACAAGGCCGTGATGCGCGAGCGGCTGACCGCGATCGGCGCGCCCTGCCCGGCCTGGCGGCGGGTCGAGACCGCCGCCGACGTGGAGGGGTTCGCCGCCGAGCACGGCTGGCCCGTCGTGCTCAAGGCCGTGCGCGGCGGCTACGACGGCCGGGGCGTCTGGATCTGCCGGTCCGCCGGCGACGCCGCGGGGGTCCTGGCGAGCGGGGTGCCGCTGCTGGCCGAGGCGTTCGTGCCGTTCGAGCGGGAGCTGGCCGTGCTGGTCGCCCGCTCCCCGCACGGGCAGGGCGTCAGCTACCCGGTGGTGGAGACCGTGCAGCGCGACGGCATCTGCGTCGAGGTGCTCGCCCCCGCGCCCGGCCTCGACCCCGAGCGGGCCGCCGCCGCCCAGGGACTCGCCCTGAAGATCGCCACCGAGCTCGGCGTGACCGGCCTGCTGGCCGTGGAGATGTTCGAGACCTCCGGCGGGTTCGTCGTCAACGAGCTGGCCATGCGCCCGCACAACAGCGGCCACTGGACCATCGAGGGCGCCCGCACCTCCCAGTTCGAGCAGCACCTGCGCGCCGTCCTCGACCTCCCGCTGGGCGCGCCCGTGATGACCGCGCCCGTCGTGGTGATGGCCAACCTCCTGGGGGGTGAGGACCCGGACGTCTTCTCCCGCTACGAGCACGTCATGGCCCACGACCCCGGGATCAAGGTCCACTTCTACGGCAAGGAGGTACGGCCCGGCCGCAAGATCGGGCACGTCACCGCCCTCGGCACGGACCTCGAGGAGGTCCGCGCCCGCGCCCGGCACGCCGCCGTCTACCTCACCGACGGCGTCTACACCTGATCCGGGATCCTGACGGCCCCCGGCACTCCGGCCGCGGGGCGGGGAACGAACGCACACGACACGGCGGGCACGGGCCCGCGAAGGAGAAGACATGGCCGCGGTCGGCATCGTGATGGGCAGTGACTCCGACTGGCCGGTGATGAGACTCGCCGCCGAGGCGCTGGCCGAGTTCGGGGTGGCGTTCGAGGCCGACGTGGTCTCCGCGCACCGCATGCCCGACGAGATGATCTCCTACGGGCAGCGGGCCGCGGAGCGCGGCCTGAAGGTGATCATCGCCGGGGCCGGGGGCGCCGCCCACCTGCCCGGCATGCTCGCCTCGGTGACCCCGCTCCCGGTGATCGGCGTGCCCGTCCCGCTGAAGTACCTCGACGGCATGGACTCGCTGCTCTCGATCGTCCAGATGCCGGCCGGGGTACCGGTCGCCACCGTCGCGATCGGCGGGGCCCGCAACGCGGGGCTGCTGGCCGTACGGATCCTCGCGGCGGCGGACGAGGAACTGCGCGCGAAGATGGAGCGCTTCCAGGCGGAGCTGCGCGACCAGGCCCACGCCAAGGGCGCCCGCCTCCGCGAGGAGGCCGCCCGCCTCGGCGGCTGACGGCCTGCGGGCGGCACGGCGACGCCCGCTCCGGGAGCGCGCCGCCGGCCCGCAGCGCGAGCGCTCAAGGATGCATACCGCGATGTATATTCGATGCATTGATATATGCATTGGAGGTGCGCGGTGAGCCGGACGATGATCGATCTGGATGACGACCTGGTGGCCGAGGTGGCCAAGGCGCTGGGGACCAGCACCAAGAAGGAGACCGTCAACACCGCTCTGCGGGAGGTCCTGGAGAACCGGCGCCGGGCGCTGGCGCTGGCACGGCTGCGCGGTGCGGCGGCAGAAGGAGCCTTCGACCTGGAACTGCTCGAGGAGAAGCGGAACTACCGGCGGTGAGTCCCGCGCAGTTCCTCGTCGACACCAGTGCGCTGGCCCGGCTCATGCGCAAGGATGCCGGGGCCTACGGCTGGGATCAGGCCGTCGCGGCGGGACTGGTGGCCGTATGCCCCATCACGGAGCTCGAGTTCCTCTACAGTGCACGGTCGCAGGCCGACCGGGAGCAGGGCGTCGAGGACATGAGGCAGCTGTTCGGATGGGTGCCTGTCGATGACCGCGCGTATGACCGCGCATGGCAGGTCCAGGGCCTGCTCACGGCGAGGGGCCGGCATCGCAGCGCCGGGCCGGTGGATCTGGTGGTGGCGGCGACGGCGGAGCTGCGAGGGCTCACACTGCTGCATCGCGATCACGATTTCGACCGTATCGCCGCGATCACCGGTCAGGCACTCCAGTGGTACGGGCCTGAGACCGGCGCGTAGGGCCGCCGCGCAGCCCGGCCGAGCCGGACAGGTCCGGCTCGGCCGACCGGTGGGCGTCAGGGGCGGCCGAGGGCGCGGTAGTGCCAGCCGGCGGCGCGCCAGACCTCGGCGTCGAGGGCGTTGCGTCCGTCCACGATCTTCCGGGAGGCGACCACCGAGCCGAGCTCCTCGGGGTCGAGCTCGACGAACTCCCGCCACTCGGTCAGCAGCAGCACGACGTGGGCGTCGCGGGAGGCCTCCAGCGCGGACGTGCCGTAGTTCAGCTCGGGGTGGAGCCGCCGGGCGTTGTCCATCGCGGCGGGGTCGTAGACCGTGACCTTGGCGCCCAGCTGCGCGATCTTGACGGCGACGTCCAGGGCGGGGGAGTCGCGGATGTCGTCGGAGTCGGGCTTGAACGCCGCCCCCAGCACGGTCATCGTGCAGCCGTGGAAGGATCCCCCGGCCAGCTCGCGGGCCAGGTCCACCATGCGGGCCCGGCGGCGCATGTTGATCGCGTCCACCTCGCGCAGGAAGGTCAGCGCCTGGTCGGCGCCCAGCTCCCCGGCGCGGGCCATGAAGGCGCGGATGTCCTTGGGCAGGCAGCCGCCGCCGAAGCCCAGCCCCGGGTTGAGGAACTTGCCGCCGATGCGCTCGTCGTAGGAGAGCGCCAGGGACAGCTGCTTGACGTCGGCGTGCGCGGCCTCGCACACCTCGGCCATGGCGTTGATGAAGGAGATCTTCGTGGCGAGGAAGGCGTTGGCGGCGACCTTGACCAGCTCGGCGGTCGGGTAGTCGGTGATCACCAGCGGGGTGCCGTGCTCCAGCATGGAGGCGTAGACCTCTCGCATGATCTTCTCGGGCTTCTCCGAGCGCACGCCGAGCACGATCCGGTCCGGGTGCAGGGTGTCCTTGACCGCGAAGCCCTCGCGCAGGAACTCGGGGTTCCAGGCCAGCTCGGCGGCTTCCCCGGCGGGCGCCAGCCGGGCCAGCTTGCCGGCCAGGCGCTCGGCGGTGCCGACGGGCACCGTGGACTTGCCGACGACCAGGCACTCGCGCCTCAGGTGCGGGGCGAGGGAGTCGATCACCGCGTCGAGGTAGGAGGTGTCCGCGGCGTACTCGCCCTTCTTCTGCGGGGTGCCGACGCAGACGAAGTGCACGTCGCCGAAGTCCGCGACCTCCTCGTAGGAGGTGGTGAAGCGCAGGCGGCCGTTGGCGAGGTTGCGGCGGAGGATCGCTTCCAGCCCGGGTTCGTGGATGGGCAGGTTGCCGGCCTGGAGACTGGCGACCTTCTCGGCGTCGACGTCCAGACCGAGTACCTCGAAGCCGAGCTCGGCCATGCACGCCGCGTGCGTGGCACCCAGGTATCCGGTCCCCAGCACGGTCAGGCGGTAGGCCACGGTGGATCCTTTCGGTTCTGCCCAATCCGACCCGCACAGGGTATCCGCATCCTTGACCGTCTCTTTGCGGGCGGTTGTGAAGGTAGCGGCATATATCACAGGTGATGGGTCGGTCCTACATTGTTGGACGTCCTAGTATTTTCCCATGAGCTTCCCTCTCTACGCGCTGCCCGAGGAGCACCAGATGCTCCGGGAGACCGTCCGCGCCCTCGCCGACGAGAAGATCGCCCCCCGTGCGGCCGAGGCCGACGAGACGGGTGAGTTCCCGTGGGACGTCTACAAGGCCCTCGTCGCCGCCGACCTGCACGCCGTGCACGTGCCCGAGCAGTACGGCGGCGCCGGCGCGGACGCGCTCGCCACCGTGATCGTCATCGAGGAGGTGGCGCGCGCCTGCGCGTCGTCCTCGCTGATCCCCGCGGTCAACAAGCTGGGCACCGTGCCGCTGCTGATCTCGGCGTCGGAGGAGCTCAAGCAGCGCTACCTCGCGCCGGTCGCGCGCGGTGAGGCGATGTTCTCCTACGCCCTGTCCGAGGCGGAGGCGGGCAGCGACGCCGCCGCGATGAAGACCCGGGCGGTGGCCGACGGCGACCACTACGTGCTCAACGGCGCCAAGATGTGGATCACCAACGCCGGGGTGTCCGAGTACTACACGGTGATGGCCGTGACCGAGCCCGGCGCCGGCGCGCGCGGCATCTCCGCGTTCGTCGTCGAGAAGGGCGACGAGGGCGTCAGCTTCGGCCCCAAGGAGAAGAAGCTCGGCATCAAGGGCTCCCCGACCCGCCAGGTCATCATGGAGGACGTGCGCATCCCGGCCGACCGCATGATCGGCGAGCCCGGCACCGGCTTCAAGACCGCGCTGGCCACCCTGGACCACACCCGGATCACGATCGCCGCCCAGGCGCTCGGCATCGCCCAGGGCGCGCTGGACTACGCGCTCGGCTACGTCAAGGAGCGCAAGCAGTTCGGCAAGGCCATCGCCGAGTTCCAGGGCGTGCAGTTCATGCTCGCCGACATGGCGATGAAGCTCGAGGCCGCCCGCCAGCTCACCTACGCCGCCGCGGCCAAGTCCGAGCTGGCCATGCACGGCGAGCCCCAGGCCGACCTCACGTTCTTCTCCAGCGCCGCCAAGTGCGCCGCCTCCGACGCCGCCATGGAGATCACCACCGACGCGGTGCAGCTCCTCGGCGGGTACGGCTACACCCAGGAGTTCCCGGTCGAGCGCATGATGCGCGACGCCAAGATCACCCAGATCTACGAGGGCACCAACCAGATCCAGCGCATGGTGATGGCCCGCCAGCTGCTGAAGTAGGCAGCTGAGCAGCGGAGACGCTTTTCCTTCCGAGATCGCCCCGAGGCGCCGCCGGCCTCGGGGCGATCTTCATGGGGGCCCTGTTCCGTGAGGCGCGGAGCGGGGACGGAGCGGAAGTCACCCTGTGCCCGTCGGAGGGAGCCCGCGCGGTGGGCACGACGTGACCGGGCCGCTGGAGGCTCACGCCGGGGCGCGGTGGAGCCGTCAGCGTGCCCGGTGGACGGTGAAGTCGTCGAAGGACACGGTGAGGGCGCCGGTCGTGCTCTCCGGCACCCGCACGACCAGGCCGGCCTGGCTGTTGCCCGCCGCGGGCGGTCCCGAGGAATCGGTGGTGTCGACGGCCAGGGCTCCGTCGATCCACAGGGTGAGGCGGGTGCCGGCGCCGCTCCGGCGGCACGCGGCCCGCAGGTGCACCGGCCGCTCCGCCCGCGGCGCGGCGGCGGGTACGGCGGGCGCCACGTCGCGGGAGGTCCCCCGCGTGGTCTCGACGACCCGGGCCGTGCCGTCGAGGCCGACCAGGAACAGGTATCCGTCGGGCACGTCCTCGTCCCACCGGCACAGGAGCCCGAACCCGCCAGGTCCCGTCGAGCCCTCCCGCACCCGGGCGGTCACCCCGATCAGCACGTCGCGCTCGGCGGACGCCGCCGCGACCGGCGTCTTGGCCGGGACCGGGGACAGCGCGGGGACGGAGGGGGCCGTCGCGTCCGCGTGGATCGAGTAGACGCCGAGACGGGGCTCGTAACCCCTGACGGTGCGTCGGTCACCCGGGGCGCCGGGGTCGAAGGTGTAGCCGTCCCACCCGCCCCGCTCGCCGAAGTCGTCGTGGTACAGCAGTTCGCCTGTCGCGGACTCCGGGCCGCTGGAGCCGGGACGCAGCACGAGGACCGCGACCGTGACGAGCGTCGCCGCGAGCACCGAGGCCACACCCCAGACCCATCGCGGCACCGGCGTCCGGCCCGGCGGGCGGTGCGGGGTGTCGCCGTGGACGAGCCCCGTGCTCTCAGCGGGCACGGGCCCGGTCGGCCCGGAGGTCTCCGCCAGGAAGGCCGTGGACGACGTGAAGACCTCGGCGGCCGGGGACGGCGGGAGGACCTCGGCGGGCGGGGCCGGGGACGGCGCTGTGGCCGGTGGGGTCCGTTCCCGTCGCCGTGCGGGAGCGGTCACCGTGCCGCCCGCTCCCGCCTCCCCGATCAGGCGCATCAGCACGTCCCGTGCGGACGGGCGCCGTTCCGGGTCCCTGTCCAGGCAGGCCGCCACCACCTCCCGCAGGTCGTCCGGCAGGGCCGGGATCCCGGGTTCTGCGTGCAGGATCCGGTACATGACCACCGCGACGGCGTCCTGCCCGAAGGGCGGCCGTCCGCCCGCCGCGTAGGCCATCGTCGACGCCCAGCTGAACATGTCGGAGGCGAAGCCGACGCGCGCGCCGGACACCTGCTCGGGTGACATGTACGCGACGGTGCCGATCACCTGGCCGGTCGTCGTCTCCGCGGTGTCCAGCAGGCGGGCGATCCCGAAGTCGATCACTCGTGGCCCGTCCGGACCGAGCAGGACGTTGGGCGGCTTGAAGTCCCGGTGCACGATCCCGGCCTGGTGGATCGCGGCCAGCGCGGTGACGGTGCCGACCGCCAGGCGCCGCAGGGTCCCTCCGGTCCGGGGCCCGCCGGTGTCGACGGCGGTCCGGAGGGAGGGGCCGTCGACGTACTCGCTGACGATGAAGGGGCGCTCGCCGTCGAGTTCGGCGTCCAGCACCTCCGCCACGCAGAACGACGACACCTGCCGGATCAGCTCGGCCTCGGCCGCGAAACGCCGCCGCCTGTCCGGGTCGGAGCTCGACGCGAGATGCAGGGCCTTGACCGCCACCGGTGTCCCGGACGGGCCCTGCGCGAGGTAGACCGTGCCCTGGCCGCCCTCGCCCAGGCGGCCCAGCAGCCGGTAGCGGCCCAGGCGTTCCGGGTCTCCCGGCAGAAGGGGGTTCAATCGTGCTCCTGTCCGCCCGGCGGAACGGCGGCCTGGACGCCCCGCCCTCCCCGGGTTTTTGCGATGAAGCGTGCCAGGAAACGGTCCGGCCGGGAAGCGGGTTCGCCCGACCGCCGCGCAACCGGCCTCCGGCCGTCAACGGACCGGTCGCGGAGCGGACCGCGCGGGATCCGCGGGAGGGCAGGGCCGCGGCCGAGGGGGATCCGCGCGTTCTCCTGATCGGCCTCGGCCGCCTCTGCGGAGAGGGCGGACGGCCGGCACGACCGTCTCCGCCGTCCGATCCCCTCCGGACGGATGAGGAGATCGGACGGTGTTTCCGCTCCGCTCTGACGGAATCGGTGGTATATCCGTTTCTTCTCGACGGAATCCGTGAGAACGTTTCTCTTCAATCCGGTGTCTAACAGGCGTTCGCGAAGGTTCCGTGCGGCATCGGACGGTAGGACCGCTCCCGGACGGGAGCGGAGAGGACGGAGAGAATGCGCCGCTCGGCGGTGGCTCTGGCGGCTGCGGCCGTGGTCATGGTGGTGGCGGGAGCGGTGGCCCGGTTCGCGATGGCCGGCGGTCCGCGCCCCGCCGTGCTGACCGGCGACGACGTGGTGGGGATCGCCTACCCGGTGCTGGGCGCCCTGCTGGTGCTGCGGCGTCCGGGGCTCCGGGTGGGATGGCTGATGGTCGCGGGCGGCTTCGCCACCGCGGTCCTCGGCCCCTCCCAGGCCGTCTACGAGTGGATCCGCCACTCGGGCGACCCCGCCGCGCTGCACTGGCCCGCCGCCGTCAACGCCGGGGTGGGCACGCTCGCGACGGTCCTGGTGGACCTGCTGCTGCCGTTGTTCTACCCGGACGGGCGGCTGCCGTCGCGGCGCTGGATCCCGGTCGCGGTGGCCGTGCCCGCCTTCACGCTGCTCCAGGGCGCGGCGCTCGTCTGCCGGTCCGCGCCGGCGGGCTCCCCGCGCGGCCCCAACCCGCTGGAGGCCGCCTGGGCCGGGCCGCTGAACGACTGGTTCGCGGCCGTGCCGGTGAACACCTACTACGTCGCCGAGGCGGTCTGCCTGTTCTCCCTGCTCTTCCGGTTCGCCTCCGCGGACGCGGTGGGGCGCCGCCAGATCGGCTGGCTGCTGTACGCGGTGGCGGCCAACCTGATGGTCGAGTTCCACGCCCCCTTCTCTCCGGCGGCGATGGTGACGAGCCTGGCCGTCCCCGCCGCCGTGGCCGTGGCGGTCACCCGCCACCACCTGTACGCCATCGACACCCTGGTCAGCCGGACCGTGATCGTGGCAGGTCTCCTCGGCGCGCTGGGCGCGGTCTACTTCGGGGGCGTCGCCCTGGCCGGCCTGGTCGTCTCCGACCACCACCAGTTCGTCGGGATGGGCGCGGTGCTGCTGGCGGGCGCGTTCTTCCACCCGATCCACCGGGGCCTGCGGCGGCTGCTGGACCGCGCGTTCTACGGGCCGGGCGGGGACCCGGAGCTGCTGGCCGCGCGGGTGCGCCGGGCGGTGGCCCACGACACGCTGGGGGGCGCGCTCACGACCGCGGTGGAGACCGTACGCGACGGGCTGGCGGTCACCGGGACGGCGATGGAGGTGAACGGGGTGCGGACGGCCGCGGGGGAGCTTCCGGAGGTGGTCCGCGAGGTCCCGCTCGTCTGGCACGGCGTGCAGGTGGGGCGCCTGCTGATCGGCCCGGCCGGGGTCCGGCGGCTGCCGGACTCCTACCAGGAACGGGTGCTGGCCGCTCTGGTGCCCTACGTCGCCGACGCCGCGCACGCCGCCTGGCTGACCTGCGCGCTGACCCGCTCCCGGGAGCGGGTGCTCTCCGCCCGGGAGGAGGAGCGCCGCCGCCTCTACCGCGACGTGCACGACGGACTGGGCCGCTCGATCAGCGTGATGGCCAGGTCGGTCAACGAGGCCCGGGGGTCCGTGCGGACCTCCCCCGAGGAGGTGGACCTGACCCTGCGGCGGCTGCGGGCGGGCATGGACGCGGCCTCGGCGCAGATCCGGGAGCTGGTGTACGGCCTGCGCCCGCCCGCGCTGGACGACCTCGGCCTGGAGGGGGCCGTGCGGGCGCTGGCGGGTGACGACGCGGCAGTGGTGGTCACCGGGGACCTGACCGGGCTGCCGGGGACGGTGGAGGCGGCCGCCTACCGGATCGTGCGGCACGTGCTTGCCGAGGCGCGTGGCCGTCCGGAGGCGGCGGATGTCCGTGGCCGTCCGGAGGCGGCGGATGTCCGGGGCCGTCCGGAGGCGGCGGATGTCCGGGGCCGTCCGGAGGCGGCGGATGTCCGGGTCGGGCTGGCGAGGAGCGACCGCCTGCGCGTCACGGTCGAGGTGGGCGGGAAGGGGCTGCCCGGTGGGGCGGGCCCGGACATGGTGCGCGAGTACGCGGCCGAGGCCGGCGGCACCTGCGCGGTCCGTGCCGCTCCCGGCGACGGCACCGTGGTCGAGGCGGTGCTCCCGGGGTGAGTCGGACGCGGCCTCCGCCGCGGTCCGGGAGGGCCGGCCGGGGAAGCCGGACCGGTGCCGCCCGCCGTCGCTCAGGCCGCGGCGTCGAAGGCGCCGAAGGCCTCCTGCACGCTGCCGTACGTCTCGAAGTGCCGGTCCAGGTTGGTGATCGTCAGCAGATGGATGATCATCCCCGGCTCCAGCACGAGGACGAGGCGGCCGCGGGAGTCCCGGACCCGGGTGAGCGTGCTCACCAGGATGCCGAGCCCGACGGAGTCGCAGAACGGCACCCGGGTCAGGTCCATCACCAGGCAGGGCCGGCCGGGCGCCTCCATGACCTGGTCGATCGCGGCCCGGAGGCGTGGGGCGACGGCCATGTCCAGCTCCCCGCTCACCCGGATCACCGTGCAGGAGTTCTCACGCCGCGTCTGGACGTCGAATACAGGGGTCACGATCCTCACCTCCGCCCGCTCCCCTCTGCCCGAGGGGGGAGGTGCTATGCCTCGTATGTCACTTTTTGCAGATGTTCTGTGTCGCGGTCCGCGCGCTGGGCGAGGCGCTCGGCGCCGGGGTGACGACGGCGGTCCCCGCCGAGGGCGCCGCGGACGCCGTGGGCGCCGTCACGGCGACCTCCTTCACCCCCGAGTACTTCCGCCCGATGATGAGCTCGATGCGGTCGCCGAGGTCGTCGATGAGGCGCAGCTCCGCTCCGGGGACGGCCGCGGCCAGGGTCCGGGCCGAGTCCTCGCGGCCGGGGCCGTACCGCACGACCGGGGCCTCGTAGTCGCGGCGCTGGGTGTTCCCGGCGGGCTTGGGCACGAGGAACCCGGCCTTGATCAGGTCGTTCCTGGTGCGCGCGCCCAGGCCGGTGGTCAGGGTGCCGTTGAGCACCTCCACGGAGATCCGCTCGGGCGGCACGGTCAGGGCGGGGGACGAGGGCGACGGAGCGGCGCCGGACGTCATCTGGGGCGTCGCCTGAGGTGTCGCCTGGGCGGGCTTCGAGGTCCCGCCGGACCCGGTGGGCTGCGCGGACGCGGCCGGCTTCGCGGGCTCGGTGAGCGGCTCGTCGGCGGCGATCCGGCGGAACAGCGTGCGGGCGGCCTCGGTGTCCCAGAGCACGGCGGACTCGCCGGTCGGCGTCCTGTGGTCGGGGTCGGCGATCGGGACCTTCGCGAAGACGACGTCGTCGGTGGAGACGTCCTTGAGCTGGTCGGCCAGGCCGAGCAGGTCCCCGCGCAGGGCGTCGTCGACGCGGATCGTGGCCAGCACGGTGTCGAGGAAGGCGGCGAGCTTGCCCGGGTTGGTCAGCGTGTCGCTGCTCAGCGCCCGGTCCAGCAGGGCCGAGATGACCTGCTGCTGGCGGTCGATGCGGTCGAGGTCGGAGCGGGCGGTGGCCCGGGTGCGGGCGTAGGCGAGGGCCTTGACGCCGTCGAGCTCGTAGGTGCCCGGCTGGAGCGTCAGGGCGGTCTTCGGGTCGTCGATGGCCACCGGGGTGCAGACCGAGACGCCGCCGAGCGCGTCGACCACGTTGATGAAGCCGAGCACGTTGACCTCGACGTAGTGGTGGATCGTCAGTCCGGTGGCCTTCTGCACCGTCTGCACGGTGAGCTTCGGGCCGTCCTTCGGGCCGCCGAGCTGGTAGGCAGAGTTGATCTTGTGTTCGCCCTTGCCGGGGATCGTCGTCCAGGTGTCACGGGGGAGGCTGACCACGGTGACCCTGCGGTGGTCCTCCGACAGGTGGATCACCATCATGGTGTCGGTCCGCTGGCCGCTCTCGCGGCCCAGCTTGAGCTGGTTCTGCTGCTGCCGGGTGAGGTCGTCGCGCCGGTCCACGCCGACGAGCAGGATGTTCATCGCGCCGGTGGAGCGCCTGTCGGCCACGCCCGCGTCGACGGAGGTGATCTTCTTCGTGGTGAGGTCCGTCAGCGCCCACGCGGCGCCGGAACCGGCGAGGACCAGGACCGAGAGCGCCCCGGAGACGACCAGGTTGCGCCGCCGGGAACGAGCGCTCCGGGCGGGCCTGCGCCCGCGCCTGGGAGCCACCCGGACGCCGCCGTAGGCGTCACCGCCCACGCGGACGCCCGAGTCCTCGTCTTCCGGGTCGCGCATCAGCCCCCCTAGGCTCCTGACTGGGTCGATGAGGTACCCGTCCGTACAGTAGCGTGAGCGACGCCATGAAGCAGTTCCCCGACTCGCCCGCGCCGGCGCCGTCCCCCGAGACGCGTGTCTGGCCGCCCATCTCCGTCGTCATCCCGGTGCTCAACGAGGAGCGCCACCTGCGGGAGGCGGTGGACCAGGTCCTCTCGCAGCGCTACGGAGGACCGATCGAGGTCGTCCTGGCGATCGGTCCCTCCCAGGACCGCACCCAGGAGGTCGCCGACGCGATCGCCGCCGAGGATCCCCGGGTGACCGTGGTCCCCAACCCGACCGGCCGCACCCCCAACGCGCTCAACGCCGCCATCGCCGCCTCCCGGTACGGGATCGTCGCGCGGGTGGACGGCCACGCCATGCTCCCCGAGGACTACCTGAAGGTCGCGGTGGAGACCCTGGAGGAGACCGGTGCCGACAACGTCGGCGGCATCATGGCGGCCGAGGGGGTCACCCCCTTCGAGCAGGCCGTGGCCCGGGCCATGACCTCCAAGATCGGCGTGGGCGGCGCCCGGTTCCACACCGGCGGCACCGCCGGTCCGGCCGACACCGTCTACCTGGGGGTGTTCCGCCGCGAGGCGCTGGAGCGGGTCGGCGGCTACGACGAGCACTTCCAGCGCGCCCAGGACTGGGAGATGAACCACCGCATCCGCTCCACGGGCGGCCTGGTCTGGTTCCAGCCCCGGATGCGCGTCTCCTACCGCCCGCGGCCGAACGTCAAGGCCCTGGCCAAGCAGTACTTCCACTACGGCCGCTGGCGGCGCGTGGTCGCCCGCACCCACGAGGGCACGATCAACCTGCGCTACCTGGCGCCCCCGGTGGCGGTGCTGGCGATGCTGGCCGGGCTGCTCGTCTCGCCGTTCTTCTGGCCGGGCCTGCTGGTCCCCGGCGGCTACCTCGCGGCGATCGCCGCGGGTTCGGCGGTGACCGGCAGCGGCCTGCAGGCGGGCGCGCTCCTGCGGCTCCCGCTCGTCTACGCCACCATGCACATCTCCTGGGGCTGGGGCTTCCTCACCAGCCCGCGAAGCCTCGTCAAACCGCAGGACTGACCCGGTTCCCCCGCCGGGCCGCGCGGCCCGGCGGGGGAACCGGCCTTACGGCGGCCCGGCCCGCAGGCCTGCTGTCAGCCGCCGGAGCCCGCGGCGAAGCGCAGGAGCGTCTCGGCGACGACGACGTCCACGGGATGGGTGACCTTCATGTTGAGCTCGCTGCCCGGCACGATGTGGATCGGCACGTCCGGCCGGTAGCGCAGCACCACGCCGCAGTCGTCGGTGGCCGGGCGGTCCCCGAAACCGGGATCGGCGAAGGCCCGCTCGTAGGCGTCGCGGATCACCGGCAGGCGGAAGCACTGCGGGGTCTGGGCCCGCCAGAGCCTGCGCCGGTCCGGCACGTCGTGGACGGTCTCGCCGTGCGGTCCCCGCGCGGTCACCACGATCGTGTCGGAGCTCGGGACCGCCACCTCCACGGCGGGGTGCTCCCGCAGGGCGCGCACGCACGCGGTGACGATGCGCGGCTCCAGCAGCGGGCGCGCGGCGTCGTGCAGGAGCACGTCGCAGTCCCGCCCGCCCAGCGCCTCCAGCGCCCGCCAGGTCGTCTCGGTGCGGGTCGCGCCGCCCTGGAGCACCGCGGTGACCTTGGAGAAGCCGTTGCGGGCGACGAGCCGCTCCACCTCCGCGGTGAAGCCGGGCGTCATCAGCACGAGGACCTCGTCGACCTCCGGGGCGCCGTCGAACACGGCGATCGTGTGCTCGATGATCGTCTTTCCGGCGATCTCGATGAGCTGCTTGGGGGTGTCCCGGCCGACCCGCTGGCCGACCCCGCCCGCGAGGACGACTGCGACGGTGCGGCGGCGTGGTTCAGGGGCGGTCACGGCGCGATCCTCCAGTGCTGCGGGGTGCGGGGGCGAGGGGTACGGGGGTGAGGGTAGCGGCTGGGCGGCGCGCCCCTGCGGTGCGCCAGTCCGCGCCGCCGGTCCCCTGCCCGGCCGTGCCCGCGCCGCCGGCCGCACGCCCGGCCCGGCGCCACGCGGCGCCCGCGCCCCCGTGATATCCCGTCAGGATCTCGCTACGCTGGGTGCGCACTCCCGATTCGAACGGTCACCCCGTCGGATGCGAAGGAGCCCGGCTTGAGAGACCCCACCCCCGTCCCGCCCGTCCCGCCCCCGCCGTCCGACGAGGACCGCGCCAGGCTGGAGGCGGCGGTCAAGCGCGACGACGGCTTCTTCACCACCTACTGCGTGAGCTCCTGGTCGCCTCATCTGGTCCGGCTCGCCGCCGAGCTGCGACTGACCCCCAACGCGGTCACCGGCGTCTCCGTCGGACTGGCGGCGCTGGCGGCCGTCTGGTTCTCCGAGGGCACCCGCGAGGCGCGGATCGCCGGGGCCGTCCTGCTCTACCTGTCGTTCGTGCTCGACTGCGTGGACGGCCAGCTCGCCCGCTACACCGGCGCGTTCTCCGCGTGCGGGTCATGGCTGGACGCCACCTTCGACCGGGTCAAGGAGTACACCGTCTACGCCGGTCTCGCCGCCGGGTACGGCGTCGCGCCGGGCGGCGGCTCCGACGCCGCGCAGGACGTCTGGCGGCTCGCCGTGGCGGCGCTGGTCCTGCAGGTGCTCCGCCACACGCTCGACTCGGCCTACGCGGCGGCGCGGCCCCCCGCGCCCGCCGACGGTGCGGAGGCCGCTCCGGCGGGCGGCGTCGCGGTGCTCTCCCGCCGCCTGGAGCGGGGCGCCGTCGCCCGCCGGCTCAAGAGGATGATCGTCCTGCCGATCGGGGAGCGCACGGCGCTGATCGCGGTGACCGCGGCGGTGTTCGACGCCCGGGTGACCTTCCTCGCCCTGCTGGCCTGGGGCGGCCTGGCCACGCTCTACATGCTCGGAGGAAGGATGGGCAGGTCGATGGCCCGATGACCGCTTCCGTGCCGCGCCCCTCCCCGCAGCCGCCGCCCTCGGCGCGCACCGCCGTGGCGGTCCAGCGCGACGACGGCGTGCCGTCCCGGGCGATGGGCGCCCTGGTGTCCGGGCAGCTGCCGCCGCTCCCGCCCGCCCTGGTCGCGGCGTTCGTGACCGGCGTGCTGCTGAGCATCGGCGTGGCCGGCAGCGACGACCTGGCGGTGTTCGCCCCGGCCGTGGTGCTGCTGCTGGCCGGCCCGGGCAGCTCCCACCCGCACGACGGGCGGCTCGACTGGCTGGTCCCGCCGATCCTGCGCCTGACCGAGTACGGCTTCACCACGGCGGTGGGCTTCGCGCACGGCGTGCCGCCGTGGCTGGTCTTCGCGCTGCTCGGCGCGGTGGCCTTCCACCACTACGACGTCGTGCACCGGGTGCGTGAGCGGCTGCGCCCGCCGCCGTGGCTGGCCGCGGCCGGTCTCGGCTGGGACGGCCGGATGCCGCTGGTCGCCCTGGGCGCGGCCACCGGCTGGGAGACCCCGGTCTTCGCGCTGCTCGCGCTCTATCTGTGGGCGCTGTTCGGCTGGGAGAGCCTCACCTACTGGACGCCCGCCCCGCGGCCGCGAGAGGGCCGTTCCGGGCGCGGGACATCCCGCTGAGACCGCCTGGTGAACCCCGGATTACACGATCAGGGGTCAAAGGGAACTAACCTTTGGGGCCAGAAGGGCCCGCCGAGGGTCTCACTTGGATGAGGAGTGCACGTTGCTGGGAATGGTGCTGGCCGCCGGGGCCGGACGACGCCTGCGGCCGTACACCGACACGCTGCCCAAGGCGCTCGTGCCGGTCGACGGCGAGACCACGATCATGGACATCTCGCTGCGGAACCTCGCGGCCGCCGACCTCCGTGACGTCGTGGTCATCGTCGGCTACCAGGCGCAGGCCGTACACGAGCGCAAGGCCGAGCTGGAGCGGCGGCACGGTGTGAAGCTCACCCTCGTGCACAACGACAAGGCCGAGGAGTGGAACAACGCCTACTCCCTGTGGTGCGCGCGCGACTACTTCGACCAGGGCGTGCTGCTGGTCAACGGCGACACCGTACACCCGGTCTCGGTGGAGCACACGCTGCTGTCGGCCCCGGCCACCAGCGACATCCTGCTCGCCGTCGACGACGTCAAGAAGCTCGCCGACGAGGAGATGAAGGTCACCCTCGACGAGGGCGGCCACCTGAAGCGGATCACCAAGCTGATGGACCCCGCCACGGCCGCGGGCGAGTACATCGGCGCGACCCTGATCCGGCCGGGCGTCGGCGCGCGCCTGGCCGACGCGCTGCAGGCGACCTTCGAGCGCGACCCGCAGCTGTACTACGAGGACGGCTACCAGGAGCTGGTGAACCGCGGCGAGAAGATCGCGGTCGCCCCCATCGGCGACGTCGCGTGGGTCGAGGTCGACAACCACGACGACCTGGCGAAGGCGCGGGAGATCGCGTGCCGATACTAGCCAGGATGCTGCCCGCCCCGCTGACCATGGAGGTACGGCGGGGCGCCATCGCGGAGCTCGGCTCGCTGCTGGCCGACAGCAGGGTGGCGACCTCCGGGCGGGTGGCGGTGGCGGTGGGCGCGGGCCAGGGCGACCGGATCTCCGCGGTGATCGCCTCCACCCTCGGCGAGGCCCAGGTGTTCCGGGTGCCCGACGGCTCGGTCGACGCCGCCGTCGCGCTCGGCGCCGACCTGCGCAAGGGCGCCTACGAGGCGGTCGTCGGCATCGGCGGCGGCAAGACCATCGACGCGACGAAGTACGCCGCCTCGCTCGCCGGCATCCCCATGGTGGCGGTGGCGACCAACCTGTCGCACGACGGCATCTGCTCGCCGGTGGCCTCGCTCACCCACGAGAGCGGCAAGGGCACCTTCGGCGTGCCCATGCCGCTGGCCATCATGGTCGACCTGGACTTCGTGCACGACGCGCCCCCCGCGCTGGTCCGCGCCGGGATCGGCGACGTGGTGAGCAACCTGTCGGCGATCGAGGACTGGCAGCTCGGCAACGCCGAGCGGGGCGAGCCGATCGACGGGCTGGCCTGCTCGATGGCCCGCACCGCGGCCGAGGCGCTGATCGGGCGGGGCGACTCCATCGAGTCGGACGCGTTCCTGACCGTGCTGGCCGAGGCGCTCATCCTGTCCGGGATGTCGATGGTCATCGCCGGGTCGTCCCGTCCCTCCAGCGGCGGGGATCATGAGATCCTTCATGCCGTGGACCAGCTGTACCCGGGCACCTCCAACCACGGCGAGCTCGCCGGCATCGGAGCGGCCTTCTGCTTCTTCCTCCGCCGGGACACCGCCCGGCTGACCCAGGTCGTCGACTGCCTGCGCGGGCACGGCCTGCCGGTCACCCCGGGTGACGTCGGGCTGAGCACCGAGCAGTTCACCGCGGCGGTCGAGCTGGCGCCCTCGACCCGTCCGGGGCGGTACACCATCCTGGAGCATCTGCGCCTGTCGGAGCCGGAGATCAGGGATCGGGTGGAGGATTATGTCCGGGCCGTCGGTCGCTGAGCTCCGTGCGGTGGCCCAGCCGCACACGACGATGGAGCGCAACAGCGGCGAGCACTGGGCAGGCGTGCTCTACATGCGCAAGCTCTCGATCTACGTCACGTGGCTGCTGGCCAAGACGCCGATCACCCCCAACCAGACCACCTGGCTGATGATCCTGACGGGGCTGGCGGCCGGTGCGGTGCTGGCGCTGCCCGGCCTCGCCGCGGCCGTGGCCGCGGCCCTGCTCGTCCAGCTCTACCTGCTGCTCGACTGCTCCGACGGGGAGCTGGCGCGGTGGACCGGGCGGACCTCCATCACCGGGGTCTACCTCGACCGGGTCGGCCACTACTTCGCCGAGGCGGCGCTGCTGATCGGGCTGGGCTTCCGGGCGTCGGCGACGCTGCCCGACTGGTACACCGTGGCGGGCTTCGGCGCCGCGCTCGGCGCGATCCTGATCAAGGCGGAGACCGACCTGGTCGACGTGGCGCGGGCCCGCTCGGGCCTGGTGGCGGCGACCGAGTCCTCGGCGGAGCAGTTCCGCTCGCGCGGCCTGGGCCTGGCCCGGAAGGCGGCGGCGGCGCTGAAGTTCCACCGCATCGTCCAGGCGGTGGAGCTCTCGCTCCTGGTGGTGGTCGCGGCGGTCTGGGACCTGGTGAGCGGCGGCGCGGCCGCGACGCGGGTGCTGGTGGTGGCCTGCCTGGCGGTCGCGGCCCTGCAGATGGTCCTCCACCTGGTGAGCATCCTGGCGTCCCGGCGGCTGTCATGAGGAACCGGACGGCGTCCCGGCGCGTCGTAGGTGCGAACACCCATCGGTTTGGTGGGTGTTCGCCGACTGTTCCGATACGCTTGTCCCCTGGTGAACACCAGGCCGCACCTCCGCCAGAATCGCCCACCCCAGCAGACTCGGTGATCATGAAAGTATGTTCCGCGCGTGTCCGCGATGCGTCAGGACGATGACGCGTTGAAGATCTCGTGCGTCATCCTCACCATGGGAAACCGGATCCCCGAGCTGGGCCGGGCGGTCGAGTCCGCCCTGAACCAGGACGACGGTGACGTCGAGGTGGTCATCGTCGGCAACGGCGCGGACGTCCCGGAGCTCCCGGTGTCCGTGCCGCCCGGCTCGTCGGCGTCGATCAAGACCGTGCGGCTGGAGCGGAACACCGGCATCCCCGCCGGGCGCAACCGCGGCGTCGAGGAGTGCTCCGGCGACGTGGTGCTCTTCCTCGACGACGACGGCTGGTACGGCCAGCGGGACATCGTCTCCCACCTGCGGGAGCGCTTCTCCACCGAGCATGACCTGGCGGTCGTCTCCTTCCGGGTGATGGACCCCGACGGCGGCGCCGGGCAGCGCCGCCACGTCCCCCGCCTGCGGGCCGGCGACCCCGAGCGCTCCTCCCCGGTCACGACCTTCCTCGGCGGCGCCTGCGCGATCCGCCGCTCGGCCTTCCTCCAGGTCGGGGGGCTGCCCGAGCGGTTCTTCTACGCCCACGAGGAGACCGACCTGGCCTGGCGGCTGCTCGGCGAGGGCTACCGGATCGAGTACGACGCGCAGACCGTCATGTACCACCCGCAGGTGCCGCCGACCCGGCACGCGGACTTCTACCGGCTGAACGCCCGCAACCGCGTCTGGCTGGCCCGGCGCAACCTCCCCTGGCCGCTGGCGGTCCTCTACCTGCTCAACTGGATCATCCTCACGCTGGTCCGGGAGCGCTCCGGGGCCGCGCTGCGCGCGTGGTTCTCGGGCTTCCGCGAGGGCCTGCGCGAGTCGGCCGGGGAGCGCCGCCCCATGGGCTGGAAGACGGCTTGGCGCATGCTCCGCCTGGGCCGCCCGCCCATCGTCTGACCGGTTTCCATGTTCCGGCTGGGCCGCCCGCCCATCGTCTGACCGGCTCCTCCGGGAAGCGGGCCCTGTACGGTCCCGCTTCCCCGGCCGCGTACGGCACCGCTTCCCCTGCGGCCCGCGCCCGTCCGCCGGGCGGGGGCGCGGGGCCGCGGGGCCGCGGGCTCGCGCCCGTCAGGGCCGGACCGTCGACAGCTCCTTGGCCTCGCCGAAGCTCATGGTGGTGTGGGCGACCGTGAAGGAGGCCAGGGCCCGCCTGGGCAGGCCCAGCTCGCTCAGCTCCCGGGCGACGGGGTGGTTGCCCAGGCGGACCAGTGCGCCGCCCGGGCGCACCCGCACCCCGCGGGGGGTGACCGACCACGGGATGCGGCGGGTGACGCCGTCGAGGTGGCTGTAGGCGTCGGCGGGCTCCACGACGCCGCCGGCCGGGACCGGGAGGCCCGGCTTGACCAGCAGGTCGAGCACGAGACGGCCGTCGCGGCGGACGACGCACCGCTTGTACGGCGAGCTCAGCCGCAGGTCGATCTCGGCCAGCTCCTTGGGGAACCCCCAGATCGACCGCCCGGCCTCCAGGGTGAAGCCCTGGTCCACCGGGAGCCAGTGGACGAACGCCCCGGTGCCAGTGCGGCGCAGCTCGGCCAGACCGGCGCGGAGCCCCCGGCGCGGCGCCGGGCCCGCCTCCGGCGGCCGGATCAGGAAGGCGACCCCGAACTCGTGGTAGGCGTCCAGGTCGCCGTCGGTGTAGTCGACGAACACCAGCGTGCACAGCGCCCTGCCGGGCAGGACCTCGGCGGCGTCCAGCCCCGAGTAGGCGAGCACGGCCCGGGCGGCGTCGGCCCGGACGAGGTAGGAGGCGCCGCAGACCGCGGCGTCCCGGACGCGCACCGGCATGGTCACGTCGCGGCCCTGGATCAGATGGCGTGCCATGGCTCAAGTACATCAAGCGCCGGGTCCGCCGTCACCGGTTTGCCCGCCCATTCCTCCAGCAGGGCCACGAAGGCGCCCGCGTGGCCGGCCCAGTCGTGGCGGAGGGCGGCCTCGGCGTGGCCGCGGGCGCCCATGGCCGCCGCGCCGGCGGGGTCGTCCCGGAGCGCCAGCACGGCCCGCGCCGCGGCTCCGGCGTCGCCGTAGGGCACGACCACGCCGCAGCGGACCCGCTCGACCAGGGCGGCGGTGGCCGGGACGGGGGTGGTGACCACCGGCAGGCCCCGCGCCATGTACCCGATCACCTTCGCGGGCACGGGCCTCGGGTCGCGCGAGACCCCGTCCGGGGCCCCGTCCGAGGCGCCGACCGGCAGGTCGTGCGCCAGGACCAGGCCGGCGAGGGAGCCCTCGGCCATCCGCGCCGCGTGCCGGTCGGGCACGTGGCCGTACCAGTCGAGCAGGCCCTGGCGCTGGGCGTCCCGCAGCAGCGGCCGGGTCCCGGCGTCGGCGGGGCCGATCAGGTCCAGCCGGATCCCGTGCGGGGCCAGCCGCCGGGCAAGCTCCACCAGCTCCGCCGCGCCCCGGTCCGCGGAGAGCCGGCCGAGGTGGACCACCCGGCTCTGCCGGCCGGGCGGGAGCGGGGGGCGCCGGGGCACGCAGGCGGTCTCGGGGACGACGGGGTGGGCCCCGGTGAAGCGCTCCCGGTAGGACTCCTCGGCCAGGATGAGGCGGACGCGCCGCTCCGCGCGGGCCTCGAGCCGGCGGACCAGGGAGGACGGCGAGCCGGACGGGCGGTCCGGGGAGTTCGGGGACGCCGGGAACGCCGGGAACGCCGGGAACGCCGGGAACAGGGCGCGGGCGGCCAGGCGCAGCGGGAGGCGGGCCAGGGCGGCGGCGCTCTCCCCGGGCTCCTGGCGCACGTCCCAGACGGTGACGGGGCGGCGCCTGGGCAGCCGGAGCAGCAGTTCGGCGTCGTGGACGAGGAGCAGGTCGGCGCCCTCGACCCCGCGGCTCAGGGCGCCGCGGGCCGCCCGCAGGGCCCGGGCACGGCGGCGTCCGGTCGCGCGCGGCACGTCGACCGCCCGGATCCGGGGATCCGGGGTGACGTTGCAGTCGGTGAAGGGCGCGACGTAGGTGACGTCGTGCCCGGCGTCGAGGAGCGCCCGGATCTGCCGGTGCATGATCCGGGCGTCTTCGGGGTGGTGGACGAGCGTGGCGAAACATACCCGCATATCCCGATGCTGGGCGCCGCTTCCGTCGTCACCGGGTGGGCGGCGTTAACTACCGGGGAACGGCCGCTGAACTCTCCCTGGAAGGAGCCTGGGCGGGCTCCGCGCCGTCCCTGGACTCCGCGGGCCGCCGGTAGAGCCAGACCAGGCGCGGCTCCAGCAGCCACTTGAAGAGCGTGCGGGTCTCCGGCAGGCACAGGATGATCGCCAGGGCGACGGAGCTGGAGGAGATCGCCAGCACGCCCAGCGGGCCGTGCAGCCAGGAGACGTCGAGCCAGCCCTGGTCCTTGGCGACGAGCACCACGACGCCGTGGAGCAGGTAGGCGTAGAGCGTGCGGGTGCCGAGGTCGGAGAACCACGTCTCGCGCCGGGGCACCAGCGCCAGCAGCGCGAAGGTCAGGGCCAGCGCGGCCAGCAGCATGGCGCCGCGCACGCCGAGCCCCAGCCACCAGTCCATGTCCATCTTCTTGTAGCTGTAGCGGAAGTAGACGGGCTTGAGGTTGACGTGCGGGGCGACGAGGATCGCGACCGCGGCTCCGGCGGCGACCGTCACCCCGGCGACGATCTTGACCCAGAGCGGCTTGAGCAGGTCGAAGTGCTCGGGCTTGAGCATCATGCCGATCACGTAGAACGGGAGCAGCCCGAAGAACCGGTCGAGGCTGAAGTCGCCGGAGATCTCCGAGAAGCCCGCGGCCAGGCAGATGACGAAGGCGACCAGGATCGGCTGGCGCATCCGGTGCCAGATCGGTGTGGAGATGCGCCACAGGACCAGGGCCAGCAGATACCAGTTGAGCCAGGCCGGGTCGGTGATCGTCAGCGTCCACTTCTGGCCCAGGGAGAAGCGGAGGACCGCGTAGCCGATCTCCACGACCACGTACGGCACCAGCATGGTGTCGACGAGCTTGTTGATCTTCGCGTTGGAGTTCCAGAAGTTCCGGCCGAGGTAGCCGCTGATCAGCACGAACGCCGGCATGTGGAACGTGTAGATGAACATGTACGCGGCCTTGGCCGAGTCCGCGTCCAGGGTCGGGACCAGCGAGTGCCCGGCGACGACCAGCGCGATCAGGACGAACTTGACGTTGTCGAGGTACGGCTCGCGCTTCTTCCTGGCCGGGGGAGCGGCCGGCTCCTCCTCCTGCCCGGCCTCCGCGCCGGGGCGCGGCGCGCCCTGCCCGCCGCCGGGGAAGGCGTCCCAGGCGGAGAAGGGCCGCTCACCACCGGGAACCGGGGCGGGGGCGGGCCGCGACGGCTGGGGCGCCCAGGCGGGCGCGCGCTCCGGAGTCCGCACGGCGTCGCCGCCCCATCCTGCCCGCCCCGCCGGCTCCACGGACTCGTGCTCCCAGTCCCAGGAGTCCTGCCCGGGCACTCCGGCCGGGGCCTGGGGGGCGGCGGACGCGGCGACGGCCGGCGGCTGCGCGCCCTCCCGGTACGGCGGGTGGCCCCAGGCGGTGGCCTCGCCGGGAGTCTCCTCCACGGGCCTGCGGCGGCTCCCCCAGCCGGTGGCGGGCGGGCCGTCCGGGAGCTCAGGCCAGGAGGGCTGAGGCGCCGGGGACGGCTGGACCTGCTCGGGCATCGGCCACGGGGCGGGTGTCCCGCCCCGCCCGTCCGCGGGTCCGCCAGGGGCGCCGCCGGGGGCGCCGCCGTTCCTGGGGGCCGGGGCCGAGAAGGGGGATCGGGTGTCGCTCACGAGGGAAACGCTCAGCTATCTGTCGGAGACTGGGGTGCGGAACACCGGCGGAGACGCCCCGGAGGTGCGGCCGGTCGGCCGGGGGCGGGGCCCCGGCGGGTTCGCCTCGCCGACCTGCCAACCATAGACCGACCGGGTGCCGTCTGTCGCATGAGGAGTGGTCTTCGCCGGGGGTTGGCGGGAAATCGTGATCCTCCGCGGAGCCGTACGGGCGGGGGCGGGACCACGGGGGCCGGTGCACGGGACCGGGGATCCGTGGCGGGGGGATGGGCCGGGTGAGCGGGCCGGGCGGGGAGGGCCGCCCGGCCGGCGCGTCACTGGCAGGGGTTGGTCTTGACGTCGACGACCTGGTCCTTGAGGGAGTCGGGGATCTTGGTGGGGACCCGGACACCCTTCCAGTCGTCGCCGATGACCAGCTGGATGACCGGGCCGGCGGGCGGCTCGGTCATCGGGCCGGTGGGCGGGGTGTACTTCTCGGAGCTGACCGGCTTGACCTTGCCCAGGGTGCCGGGCAGCTTCTCGCCGGACAGCCGGGCGGCCAGCGCGTCGGCGTAGGCGGGGCCGTCGGCGGTGTCCTTCTTGGCGTAGCGGACCGAGGTGGTCGGCACGTTGCCGGTGGCGGGGCGGGCGTTGCCCACCTGGGTCACCACGAAGCCCTGGGCGGCGAGCTTGCCGGCCACGTCGGCCGCCAGGCCGGGCTTGTCGGTGCCGTTGAGGACCTGGACCCGGACCTGCTCGTGCTTGACGGCGGGCTTGGCGGAGGCGGTGGGGCTGGCGGTCGGGGTCACCTCGGTGTCGTTCTTGATCGACTCGAAGAGCTCGCTCGCCTGCGGCTGCTTCCAGACGACCCGGTTCGTGTCGGTGGGGTCGGGACCCCACGGGACGGTGATGAACTTGACGCCGTTGGCGGTCAGCTCCTTGGCGCTCATCGCGATGTCGATCAGGGCCTGCTGGTCGTTGGCCAGCTTGTCGTCCATGCGGACGGACTTGGCGGCCTCGGAGATGAAGGACTGGAGCTTGACGGGGTTGGTGAGCAGCTCGCCGCTGGTGGCCTTCTTCACGACCTGGGTGAGGAAGACCTGCTGGCGCTTGATGCGCTGGATGTCGCTGTTGTCGCCGTAGTCGCGCAGCCGCACGTAGCCCAGGGCCTTCTCGCCGTTGAGGTTGTGCCAGCCGGCGGCGAGCTGCAGCTTGGCCTTCTTGCTGTCCACCGGCTGCTTGAGGCAGATCCGGATGCCGCCGAGGGCGTCGACGATGTTCTTGAAGCCGGTGAAGTCGACCTCGACGAAGTGGTCGATGTAGATGTCGGTGAGTTTCTCGAGCGTGGCGATGGTGCAGGTGATGCCGCCCTCGTTGTAGGCGGCGTTGATCATCTCGCGCCGGGCGGGGACTATGTTGCCCTTCTCGCCCTTGCAGGTCGGCATGTCGACCATGGAGTCGCGGGGGAAGCTGACGAGCGTCGCCTTGTCGCGGTTGGGCGAGATGTGCATGAGGATGATCGTGTCGGTGCGCTTGCCCGCGTCGGCCATCTTCTGGCCGTATCTGAGGTTGTCGCCCTCACGGGTGTCGGAGCCGACGAGCAGCACGTTGAGCGCGCCGGTCTGCCGCGGGCGGTCGTCGCCGAGCTTGTCGTCGATCTTGAGCGTCTTGATCTCGCCGAGGGTGTCCCGGTAGACCTTGTAGCCGCCCAGGGTGCCCAGCACCAGCAGGCCCGTCAGGCCGATGCTCGCCCAGCCGCCCGCGCCGATGCGCCGGGCGGTGCGGTCCTTGCCCCGGGGCGGCCTGCCGCTCGGCAGGGTCTCCTGCGCGGGGGGAGCGCCGCCGCCCGCACGCCGCGCGGTGCGGGAGCCCCGGACGGACGGCACGGTCCGCTCCTTCACGGCGACATGCCGATGGTCGCTCATGCACCCTCCCTGGTCGGCGGCAACGCGCTGTGCTGCCTAGGCTCGCTCATCGCGCCCAAAGATTAGGTCACCCGGTCAGGATGAGGGGTTGCCATGGGCTGAACTTGGTCATGCCCGTCCCTCCTGCTGGTCACCGTGATGATCTGGCGGCTCAGCATACTCAAATTCGGACATTTCAGGGAACGTTTGATAAAAAGCCCCGCTGCCTGCGAGGACGAGGGCCAGACAGGCGAGCGGCACGGCAGGCAGGACGTACCGGTGGTCGAACTCGGCCACGGCCGCCGGCATCACGAGCAGCAGCACCGCCACCGCCCACGGCAGCGGCCACAGCGCGGTCCCGGAACCCCGCCCGGCACGGCGCCCGGTCACGTCCGGACCCCGCTCCGGACCGGCCGCGGGGACCTGTTCCGGACCGGCCGCCGCATCCCGCTCCGGACCGGTGCCCGGCCGTGCACCGTGCGCCCGCAGCCGCCGCAGCCGCAGCCGCCGCAGGGCCGCCAGCGCCGGCGGGGCCAGCAGGATCACCAGCAGCACCGCGCCCGGCAGCCGGGCCACGTCCTGGTAGGACCGCATCCATCCGGCGTACGGCTCGGCGATCCGCGTGCCGATCGGCCCCTCCTCGTAGCGCTCGGCGAACTGCGCGCCCACCGTGGCCGGGTAGCGGCCCGGCGGCGGGGGCGTCCGGTCCGGGAACTCGTAGTAGCCGTAGACCTCCGCGTCCGGGTAGACCGGGCGGTCCCAGGTGAAGGAGCGCGACAGCTCCTTCGCGAACGAGGCCAGGTAGTCGAGCGGCTGGCTGCGCAGGGCCAGCGAGGCGAACCGCCCGGCCAGCTCGTCGTTCTCCCGGCTGAAGGTGATGCCGGGCAGCTTCACCAGCGGGGCGTCGGGGCTCCAGATGTACTCCTGCGAGGGCGGCCGCCGAGCGGGAGGCCGGGGGTCGCAGAGCACCGCCAGGTCCGCCGGGGGGTCCATCTTCGCGCAGTCGGCGAAGGCCATCGTCCGGGAGTAGAGGAAGACGCCGTTGGCGCCGACGATGCCGACCCGCTGGTAGGTCGCGTGGAACCACGCCCCGTAGGCCAGGATCGGCAGTACGGCCGCCGCCAGCATCACCCCGGCCGCCGCCGTGCGGCCCCGCGCCCGGTACAGCAGCCACCCCGCGAAGAGGGCGACCAGCGGCAGGCCGACGGTCCTGGTGAGCGTCGCCGCCGCGATCAGCAGGCCGATCCCGCACGCCGTACGCCGGGTGACCCGCTCCGCCAGGGCGAGGCAGACCGCCGCGACGACGAGCAGGGTGAACAGGGTGTCGGAGACCAGCAGGTGCTCCAGCTCGATCTGGTAGGCGTCCAGCAGCACGGGGGCGGAGGCGAGCGCCGCCGCGGGGGCGGGCACGCGCAGCCGCCGGGCGGTGAGGTAGACCAGCGCGCCTGCCGCGAGCCCCAGCAGGTGCTGGGCGAGGGCCACCGCGCCGAAGCTGTGCAACGGCTCCAGCAGCCGCAGGAACATCGGGTATCCCGCCGGGCGGACCAGGTCAGGGCGGGGCTTCAGCGCGGTGACGACGTAGGTGTAGGAGTCGGGGAACCAGATCGCCGGCCGGTAGCCCAGCATCGTGACCGCCCGCAGCACGGCCCCGACACCCAGCAGCGCCGCGAACCACCGGTGCTCCCGGAGGAGGCCGCGCGCCCGTGCCCGTCCGACCACCCGCCGCCCCCCTTCGCGTGTTGCGCGTACGCTATCGGCTCCGGCGGGACGGGGCCGTACCGGCGGGACGCCCCCGCACTTCGGGAGATCGTTTCAGGAGGACCATGAGGAGCACCCGGCCGGGACGGACGCGTCCGCTCTCGGCGGGCCGGACGCGCAGGCCCTCGGCGGGCCGGGTGCTCGCCGTGGCCTCGACGGCGCCCGCGCTGGCGCTGGCCGGCTGGCTGCTCGCCGGGCTCCCGCTGCTCCTGCTCGGCTGGTTCCGGCCGCTCGCCGCGGTGCCGCTCGGGCTGGCCGCCGCCGCGCTGCTCTGCCGGTACGGCCTGCGCCGCCCGGCCGGGGCGGCGCCCGCGATCGCGGGGGCGACGGCGTGGCAGGTGGCCGGGGTGCTCGCCGCCGCGGTGGGCTCGGGGCTGTTCAACGCGCTGCTCCACGGCGAGCAGCTGATCGTCCGGCGGGACCCGGCCACCTACGCCCAGTACGCGGTCTGGCTGGCGGAGCACGGCTCGCTGCCGATCCCGTACGGCGAGGCGGCCTTCGGCGGGCCGGACCCGGCGCTCCGCTCCGGCAGCGTCGGCTTCTTCGACCACGGCGGCGCGGTCGTGCCGCAGTTCATGCCGGGCCCGCCGCTGGTCTACGCGCTCGGCCACTGGCTGGGCGGCCTGCCCGGGCTGCTGCTGACCCCGGCGGTGCTCGGGGCGGTGGCCGTGCTCGTCTTCGCCGGGACCGTCGCCCGGCTGGCCGGGGCCCGCTGGGCGGTGCTCGCCGCACCGGTGCTCGCCGTGTGCGTGCCGGTGCTCTACACCTCGCGGACCACCTTCAGCGAGATCCTCTCGCTGATCCTGCTCTTCGGCGGGCTCTCCCTGCTGCTGGACGCGCACTCCCGGCTCCGTACGGCCCCGCCCGGGAGCGGGCGCACGGATCCGTCCGGGATCGGCCGGGCGGTCCCGGACGGGAGCGACCGGGCGGCGGGGACCGGGGCGTTCCTGGGCGGCCTGGTGCTCGGGCTGGCCGTGCTGGTCAGGATCGACGGCCTGCGGGACGTGCTGCCCGTGCTGGCCTACGCGGGCGCGCTGATCGCCCTGCGCCGGGCGGGCGCGGCAGGGGGATCCGGCGGGACCGGGGAACACGGCTCCCCGGACGGTCCCGGAGCCGAGGGAGCGGGCGGATCCGAGGCCCGCCGGGAGGCGGGTGCGGCCGGGGGACGGCTGGACGGGCGGCTGGGGGCGCCGCTGCTCGGCGGGCTGCTGGCCGGGACGGGGCTGGGCTTCGCCGCCGCGTTCCTGCTCGCCGAGCCGTACCTGGAGTACCTGTCGGGCTCCTGGCGGCCGCTGCTGGCCGTCTGCGCCGCCGTCCTGCTGCTCACGCTGGCCGCCGCCGCGCTCGGGCCCCGGCTGGCGGGCCCGCTCCGTCGGGCCGCGGGCGTCCGGTGGCTGCCGGAGGCCGCGGCGGGGCTGGTCGCGGCCGCCATGGCGGCGTTCGCGCTGCGGCCCTGGCTGCAGACCGTGACCCGCGTGCCCGCCACCCCCGAGGACCGGGAGACCGCGGAGTTCATCGCCAGGACGCAGGCGGCCAACGGGCTGCCCGCCGACGGGACCCGGCTCTACTACGAGGACGCGCTGCACTGGGTCGCCTGGTACCTCGGGGCCCCGGCCGTGCTGCTCGCCACGCTGGCCGCCGCCGTACTGGCCCACCGGCTGGTGCGGGGGAGGGCGCCCGAGTGGCTGCTCCCGCTGGCGGTGGTCGGCTGGACCACGGTCACCACGCTCTACCGCCCGGCCATCACCCCCGACCACCCGTGGGCCGCCCGGCGGCTGGTCCCCGTCGTCCTGCCCGGCCTGGTCCTGCTCGCCGTCTGGGGGCTGCGGTGGGTGCTGCGCCGGGCCCGGGAGCGGGGGTACGGCCCGGCCGCGCGCCGGGCCGCCGCCGTCGCCGGAGTCCTGCTGCTGGCGGCGCCGGGGACGGTCACCTCCATCGGGACCGCCTTCACCCCGGTCGGCAGGGGGGAGCGCGCGGCGGTCGAGGGGATGTGCGCGGCCCTGCCGGCGGACGCCTCGGTGCTGATCGTGGAGCGGGTCACCGCGGACCGGTTCACCCAGCTCGTCCGGGGGGTGTGCGGGGTCCCGGCGGCCGGGGTCGCGGTCGCGCCCGGCACGGACCTGGCGGCCCGCTCCGACGTGACCCGGCTGGTGGACCGGGTCCGGGCGGCCGGCCGCAGGCCCGTCCTGCTCGCCGCCGAGGCCGGCCAGCTCGCGCCGTACGGCACGCCCGTCCAGGTGATGAGGTTGCGCACCCGCCAGGACGAGCGCTCCCTCACCTCGGCCCCGGACGGCACGTGGTCGCTCGCGGTGGACGTCTGGATGGCGGTTCCGGGGGGAGAACCGGCGCGGTCGTCCTGAGCGCGGCCTTGCCGGGCATCGCGAAGATCGACATAGTCGGGCGGATGGAGACCGAAGAGTCGTCGTCCGCACCTCCGGCACGCGGGTCCGGGCGAGGCGTCCGCCGGGCCGTCGTCACGGCCGCGGCCGTCGCCGCCGTGCTGCTCGGAGTGGCCGGAGCCGGGGCCTGGTTCGCCCGTGCCGAGGCCCTGCGGCCGTCGCAGCCCCCGGTGGTTCCCTGGCCCGAGGGCGGGATGTTCCGCGTGTACCTGTGCGAGGGGAGCGGCCTCGACCGGGAGGAGTGCGGTGGCCGGGCGGCCACGCGGGAGGAGAGGAGGGCGCTGGAGGCGCGGCTGCGGGAGTTGCCCCAGGTGACGGAGCTCGCCTTCGAGAGCAGGGAGGAGGCGTTCGCGGCCTTCGCGGACAGCCTGGAGCCGGACGACCCGCGCCGGGAATCGATCTCCCCTGAGGACCTTCCGGAGTCGTTCAAGGGGGAGCTGCGCCGCCACACCGACATCGCCGGGTTCCCCGCCGAGGTGGAGAAGCTGCCGGGGGTCTCCGGCGCGGTCGCCTACGGCCGCGACTTCTGGTGGGGCAGGGCGCACCTGACCGTCAGCCTGTGCGGGGAGCGGGACGTCCTGTGCGACGGCCGGGGACCCGCGACGGAGGAGGAGAAGGACGCGGTGGTGGCCGCGCTGCGTTCCGCGGGCGGGGTCGAGGAGGTCTACTTCGAGGACGCCGCCCACGCGCGCAGGGTGATGTCCCACATCTGGGGTCCGGACGGCGAGTCCGCCACGCCGGTGGAGTCGTACCGGGTCGAGCTCGCGGACCCGGCGTCGGAACGTGCGGTCGTGGCGGCGGTCAGGGGACTTCCGGGGGTCCAGAGCGTGGACGAGGTGGCCCGGGACGCGCTGGGGCCCTTCTCCTCCGTCCCGGGCCCCTGAGGACCATCTCGATCTTGTGGCCGTGCCGGAGGAGATTCGGCATAGTTTCCTGGATGTCTGGTCATGAGGAGCTTTCCTTCGGCGGCGGGGACCCGGACCGGGAGCCGTGGTTCGAGCCGCGGTTGCGGGCGCTGCGGGAGCGGTCGGCGGCGTGCCGGGAGTGGGCGGGGGCGCGTGTCCGGGCGCTGACCGCCTGCGCGGTGGCGCTGGCGGTGCTCGGGGCGGCCGGGGCCGGGGGCCGGTACCTGTACGAGCGCTCCCGCGAGCCGCTGCCTCCGCCTGACATCGCGGTGCCCGCGCAGCTGCGGTTCACGGTCCGCCCGTGCGGCCCGGAGCGGCAGCCGTGGCACTGCCCGGGCCGGAAGGAGGCGACGGAGGGTGAGATCCGGGCGGTCGTGGAGCGTATGCGGGCAATGCCCGAGGTGGCGGAGGCCCGCTACGTGAGCGCGGAGGAGGACCGCCGCGAGACACTGGCCCACTACGCGGACCTGGGTGAGGAACCGCTGGACCACGTGGGCTTCCAGCACGCCATCGACGCCAGGCTCCACCGGAGCGGCGACTTCCCCGAGGTGGCCCGGCGGCTGAGGGAGATGCCCGAGGTGCACCTGGTGGACCGCGATCCCTCGGACTTCTGGGCGGGCACGGCCGACCTAGCCGTCGTCATGTGCGGGACGGAGGAGGTGTTCCGGTACATCTGCGCGGGGAACCGGTCCGGCGGGTCCGGGCGCTCCACCACCCCGGAGGAGAAGGAGGCGATCCTCGACCGGATCTGGGAACTGCCGGAGGCCGAGGAGGTCTACCTGCAGAGCCGGGAGCACCATGCTCGGCTGCTGCGCCACTACTACCCGGAGTCGCCGTCCGGGGACAGGACGTTCCGGATCGAACCGGTGATGGAGACCTTCTACGTGAAGCTCTCCGACCCCGCCGCCTTCCCCGCCGCCGCCCGGGCGCTGAAGTCCCTGCCGGGCGTCGGCTGGGTCGGCCGCGTCCGGTCGGATCGGTAGCGGCCCGCCGTGCGGGGAAGTCCCGCAGGGAGGCCCGTGCGGGACGGGGCCGGCTCGACGGGAGGAGAGCCTGGCGGTCCCGCGGGACGGTTCGGCATAGTTTGTTGGGTGTCGGGTCATGAGGAGCTTTCTTTCGGCGGCGGGGACCCGGACCGGGAGCCGTGGTCCGAGGCCCGGCTGCGGGCGCTGCAGGAGTGGGCGGGGGCGCGTGCCCGGGTGCTGACCGCCTGCGCGGTGGCGCTGGTGGTGCTGGGGTCGGCCGGGTTCGGGGGCCGGTACCTGTACGAGCGCTCCCGCGAGCCGCTGCCCCCGCCCGGCGGACCGCTCCCCGCGCAGCTGCGGATCGCGGTCCACCTGTGCGGCCTGGGCGCGGAGGCGTGGGCCTGCGAGGACCGGCACGAGACGACGGAGGCCGAGGGCCGGGCGCTGGCGGAGCGCCTGCGGGTGATGCCCGAGCTGGCCGAGGTCGTCTACGTGAGCAAGGAGGAGGACCGCCGCAGAGTGCTCGCCTACCACACCGACGCGGGTGAGCCGGGGAAGGCGGAGTACGCCTTCCCCCACGCCAGGGTCGAGGCGGTGCTGCGCCGGAGCGGGGACTTCGAGGCGGTGGCCGCCCGGGTGCGGGAGCTGCGCGGCGTCAACCGGGTGCTCCGGGTGCCGACCGACTTCTGGGCGGACAAGGCGGACTTCGCCGTCCACCTGTGCGGCACGGACGGCTGGTCGCGGTACGCGTGCCCGAAGAACCGGCCCGCCGGGGTCACGGGCTCGGCGGGCGCGGCGGAGAAGGCGGCGATCCTCGACCGGATCTGGGAGCTGACCGGAGCGGAGACGGTCTACCTGGAGGGCCGGGAGCACCAGGTCCGGCTGCTCCGCCACTACAACGCCGACCTGCCCGCGAGCGACCCGCTGTTCCGGGTGGACAGGGCGTACGAGACCTTCTACGTCGATTTCTCCGGCCCGGCCGACCTGCCGGCGGCCGCCGCGGCGCTGAGGTCCCTGCCCGGCGTCCGGTCGGTGGCCCCCGTCCGCTCCGAGGGCAATCCCGAGGAGTGGCCGATCGCCGGAGGGCCGGACGGCCGCGTCCGGCTGGAAAGGGCGCTCCGGGAGATCGTCCGTGGCGGTGCGGTCGTCCGGTCCGGCGTGGGCGCCTGAACCGAGGCTCCCGCCGGTGGACGGTCACCGGGCATGACGGGATGATCTGTGGACGGTCATGGGCGGTGGGAGTCAGGCGGGGTCTGCTGAATGTCGGGTCATGACGAGCTTTCCTTCGGCGGCGGGGACCCGGACCGGGAGCCGTGGTCCGAGGCCCGGCTGCGGGCGCTGCGGGAGTGGCTGGAGGCGCGTGCCCGGGTGCTGACCGCCTGCGCGGTGGTGCTGGCGGTGCTGGGGGCTGCCGGGCTCGGGGGCCGTTACCTGTACGAGCGCTCCCGCGAGCCGCTGCCCCCGCCCGAGGCGGCGTTCCCGGAGCAGCTGGAGTTCGCGGTCATGCTGTGCCAGGGCTACGGCCCGGGCGGAGGCCGCTGCCCGGGCAGGCCGAGGGCCACGGAGGCCGACTACCGGGCGGTGGCGGAGCGCCTGCGGGCCATGCCCGAGCTGGCGGGGGTCGTCCTGCGGAGCCCGGAGGAGGTGCGCCGGGAGCTGTCGGCCCGGCACACCGTCACGGACGGGTGGGAACCGGCGGCCGGCACGGTCTTCGATCCCTCCCTCCAGGGCACGCTGCGCCGCGGCGGCGACTTCGCCGCGGTGGCCGCGAAGGTGGAGGCGATGCCGGAGGTCGACAGCGTGACCCGGCTGATCCCGGACTTCTGGGCGGGGAAGGCCGACCTGGAGGTCGCCCTGTGCGGGCAGGCCGAGCGGCTGCGGCGGGAGTGCACGGAGAACCGGCCCAGGGGAGTCGTGGGAGCCGCGACCGAGGAGGAGAAGGACGCGATCGTGGCCCGGCTCTGGGAGCTGCCCGGCGCCGAGGCGATCTACCTGCAGGACCGCGACCACTTCATGAGGCTGGCCCGGCACTACGGGAAGAAGGACCTGACCAGCGGCAGGCCGCTCCGGCCGGACCATGCCTACGAGAGCCTCTACGTGAAACTCGCCCGCCCGCCCGGGATCGAGGAGGTCGCCGCCGTCGCCAGGGCGCTGACCCCCCTGCCCGGCGTCCTCGGGGTGCTCCCCGTCCGGTCGGACGGTTAACACCCTGTCCCGCTACGCGGGGTCTGCGATGAGTTGGATTCCCGCCTATGTGGCCACATGGAAGGGTAGAGTTGCCACATGAGTGAACCGGTGTTCGAAGATCACGTGGTCGGAGTGCGAGATCTCACCCACAAGACCAGCCAGATCCTGGCCCGGGTCAAGGGAGGAGAGACGCTGACGATCACCGAGCGGGGTGAGCCCATCGCCAAGGTCGTCCCGCTCCGGCAGCCGAGGATGGTCATGCCCTCTGTGGGATACGTGGCGAGTGGAGATCCCACGTGGGCCTCTCGTGCCGACGAAGAACTCGAGGGCTTCGGCGAGTGATCATCGCGGACACGGGAGCGATCCTGGCCGTTGCCGATGCCACCGCTCCTGAGCATCAAGCCTGTGTCGACGTGCTCGCCGGTCTCGAACGCCCGATGCTGATCACGCACATGGTGGTCGCCGAGGTCGACTACATGTTGACCAGGAGGTTCGGTGTCGTGGCGGCGAACCGCTTCCTCTCGGACGTCGCCAGGGGTGCCTACACCCTGATCTCCGGCGATGAGCAGGATCTGGAGGACGTGATCACTGTCAACGCCAGGTACGCGGATTTGAAACTGGGAGCGACCGACTGTATGAACGTCGTTCTCGCAGCACGTTATGACACGTCGACGATCTTCACCTTGGACGAGCGGCACTTCCGGGCGATCAAGCCGCTCAACAAGGCGGAAGCGTTCACTCTTCTCCCGGCTGACCGGGCCTCTCGGGTGTGAGGAAGACCATTTCCACTGGTGGAAATGGCCTGGCAGGAAGCGTGACGGTGACCGATGACGTCCACCAGGACGCGTCGGGTGGAGAACCGGACGCTTCCGCCCTGCCCCGCCACCTTGCCGCGCTCGTCGGTGCGTTGCGGGGCCTGCGGATCTCGGTCTCGACCACGACCGGTACCTGATCTGCTCCGCCTCTGCGGGGCAGGAGGCCTGGGGCGTACCAGACCTTTTACGTCGACTTCTCCGGCCCGGCCGACCTCCCGGCGGCCGCCGCGGCGCTGAAGCCCCTGCCCGGCGTCCTCGGGGTGCTCCCCGTCCGGTCGGGGGAATAGGACTTGCCCCGGTGGAGGGAGGATCGGCATAGTCGGCGGGTGAAGATCGGAAATCCGCCCTCCGCACGCCGGGCCCGCACGTTCCGGACCCTGCTCGCCGCGGCGGCCGTCGCCGCCACCGTCGTGACGCCCGCCGGTACGGCCGGGGCCGAGGACCGGTCCTCCGCGTCCGCTCAGGCGGCCCTGCCGGACGGTTCCCGGACCGACGGCCGGAAGATTCTTCCTCCGCCGGCCGGGCCGTGGCCCAAGGGCGCGGAGTTCACCGTCTTCCTGTGCAGGAACGGTGACGCGTTCGACAGGTGCCGCGAGCGGGCGATCACGGCGGAGCAGCGGCGCGCGCTCAGGACGAGGCTGAAGGCGATGCCGCAGGTCGGGAAGGTGAGATTCGAGTCCCGCCTGGAGGCGTGGAAGAAGTTCAAAGCGGAGAACAAGGACAACAGGACCCTGCTCTCGGCGATGAGCGCCGATGACATGCCTGAGTCGTTCCGGGGCAGGCTCCACCGGCGGGCCGACGTCGCGCCGTTCACGTCCGCGATCAGGAAGATGCCCGGCGTCTCCAACATCCAGAGCTGGGGCGGTCGTTTCTGGACCGGGAAGGCGGACGTCCGCGTCTCCCTGTGCGGGCGGAAGGCCGAGGAGGGCCCCTGCGCCGGACGGGGTCCCGTCACCGAGGCGGAGAAGGACGCGATCGAGACCAGGTTGAGCGCCCTGCGTGAGGCCCGGCGGATCTACGCCGAGGACACCGCGCACGCCAAGCGGGTGTTCGAGTACTTCTGGGCGAATGACACGAAGTTCCCCATCGGGATATTCCAGGAGTCCTACTACGTCAAGCTCGCGGACCGCCGGGACGCGCGGGCGGTGATCGAGGCGGTCGAGGGCATGCCGGGTGTCGACGGGGTGGACGTCGTCGACGCCGGCTGACCACCGGATCGCCCGGAACCGGTGCTGGAGGCGCGTCCTTCCCCGGTCCGGGAGGCCTCCCGGAAGACCGGCCGCCGGGGCGCCGCCGTCCGCGAGAAGGGTGATGTGCGTCCGGGCTCCGGCGGCAGGGAGTATCCTCGCCGGTCGTGAGCACGCCCGAGACCCCCGAGAGTGGACCAGCTGTGGACGCAACGCCGTACGTCACGATCGTCCTGCCCTGCTACAACGAGCAGGACCACGTCATCGACGAGGTCGAGCGCATCTGCCGGGCCATGGACGGCAGCGGCTACACCTACGAGCTGGTGGCCGTGGACGACTGCTCCACCGACGAGACCCTGGCCCGGCTCCAGGAGGCCGCGCCGCGGTTCCCGAACATGCGGATCCGGGCCTTCCACCGCAACGGCGGGTCGGGCACGGTACGCCGGATCGGCACCCAGGAGGCGCGCGGCGAGATCGTCGTGTGGACCGACGCGGACATGACCTACCCGAACGAGCGCATCCCCGAGCTGGTCTCCATCTTGGAGAAGGACAACACCGTCGACCAGGTCGTGGGCGCGCGCACCACCGAGGAGGGCTCGCACAAGTTCCTGCGGGTCCCGGCCAAGTGGTTCATCCGCAAGGTCGCCGAGCTGCTGGCCGGGCAGAAGATCCCCGACCTCAACTCCGGGCTGCGGGCCTTCCGCAAGTCGGTGGCCAGGCCGTACCTGCGGCTGCTCCCGCCCGGGTTCTCCTGCGTCACGACGATCACGCTGTCGTTCCTGTCGAACCAGCACGACGTCTACTATCTGCCGATCGAGTACAGCAAGCGGGCGGGCAAGTCGAAGTTCGGCTTCGTCTCCGACGCCTACCGCTACATCCTGCAGGTGCTGCGGATGGTGATGTACTTCAACCCGCTCAAGGTGCTCATGCCGCCGGCGATCTGGCTGGTCGGCATCGGCATCGTGAAGGGGGTCTACGACAACGTCAAGACCCCGTTCTACCTGGCCAACAACACCATCATCATCTTCGTGACCGGACTGCTGATCGGTTCGCTGGCGCTGCTGGCGGACCTGATCGTGCGCTCCCGGAGCGAGTAGGCGTGCGCATCGCGATCGTCGGGCCGACCTACCCCTACAAGGGCGGCGGGGCCGCGCACACCACCGAGCTGGCCCACCGCCTTTCGGCCGCCGGGCACGACGTGGTGATCGAGTCGTGGAGGGCGCAGTATCCGTCGTTCCTCTACCCGGGGCAGCAGACCACCGACAGCCCCGACGGCGAGCCGTTCGGGAACGTCCGGCGGCTCCTCGACTGGCGCCGCCCGGACGGCTGGCTCGCCTGCGGGCGGCGGCTGCGCTCGGCCGACCTGGTGGTCCTGGCCGTGCTCAGCCCGGTCCAGGTCCCGCCCTACCTGGGCATCCTGTACGGCCTGCGCCGCCGGACGAAGGTGGTGGCGCTCTGCCACAACGTGCTGCCGCACGAGCGCAAGCCGTACGACGTGCCGCTGATGCGGGCGCTGCTGCGCCGGGTGGACGGGGTGCTGGCGCACTCGCAGGCGCAGGCGGAGCTGGCGCGCGGCCTGGCGCCCGTCCCGGTGACGGTGGCGCAGATGGCGCCGCACCTGCCGGTGAAGGCGGAGCGCAGGGCCGAGCCGGGGCGCCTGCACCGGCGGCTGCTCTTCTTCGGGCTGGTCCGGCCGTACAAGGGGCTGGACGTGCTGGTCCGCGCGCTGCCCGAGGGCGTCGCGCTCCGGGTGGCGGGCGAGTTCTGGGGCGGGCAGGCCGAGACGGAGGCGCTCGTCGCCGAGCTGGGACTGGGCGACCGGGTGGAGCTGCGCCCGGGCTACGTGGCCGCCGAGGACGTGCCCGGCCTGTTCGAGGACGTGGACGCGCTGGTCCTGCCGTACCGCAGCGGCACGGCCAGCCAGCAGGTCTGGCTCGGCCACGAGCAGGGCGTGCCGGTGATCGCCACCCGGGTGGGCACGCTCGGCGACCACGTCACCGACGGGGTGGACGGGCTGCTGGCCGAGCCGGGCTCGGTGGAGTCGCTCCGCGAGGTCCTCACCCGGTTCTACGCGCCGGGCGAGCCGGAGCGGCTGCGCGCCGGGGTGAGGCCCGTCGACCCCGGGCCCTACTGGGCGGCGTACGTCGAGGCGCTGGTCTCGGGGGCGTCCTCCGCCGAGGGGCCGGCGGTGCCCGCCGCCGGGGGCTGAACCCCGCGGCCGATCAGCCAGCCGATCCCGGCCCAGGCCACGTCGCACGCGGTGAAGGCCAGGCGGGAGACGACGGCGACGACGAGGGCGGCGCCGGTGGCGGCCTCGGCGCCGAGCCCGCCGGCCGCGGCGAGCGGCGCGGTGAGCACCAGCACCATCGCGCCCTCGCGCACGCCCACGCCCGCCGGGACGAACGCGGCGAGCAGGCCGGTGGCCCAGGCGAAGGCGTAGGCCCCGGCGCCGGCCAGGTAGAGCGAGAAGTCGCCCGTCAGGTCGCCCATGACCAGCCAGGTGTGCAGGCCGTACAGCAGCCAGCCGGCCAGCGTCCAGGCGACGCAGGAGACCAGGGCGCGGCCGGGCAGGACCTGGTCGACGACGTCCCGGCGGGCGAGGCGGAGCACGAGGTTCAGGCCCCAGGCGAGCACCTTCGGGTGCAGGCAGACGATGATCACCGGGATGATCAGGGCGAGGTACCACATGCGCCCGGCGACGTCGCCCGCGGTGAACGGCAGGGTGGCGGCGGCCAGGCCGACCGCGCAGCCGAGGGAGATCACCAGGGCGATGGAGGTGCCGCTGAAGGTGCGCCGGGGCGGGCAGCCGTGGTCGCGGCCCAGCTCCATCATCGCGGCGTAGGCCCAGACCGAGCCGGGGACGTACTTGCCGAGCTGGCCGACGTAGAGCACCCGGGCGGCCACCCGGAGCGGCAGCGGCGAGCCGAGCCCGGCGATCACCCGCTGCCAGGCGACCATCATGCAGCCGGCCCCGGCCATCACCGCGGCGACCGCCCCGGCGACCGACCACCACGACAGCTCGGCGAGCGCGGAGACGGTCCCCTCCCAGTTCCTGGCCAGGCCGTAGCCGACGAAGGCCAGGGCGAGCAGGGCCAGCAGGACCCGGAGCAGGCGGCTCGCCCGCAGGCGGTTGAGCAGACGGCTGAGCATTGGCACAGAGTACGACGTGGGGGTTACCCGGCGGTAGGGTCGCGCCGCGCCGGTAGCCTGGGGCACCGCGCGCGTCCAGGCGGCCGCGTCCGGGAGGAGACCCGGGCGCGGACCCGGGCGGATCCCGGGCGGTTTCCCGGGCGCGCCCCGGGCGGTCCCCGGGGCGGACGCGCCGCGCGCACGTAGGCGGACGGGAAAAGTGGAGCGGATGATGGCGGGCAGGGCGGATGCCGGACGGCAGGCGCAGCTGGAGTACTCCGAGTTCCAGGCGGCGATGCTGGACGAGGAGAAGCGCCGCCGGAAGGCCGCGAAGATCGTGGCCGTGCTCGGCCACTTCCTGGGGCGCGACAAGGACGTCCTGGAGGGGCTGACGGTCGCCGACATCGGCTGCTCGGCCGGGTTCATCGCCGACGAGCTGGCGAACGCGGGCGCCGCCCGGACCTTCGGCGTGGACATCGACGTGCCCGGCCTGCGCAAGGCCGCCGCGCGCTTCGGCGAGCGGGTCGAGTTCGTCTGCGCGGACGGCACCGCGCTGCCCTTCCCCGACGGCTCGGTCGACGTGCTGGTCTTCAACCACATCTACGAGCACGTGGTCGACCCCGACGCGATCATGGCGGAGATGCGCCGGGTCCTGGCCGACGACGGCGTGCTCTACCTGGGGCTGGGCAACCGGCTCGGGGTGATGGAGCCGCACTACAAGCTGCCGTTCCTGTCCTACCTGCCGCCCGCGCTCGCCGACCGCTACGTGCGCCTGTCCGGCCGGGCCGACAGCTACTACGAGCGCTACCGGACCCGGCGCGGCCTGCGGAAGATGGTCCGCGGCCTGCGGGTCTGGGACTACACCTTCCCGGTGCTGGCCACCCCGGCGGCCTTCGCCGGCTCCGAGCTGTTCCCCGGCGCGGCCGGCCGGGCGGCCCAGGCCGTGCTGGCCCGGCTGCCCCGCGCGGTGCTGCGCGCGCTGCTGCCGGTGGTGCCGACCTACCTGTGGGTGGCGACCAAGGGCGGCCGCCGCCCGGCGGGGGCGAGCCTGCCGCAGCCGCCCGAGCCGGTCCGGCCGCTGTGACCAGGGTCTCGGCCGACGTGCCCGCCGGACCGGCGCCGGAGGAGCCCGCCGCCGGCGGGGCCGGCGCGCCGCGCTCCTCCCCGCTCCGCAAGCTGGTCCGGGTCGCCTTCCTGGTGGTGGCGCTGGGCTTCGGCACGTGGGCGGTGGCCTCGCAGTGGGACGAGGTGCGCGCCGGATTCGCCCTCCTGTCGTGGCCCGCGCTGCTGCTCTCGCTGGTCGCGGTGGTCGCGGCGCTGGGCGGCGGGATGATGACGTGGCGGGCGCTGCTGGCCGACCTCGGCTCGCCGCTCCCGCTCCGTCCCGCGGCGAAGGTCTTCTTCGTCGGCCAGCTCGGCAAGTACATCCCCGGCTCCGTCTGGCCGGTGCTCGCCCAGATGGAGATGGGCCGCGCGCTGGGCGTGCCGAGGACGCGGAGCGCGGCGGCGTTCTTCCTGACCATGCCGGTCCAGCTCGGCAGCGGCTTGCTGGTCTCGGCGGTGACGCTGCTGGCCGCCCTGCCGGGGTCCGCCGCGCCGTACGCGTGGGTGTTCCTGCTGGTGCCGGTGCTGGCGGTGGCGTTCGAGCCCCGGGTGGTCAACGCGGTGATCGGCTTCGGGCTGCGCAGGCTCGGGCGGCTGCCGCTGGAGCGCCCGCTCACCCGGCGGGGCATGCTCACCGCCCTGGGCTGGGCGGTGCTCGGCTGGAGCGCGTACGGCCTGCACCTGGCCGCGGTCCTGTACGAGCTGGGCCCCTCCGGGCCGTCGGTGGCGGTCTTCTCCATCGGGGCGTTCGCGCTCTCCTGGTGCCTGGGGATCATGACGTTCGTGGTCCCGGCCGGGGCCGGGGTGCGCGAGGTCGCGATGGTCGCCGTGCTGGCGCCGGTGCTGGACCGGGGCTCGGCCATCACCGCGGCGCTCTGCTCCCGGATCGTGATCGTCCTGGGGGACCTGGTCTGCGCGGGGGCCGCCGGGCTGGCGGCGCGGCGCCGGGCCGTACCCGGGCGGGGCGGATCCGGCCCGGGGGAGGCCGCGGGGGAGGCCGCGGGGGAGGGAGGGGCCGCTCCCGGAGACGGCGGCGCCGGTCCGGAGCGCGGCCGCCCCGGCGGAGAGGCGGTGTGATTCACCTCACGGACCGAGCGGCCCGGCGGCTATGGTGGCGGGAGGAGGGACCTGCGGGTTCCGGGGTCCGGCGAGGGAGAGCTTTCTTGGCGGGTCGATTCCGGAGGGGGACGGCGAGGCGACCGTCCGTACGGGGTCCGGCACGGATAGCATCGCCGTCGATCCGGACGCCCGGAGCCGCCGCGGGAGCGTCGGCGGAGGACCGCCGCCGGCGCGGTCCGGGGCCGGGGAGCCCGCCTGGGCAACTTGGCCGGGGCGCGTTCCCGCCGTATCAACACGCTGTCGAATAGTGGGCTAACCTCTCTAGATGACGGAGACCCTTTTGTCGGATCTTGAGGCGATTCTCCTGGTCGGAGGTCAGGGGACGCGGCTGCGTCCGCTGACGCTCGGCACCCCCAAGCCGCTGCTGCCGACGGCGGGCGTGCCCTTCCTCGCCCACCAGCTCGCCAGAGCCCGCTCGTTCGGCGTCCGGCGCATCGTGTTCGCGACGTCCTACCGGGCGGAGATGTTCTCGGAGGCGTTCGGGGACGGCTCGGCCTTCGGGCTGGAGATCGAGTACATGACGGAGGAGACCCCGCTCGGCACCGGCGGCGCGATCCGGAACGCGGCCGCGGCGCTGACCTGCGACCCGGACGCGCCCGTGCTGGTGCTCAACGGCGACATCCTCTCCGGTCACGACATCGGCGCCCAGGTCGCCCTGCACACGGCCCGCCGGGCCGCGGTCACGCTGCACCTGACCGAGGTCGAGGACCCCTCCCGCTTCGGCTGCGTGCCGACCGACGGCGAGGGTCGGGTGACCGCCTTCCTGGAGAAGACGCCCGACCCGGTCACGAACCGCATCAACGCCGGCTGCTACGTCTTCACCCGCTCGGTGATCAACGGCATCCCCGAGGGCCGGATCGTCTCGGTCGAGCGCGAGACCTTCCCCGGGCTGATCGAGGCCGGGGCGCCGGTGCTCGGCTACGCGGAGGCGTCCTACTGGCTGGACGTGGGCACCCCGGCGGCCTTCGTCAAGGGCTCCCGCGACCTGGTGCTCGGCCGGCTGGCCTCGCCCGCGCTGCCCGGCCCGCCCGGCGACTTCCTCGCGCTGCCCGGCGCCATGATCTCTCCCGAGGCCGTGGTCGCCGACGGGTCGGTGGTGGGCGCCCGCGCGGTCGTGGAGGCCGGGGCGCGGGTCAGCGGGAGCGTGCTCGGCGACGACTGCGTGGTCCACGCCGGGGCCGAGGTGGTCGACTCGGTGGTCGGCATCGGCGCCCGGGTCTCCTCCCGCTCGGTCCTGCGCGACGTGGTGATCGGAGACGGGGCGGTGGTGGGCTCCGGCAACGAGCTGCTGGCCGGCAGCCGTGTCTGGCCGGGCGTCGTGCTGCCCGAGTGCGCGGTCCGCTTCTCCAGCGACGTCTAGCGGGCGCCGGTGCGGGAGCGGTGCTGGAGCTGGGAGGGTCCGCTCGACCTGGAGCTCGTGCTGCGCCCGCACCGGCGCGGCGCCGCCGACCCCGCCTGGCGCCGGACGCCCGACGGGGCGGTCTGGCGGACCTGCCGCACCCCTGACGGTCCCGGCACGCTCCGGATCGCCGGGGGCGGCGGTTCGGCCGTGGGCACGGCCTGGGGACCGGGCGCGGACTGGCTGCTGGAGACGCTGCCGGCGCTGCTCGGCGCGGGGGACGACGCCTCGGGCTTCACGCCCGGGCACGCCGTGCTCCGCGAGGCCGCCAGGCGCCACCCAGGCCTGCGGGTCGGAAGGACCTTCAGGGTGCTGGAGGCCCTGGTGCCGGCCGTGCTCGAGCAGAAGGTCGTGCTGGCCGAGGCGCGGCGGGCGTGGCGGTGGCTGCTGACCCGGTACGGCGAGCCCGCGCCGGGCCCCGCCCCGGAGGGCATGCGGGTCTTCCCCGAGCCCGAGGTGTGGTGGTCGATCCCGTCGTGGGACTGGCACCGGGCGGGGGCGGAGGCCGTACGGGCCCGGACCGTCGCGAACGCGGCCCGGCACGCGGCGAAGCTGGAGGCGGCGGAGGGCAGCGCCGCGGCCGACCGGCTGCTGCGGGCGCTGCCCGGGATCGGGGTGTGGACCTCGGCCGAGGTGCGCCAGCGCTCCCACGGCGACCCCGACGCGGTCTCGGTCGGCGACTACCACCTGCCGTCGCTGGTGGGCTGGTCCCTGGCGGGCGAGCGGGTCGACGACGCGGGGATGCTCCGGCTGCTGGCCCCCTACCGGGGGCACCGGTACCGGGTCAGCCGATTACTGCGGCTGGGTGGTGCGCGGCCGCCCGCTCGCGGGTCGCGGCGGCCGGCACGGGACTACCGCTCGTTCTGAAACCGTCGGCTCCGAGGCCGTAGGGCTCGGGCTCGGCGGATATCCAGTCGCGGCCGTCGCGCGTGTCGGCGCCGATCAGCGGGGCGAGGACGGCGACGGCGACGAAGAAGACGAGGAAGGCGATCATTTTCCGCTCCTGGGGATGGGGTCCGGTGGGACGCCTCTAATCTATGCACGCGCAAGCATTTACGTCTATCTAGATGTCCTTGATGGATGTGTTTAGCATTCCTGAAGAGTGGGCGGCCCGTTGATCGGACGGGAGGCGGCCCCGGGGCCGTTCCGGTGCCGGACGCGCCGTAATGTGCCTGCATGAGCGCCAATCCCACCGACGCCGCGATGCGCCGGGCCCTGGCCCGGGCGCGTGACGGCAAAGCTCTCGACCCGTCCGAAGCCACCGTCCTGCTGCACGCCCGGGGCGCCGACCTCGACACGCTGCTCGGCCACGCCGGGCGGGTCAGGGACGCCGGTCTGGAGGCCGCCGGACGGCCCGGGGTCGTCACCTACAGCCGCAAGGTCTTCATCCCGCTCACCCGCCTGTGCCGGGACCGGTGCGGGTACTGCACGTTCGCCACCGCCCCGCACAAGCTCGAGTCCGCCTTCCTCGGCCCCGACGAGGTCCTCGAGATCGCCCGGCAGGGCGCGGCCATGGGCTGCAAGGAGGCACTGTTCACACTCGGCGACCGGCCGGAGGACCGCTGGCGCCAGGCCCGCGAGTGGCTGGACGCGCACGGCTACGACGACACCCTCTCCTACGTGCGGGCCATGGCGATCCGGGTGCTGGAGGAGACCGGGCTGCTCCCGCACCTCAACCCCGGCGTCATGACCTGGCGCGACCTGCAGCGGCTCAAGCCGGTCGCCCCCTCGATGGGCATGATGCTGGAGACCACCTCGCGCCGGCTGTTCGAGGAGAAGGGGCAGCCGCACCACGGCTCCCCCGACAAGGACCCCGCCGTGCGGCTGCGGGTGCTCCAGGACGCCGGGCGCTCCAACGTGCCCTTCACCAGCGGCATCCTGATCGGCATCGGCGAGACCGTCGAGGAGCGGGCCGACGCGCTGTTCGCGCTGCGGAAGGTGGCCCGCGAGTACGGCGGGCTGCAGGAGGTCATCGTCCAGAACTTCCGCGCCAAGCCGGACACGGCGATGCGCGGCATGCCCGACGCCGACCTGCAGGAGCTGGCCGCCACGATCGCGGTGGCCCGGCTGGTCCTGGGGCCGAAGATCCGCCTGCAGGCCCCGCCGAACCTGGTGGACGCCGAGTACGACCTGATGATCCGGGCCGGGATCGACGACTGGGGCGGCGTCTCCCCGCTCACGCCCGACCACGTCAACCCCGAGCGCCCCTGGCCGCAGATCGACGAGCTGGCCGCGCGCACCGCCGCCTCCGGGTTCACCCTCCGGGAGCGGCTGACGATCTACCCGGAGTACGTGCTGGCCGGGGAGCCCTGGCTCGACCCCCGGCTGGCCGCCCACGTCGCCGCGCTCGCCGACCCGCGGACCGGGCTGGCGCGTGAGGACGCCGAGATCACCGGCCGCCCCTGGCAGGAGCCCGACGGCGGGTTCGCCTCGCTCGGCCGGACCGACCTGCACACCGCCGTCGACACCGAGGGGCGCACCGGCGACCGCCGCGCCGACTTCGACCACGTCTACGGGGACTGGGAGGCGCTGCGGGAGCGCCTGCCCGCCGCGGCGGCCGCGCCGGTCTCCGGTGACGTGCGGCAGGCGCTGCGCCGGGCGGAGTCCGACCCGGCGCACCTGACCGAGGCCGAGGCGCTGACCCTGCTCGGCCTGGCCGGCGGCCCGGACGGCTCCGGGGCCGACGACGCCGCCCTGGACGAGCTGTGCCGGATCGCCGACGGCCTGCGCCGCGAGGCGGTCGGGGACGACGTCACCTACGTGGTCAACCGGAACATCAACTTCACCAACGTCTGCTACACCGGCTGCCGGTTCTGCGCCTTCGCGCAGCGCCGCACCGACGCCGACGCCTACACGCTCTCCCTGGACCAGGTCGCCGACCGTGCGGAGGAGGGCTGGCTGGCCGGGGCGACCGAGGTCTGCATGCAGGGCGGCATCCACCCCGACCTGCCCGGCACCGCCTATTTCGACATCGCCCGGGCGGTCAAGGCCCGCGTGCCGCAGATGCACGTCCACGCGTTCTCCCCGATGGAGGTCGTCAACGGCGCCAGCCGGACGAACATGTCGATCGAGGACTGGCTGGCCGCGGCGAGGGAGGCGGGCGTCGACTCGCTGCCCGGCACCGCCGCGGAGATCCTCGACGACGACGTGCGCTGGGTGCTGACCAAGGGCAAGCTGCCCGCCGCCGAGTGGATCGAGGTCGTCACCACCGCCCACCGGCTCGGCATCCCGACGACCGCCACGATGATGTACGGCCACGTGGACACCCACGCCCACTGGGTGGCGCACCTGCGCCTGATCCGACGCATCCAGGAGGAGACCGGCGGGTTCTCCGAGTTCGTGCTGCTGCCGTTCGTCCACCACAGCGCGCCCATCTACCTGGCGGGGATCGCCCGCCCCGGCCCGACCGCGCGGGAGAACCGGGCCGTGCACGCGCTGGCCCGGATCATGCTGCACGGCGCGATCGGCAACATCCAGTGCTCCTGGGTGAAGCTCCGCGACGACCTGTGCCGCCAGGTGCTCTCCGGCGGGGTCAACGACCTGGGCGGCACGCTGATGGAGGAGACGATCAGCCGGATGGCCGGGTCGGAGAACGGCTCGTTCAAGACGATCACCGAGATCGCGGCCATGGTCGCCCCGACCGGGCGGCCCGTGCGGCAGCGGACCACCTCCTACGGCGTGCCGGACGCGGAGCGGATGGCCGCGGCGGCCGCCAGTGATGGTGTTTGTCAGAGCGTGCGTAAGTTCGTGCCGTTGGAGCGTCTATAACAAGTTCTCTGTTGACTTGCGCTCTGTAAGGGGGGTGTTGCGAGAATTGTCACCCCCCTGAGATCGTGAGGTATCAGCGTGCCCTCTCCCGGCCGACACCGCGTCGCCGTCGGTGCTGAACGGCGCCAACGCCAGGCTCTGACACGTGTTGCCCTCGTCGCGGTCGCCCTGGCTGTCGCCGCGGCCGGGAGCATGGTGCTGATCGCGGACCGGTTCGGTGGAACGTGTTCCGGTGACCCGGTCCTGGTGGAGGTCGCGGCCGCGGTGGACATCGCGCCCACCGTGATGGAGGCGGCCGGGCGGTTCAACGCCCGCAAGGAGCAGGTCGACGGGCGGTGCGTGCTCGTGGAGGTCAGCGAGCAGCCCCCGGCGACCGTGCTGCGGACCGTGATCGGGGACACCGCAGGGGTGCTCGAGACCCGCCCGGACGGCTGGATCGCCGACTCCTCCGCCTGGATCCGGCTGGCCCGCAAACAGGGCGCGGCCGACATGGCGGGCACCGAGACCGTGATGGCCACCTCCCCGCTGGTCTTCGCCACCCGCACCTCCCTGTCCGAGCGGTTCACGGTCGGCAGGACCGAGATGAGCTGGGAGATGGTCTTCCCCGCGACCACCCGGGGCCGCGTCCAGCCGACCGACAAGGAGCCGGACGTGGTCCGGGTCCCCGACCCGTCGCTCGCCGGGGCGGGCATCGCCACCGTGGCCGCCGCCCGCGACCTGGTGGGCAACGGGACCGAGGCCGACCAGAAGCTCACCGCGTTCGTCCGCTGGGCCCAGGCCGGAGCCGCCCCGGACTACCGGAGCATGCTGGACGCGCTCGGCGAGCGCTCCTTCTGGAAGCGGCCGGTGGTGATCGTCCCCGAGCAGTCGGTCTGGGAGTACAACCGGAGGCCCTCGGCCGACCCGGTGGTCGCGCTCCACCCCCGGGAGGGGACCGTCAACCTCGACTACCCCTACGTGGTCACCGCCGCCGACCCGGCCAAGGCGAGCGGGTCGCGGGCCTTCGCCTCCTGGCTCCGCTCCCCGGAGATCCAGGACGCGGTACGGCGGGCGGGCTTCCGCTCGGCGGACGGCGTCCAGGGCCCCTACTCGCCCGGACCCGAGATCCCCACCGAGGCGCCCAGCGCCCGCGCGAGCATCCTGCCCGCGACGATCGACGAGGCGCTGGAGGCGTGGAGCAGGCTGGCCCCGCCGACCAACATCCTGGTCCTGGCCGACGCCTCCCGGCACATGGCCGAGCCGATCAAGGGGGAGAAGGGCCGGACCAAGCTGAACGTCGCCCTCGACGCGGCCCGGCTGGGCCTGCAGCTGTTCCCCAACTCCACCCACATGGGCATGTGGGAGTTCTCCGACGCCAAGGGCTCGTCCGGCGACCACCGCGAGCGGGTGGGGCTCGGCCCGATCACCGAGGCCGAGGACGGGAAGGTCGTCCGGCGCGGCGCGCTGGAGGAGCTGACCCGGACCATGCGCGCCGACCCCCGGCGCGACAGCTCCCTGAACGACTCGATCCTGGCCGGATTCCGCGAGCTGACCGAGTCCTACGACGAGGGGATGAACAACACCCTCCTGGTCATCACCGCCGGCAAGGACGACGCCAAGGGCGTCTCCGGGAGCGAGCTGGTCACCGCCCTCCGCGAGGAGTGGGACCCGCAGTACCCCGTCCAGATCGTCGTGCTGGCCTTCGGCGACGACCTCGACCGCGCCACCCTGGAGCAGGTCGCCTCGGTCACCAACGGCTCGCTGCACGTCGCGCGGGAGCCCGGCGAGATCATCGACGTCTTCCTGTCCGCCCTGGCCCGCCGCCTCTGCCACCCCACCTGCCGCAAGGCCTGACCTCCCCGGCCCGGCCGGTTCCCGCGCCCGGGGACCGGCCTTCGGGGAGCCCCGGCACGTGGTCGAACCGTACGGAGTCCACGGCAAGGCCGGCCGCCGGTACGGCGACCGGCCTTCGGTGTTTCTCGGATGGAACGCCCGGCGGATCCCGAACGAGTGACCCGGCAGATCTCGACTGAGGTGCTCGGCAGATTCCGACTGACAGGGTCGGCAGATTCCGAATGCCGAGGAGCGGGCGTGGACGAACTGATTCCCAGGGCGGCGTCCGAGCAACTCCGCGAATCGGTTTCGGACTTCCGTGTGGTGGTGGTCAACGGTCCCCGGCAGGCCGGGAAGACGACGCTCCTCGAACTGTTCCAGCAGGAGTTCGGCGGGACCTACCGTTCGCTCGACGAGGTCGAGCAGCTCCGTGCCGCGAAGGCCGACCCCACAACGTACGCCCGTGCCGGAAGCCGGCCTCTGATCATTGACGAGGTCCAGCGGGGCGGAGACGAGCTGATCTTGGCCATCAAGCGGGAGGTCGACCGTGACCGCGCACCCGGACAGTTCGTGCTCTCGGGGTCCACGCGTTTCCTGACCGTGCCCACTCTCTCCGAGTCCTTGGCCGGAAGGGCGGTCTTCATCGACCTGTGGCCGTTCAGCATGAGCGAACGGACCGGAGGGGGCTGCGACTTCATCCGGAGGGTGTTCCGTGCGCCCGCCGAAGTGGTCGGTGAGCGGTCGGAGTGGCGGCGGGACGACTACCTCGACGTCCTCTGCAGGGGCGGCTTCCCCGAAGCGCTGAGAGTCTCGACGGAGACCTCGCGCCACCGCTGGTATACCGGCTACGTGAAGACCATCGTGGCCCGCGACATCGGCGAGTTCGCGGAGGTCCATCACGCGAGTGCTCTGCCGAGGCTCCTCGGCCTGATCGCGGCGCGCTCCGGCAGCACCTTCCTGCAGGCGGACATCGCACGCTCGCTGGGCGTGACCGGCGACACGGTCCGGACCTACACGTCCTACTTCGAGACCGTCTTCCTCGTCTCTCTGGTCCCGGCCTGGTCCACGAACATGACCTCGCGTCTGACCAAGACGCCGAAGGTCTTCCTCACCGACACCGGACTGGCCGCGCACCTCCTTCGGGTCACGCCCGGCGCGCTGCGTGAGCCGGGCCACCGCGCGCCGGGGGCCTGGTGGAGACGTTCGTCTTCACCGAACTGATGAAGCTGCGGAGCCTCATGGGGGACGCTTTCGAGATCTACCGGGTTCGTCGGCAGTGCTCCGGCCCTCAGGCCGGAGGTGAAGCCGACCGTCCCGCGTAGCGGGACAGGAATAACCGATTCACCGCCAGGCGAACCGGCGTCCGCCTTGCTCACAGTGGTCGCTGCTGCTGCTCGATGTACTGGCGCAGGACCGTCAGCGGCGCTCCACCCACCGACCCGGCGAAGTAGGAGCCTGACCAGAAATGCCCGCCCCACAGATACTGGTGGACGTGGGAGGTGTATTCCTTGCGGAGCAGGCGCGCCGAGACGCCTTTGAGGCTGTTGACCAGTTTCGAGAGGGCCACTTTGGGCGGGTAGTGGATGAGCAGGTGGACATGGTCGTGTCCGCCGTTGAACTCGCGCAGTTCGGTCTCGAAGTCCGTGCACACCTCCCGCATGATCTCCTCGCAGCGGGTCAGCGCGTCGGTGAACACCCCACCCCGGCATTTCGTGACAAACACCAAATGAGCATGAAGGTCGTAGACGACATGGCGACCGGCGCGGACCTCGGGATTCGGTTCCCACCGCGGTGACATAAACCAAACGATACGATCAGCGGGTGAAACAGGAGAAGCGGGCCCGGGCACACGTGGCGCGTCTCGACCTGACCGCCGCGCAAAGCGCGCTGCTGGACGGCCAGGCGCACACCGCTCGCGCGCTATGGAACCTGCTGCACGAGTACACCACCTTCCACCAGGGCCGCCTGGCCCCGCTGAAAGCGTGCGACGAGGCGATCCGGGCCGCCCGCCACCAGATCGACTGGATGGCCAAGCTTCCCGCCCAGGCCGCCCAGGCGGTGCTGAAGACCTACCGGCAAGCATGGGCGAACTTCTTCAACCCCGACCATCCGGCGATGCGCCCGACGTTCAAGTCCCGGCGCTCCCGGATGGCGGTGGATGTCCCCCAAGCCCGTGACCTGCACATCGGGAGGATCAACCGGCGGTGGGCAGCGGTCAACCTGCCCAAAGTCGGCCGGGTCCGGTTCCGGTGGACCAAAGACCTGCCCGGCGTCACCCGAGGCGGGCCGGCCGGGCGGATCACCGGGGCCCGGCTGGTCAAGGACGCCTACGGCTGGCAGATCGTCTTCCGTACCGAAACCCCAGCCGTGATCCCGCCACCGCATCCGGGTGGCAGGATCGGTATCGATCGGGGCATCAACGTCGCCCTGGCCCTGTCGGACGGCACCACCCGCGAACACGGGCCGTGGCTGAGCGAGGGGGAGAAGGAACGGCTGCGCCGGTTGGAGAAGAAGGCCGCCCGGCAGCGGGCCACCCATCGCAAGGGCCGGCCGATCTCCAACCGGCAAGCCCGCACCTACCGCCAGATCGGCAGGCTCCGCGCGACAGCCAAGCGCCGGACCGCCTGCTGGCAGCACCAGACCAGCACCGAACTCGCCGAAGCGTTCAGCGAGATCGGCGTGGAAGACCTGCAGATCACCAACATGATCCGCTCAGCACGCGGCACCGCCGAGCAGCCCGGCCGCAACGTCGCGCAGAAAGCCGGGCTGAACCAGGCGATCAGCGGCGAAGCCTGGGGCCGAACCGTCACCATGCTGGAGTACAAGACCGCTGATCGCGGCGGCCGGGTGGTGAAAGTCCCGGTGGCGGGCACGTCGCAGACCTGCCACCGATGCCGTCACCGCGACCCGGCCGCCCGCGACGGGATCAGGTTCTCCTGCACCAACCACGCATGCGGGTGGACCGGTCACGCCGACACCAACGCCGCGATCAATATCGAAACCGCCGCAGGAACTGTGGTGGCAGGACGTGGAGACTCAGGGGTTACCCGGTCTGCGAAGCGTCAACCCCCGCACGCCGCTTGACCGCGACGTGACGGGAGAATCTCCGGCCGTCAGGGCCGGGGAGGAGTTCAACACTACCGTGACCGGGACGGTCGTGAGATCGACTTCATCTGCGAGACGCCGGACGGTCGGATCCTCGCCGTGGAGGTCAAGGCCTCGGCTTCTCCCTCATCGGCGGACGGCCGCCATCTCGCCTGGTTTAGGGAGAAACTCGGCGACCGGTTCGTCGCGGGTGTGGTCATGCACCTCGGCGAGCACGTGCTGTCCTATGGGGACCGCATCATCGCCGCCCCGATCTCCGTGCTCTGGGCGAACGCGCCCATGGGCGGTGCGAGTGAAGGCGGCCCGCAGGCCGGGATCGTCGTCGACGGCGACGGCCGCCTCCATGAGGACCTCTCCGAGAACTGACCGCCGCCGGGCCCGTCCTCGTGTCAAGGTGCTCCTGTGGCTGGGGAGCATGAGCTGTGGGGTGATGAGGACGGTCTCTCCTGGGAGGACACGGAGAAGATCTTCAGGCACGCCGTGCCGGTGGAGATCGTGCGAGGTCGGCGGAGTGTCCATGTCGAGTACCGGCGTCTGCGTCAGGGATGGCGTGCGATCTCGCCGGATCTGCCGGAGCTCGACGTGCGGAGCCACACGCTCACCGATGCCGGGCGACTGGTACGGCAGACCCTTGAAGGATGGCTCGACCCTCAGGTGGTGATCGTCGACCAGGTCGTCCGGGACGGGTCCCGGGCATGGGAGGGCCCGTCCGCCGACCGATGACGAGGCCGGTTGAAGCGCGGAAACGCGGTCGTCTCCGCCCGTGGCCGGGGAGAGAGATCAGTCCAGGGTCTGCGTCAGCTCGTTGCGGTCTCCGGTGCACAGCAGCCGGCCGCGGGCGCCGTTGACGAGGGGCATGTACGGCGGCACGTGGCCGCACTCGACGTCGGCGACGATCGGCGCACCGAGGCCGCCCAGGGCGTCCAGCACTGCTTCGTGCTGGGTCAGCGAGCCGAGGTCCGGCGCCCGGGTGCGGCCGACGAGCACCGCGTTCGCCCCCGCGAAGAACCCGGCCAGCCGCATGCCGTGGAGGGCGCGGCAGACGAAGGCCGCGTCGTACCCAGCCACCTCCAGATAGACGATCAGCCCTTCCGGAGCCGCCGTCCGGGCGAAGGACGCCGTGTCGGCGTAGGGCGTCCCGGCTAGGTGGCACAGGGTCTCGACGCAGCCTCCGATCAGCCTGCCCTCGACGGCCACGTCCCCGTCGCCGTCCAGCCGTTTCCACCGTCCCGGGGTGTCGAGCGTGAACTCGTCCACCTCCGGAAAGGCCGCGTAGTCGTCCCAGCCCCGCGCCCGGTGGCGGCCCGGAGACGTCTGGGTGAACGCCGTGCCCGGCTCCATCGCGGTGATGTCCAGCCAGGTGAGCAGCCCTTCCGGCGCGCGGTACGGCGTGTCCATCAGGTTGCCGCCGTGCACGGTGGCCACTCCGGTCAGCAGCGTCAGCGGCGTGATGACCGTCGACATGTCGGAGAAGCCCACCATCCACGTCGGATCGGCCTCGCGCAGCGCGTCCCAGTCGAGCAGCGGCAGCAGGTCGATCGCGGTCTCCCCTCCCCAGGGCGGCACGACGGCCCGGATGCGGGGATCGGTGAGCATCTCCGTCAGCTCGCGGGCCCGCTCGGTCGCCGGGGCGCTGACGTGCCCGCCGCCGTCCATGCAGTCGCCGACGACCACCTCGTATCCGTGCGCCTCCACCGTGCGGATCGCGACGCGGAGGCGGTCGCGCATCCCTTCGCCGACCCCGCTGGAGGGGGAGGTGACGCCGACGCGGTCGCCGGGACGCAACGGAGCCGGGTACCGCATGATCATGAGTATGATCTTCGCAGATCGGCGGCGGGCGGCCATGGGCGGGCCGGTCGAGCACCGTGCGCGGGCCGGAAATGGAACCGCTCCGGCCAGGTCTCCGGAGATAGGAGACAAACGTGTGCATACCGGGCATGATGGCGGTGTGATGCGAGAGCGTGAGGCGTGGGACGCGGCCGGCGGCGGCTCGCCGGTCGGGGCGGAGGAGGCGGCCCGGCGGGCCGCGGCCGCGCAGGCCGTACGGGACCGGCGGAGCGTCCGCGTCGACTACCGGCAGGCGCGCCGCGACTGGCGGGCGACCTCCCCGGACCTGCCCGGGTTCGACATGCGGGGCCGTACGCTCGCCGAGACCCGGCGCCTCGTCCGGGAGGAGCTGACCGGCCGGTTCGGCGCCCGGGTGGCGGTCGCGGACCGGGTGGTCGGCGCCTCCCGGACGCACAGGCCCCTGCGCGGCTGACGGCCGTCGGTGCCGGGGTGCTGATGGCCGTCGGTGCCGGGGTGGGAGCGGCCTGCCCCGAGGTGGCCGATCGGTTCAGGGTCTGGGTGGGTTCGTTGCGGCCGGGTGTGCGGCCCTTCCGGTGCGTGAGCGCGGGCCGCCGGGCGTCCGCCTCCGTTCCGGGGTCCCGGCGGTTCGGCATGGCGGTTCCCTCCTCTGCGCGATGCCTCTGGCTCGGGACGGCCGGCCGGGGGAGGACGATGCGGATTGAGGAACACCGCGCCATAATCAATCCTATTCGCCATGAATCGGAATAAAAGCCAATAAAGGCCCGCATTTTTGACCTCGATGTGCGGTTAATGAAGGCCGGCGCGATCGAACTTACTGTCATTTGTGAAATGCCTGCGCGAAGGGCTGTCATGAGACGGTCCGCCTTCTGTCATTCTTTGCCCCATATTGTGATCATGGAAAATCCGTGCTCTAATGTGTCTGCGGCCACGGTATGACCATTCTTTATGGGTGGTCATGAAAAGTGACTGAAAGCATTCAGATATTTTCTGCCGACAGAATGGGGGTTCGCGAACGGGCTTCCGGATTCACGTGTGGTGGAAATTCCGGGGTGTAAGTCATGTCCGTAGCACGTGGGAGACCTCAGGGGTCATCATGGATCGCAATCGTTGGCTGTCGTCCGCTTCAGCCGTCGGTCTTCTCGGCGCTCTTCTGACGGCAGGTGTCGTATCGGCCGCCCCGGGGCAAGCTGTCGCCGATGTTACGTCCAAGGTATGTACGGACTACACGAACGAAAAGGTGTGGCAGACCACGAATGGTTGGGCCCGGGCCCGTCTCCGTACCTGCCTTGAGTGGGTGCCGAACGGTAACGCCATTCGCGCTCGCGGCGAATTCCAACTCGACTGGCCCTCCAACTGCACGTTGAGCGTGGGCCTTCCCCGATCCGTCAGCGCCACCTGCCCGGCAGGGCTCCTGCGCAAATCTGCCGGTATGAGCCTGAAAAAGCTCCACCTCAACATCGGCTGGCGTGACAGTGCTACTGGTGCTTGGAAGTACGGCACCTGTACCACTACTCTCAACGCGCGGTTCGCCGGTATCGGTAGCAGCCCTAGGACCAAGTACTGCACCGGTCCATGGATGGCGCATCCTGCGGGTGTCCACTCCAGCTCAGTATCGATCACTGCCGATGTCGCCGACGACGGTGACGACTACAAGACCCTCGATGAGGTCAGGAGTAGTTGGCAGTGGTCCGGGAAATGAGCGGTGCTGGCCCCTCCTGATTCAGCCTGAATCAGGAGGGGCCGGGGTTTCTGCGGCTCTTTTCGCCGCGGGTGCGGTCATGCGCCTCGGTGAGCATGCGCTGTCCTACGGGACCGACCACCGCGGCTCCGCTCTCCGAGCTCTGGATGAACGCGCCCGCGGACGGCGCGAGTGAAAAGGCCGGGAGCGCCGGGAGGCCTCAGCGCAGGAACTCCCGCGCGCCGCGCAGCCTGGTCCGGAGCCGCCGCCGGGTCGTGCCGCACTCCAGGCGCACGTCCAGCGGGCCGGGCACGCCGCTGCCCGCCCGCAGGCCCGGGCGCAACCGGTCCGCGTCGAGTCCGTCGCGCCGGGCGATGAGCAGCCCCAGCTCGTACCGGCTCACCGCGTCGGCTCCGGCGACATGGTGGACGCCGTGGTGCCCGGACGCGGCCAGTTCGAGGAGCGCCGCGGCGAGGTCGGCGACGTGCACGGGGCAGCGCACCTCGTCGGTGAAGAGCACTCCTCTCTTCCCGCCGGTGGCCAGTGCGTGCACCAGCGCCTCGTGCGGGGAGCCGCCGTCGCCGATGATCAGGGATGTCCGGGCGATCACCGCGCCCGGCGCGACCGCGGCCACCGCCGTCTCCGCGGCGGCCTTGGCCGCGCCGTACGGGCTGATCGGGTCGGGGAGGCAGGTCTCGTCGTAGTGGACCGCGGCGCCGGAGAAGACCGCGTCGCTGGACACGTGGACCAGGCGCCCGCCCACTGCCGAGGCCGCGAGGGCCACGTTCGCGGCCCCGGCCGCCGTGGCCGCCCAGTCCGTCTGCCGGTAGGCGGCGTTGACGACCACCTCCGGCCGGAACGCGCCGGCCAGCGCGGCGGCGTCCTCGCGCCGGCGCACGTCGAGCGGCGACCACTCGACGCCCGCGGTCTCCCCCGGCCGGCTCAGGTAGGTCGCGGCCACCTCGTGCCCGTCCGCCGCGCACCGCCGGACGAGCTCGCCGCCGAGGAGACCGCTGCCACCGACGATGAGGAATCTCATGGCCGGTCACCGTAGCCGGTCGGCCGTCCTGAAGCAGGTGGGTCAGGAGGAACCGAGGCAGAGGCGGTCGAGGCCGACGAGTTCGAGGTCGGGGCGGGCACCGCCTACAGGGTGACGACGAAGTCGGCGGCGGAGCGGGGGGCGCGGTCGCGGGGCGGGGCGGCGGGGCGGCCGATGGCGACGGCGCCCATGGGGTCCCAGCCGGCGGGCAGGCCGAGCACCTCGCGGACCACCTCGCGGCAGAACATCGTCGACGACACCCAGGCCGAGCCCAGGCCCTCCACCGCGAGCTGGACCAGGAAGTTCTGCACGCCCGCGCCCGTGGCGACCACGAACATCTCCCGCTCGGCCGCGTTGCGCCGGTCGTCGCGGTAGGTGTGCGAGCCGTCCATGACCAGGCACGGCACGGCCAGGTAGGGGGCGTTGCGCAGCACGTCGCCGCGGCGGACCCGCTTGGCGATCGACTCCTCCGAGAAGCCGTCGCCGCGCAGGTCGGCGATCCAGGCCTCGCGCATGGCGTCGAGCAGCTTCTCCCGGACCTCCGCCGACTCCAGCAGCACGAACCGCCACGGCGTCGTGTGGTGCGGCGCGGGCGCGGCGATCGCCGCCGCGACCGCCCGCCGTACCTTGGCGCCGTCCACCGGCTCGGGGGAGAACTCCCGGATCGTACGGCGGGCGAAGAGCACGTCGCGCGAGCCGTAGCGGAACATGTCCTCCTCGGACTGGCGGACCACCTCGCGGATGCCGGGGCCGTCGCCCTCGGCGGTGTACTCGGCCATGCCGCGGATGACGGCCACCGGGGTCTGCGCGAGCTTGCCCTTGACCAGGTCGCCGGCGGCGGCGAACTCGTCGGCGATGGCGGTGAGGGTGACCTCCAGCGGGTTGCCGTGGTCGTCGGACAGGCCCCGGTAGTCGAGCATGGGCGGCACCCCGGCCACGCCGACGGCCATGTCCGTCTGACCGTTGCGCCAGGGGCGGCCGAAGGTGTCGGAGACGACCACGCCGACCGCGACGCCGAGCCGCTCCCGGACGCTCGCGCGCACCCTCCGGGCGGAGGCGTCGGGATCGACGGGCAGCAGCACGACGGTGCCGGGCTCGGTGTTGGAGGCGTCCACGCCTGCGGCGGCCATGACGAAGCCGTGCGCGGTCTCCGCGATCACGGTCTCGCCGCGGCGGGCGACGACCCGGGCGGTCTCGTCCCGGATGGCCTCGGCGCGGGTGACGCCCTCGCGGACCCGGCCCTCGGCCTTGCTGAGGATCTTCGAGGTGATGACGAGGATGTCGCCGTCGCACAGGTCGGGCCGGGCGGCGGCGATCAGCGCGCCGACGTCGTCGCCCTGGCGGACCTCGGGGATGCCCTCGACCGCGAAGACCTCGATCCGGACCTCGGCGCGGTCGTCCTGCCGGGAGCGCCGGATCCTGCTCATCGGTCCCCCTCCCCGGCGGCGGGGCGCGCGGCGGCGAGCTCGCCCGCGAGGTCGAGGGCGGCCCGCGCGATGGCGGCCGCCGCCTCGGCGTCGTGCATGATCAGCGGACGGGCCGCGACGCGCACGCCGTCCAGGCTCACTCCGGCGTCCTCCTCGGCGACCAGCCAGCCGTCCAGCAGCGCCGCGCCGTACAGCTCCAGAACGGCCTGGGCGGTCGTCTCCACGCCGATCGCGGTCAGGCAGGCGTCGGCCATGCCGCGGACCGGGGCGCCGCCGACGATGGGGGAGACCCCGACGACGATCTTGCTCTCCAGTGCCTCGCGGATCCCCTTGATCTGCAGGATCGTGCCGATGCTGACCACCGGGTTGGACGGCGGCAGGATCACCGCGTCGGCCTCGGCGATGGCCTGGAGCACGCCGGGCGCGGGCTCCGCCTCGTCGGCGCCGACCAGGATGATCCGCTCGGCCGGGACGGAGGCGCGCAGGCGCACCCACCACTCCTGGAAGTGCACGGCCCGGCGGCCCCGCTCGTCGTCGATCACGATGTGGGTCTCGGTCCGGTCGTCGCTCATCGGGATCAGCCGCACGCCGGGGTTCCAGCGGGCGCACAGCGCCTCGGTGACCTGCGAGAGGGGGTATCCGGCGTCGAGCATCTGGGTGCGCACGATGTGCGTGGCGAAGTCGCGGTCGCCCAGGCCGAACCACTGCGGCTCGACGCCGTAGGCGGCGAGCTCCTCCTTGACGACGCGGGTCTCGTCCCGCCGCCCCCAGCCCTGCTCCTCGTCGATGCCGCCGCCCAGGGTGTACATCACCGTGTCGAGGTCGGGGCAGACCCGCAGGCCGTACAGGGTGATGTCGTCACCGGTGTTGCCGATGACGGTGATCTCGGCGTCGGGGGCCGCGGCGCGCAGGCCGCGCAGGAAGCGGGCGCCGCCGATGCCGCCGGCGAGGGAGACGATGCGCATGCCCCCAGTCTCCCATCGGGGCGCGCCGGTCCGGTCCCACGGGGCCGCGGACGGCCGGGGCGGAGCCCGGGACGCGCCGGTTTCTCCTGATCGTTACCGGAGCCTCCCCGGCTGCGGGACGGCTCACCACATGCCCAAACTCATGGTGAATATGGGGCAATGAGAGACTTGTAGGATTCATGGGCTTCCTGGGTCCGCCGCCGCCGAAGTCGGTCTTGTGTAAAACTTGGCCCGGGTTTACCCAAGGACCCTGATGGGGGTAGTTGTGATCAACGTCGATGCGGGCCGGCTCCGGGAGCCCGCCGCGTGGCTCATGGTCGCCGCGGCGTCCGGGAGCGTGCTCGTCGGCATCGAGAGACTGCTGTTCGGCGGCTCGTCGCTCGGCGGCGCGTCCTTCGCGATCCGCGCCAACGTTTACCTGCAGCAGATCGTCTCTCCGCTCTCCGTGGCCCTGCTCGTCGGCGCGGTCCTGCTGGCGGGCGAGCTCCGCCCGGCCCTCGCGCGGCTGAAGCCGCTGGCCTACGCGGCGGTGGGAACGCTGGGCCTGGCGGTGCTGTTCGGCGTCATCGCGCTGCTGGGCGGACTGTTCACCGGCGCGACGGACCTCATGGAGAAGGTCGAGTTCCTCCTCCTGAGCGTCCCGGCCCTCGCGCTGGCCGTGCTCGCCCTCCTCTACCTCCTGCCCAGGGCGGTCCCGGCCCGGGCCGGGGCGGCCGGATTCCGCCGCGCCCCGGAGCCGCAGGTGCCGCAGGGCTTCTACCCCGACGGCGGCCTCGGCGGACGGCCCCAGGAGTACGGTGAGTACGGTGCCCCCGCCGGTTACGGGGCCCCCGCGGGCTACGGCGCCCCCGCGGGCTACGGCGCCCCCGCCCACTTCCAGGAGCCCGCGCCGCAGCCCCACTTCCAGGGGCAGGACCAGGCTCCGCAGCAGGGCCCGTTCCAGCAGGAGCAGCCCGCGCAGGGCTTCTCCGAGGCGTCCGCCCCCCAGGGCGCCCCTGCTCCCCAGGGCCACTCCCTTCCTGAGGGCGCTCCCGCCGTGCCGTACAGCCCCCCGGCGCTCCCGCCCGCCTCCGCCGACCAGTACGGCCACACCGGCCAGGCGCCCTCCTACGGCGCGCCCGCCGAGGGCGGCCTGCCGTACGGCGAGCAGTACGGCACGCCGGCCCCCGGCTACGAGCAGGCTGTGAACTCGCCGAACTCGCCGAACCCGTCGATCCCGCCGACCCCGTCGGCCGAGCCGCAGCCCTACACCCCGAGCCCGTACGTCGCGGCGGACGTCAAGCCCCAGGTCCCGGCCCCGTCGTACGAGCCTCCGGCCGCCTCCTACGAGCCGGCCGCCCAGTCCTACGGCTCGCCCGCCGACCCGTCCCAGAACGGGCAGGCCCCGGGCTACGCCGACCAGACGCAGGGCTTCCGGGCCCAGCCGCAGCAGGCCGCCCCGCAGGGGTACGGCGACTCCTCGCCGTCGAACTACGCGCCGCAGGACTCTTCGCCGTCGAACTACGCGCCGCAGGACTCTTCGCCGTCGAACTACGCGCCGCAGGACTCTTCGCCGTCGAACTACGCGCCGCAGGACTCTTCGCCGTCGGTGTACGCGTCGCAGGATTCGGCTCCGGTGAATTACGCGCCGCAGGATTCCTCGCCGTCGGTGTACGCGTCGCAGGATTCGGCTCCGGTGAACCCGGTGGCCTACCCGCCGCAGCCGGCGGACCCGCAGCCGGCGGGTTACCCGCAGGGGCAGCCCGAGCAGCAGGCCTCCTTCTACTCGCCGCAGCCCGCGCCGTACACGCCGTCCGACAGCCTGCCGCGCCTGCCCGAGGGCGGGCAGGGCCCGTCCTTCCCGCAGCCGCCGGAGAACTACGGCCAGCCGCTCACCGGCTACTCGGGCTCGGAGTTCGCCCGGCAGGCCGAGGCGGGCCTGCCGTACCCGGACCCGGCCGACCCCCGCTCCCAGCAGATCGCCCAGGCCTACCAGCAGGCGGAGAGCTACCAGCAGCAGGCGGGGACCGAGCCGCAGCTGCGCGTGCCGGAGTACACCCCGCCGGCGGGCGGCTACGACGACCCGTTCGGGCACCCGCAGACGCTGCCGCCGGCGCAGCCGCAGCCCTCCGCGGCGCAGCAGCCCGCCCAGCAGTGGGACGCGCACGCGCCCGCGGAGGCGACGATGCGCTTCGACGCCAACCTCTACCGGGGTGACGCGCTCGGCGCCCACGTCCAGGACCAGCCCCAGGGGCAGCAGCCCCAGGGCCAGGCCGGCGGAGGCTGGGACTCGGCGCCCATCGACCCCACCGCCATCTACTCGCCCGACCGGCCGGGCCAGGCAACAGGAGGGGAAAACCTCGACAGGGAGAGGACCGGACCTGGTCAGGAGCCGAACATGCCCTGGTACGGTTCCGACCGTCGAGAGCACTGAATGCTCAAGGCGATCTTCACGATCGCCGGGAGCAATTGCCATCGTCGCAGGCACACGCCCCAGAGCCGGGGAGAGCGGGTCTTTCCCCGGATACCGTCATGCCGCTTGACGCCACACCAGCCACGCGCGTGTAATTACAGGCGTGTTGTTACGTCTCCCTCCGGGTGGGTAAGGGGGAGGCGTTCATAAGGGGGCTCCATTGCGGGCGGCAAGGAGGTGTGCAGTGGCCGACCTGGTCATCGCACAGGACGGCGGCACTGAAGAGCAGCTTGGTTGGCAGGAGCGCGCGCTCTGCGCGCAGACCGACCCGGAGGCGTTCTTCCCGGAGAAGGGGGGATCCACCCGGGAGGCCAAGAAGGTGTGCCGTTCCTGTGAGGTGCGTGCCGAGTGCCTGGAGTACGCGCTCGAGCATGATGAACGGTTCGGCATCTGGGGCGGGCTTTCCGAGCGAGAACGTCGCCGGATGAAGCGTCAGGCCGTCTGAGAGGGCGGTTCCGGGACGCTCCGGAGGAAATCCACGGCGCCCTTCGGGGCGCTTGTCGATATCTCGGCGAGGTCACGCGGTCAACGACCGCGTGACCTTTTTTCATGCCATCCGGATATATATAGGCGGATATAAAGTGCCGTATCGTGGTCGCGCCGATCATTCCCTATGGACCACAGGACGCATGTCCATCACCGACTCCCGCCCCGCACACCACACCGTCACCGCGATCGTCGTCTCCCACGACGGGACCCGCTGGCTGGGGGAGACCCTGAGCGCGCTGCTCGCGCAGACCCGGCCGGTGGACCGGGTCGTCGCGGCGGACAACGGCAGCCGTGACGGCGGCGCCGACCTGCTGGCCAGGACCCTCGGCCCGAACGCCGTGCTCACCCTGCCGCGCTCCACCGGCTTCGGCGAGGCCGTCGCCGAGGTGCTGAAGCGGCTGGAGCCGGCGGGGGGCGTCGAGTGGATCTGGCTGCTCCACGACGACTGCGCCCCGGCCCCCGACGCCCTGCTGGAGCTGCTGCGGGCCGCCGAGGCCGATCCCGGAGCGGCCGTGCTCGGCCCCAAGCTCCGCGACTGGCTGGACCGGCGGCTCCTGCTGGAGGTGGGCGTCACCGTCGACCGGACGGGACGCAGGGACACCGGCCTGGAGGACCGGGAGTTCGACCAGGGCCAGTACGACGGCGTGCGGGACGTGCTGGCGGTCTCCACGGCGGGGATGCTGATCCGCCGGGACGTCTGGGACGAGGTGGGCGGGCTCGACCCCTTCCTGCGGATCTTCCGTGACGACCTGGACCTGTGCTGGCGGGTCAGGAACGCCGGCTACCGGGTGCGGAACGTCACCCGGGCGGTCGCCTGGCACGCCGAGGCGGCCGCCCGGCGGCGGCGCCGCATCACCGTCAGCGGCGCCCATCCCCGGCGCCTGGACCGCCGCAACGCCATCTTCGTCGTCCTGGCCAACCTGCCGCTGCGCCCCCTGCTGTGGGCGCTGCCGCGCAACATCGCGGGCTCGGTCCTGCGCGCGCTGCTGTTCCTGCTGGCCAAGCAGCCCGCCAACGCGCTGGACGAGATCGTGGCGCTCGGCTCGGTGCTGGCCCACCCCGGACGGCTGCTGCGGGCCCGCAGGGCACGGGCGGCGGGCAGGGCCCGGAACCACGGAGCGGTCGACCGCCTGCTCACCCCGCCGGGCGCGGGCTACCGCCGGCTGGTGGACCGGGCGCGCAGCTACCTGGCCGGCGGGCCGGTGGACTCCGCGGGCCGGCACCACGCGGCGGCGGCCCGCGGCGGGGAGGACGGGGAGGAACTGCTCACCGACGACGCCGGGGCGACCCGGCGCGTCTTCGGCAACCCGGGGGTGCTGCTCTTCGCGGCCCTGCTCGCCGTCACACTGGTCGCCGAACGGCGGCTGCTCGGCGGCGGCCTGCTGGGCGGCGGAGCCCTCGTCCCGGTGACCGGCGGCGCGCAGGATCTGTGGCGGCTGTACACCGAGGGCCACCACCCGGCGGGCCTGGGCAGTGACGCCTGGGCGCCGCCGTACGTGGCGGTGCTGGCGGCCCTCTCCTCGGTGCTGCTCGGCAAGACCTGGCTGGCGGTCTCCGCGCTGCTGCTCGGCTGCGTCCCGCTGGCCGGCGTCTCCGCCTACGCGGCGAGCCGGTGGATCGTTCCCGGCCGGTGGAGGAGGATCTGGCTGGCCTCCTGCTACGCGCTGCTCCCCGTGGCCACCGGCACGGTCGCCGCCGGGCGGCTCGGCACGGCCGTGGTCTTCGTCCTGCTGCCCGTCTACGCGGCGCTCGCCACCGTCGTGCTCTCCGGAGCCCGGCGCCGGGCCCGCCGCGCGGCCTGGGGCCTCGGCCTGCTCCTCGCGGCCGGCACGGCCTTCGCCCCGGTCGTCTACCCGCTCACGCTGCTCCTCGGCGCGCTGGCGGCGCTGGCCTTCCCCCGGCGGGGCGTCGGCGGCTCGGTGGCGATCGTGTTCGGCGTCCCGGTGGCGGTGCTGCTGCCCTGGCTGGTCCAGCTCGCCGGCGACCCCGGCCGGATCCTGCTGGAGGCCGGGCTCCACCGGCCCGAACTGGTCGACCCCGCGCTGCCGGCCGAGTCCCTGCTCCTGCTCAGCCCCGGCGGTCCGGGGATGCCGCCGCTCTGGGTGACCGGCGGTCTCATCGCCGCGTGCCTGGCGGCGCTGCTGATGCGCCGCGACCGGATGGTCATCGCGATCGGCTGGGGCGTGGCGCTCTTCGGCGTGCTGGTGGCCGTCCTCGTCAGCCGGACCTCCGTCACCGCGCCGGGAGGCGACGGCGAGGCCCCCGCCTGGCCGGGCGTGCCGCTGGCCTTCGCCGCCCTCGGCATGCTCGTGGTGGCGGCCCTGACCGCGGGCCGGATCGCCGAGTTCCGCGCCGCCGGAGGCGCGCGCCGGGCCGCCGCCCTCGGCGTCGTGGCGGTCGCGTTCTCCACCCCGCTGCTCGCGGCGGGGATGTGGGCCGTCCGCGGCGTCGACGGGCCGATCAGCGCCGGAGCCCGCGACGCCCTCCCCGCCTCGGTCAAGGCCGCCTCCCGGGACGGCGAGCGGACCCTGCTGCTGCGCTCCCGCGGCGGCGGTCTGACCTTCACCGTGCTGAGCGGACGTCTGCCGCTGATCGGCGAGTCCGACATCCCCTCACCCGACGGGCCGCGAGAGGCGGTCGGCGTCGCCGTGGCCGGCCTGGCCTCCGGCCGGGGCGGTGACGACGCCCGGGTGCTGGCCGCGCACGGCGTGCGGTTCGTGGTGGTGGCCGCCCCGGTCGGCCCGGAGATCAGCCGGGCCCTGGACTCCCAGCCCGCGCTGGCCAGGATGAGCCTGTCCCGGGAGCTCGGCGTGTGGCGGCTGACCCAGCCGGTCGCGTCGCCCCCCGCCGCCGAGGGCGACCCCTGGCACGCCCGCTGGCTCTGGGCGCAGGCGCTGCTGGTGCTGGTGGCGCTCGTCCTGGCCGCCCCCGGTTCGCGGACCGGCGGAGCGGCGGACGGCGTGCCGCAGGACGCGCCCGGAACGGAGAGGGAGCCGGTGGCCCGGTGAGATCACTGATCGAGAACCGCTTCGGCCTCCTCGCCCTGGTGCTGGTGGCCCTGCTCGCGCTGTACGGGGTGGGCGCCGGCACCCGGCCGGGCCCGGTGCCGCAGGCCGTACCCCAGCCGCGGAAGGTGCCGATCTCCTCGGTGACCGTCGTCTGCCCGGCCCCGGACGGGGCCGAGGTCGGCGTCGTCACGCCGCCGGACGGCCAGGGCCCGGGGACGGCCACGATCACCGCGGCGGGCGGCGCCGGGGACGGCGAGGGCGGCAAGGACGACAAGGACGACAAGGACGGCGAGGGCGACGGGGGCGGTGGAGACGGGGGCGGTGGAGACGGCAGGGACGACGGGAGCGATGGGGGCAGGGTCCTGGACACCCTGACCACCCCGGGACGGCTCTGGCAGAAGAAGGCCCCCGGCGGGAGCGGTCCCGTCACGGTCGCCGCCACCGGGAGCAGCGCGGCGGGCCTGGAGGCCGCGCAGACGCGCCGGGAGACGTCGGGCGGGCAGCGGGGCCTGGCCGGGGCGCGGTGCGTGGAGCCGGCCGCGAGCACCTGGATGGTGGGCCCGGGCCCGGCCGCGGCGGACGTGACGCTGTACCTGACCAACGCGGACCTCGCCCCGGCCGTCGTGGAGATCCTCGTCCACTCCGGTGAGGGACCGGTGACGGCCGGGACCGGCAACACCTTCACGCTCGACCCGGGCGAGAGCCGCGCGCTCGACCTGAGGGAGATGGCGCCCTCGTCGCTCGTCATGGCCGTTCAGGTGCGCACCGTCTCCGGCCGGGTCGCCGCCGCGGCCCGGGCGGTCGTGGACGGCGGCCGGGGCGTCGACTGGCTGCCCGCCGCCGCCCCTCCGGCCACCCGCGTCGTGGTGCCGGGCATCCCCGGCGGAGGCGGGAAGCGCGAGCTGCTGGTGGCCTCACCGGCCGAGACCGACACCCTGGTCGAGGTCCGGGCCCTGACCTCCGACGGGACCTACGCGCTCAAGGACCGCGAGCTGGTCGAGGTGCCCGCCGGGTCCGTCACCGCCGTCGACCTGTCGGACGGCATCGGAGGCCAGCCCGCGGCGCTCGTGCTCACCTCCGAGACCCCGGTCGTGGCCGGGCTGGTCGCCACCGGGACGGGGAAGAAGCCCGATGTGGCCTTCACCGCCGGGGCCGCCCCGATCGACCTGGGCAGCGTGGTGGCGGACAACCGCACGGGCAAGAAGAAGGGCTCCCGGCTGCTGCTGGCCGCCCCGGAGACCGCGGGCAAGGTCAGCGTCCAGGTGCTGCCGCGCGAGGGCGAGGCGCCCGAGCCGTTCGAGGTGGGCGTCGCCGCCGCGCGCGTGAAGGAGGTCGAGCTGCCGGACGCGGACGGCGCCTTCGCGGTGGTGGTGCAGCCGCTGCCGGGCTCCGGCCCGGTGTACGGCGGGCGGGTGATGGACGAGCGGCTGGAGGACGGGCTCGCGCTGACCGTCCAGCCGCTGGCCGCGGCCCGCGTGTGGGCGGTCGTCCCGCCGGTCGGGGAGTCGGTGGCGACGGTCCTGCCGTGAGCGGCGGTCACCGGAGGGGCGCCGGGCCGTTCCGCGCCCGCGCCGTTCCGGGGGCCGGGAGGAGCAGCGGGGGCGGTGAGCGGGGAGGGGCCGGGTCAGTCGCGGTCGTCGTAGCCCGGGTCGACGGATTCCGGGGCCAGGCCGAGCAGGCCGGCGACCTGCTCCACCACGGTGTCGTGGACCATCGCGCCGAGCTGGTCGCGGTCGCGGGCCCTGGCCTCCAGCGGCCGCCGGTAGATGACGACGACGGCGGGGCGGTCCCCGGCGGCGGGCTCGGCCCGGCCGAACGGGATCGGCTCGCCGGTGAGCAGCTCGGGGCCGTCGGCCGGCTCGCGGTTGGGCGGCACCTCCTCGACGGCGAACTCCACGGCCGCCAGCTGCCGGCCCCAGCGGGGCCTGAGGCGTTCCACCGCGTCCAGCACGAGGTCGTCGAAGCGCTCGCTCCGGGACTTGGCGATCGGCACGTACGAGGGCGCCAGCGGACCGCGCATGCCGCGGCCGTGCCGGTCGCGCCTGCGCGGCGGACGGGGTGTTCCGGGTGCCGAGCTCACGGGCCAAGCTTAGACGGGGAGGTCCGGCGGCCGCGAGGGCGCCGCCGGGCGGGGCGGGGACCGCGGGCCGTCCGCCGACACGCGGGCAAAAGCCGCGACAGGTGTCCGAATTGTGGCGACACGCTCGTTAAGAGCGCTCAGATAGTGGCGCCCCGGACGCTTACCGGATACGGTCCCACCGTGAGCCCCGTCCGCCGCTGTTCCCGCACCGCGTGCAGTCAGCCTGCCGTTTTCACGCTCACGTACGTCTACGCCGATTCGACCGCCGTCCTCGGACCCTTGGCCACGTACGCGGAGCCGCACTGTTACGACCTGTGCGCCGAGCACGCCGAGCGCCTGACGGCGCCGCGCGGCTGGGAGGTCGTCCGCCTCCCCACCGACGGGGCGCCGCCCAGTACGGACGACCTGGAGGCTCTCGCCAACGCGGTGCGCGAGGCGGCCCGGCCGGCGCCGGGCGGCACCGAGCCGGTGGGCCAGGGGGTCGAGGTCGGGCGGCGCGGCCACCTGAGGGTGCTCCGCTCCGCGCAGCCCCAGCGCGACCGCTGAGCGTGGATCGCCGAGCCCGGGGGCGCGAGACCCCCTAGGCTGGGGACCAGCAGAGACATCACACAAGGGGCGGAGCTGGAGTGGGCGACCTCGCCAAGATCTTCAAGGCGTATGACGTTCGCGGTGTCGTGCCGGACGAGCTCGACGAGGAGACCGCGGAAGCGGTGGGCGCCGCGTTCGTGGAGGTGACCGGAGCCGGGAAGCTCGTGGTCGCCCACGACATGCGCACCTCGTCCGGGCCGCTAGCCGACGCCTTCACCCGGGGGGCGGCCGCGCGCGGCGCCGACGTGGTCCACGCGGGCCTGGGCTCCACCGACCTGCTGTACTACGCCAGCGGTCATCTGGGGCTGCCCGGCGTCATGTTCACCGCCAGCCACAACCCGGCCCGCTACAACGGCATGAAGATGTGCCGCGCGGGCGCCGTGCCGGTCGGCGGCGCGACCGGCCTGACCGAGATCCGGGACCGGGCCGCCGAGATCCTGGCGGCCGGCGGCCCCGGGGGCGGCGGCTCCGGGCAGGTGACGCGGAGCGACCTGCTGGCGGGTTACGCCCGGCACCTGCTGACGCTGGTGGACCTGTCCGGCGTCCGGCCGCTGAAGGTCGTCGTCGACGCGGGCAACGGCATGGCCGGGCACACGGTCCCGGAGGTGCTCGGCCGGCAGGCGGGGGCGCCGATCGAGCTGGTCCCGCTCTACTTCGAGCTGGACGGGACCTTCCCCAACCACGAGGCCAACCCCATCGAGCCGGAGAACCTCCGCGACCTGCAGAAGGCCGTGCTGGAGACCGGCGCCGACCTCGGCCTGGCCTTCGACGGGGACGCCGACCGCTGCTGGGTGGTCGACGAGCGCGGGGAGTCGGTCTCCCCGTCCACGATCACCGGGCTGGTCGCCGCGCGGGAGCTGGCCAAGCACCCCGGCTCCGTGATCATCCACAACCTGATCACCTCGCGGAGCGTGCCGGAGATCGTCGCCGAGCACGGCGGCCGGCCGGTCCGCACCCGGGTGGGGCACTCCTTCATCAAGGCCGAGATGGCCCGGACCGGGGCGGTCTTCGGCGGCGAGCACTCGGCCCACTACTACTTCAGGGACTTCTGGTTCGCCGACTCCGGCATGCTGGCCGCGCTGCACGTGCTGGCCGCGCTGGGCGAGCAGGACCGGCCCCTGTCGGAGGTGCTGGCGGCCTACACCCGCTACGCCGCCTCCGGGGAGATCAACAGCACCGTCGCCGACCAGGCCGCCGCGACCGAGCGCGTGCGGGCGGCCTTCGCGGGCCGCGACGGCGTCACCTTCGACGAACTGGACGGCCTGACCGTGTCCGGTCCCGGATGGTGGTTCAATCTTCGTCCGTCCAACACCGAGCCGCTGCTCCGGCTGAACGCCGAGGCGGCCGACGAGATTCAGATGGCGGCCATCCGGGACGAGGTCCTGGCCGTCGTGAGGAGCTGAGCGCGTGAAGATCGACGACTGGCTGCTGGAGATCCTGGCCTGTCCCAACTGCAAGTCCCCGCTCCGCGCCGAGCCGGAGGCGGACGAGCTGTCCTGCACCTCCGCCGCGTGCGGGCTGGTCTACCCCGTCCGTGACGACATCCCCGTGCTCCTGGTGGACGAGGCGCGGAAGCCGTGAGCTGGGACGCCGGCCGGCTCGACGACCCCGGACGGCTGGAGGAGGGCGACCCCTCGGGCATGCTGCGCGCGGTGGCCTCCTCCGCGGCCCAGGTGCGGACCGCCCACCGGGCCGCCCGTGAGGCCGGGGTGTCGTCGCTGGCCGGTGACGGCCGCCCCCGGGCCATCGCGGTCGCGGGGGTGGGCGGCTCGGGCATCGCCGGGGACGTCCTGGCCGCGGTGTGCGGGTACGGCGCGCCGCTGCCGATCGTGACCGTGCGCTCCCACCGGCTGCCGGGCTGGATCGGCCCGACCGACCTGGTCATCGCGGTCTCGTGCTCGGGAGCCAGCGAGGAGACGCTCGCGGCGGCGACCGAGGCCGTGCGCCGCGGGTGCCGCCTGCTCGCGGTGGGCGCTCCCTCCTCGCCGCTGGAGGCGGTCGCCCGGCAGGCGAGGGCGCCGTTCGTGCCCGTCACCGTGGGCGGGCAGCCCCGCTCCGGCGTCTGGGCGCTCTCGGTCCCGCTGGTCGTCGCCGCGGCCGAGCTGGGCCTGGTCCGGGCGGGCGAGGAGGTGTTCGAGGCGGTGGCCGGGCGGCTGGAGGAGATCGCGCACGGCTGCCGGCCGACGAGTGAGTCGTTCATCAACCCCGGCAAGTCGCTGGCCCTGGCGCTGGCCGAGACGGTGCCGATGATCTGGGGGTCCTCGCCCCTGGCGGCGGTGGCGGCGCACCGCTGGGCCTGCCAGCTCAACGAGAACGCCAAGTACCCGGCGATCTGGGGGGAGCTCCCGGAGTCGGGCCACAACCAGGTGGTGGCCTTCGACGGCCCGCTCGCCGAGCGCGACATCTTCGCCGACGAGGCCGGGCGCACGCTCCGGCTGGTCGTGCTCCGCGACACCGAGGAGCACCCGCAGGTGGCCCGCCGGCGCGAGGTCGTGCTGCGGCTGGCGCAGGACCGGAACGTGCCCGTCACCGAGATCGCCGCCGAGGGCGCGCATCCGCTGGAGCGGCTCGCCTCGCTGATCGGCCTGGGCGACTACGCGAGTGTCTATCTGGCCCTGGGGTACGGGATCGACCCGACCCCGGTATCCGTGATCACGGAACTCAAGGCGAGAATCTCCCAATAGGATCGTGTCTCGATTTTTCCGGATATATGAGTGGAGGCTGCCGTGAGCGCGGGCGGCGGTACAAAGGCGATCATTGCGGCGTTGGCCGCCAACCTGTCCATCGCGGCGGCGAAGTTCGTCGCGTTCGTCTTCACCGGTTCCTCGGCGATGCTCGCGGAGGGCATCCACTCCGTGGCCGACTCGGGCAACCAGGCGCTGCTGCTGGTCGGCGGGAAGCGGGCGACCCGGGCCCGCACGGCGGAGCACCCCTTCGGCTACGGGCGCGAGCGCTACTTCTACGCCTTCGTGGTGGCGGTCGTGCTCTTCACCATCGGCGCGCTCTTCTCGCTCTACGAGGGCTGGCACAAGCTCAGCGCGCACGAGCCGCTGGAGTCCCCGCAGTGGGCGTTCGGCGTGCTGATCTTCGCGATCATCGCCGAGGCGTTCTCCTTCCGCACCGCGATCAAGGAGTCGAACGCGGTCCGCGGCGACAAGTCCTGGTGGGAGTTCATCCGCCGTTCGAAGTCCCCCGAGTTGCCGGTCATCGTCCTGGAGGACCTCGGCGCGCTGCTCGGCCTGATCTTCGCGCTCTTCGGCGTGACGATGGCCGTGGTGACCGGCGACCCGGTCTGGGACGCCATCGGCACCCTGATGATCGGCGCCCTGCTCGCGGTCATCGCGGTCATCCTGGCGGTCGAGACCAAGTCGCTGCTGATCGGCGAGGGCGCCGGCCCCGAGGTGGAGACCCGCATCGCCGACGCCCTGGAGGGCACCCCCGAGGTGAGCCGGATCATCCACATGCGCACCCTGCACCTGGGCCCGGAGGAGATCCTGGTCGCCGCCAAGATCGCGGTGGAGAACGACGACACGGCCGCGGAGATCGCCAAGGGCATCGACGAGGCCGAGAAGCGGGTGCGCGCCGCCGTACCGGAGGCCCGCGTCATCTATCTGGAGCCCGACCTCTACCGGACGGACCTCACGGCGGGCGGCCCCTCGGCCTGAGGACCCCGCCGCCCGAGGACGCCGCGCCGGCGGCCGCGTTCCCGCGGCC
>NZ_JBHSBM010000011.1:485000-533179 GCF_042650625.1 Planomonospora corallina
GTGGCCTCGTCGGGATCAGGCGTGGCCGCCGACGGCGGCGAGACCCGGCGGCTGGTCGAGCCCTACCATCTCGTCCCGACCTGCACCGCGGTCGTGGCCGTGCGCGCGCTGGCGGCCCAGGTCGCCGGGCGCCTGGGCGACAGGCCGGGCGACGTCGAACCCGCCGGCGGCCACGCCTGCCGGGTGCGCAGCCGTACCCACACGCTGCCCCGGCCCGCCCGGTCGCTGATGATGCTCGGACACGAGCCCGAGGTGCACGAGCCTCCGGAGCTCATCGGCTATCTCCGGGAGGTCGGGCGCCCGGGCCGTCCGGGGCCGCGGGGCGGATCCCGTCCAGGACCCCGGCGTGTCGCAGGGGCGCTAGGGACGGCGCTGGAGCAGGCGAAGGGCCTTCTCCTTCTCGAAGTCCAGTGCCCGGCGCGGAGCCTGCAGCCGCCCGATCCGCAGCCCGAACTCCCGTACGGCCTGCGCCACCGCGGGCTCGCTCAGCACCCGCAGGGCGAAGGCCAGCTCGCCGGGGGAGACGTCGAACCGCTTCTCCAGCTCCACGCCGTGCGCCACGGCCGACAGCTCCTCGGGGCCGAAGCGCCGGTGCGCCCCGGTGCTCCTGACCGGCGGAAGAAGGCCCAGCGCCTCGCGGTAGCGGAGCATCCGGGGGGACATGCCCAGCCGCCGGGCGGCCTCGCTGATTCGCATCCTGACAATCTTATGTCAGTTTCAGGCCCGAGAGTATGCGTGCGGTGACCGGGCGCGTCTACACTCGCAGGCGTCGACTATCCGCATGAGGGGTAACAGCACATGGACTTCAAGGTCGCCGACCTCTCCCTGGCCGCCTTCGGGCGCAGGGAGATCCAGCTCGCCGAGCACGAGATGCCCGGTCTGATGGCCGTCCGCAAGGAGTACGCCCAGAGCAAGCCGCTGGCCGGCGCCAAGATCATGGGCTCGCTGCACATGACCATCCAGACCGCCGTGCTCATCGAGACGCTGGTCGCGCTCGGCGCCGAGGTCCGCTGGGTCAGCTGCAACATCTTCTCCACCCAGGACCACGCCGCCGCCGCCGTCGTCGTCGGCCCCGACGGCACCGTCGACGACCCCAAGGGCGTGCCGGTCTTCGCCTGGAAGGGCGAGACCCTCGAGGAGTACTGGTGGTGCACCGAGCAGGCCCTGACCTGGCCCGGCGGTGACGGCCCCAACATGATCCTCGACGACGGCGGCGACGCCACCCTCCTCGTCCACAAGGGCGCCGAGTACGAGAAGGCGGGCGCCGTGCCCAGCGCCGCCGAGGACGACCCGGAGGAGTGGAAGATCATCCTTGATCTGCTCCGCCGTACCGTCTCCGACGAGAAGAGGTGGACCACGATCGCCTCGCGGATCAAGGGCGTCACCGAGGAGACGACCACCGGCGTCCACCGCCTCTACGAGATGTTCAAGGCCGGCACGCTGCTCTTCCCGGCGATCAACGTCAACGACTCGGTGACCAAGTCGAAGTTCGACAACAAGTACGGCTGCCGCCACTCCGTCATCGACGGCCTCAACCGCGCCACCGACGTGCTGATCGGCGGCAAGGTCGCGGTGGTCTGCGGCTACGGCGACGTCGGCAAGGGCTGCGCCGACGCGCTGCGCGGCCAGGGCGCCCGCGTGATCGTCACCGAGATCGACCCGATCTGCGCGCTCCAGGCGGCCATGGACGGCTTCCAGGTCACCACCCTGGACGAGGTCGTCGGGATCGCCGACATCTTCGTCACCACGACCGGCAACTTCAACATCATCACGGCCGACCACATGGCCCGGATGAAGCACAACGCGATCGTCTCCAACATCGGCCACTTCGACAACGAGATCGACATGGCCGGCCTGGCGAAGATCCCCGGCATCGTGAAGCAGGAGGTCAAGCCGCAGGTCCACACCTGGACCTTCCCCGACGGCCACGCCGTCATCGTGCTCGCCGAGGGCCGCCTGATGAACCTGGGCTGCGCCACCGGCCACCCCTCGTTCGTCATGTCCAACTCGTTCACCAACCAGGTGATCGCCCAGATCGAGCTCTTCACCAAGACCGAGGAGTACCCGATCGGCGTCTACGTGCTGCCCAAGCACCTCGACGAGAAGGTCGCCCGCCTCCACCTCGACGCCCTGGGCGTCAAGCTCACCCAGCTGACCAAGGCCCAGGCCGACTACATCGGCGTGCCGGTCGAGGGCCCCTACAAGCCCGACCACTACCGCTACTAGGTCTCCCGTCCGCGGCACGCGGACCCGCACGAGACGGCTTCATCCCGGGGCCCCCGCACCGCGCGGGGGCCCTCGGGCTACCAGGGGAGAGGGACGTGGACAGGGCACTGGTGGAGGCCGGGGAGCTGCGGATCGGCTGGGCGGCGCGGGCGATGCCGGTGCTGACCGCGCTGGGGGAGCGCTTCGCGGAGCAGCGACCCCTCGAGGGCCTGCGGATCGCCGCGTGCCTGCACGTCACCGCCGAGACCGCGGTGCTCATGGGCGCGCTCCGGGCCGGCGGCGCCGAGATCGCGCTGGCCGCCTCCAACCCGCTCTCCACCCAGGACGACGTGGCGGCGGCGCTGGGCGAGTACGGGATCGCGGTCCACGCCCGGGCCGGGGTCGACCGGGACACCTACTACGGCCACATCCACCGGGCGCTCGACCTCGCCCCCGACCTGGTCCTCGACGACGGCTGCGACCTGGTGAACACCCTGCACACCGAGCGGACCGAACTGCTCGGCGGGGTCCGCGGCGGCTGCGAGGAGACCACGACCGGGATCATCCGCCTGCGGCAGATGGCCGCGGAGCGGGCCCTGCGCTTCCCGGTGGTCGCGGTCAACGACACCCGGACCAAGCGGATGTTCGACAACCGGTACGGCACCGGCCAGTCCACCGTCGACGGCATCCTGCGGGCCACCAACACCCTGCTGGCGGGCAAGACCGTGGTGGTCGCCGGGTTCGGCTACTGCGGCCGGGGCGTGGCCGAGCGGGCCAGGGGGCTCGGCGCCCGGGTGGTCGTCACCGAGATCGACCCGGTCAAGGCGCTGGACGCCCTGCTGCAGGGCTACGACGTGCAGCCGATGGCCGCCGCGGCGCGGGACGGAGACGTGTTCGTCACGGTCACCGGGAACCGCGACGTGATCAGGGGCGAGCACCTGGCCGTGATGAAGGACGGCGCGATCCTGGCCAACGCCGGCCACTTCGACGTGGAGATCGACGTGCGGGCCCTGGACGGGCTGGCGCAGGCCGTGCACCGGGGGGTGCGGGCCAACACCGACGAGTACGTCCTCGCCGACGGCCGCCGCCTCCTGCTCCTCGCCGAGGGCCGCCTGGTCAACCTGACGGCCGCGGAGGGGCACCCGGCGGCGGTGATGGACATGTCCTTCTCCGCGCAGGCGCTCGCGGTCGCCTGGCTGGTCCGGGAGCACACGTCGCTCGCGCCCGGCGTCTACGACGTGCCCGAGGAGGTCGACGTGGAGGTGGCGCGGCTCAAACTGGCCGCCGCGGGCGTCGAGGTGGACGAGCTGACCGCCGAGCAGGAGCGGTACCTGCGCTCCTGGCGGACCGGCTCGTAGCGGGGGCCGTACCCGCCGAGGAGGGTCAGCCCGCTCCGGCCTGCATCTCGCGCATGCGGCGGATCTCCGCGCCCTGGGTCGCGATCACGTCGGTGGCGAGCTCCTCGATCCTGATGTGCGACCCTCCGGTCAGCACCTGCTCGGACATCGTGATCGCGCCCTCGTGGTGGGCGATCATCAGCTGGAGGAAGAGCCGGTCGAACTCCTCGCCGGAGGCGGCCTTCAGCGCCTCCAACTGCTCCGGCGTGGCCATGCCCGGCATGCCGCCGTGGCCGGCGTGGTGGTCCGGGGTCCGCTGCCCCTGCTGCTGGAGCCAGGAGGTCATGAACTGGATCTCGGGCCCCTGGGCGTCCTCGATGCGCGAGGCGAGGCCCTTCAGCGTGGCCGACCGGGCGCGGGAGGGGGCCAGCGCCGCCATGTCGAGGGCCTGCCGGTGGTGGACGATCATGTCCTGGACGTACGTCACGTCCGCGGCGTTGGCGGTGGGGGAGGGCACGAGCGTGGCGGCCTCGTCCGGGCTGACGGTCCGGGCGGCCTCGCCGGGCCTGCCGGGCACGATGACAGGTGCGGCCGGTCCGTCGGAGCGCGGCCCGGACGGCTCGGCGCCTCCGCTGCAGGCGGTGAGGGAAAGGGTCAGGGCGGCCAGAAGGGCGAGCGCGGCGCGCACCCGTTCTCCTCTCGGAATGGGCTCGTGGCGGAAGACTCTAATCGCACCCTGTGGAGATCGTAAAGATGGCAGGTCGGAAATATCTACTGACAATGTGACACCTTGTACGACCGGCTGTTCGGATGAACGATTCAGTCATTTATGCGTCTCTCACGGGCGCGTGGCAAGGAGGTTCACGAGTGTTCACCCCCCACGGAAGACGTCTCACCCGGCGTCTCCTGGTCGCGGCCGGCGCCGCCGCGCTGACCGCGTTCTCCACGGTGCCCGCCCAGGCGGCGGACATCCCGGCCCCGGGCGAGATCGTCAAGAGCGCCAACATCGAGCACGTCCGCAACGTGCCGAAGCCGGCGGAGCTGACGGACATCCACACCGACATGGCCTTCCAGGGCGACTACGCCTACGTCGGCAACTACAGCGGATTCTCCATCTACGACATCCGCAAGCCCAAGAAGACCTCCCTGGTCAGCTCGGTCATCTGCCCCGGCGGGCAGATGGACGTCTCGGTCTACGGGAACCTGCTCTTCGGCGCGGTCGACTCCTCCCGCAGCGACGACTCCTGCAACAGCACCGGGCAGTCGGCGGCGAACAAGGACTCCTGGGAGGGCGTCCGGATCTTCGACATCAGCGACAAGCGCAACCCGAAGTACATCAAGTCGGTCGAGACCAACTGCGGCTCGCACACCCTGACCCTGGTGCCGGGCAAGGGGTTCGACCGCAGGAACGTCTACGTCTACGTCTCCTCCTACAGCCCCTCGGCGAGCTTCCCGGACTGCCAGCCCCCGCACGACCTGATCTCGATCATCAAGGTGCCGCTGCGCAACCCGACGGAGGCCGCGGTCGTCGCCACGCCGAACCTCTTCCCCGACGGCGGCAACCCCGGTGAGAACCTGCCCTACCCCGAGCGCACGTCGGCCACCACCGGCTGCCACGACATCACGGCCTACCCGGAGAAGAACATCGCCGCCGGCGCCTGCATGGGCGAGGGCATCCTGATGGACATCTCCGACCCGGTCAACCCCAAGGTCACCACGACGGTCCGGGACGACGAGAACTTCGCCTTCTGGCACTCGGCGACGTTCAACAACGCGGGCACCAAGGTGGTCTTCACCGACGAGCTCGGCGGCGGCACCCAGGCCACCTGCAACGAGGCCATCGGCCCCAACCGCGGCGCCAACGCCTACTTCGACATCGTGAACGGCCAGCTCGCCTTCAAGAGCTACTTCAAGATCGCCCGCCACCAGGCCGACACCGAGAACTGCGTGGCGCACAACGGCTCGCTGATCCCGGTCAAGGGCAAGGACATCATGGTCCAGGCCTGGTACCAGGGCGGCATCTCCGTCGTGGACTTCACCGACTCGGCCAACCCGAAGGAGATCGCCTTCTTCGAACGCGGCCCCGACGACACCGCTCCCGCGCTGAGCGGCGGCCACTGGTCGGCGTACTACTACAACGGCTACATCTACGGCAGCGACTTCAACCTCGGACTGGACATCCTGGAGATCAGGGATCCGCGGACGAGGTCGGCCCAGGGCGTCAGGTCCGACATCCTGAACTCCCAGACCCAGCAGTCCTACCGCGACCGCGGGCACGGCCACCACGGTCACGACTGACCGGCCGGGCGGTCCCGCCGTCCCTCAGTACGTCCGGGACGGCGGGACCGCGTGCGGCGCGGCGTACGGCGGCACGTGCAGGGCGGAGGCCTGCCGGGCCTCGGCCCGCCGCGTCAGCCGCTCCAGGTGGCGCCGGCGCCGTTCGGCCAGGACCGCCGAGAGGTAGGCATACGGCGGCGTGCCGGGCGGCGGGGGAGGGGAGACGAAGGCCATGGTCCGGGCCGCGATGCGGGCCCCCATCTCCTGCCGGACGGCGGGCGACAGCTCGTCCGCGCGGGAGATGTACTGCCGGGCGGTGTGGATCAGGTCCTCGGGCAGCCGGGACAACTCGATCCGCGCGGCCCACACGGCCAGCTGGGGCGGCATCTCGGGGGGCGGGCCGGCGCTCCGCGGACCGCGCTCGGAGATCACCATCGTCCCGGCGAAGATGTCGCCGAGCCGCTTGCCCTTGGCGGAGATCAGCGAGCAGATGACGGCCGGGCTGCCGGTGAGCAGATAGAGCTCGACGAAGCCCGCCAGCGCCCGGAAGAGCGCCTGCCGGAAGAGCACGGGACTGCCGTCCTCGCCCACCACCCGCAGCCCGAAGGCGAGCTTGCCCAGGCTCCGTCCCCGGGTCAGTGTCTCCGACAGCACGGGATAGCCCACGAACACCAGGACGACGAACAGGATCATCAGTGCCGTGGCCAGTGTGTCGTCCGTGACGACGGCGGTGCGCGTGACCAGGAGGAGGACACCGATGACCGCCGCGACCTGGACGACGAGGTCGACCAGGAAGGCGGCGGCCCGGGCCGGGAGCTGCGCGGCCGACACGTCGAGGACGACGGCGTCACCGGTTACCAGATCGGACACGACTCGACCCTACCGCCCGCGGCACCGTGCGGTTCCGGCCCGCGGGGCCGCCGCGACGGGGGCCCGCCCCGCCCCGCCGGTGCGCGGTTCCACCGCGTGGCGGCTCCACGGCCGGGGCGAATAGGCTCCCGTGTGTGGACATCGATGCCTTCGTCACCGTGCACCAACCGACCTGGGACCGCCTGGAGCAACTGGTGCGGCGACGCCGGTCCCTCGACGGCGTGGAGGTCGACGAACTGGTCGAGCTCTACGAGAGGGTCTCGACACACCTGTCCATCGTGCGCTCGTCGTCCCGCGACGCGCTGCTGATCGGGCGTCTCTCGTCCCTGGTGGCCAGGGCGCGTTCGGCCGTCACCGGGGCGCACGCCCCCGCCTGGCGGGAGTTCGCCAGGTTCTGGACGGTCTCCTTCCCGGTCGTCGCCTACCGGGCCTGGCGCTGGTGGCTGGGGGCCGCGCTCGGCTCGACGGCGGTCGCCGTGGCCGTCGGCGCGTGGGTGGCGGGCAACCCCGAGGTGCAGGCGGCGATCGCCACCCCCGAGGAGATCCGCCAGCTCGTCGAGCACGACTTCGCCGACTACTACAGCGAGAACCCCGCGGGTTCCTTCGCCGCCCGGGTGTGGATCAACAACGCCTGGGTCGCCGCGCAGTGCATCGCGTTCTCGATCCTGCTGGGCGTGCCGACCCTGTACGTCCTGTGGCAGAACGCGCTCAACGTCGGGCTCACCGGCGGCCTGATGGCGGCCGCGGGCAAGAGCGACGTCTTCTTCGGCCTGATCACCCCGCACGGGCTGCTGGAGCTCACCGCGGTCTTCCTGGCCGCCGGCGCGGGCATGAAGCTGGGCTGGACCGCGATCGACCCCGGGCCGCGCCCGCGCGGCCAGGCCCTGGCGGAGCAGGGCCGCGCGATCGTGAGCGTCGCGCTGGGCCTGGTCGCCGTGCTGCTCCTGTCGGGGCTGATCGAGGCGCTGGTCACGCCCTCCCCGCTGCCCACCTGGGCGCGGATCGGCATCGGCGTGCTCGCCGAGGCGGCCTTCCTCGCCTACGTCGTGTACTTCGGCCGCCGGGCCGTACGGCAGGGCGAGAGCGGCGACGTCGAGCGCGCCCCGGACCTCGCCCCGGCGGCCTGACGGCGCCCGGACCCGGTACGGCCGGCCCTCCGGCCGTCACACCCCCGCCCCCGCGCCCTCATCCATGCCCTCGGCCGCACCCCGGCCGCCCGGCGAGGGCCGTGGCCGGCGGCCGCGTGAACGGCGTGGGGATCCGGAGCGGAGCGGGCTCTCGTACGATGTCTCACGTGCCCGCATTCCTCCGTTCCGTGTGGGACGAGCCCCGCCCGCCCGGCCCGCCGCGACGGGTGTGGCGGGACTGGGCGCTGGTGGGCGTGCTCGCCCCGCTCGCGGTGCTCGAAGGAGTCCTGCGGCCGGACCTTCCGTGGCGGACCGTCTCGGTGGCCGTCGCCGTCGGGCTGCTGCCCACACTGCTGTGGCGCCGGACCAGGCCGCTGCCGATGGTCGTGATCTGCTTCGCAGCCACGGGCCTGGTCCCGCTGCTGGTGGGCGGGCCTCCGTCGGAGATGTACACGATGGCCTACCAGCTGATCCTGCCGTACTCGCTGTTCCGCTGGGGGTCCGGGCGCGAGGTCGTGACCGGGACGGCGATCATGACGGTCTCGGCCGCCGTCTCGGCCGTCTCCGGCCGCGCCCCCGGCCCCGACGCGATCGGCGCGTTCGCCGTCCTGCTCGCGACCGTCGCCCTGGGCGGGGCGTTCCGGTACCGGGCCGGCGCCAGGATGCGCGAACTCGAACAGGCCAAGCTCCTCGAGCGCGAGCGGCTGGCCCGCGACCTGCACGACACCGTCGCCCATCATGTGTCGGCGATGGCGGTACGCGCCCAGGCGGGCCTCGCCACGGCGGCGTCCCGGCCGGACGCCGCGACCGAGGCGCTCCACGTGATCGAGGCGGAGGCGGCGCGCGCGCTCGCCGAGATGCACGCCATGGTCCGCGTCCTGCGCCGGGACCGGCCGGACGAGCCGGTGGACCTGGAGCCCGGCCGGCGCATCGCCGACCTCGGACGGCTCGCGGGCCGGGACGGCGCCGGCCCGGCCGTCGACGTGGCGATCTCCGGCGTCCTCGACGGACTCCCTCCGTCGGTCGAGGCCGCGGTCTACCGCCTCGCCCAGGAGTCCGTCACCAACGCCAGGCGGCACGCGCGGCACGCCACCCGCATCGAGGTCCGCGTCACCGCCGACGACGCCTCGGTGCGCCTGCGCGTGAGCGACGACGGCGACGGCGGCCTCATCCGCCCGGCCGCGTCACCGGGATACGGGCTCATCGGCATGATCGAGCGCGCCCACCTGCTCGGCGGGACCTGCGTGGCCGGCCCCGGCCCCGACCGGGGCTGGACCGTGACCGCCGTACTGCCCCGGAACGGAGCGGCGGCATGAGCATCCGGGTGATCGTCGCCGACGACCAGGAGATCGTCCGCACCGGCCTCGTGATGATCCTCGGCGCCCAGCCCGGCATCGAGGTCGTCGGCGAGGCCGCCGACGGGCGGCGGGCCGTCGAACTGGCGCGTCGCCTGCGCCCCGACGTGTGCCTGTTCGACATCCGCATGCCCGGCCTCGACGGCATCGAGGCCACCCGCGCCCTCGCCGGACCGGCCGTCGACGACCCCCTCGCCGTCGTCGTCATCACCACCTTCGACCTCGACGAGTACGTCTACGCCGCGCTGCGGGCCGGCGCCCGGGGCTTCCTGCTCAAGAACGCCGGCGCCGCCCTGCTCTCCCAGGCCGTCCACGCCGCCGCCGACGGCGAGGCGCTCATCGCCCCGAGCATCACCGCACGGCTGCTCGGGACCTTCGCCCGCACCGGGCCCTCCTCACCGCCGGTCCGGCCCGTCGAGGAGCTCACCCACCGAGAGGAGCAGGTCCTGGTCACCGTGGCACGCGGGCGGACCAACAACGAGATCGCCGACGAGCTGCGCATCTCCCTGAGCACCGTCAAATCCCACATCGCCAGCCTGATGGCCAAGCTCGGCGCCCGCAACCGCGTCGAGATCGCCATGTGGGCCTACGAGACCGGCCGCGTCAGGAACTGAGCCGGACGCGGCGGGCCACCGGCCGCCTGCGGATCGCCCATTCGGCCACGGCGACGTTGATCACCCAGCCGGCGGCCATGAGCAGCGCGGTGGCGGTCTCGCCGGGCGCGCCGAGGAGCAGGAACCAGGGCAGATGGGTCAGCACCTGCGTGCCCGCGCCCAGGCCGATCGCGTAACCCCGGATCATCCAGGCGCGGTGCCGGGCGATGTCCCGCCGCCGGATCGCGGCGAGGCCGGCGACGATGGCCAGGGCCATGGCCGTGCCGGCCACGAGCCGGACACCGGAAAGGAGATCGCTGCCGCCGGCGGGATAGGGGTAGGAGACCGTCATCCACAGCCCCGTGAGCGCCGCGACGAGTCCGGACGGGACCAGGACCCGCCCGGCGGCACGGTGCCAGCCGGGCCTCCGGCGGCGGAACCGGGGGGCGAACTGGAAGGCTCCGAGAACGCTGTAGACGCTGACAGCGACGATGTGCAGCACCACGGGCACGGGCGCCGCGAAGAACCGCGCGTTCTCCGGCGTGATCTCCGCGCCGCCGGTCAGCTCGGTCAGACGGGCGGTCCCGGCGATCATGGGAACGGCGCTGAGCACGATCAGCGCCGCGGGCACGAGCCAGTCCGCCCTCGCGGACGAGGCCGTGGAGGGAACCCCCGGCACGTCCCGGCCGCCCGCCGGCCGGTGACGCCCCGCCGGCCGGTGACGCCCCGGCGGCTGCGGGGACGGCGGGGACGGCGGGGGCAGGGTGCGGCCCGTCGGGCTCTCGTCGGTCATGACCCGATCGTGGCCGCCGGCACGGTGGCGGGTCATCACCGGAACGGTCAGATCAGACCTGGCCGATCATCCACCGATCAGGCGTACTTTCGGCTGACGAGCCTCCCGGATCTCCAGGCCGGTCTCCGCGGTTCGGGACACGCCCGTCACCGCCGGCCGGTGGCACCCTCCCCGTCAGACGGGGCGGAGGCGGCGAACAGGCATGGAACCGGGTGCCGACGCCGAGCGGGAGACCTCCGTCCCCGGCCCGCCTTCCTGCGATGAGACCTCCGACGACGGCGTGATCAGTTCATGAACCCGGCCACCGTCCCCACGAACCACCCGGGGTCGTCGAGCCAGGGGAAATGCCCGGCGCCCGGCTGCACGGCCGGCTCGGCCACGGGGAACAGGGCGGCGTACTCGGCGGCACGCTTCGGGGGGAGCGCGACGTCGTACTCGCCCGCCACGAGCAGGACCCGCGCCGGAAGCCGGGCGAGGGCGGACCTGACGGCCCGCGGGTCGAAGGCGCCGGCCGAGTAGTAGACGGACGCCGCGTCCGCGTTCCGCTGGTCCGTCTCCAGGGCGGCGTGGGCCTGGCCGGCGGCGTCCCAGCGGCCGTAGGTGAACGGTGTGATCGCCTCCCAGTCGGCGGCCGTGGCACGGTCCGACCAGATCCGCTCGAACGCCGCGAAGGCGTCCGGGAACCAGGGCTCGCCCCGGCGCAGCTCGGCGACCTCCCTGCGGTCCGGATCGGTGATCTCCAGGCCCACCACCCGCGGGCTGGGGGTGATCAGCACGAGCCGGCCGACGCGGCCGGGGTGCCGGGCGGCGTACAGGAGGGCGACGGCCGCACCGGCCGAGTGCGCGGCCAGGTCGAGCCGGTCCAGCCCGAGGTGCAGGCGCAGCGCCTCGACGTCCTCGACCTGCCGGTCGCACCGGTAGGTCGCCGGGTCCGCCGGGACGGCGGACTCCCCGGCCCCGCGCGGATCCAGCAGCAGCAGCGGGTGGCGCGCGGCCAATCCGCCCAGGTCGCCGAGGTAGGCGGAGGACCGCATGGGCCCGCCGGGAAGCCAGACCAGCGGATCGCCCTCACCGGCCCGGTGGTACACGAGCCGGGTGCCGTCAACGCTCTCGAAGCTTCCCATTCGAGGATCATATGCGCGGAGATCATCGTCGAGCCGGTCCGGAGGTCACGGATCGACGGCGGCGACTCCGTACCCACCCTGGCCCTGGTGGCCCGCCTCGCCGACACCCTGGACGCCTCCCTTGAGCATCCGGCTGGACGACGGCGACTCGGCTTTCGTCTTCGCTCCGCATCACCGTCCTCGACCGGACGAGCCACCCACGAACGGCCGCTCTCCGGCGGCCTGAACCGGATCTCCATCAAGGCCGCGCCGCGCGGATCCGGATCGGTACCTCCGATGGAGGGCCGGCCGTCTCCGTGGAGCACGGGTGCCCCGAAGCACTCCAATCCGGATCGGTCTTCGTTGAAGATGGCGGCATGGAGGACACGCCGCCGGGGACCGGGCCGCTCGCGCCGGGGTTCGCCGGGATCGATCCGGGGCTCATGAACGGGCTCATCGCCGAGCTGGAGCGGGCCGGGCAGGTGGTCGCCGAGCACGCCGAGCAGATCCGGAGGGAACTGGCCGCGGTCGGGCTCTCCGCGGCGGACCTCGCCCCGGTACGGGAGCTCGGCGGCTGGGCCGAGGAGCAGATCCCCCGGCTCCGCCGGCGGGTGGAGACCATCACCGTCGCTCCGCCGTGGCTGCCCGGCACCGGGCTGAAGCCGTACCAGGAGACGTCGTGGCTCGCCCCTGAGGAGGCACGGCGGCGGGGGACCGAGCTGGCCGAGCGGCTCAAGGACATCGACCCCGACGAGCTCGTGCTCAGTGGACCGTCTCCCGCCGAGAGGATGGGCGCGGTCATCGATGACCTCCGGGAGCACCGGTACGACGCGAACGTCACCGCGGCCTTCTTCGCCGCGCTGGGGGCCGAGGGCACCCGCCGGCTCGCCGCCGCGCTGGGCCGCCGCCTCCCCGAGGAGAAGGTCGATGCGGCCCGTACGGCGTTCGCCACGGCGCTCAGGGGCGGGATGAAGGTCCCCGGGTTCGCCGCGCTCGCGAAAGAGCTCCGAGGCAGCAGGGGGAAGGACCTGGACGGCGTGGTGGGTCTGCTGAAGAGGGGACCGTACCCGACGGAGTGGCTGGCCGGGCTCGGCGCGGCCGTGCTCGCCGACCGGGTCGGGAGCAAGGCCGCCAACGGCGACCTCTCGGTGTTCATGGAGCTCCTGGCGGCCAACCCCGCCGCGGCCCGGCTGGCCCTCGGCTCGGCGGCGGGCCTCGGCGAGCCGTCCGCGTGGGAGAAGGATCTGCGCCGGGCGTTCCCGAAGGGCGGGGAGAGCGACAGGCTCGCGGGGTTCCTCGTGAAACTCGGGGAGCGGGCGCGGCGGGACGCGGAGACGGCCGAGGCATTCGGGCGGCTGCTGGCCTCGGCGTCCGGCGCCCACGACGAGAAGCAGGGCGGGCACAGCCGCCAGGCGGCGTTCTTCGCCTACACGGTGATGACCACGGTCGACGACATCCGGCTCCACGACGCGGCCCGCCCGCACCTGTCGGAGCTCGCCGCCTCGTACGCTCCGGAGATCACTCTGGGCGCGGACATCGAGGCCGTCGACGCGACCATGGGCAGTGCCCGGCTGCCCTCACCGGGGCTGTTCGAGCCGGTGCACGTCCCCGGGCTGCGCGGGGCGTTCCGGCTGAGTCCCAAGGACACCTTCCGCTTCCTCACCACGTTCGCGGGGAAGGCCGAGACCCGGGCTCCGTTCGAGGCGGGGATGGGCGAGCTCACCCAACGACTCCTGCCCACCGCAGCACGGCTGGCGAAGGAAGGAGATTCTTCCGCGCTACATGACCTGTTCCGGGTGCTCGGCAACGCCCGCGGGTTCGAGCTGGCCGCCGCCACGAGGGTGCTCAAACCCAGGGACGAGGCGGCGGAGAACGCACACGACGCCGAGAGCTTCCTGGTCGGCGCCGGGATGGGCGTGATCGGCCTCCTGCCGCCCTTCTCCGCCCACGCGGCCGTCTGGACCGGCCTCTCCACCGGCGTGTCCGCCTACTACACCTACGGACCTGAGCCGGAGAAGGAACTGGAGGAGCTGGAGAAGCTCGTCGCGATGGAGACGCTGGGGCGCAAGCACAACGTCGCCGGTCTCCTCGCGCAGCACGGCTTCACGCCGGAGGTCCCTCCAGCGCAGACCTCCCAGGGCAAGGGCACGCTCATCACCGACGAGAACGGCGCGCTCCTCCCCTTCGAGGAGATCAACAAGCACGGTGAGAAGGGGCGGGAGGCCCTCACCCAGTGGTTCATCGACAACGGGATGGGGAGTTCGAGGGATCTCTCGCTGGGACGCCTGGCCGGGATCGAGGCCGATTCCTTCGAGGGACGCAGACAGCGCGGTTATACGGAGGCGCTCGCCTACGAGGTGAGACTCACGACCGACTGAGGCACTCCGTCTCGCCCCGGACCACGTACCGGCCGGTGACCGACGCCAGGGTCAGGAGGGTCCGCGCTGACGGGTTCCTCAGGCGGAGCGGTTTCTCCACCGCGTCGACGAGGTCGTAGTCCGCCGTGTGGCCCAGCGCACCGACGAGCGCGTCATCCAGAACTCCAGCCTCAGTCTCCGGTGAGGCGTCCTCCCCGGTGGCGGCGAAGGTGCGCTTCGCCTTCCCCTCTCCGCAGGGGATGTCCTTCCCCCCGGGATCGGTCACCCGGACGTTGAGCGCCCCGCGCTCCTTGAGAAGGGCCATGACGTGTGTCTTCAACGTCTCGCCGGCCTCGGCCGCCGTGGGCTCCCGTTCGCCGCAGGCGGCCGCCAGCAGGGCGAGCGCCGAGAGCGTCGCGCCGAGCCGTACGGGGAAGCCGCGGCGGGAACGGGACCGAGAACGGGACATTGAATATCCTCCAAGTCTGACCGTCTGAGCGCACGATCTCACGCCGTCCGGGAGGCCGCGCAAGCCGTTCCGGAGAAGGGAGAGTGAGGCATTTGACCGCCGACACGCATGACCTGGCACCGAACCCCCGCAAGGAGGAGCTGCTGCGAGCGCTGGAGAGGGTACGCTCGCACGCGGCGCGGCTGGAGGCGGCGTTCGACCCACCGCATGCGACCCTCACCGGGAAGGCGGTCTGGACGGGACCGGCGGCACGGACGTTCACGGAGGAGCTGACCGCCAGGAGAGCCCGTCTGCGGGCGCTCACCAGGCGGATCGTCGAGGAGCTGGAGGCCGAGTTCATGGCCACGCCCGAGAAGGTGGACCGGTCGCCCGCCGCGCGATGAGCCGGAGAGGGCAGCGAGGCGGTGCAGGGCGCTCGTTCCGAAGAGGAATCCGGTGCCGTCGCGGCGAAGGAGTGCCGGGTCGCCCCCACGCCCACGGCCATCAACCCAGCACGGGAACGCGGGACCCGTCAAAGAGAAGCCCGTACGAAGGGAACGGCCCCCGCTCCGCGCCCACGGTGACCAGTCCCCTGCGGGAACGCGGGACCAGCCTCAAGAATCAGCGGAAAGCCACCGAACGCCTCCCCCCGACAATCGCCGTGCATGACTCTGTCGTTCGGCGTCGTTCGGCGTCGTCCGGCCGATTGACGGCGTCGGCCCCGGAGAGGCGCCGATCGCTCAGAGCCGCCCGGCGGCCTTCAGCGCCAGGTAGGCGTCGGCGAGGGCGGGGGCGATCTGCTCGGGGACCGCGTCCACGACCTCGACGCCGTGCCGGCGCAGCCGCGCCGTCATCCGGCGGCGCCCGCCACGGAGGTGCTCGGCCGCGGCGGCGTCGTAGACCTCCTCGGCCGTCTCCCGGCCCCGGGCCATGGCGGCGACCCGCGGATCGGAGACCGAGGCGAGCAGGACCAGGTGGCGGGAGGCCAGCTGGGGCAGGACCGGGAGCAGCCCCTCCTCCATGGCCGCCGGGTTGAGGTCGGTGAGCAGCACCACCAGGCAGCGGTGCCGGGCCCGGGCCAGGACCGCCGCGACCATGCCCTCGGCGTCGGCCTCGACCAGCTCGGCCTCCAGCGGCGCCATGGCGTCCACCAGGGCGGGCAGCAACTCGGTGCGGGAGGCCCCCGACACCCAGGTGCGGACGGTCCGGTCGTGGGCGAGGAGGTCCACCCGGTCCCCGGCCCGGGCGGCGAGCGCGGCCAGCAGCAGCGCGGCGTCCATCGACCAGTCGAGCCGGGGCCAGCCGGAGGGGTCGGCGGAGGTCGGATCCACCCCGACGCGCCCGGCGGAGGTGCGGCTGGTGTCGAGCACGATCAGCACGCGACGGTCCCGCTCAGGGCGCCAGGTCCGCACCACGACGTCGTTGCGCCGGGCGGTCGCCCGCCAGTCGATGGAGCGCACGTCGTCACCGGGGACGTACTCGCGCAGGGAGTCGAACTCGGTGCCCTGGCCGCGGATCATGACGGGGGTGCGGCCCTCGAGCTCCCGCAGCCGGGAGAGCCTGGCGGGCAGGTGGCGGCGGCTGAGGAAGGGAGGCAGCACCCGCACCGTCCACGGCACGGTGTGCGAGCCCTGCCGCGCCGCCAGGCCCAGCGGCCCGACCGACCGTACGGTGACCACCGCCGAGACGCGATCGCCCCGCCGGACCGGAGTGAGCGTGGTGACCATCCGGCGGCGCTCCCCGGCGGGGACGTCCAGGCGCTGGCGCGCCGGCTGCGCCCCGGCGCTGGGCGGCCAGGCGTCCCTGATGAGGCCGCGCACCCGGCGCGGGCCGGGATTGGTCACGGTCAGGGTGAGCCGCGCGGACTCGCCGAGCCGTACCCGCTGCTCACCCGAGCGCTCCAGCCGCAGGGCGCGCACGCTCCCGGCGAGCAGCAGGTCCACCACCACCAGCGCGGCCAGCACCAGCAGCAGCCCGCCGGCGGCCGCGTCCGGCCGGGGGGCGAACAGCACCACGATCGCGCTCAGGGCGACGAGCAGCCCCGTGCGTCCGGTGAGCGCCATCAGCGGGGCACGGGGACGGAGGCGAGGATGCCGTCGAGGACGCCGTCGGGGGTGGCGCCCTCCAGTTCGGCCTCCGGCCGCAGCTGGATCCGGTGCCGGAGCGCGGGCAGCGAGAGCGCCTTGATGTCGTCCGGGGTGACGTAGGTGCGGCCGGAGAGCCACGCCCACGCCCGGGCCGCGCCCAGCAGCGCGGTCGCGCCACGCGGGGAGACGCCCATGCGCAGGGCCGGCGACTGCCGGGTGGCGCGGGCGATGTCCACCGCGTACCCGAGGACCTCCGGGCCCACGTGCACCCGGGCGACCGCCGCGCGGCCGACGGCCAGGTCCTCGGCCGAGGTGACGGCCTTGATGTGGGACAGGTCCCGGGGGTCGAAGCCGAGCGCGTGCCGCTCCAGCACCGCGATCTCCTGCTCACGGCCGGGGAGCGGCACGGTGAGCTTCAGCAGGAACCGGTCGAGCTGGGCCTCGGGCAGCTGGTAGGTGCCCTCGTACTCGATCGGGTTCTGCGTGGCGGCGACGATGAACGGGTCGGGCAGCGGGCGGGCCGCGCCCTCGACGCTCACCTGCCGCTCCTCCATGGCCTCCAGCAGGGCGGCCTGGGTCTTGGGCGGAGTGCGGTTGATCTCGTCGGCGAGCAGCAGGTTGGTGAAGACCGGCCCCTCGCGGAACTCGAACTCCGAGGTCTTCGCGTCGTAGATCAGCGAGCCCGTCACGTCGCCCGGCATCAGGTCCGGGGTGAACTGCACGCGCTTGAAGTCGAGGGAGAGCGCGGTGGCCAGCGTCCGCACGAGCAGGGTCTTGGCGACGCCGGGCACGCCTTCGAGCAGCACGTGGCCCCGGCAGAGCAGGGCGATCACCAGGCCGCTGACCACGGCGTCCTGGCCGACGACGGCCTTGGCGACCTCGGCGCGGAGCAGGCCCAGCGCGGCGCGGGCGCGCTCGTCCTCCGGCCGCGGGGCCGGGACGGGGCCGTGCGGGGCCGGGACGGGCCCGTCCTGCCACTGCCCGCCGGCGGGGGCGGGGGCCCCGGGGGGCGGCGGCACGGGCGCCGGAGGGCCGGAGGGCGGCGGTACGGCGTGCTGCTGCGGACCGCCCGGCTGCGGGGCGGGCGCCGGGGGCCAGACCTGCTGCGGGCCGGGCGGCGGGACGTCGGACGGCTGCGGCCCGCCCGGCTGCGGACCGGACGGCTGCGGACCGGACGGGTGCGAGCCGAAGGGCGGCGGGCCGGACGGCTGCGGACCCGGAGCGTCGGGCGGCTGGGCACCGGAGGGCGTGCCGGGCGGCGGGAAGGGGGGGTCGGGTGTGGTCACGGGGTCCCCTTCCCGAGGGTGCTGTGCTCGCTCACGCGTCTGTAACCTGCCTTTCCAGGGTGTCCAGGTGCCTGGCCAGGGCCACGAGCCCCGCGTCGTCGGCGGGCGGCGCGCCGTACAGCACGTCGCCCACCTGCTGGGCATTCTGCCCGGTCCGCAGCGCGACGGCGGCCACGACCTCGGCCGGAGTGGCGTCGGAGGCCAGCCCGAGGCGGGGGACGAGGCGGTCCAGGGCCGCGGTGCGCAGGGCCGCCGCCGCCCGGTCGCGCGCCCTGCGGGCCCGGTAGAGGCGTCCCCGTCCCTCCGCGGTCTCGGCCGCCCGCACGACGACCGGGAGCCGTTCGGCGACCACCGGGCCGAGCCTGCGGGCCCGCCAGAGCGCGATCAGGGCGACGGCGACGAGGAGCTGGAGGGCGGCCCAGCGCACGCCGGACGGGATCAGCTCGTCCAGCGTCGCGGTTCCCTCGGCGTGCGCCGCCTGGGGCAGCCGGGGCGCCAGCCAGATCACCGTCGGCCGGACGCCGGCCAGGTTCATCGCGAGGGCGGCGTCGCCGTCCTCGTCCAGCCGGTCGTTGGTCATGAAGTCGCCGGAGCCGAGCACGGTGACGGTCCGGCCGTCGACGGTGAACCGGACCACGGAGCCCGCGTAGCAGCTGACCGCCCCCGCGGGCGGGTCGTAGGAGACGCCGCCGGTCACGGCGCCGCCCGCCCGCGTCGCGGCGGCCAGGTCGCAGCCCGGTTCCCGCGGCTCCACGTCCGTCAGCGCGCCCGCGCCGACCCCGGGGGCCAGGGTCTGCAGCACCTGCGTGACGGGTTCGACGAGCAGCCGGTCGCCGGGGAGCGCGGCGAGGTCGCGCAGGAGCGCTCCGTCGGCGAGGAAGTGGCTCTGGGCCACCAGCAGCAGCGAGTCCGGTCCGGCCGCCAGCTCCCGGGCCTCGGCGACGGTGTACGCGGGCCGCACGTCGACGCCCGCCTCGCGCAGGAGCCGGACGAGGGCGTGCGCGCCCGGCGGGGTCGTCGCCTCGGGGTCGAGGCGGCCGCCGGGGGTCGGCCGCGAGACGAGCGCGGTGACCGTGGCCAGCACGGCCAGCACGGCGAGCACGGCCAGCGGGCCGCGCCAGCGCGCCCACAGGTCCCGGATGCGGGGGGAGGCGGACGTGCCGGCGTCCGCCGCCGCGCCGGGAGCGGCGGGCGTGCCCGTGACCGTGCCCTGCGGGGCGGGCGCGTCCGTGGTCCGCCCGCTCACGCGGGGCCTCCCGCCAGGGCGGGCCGGGTGGCGCGGAGCCGGTCGTCGAGCTCGGTCATGTCCCGGTAGCCCTCCGGGCTGCCGGGCAGGTCGCCGTAGGTGACGTCGTCGAAGAGCCGGGCGGCCCGCGCCAGCTCGCCGGCGAGGCCGGGCAGCGCCCGGCCCGCCTCGGCGGCCAGCTCGTCCGCGGTGCGGCCGGGCAGCTCGTCGACGATGGCGCGGTCCTCCAGGTCGCGGGCGATGGCCCGCAGGCGTTCCCGGATCGCCTCGGCCCACCGCCCGGCGCCGGCGTGCCGCTCGGCCTCGGCCCGGTGCTCGGCCGCCGAGCGGGCGACGGCCCCGAACAGCTCCCCCGTACGGCCGGCGCGGGCACGGGTCGCCCGGCGGGCCATGGACAGCACGGGCAGGGCGACGAGGAAGAGGACGAAGGCCAGCAGCGCGACCGAGAACCACCCGCCGGGCAGGCCGGAGGCGGCGTCGAGGAGGTCGGACAGCCAGTCCTCGACCCGCTCGACGACCTGGTCCCACCAGGACTCCTTCGGGTAGACCGGGCGGGCCAGCTCGCGGACCGCCGCCTCCCTGGCCTCCTCGCGGCCGATGTCGACCGGGACGTCGGCGGTCGCCGGGACGATCACTGGCGCCATGCTCCGGGGTCCTGGGGCGGGGTGCCGTGGCCGGGACCCTGCGGGGGGTACCCGGGGCCCTGCGGAGGCTGCCCGTACCCGGGGGCCTGGGGCGGGGTGCCGTAGCCGTACGGGGAGCCGTACGGGGAGCCGTACGGGGAGCCGTACGGGGAGTGGCCCGCGGCGTGGGACGGGTGCCACAGGTCCTCGGCGGCCGGGCCGGCGACGCCGCGCTGGCGGTCGGCGGCGGCGGTCTGGAGCACCAGGTCGAACGCCTCGGAGCGCATCCGGCGGTCGGCGTAGAGCAGCGCGGTGACGGCGGCGGAGAAGGGATAGGTGATCGTCGAGGCGATGATGCCGCCCAGCGCGGTCAGCGCGAGGCCGGCGATCCCCGTCTGGATGCCGGTCACCGGGTCGGTGGGGTCGAAGGCCGCGCTGATGGAGGTGAACGGCAGGGAGATGGCGAAGGTCACCAGGCCGACGACGATCGCGGTCAGCAGCAGGATGCCGAAGACCCGCCAGAAGTCGCCCTTGACGAGCTGGAACGACCTGCTGATGGAGGCGAACACCCCGGTCCGCTCCAGCACGATGACCGGTCCGGCCAGGCTGAGCTTGGTGTAGAAGAAGGCCGCCACGGCGATGCCCGCGAGGACGAACAGGATGACGAACAGCACGGCGAGCCCGGGGGAGGCGCCCGCTCCGGCCAGGATGCCGACCAGGACGCTCCCCACGAGGACGAGGGCGAGCAGGACGCCGTAGACGATGATCGTGGAGATGACGGCCAGGCCCAGCAGGGGCAGCACGCGGCCGCGGGTGAGCCGCCAGGCCTCTCCGATCGAGATGGCCTCGCCGAACACGGCGCGGCCCAGCACGCTGGTCAGCATGCCGCTCAGCACCACGATCGCGATCGTCTGGATGACGAGGGTGGCGAGCAGGCCCGCCATCGCGCCCGCGAAGATGCCGCCCAGAACGGAGAAGACCTCCTCTCCGCTGGCGAACTCGTCCGGCGAGCTGAGCGGGCCGGCGAGCGAGGCCGCCAGCGAGCCGAGGATGACCAGGGAGACGGCCACGGAGACGATCTCCAGGGCGATGGCGACCGCGGCCGACAGGCCCAGGGTCGCCTTGGGGTTGCCCCGGACGAACTGGACCGCGCCGTTGTAGATGTCGCCCAGGGTCAGGGGGCGCAGCGGGATGATGCCGGGCTTGAGCGCGGGCGGGGCGCCGTAGCCGTAGGGACCGGGAGCGCCGTAGGGCTGCTGGGCTCCGTAGGGCTGGCCGCCGTACGGCTGCCCGCCGTAGGGCTGCTGCGCCCCGTAGGGAGATCCGCCGTAGGGCTGCTGAGCCCCGTACGGCTGCCCGCCGTGGGGCTGGCCGCCGTAGGGCTGCCCGCCGTGGGACTGCTGGCCGTAGGGTCCGCCGGGTCCCTGGGGGGGCGGGCCCGCGGGGGGCGTGCCCCCTGCGCCGGGAGCGGCCCACGGCGCCGGGCCCTGGCCGCCGTACGGGGGCGGCTGGTTGGACGCCCAGCCGGATGGCGTGTCGGAACTGGAGCCGTGACCGTCTGACATATCCCAATCCTGGCATGTCGAGCAGGTGGACGGGGCATTCGGGGAGTCTGTCGTGGTTTCTGGCCGGGAGTCCGGCGGGAGATCCCGGAAGGATGGCAGAGACGCCGTCGTTTGCCGCAAACTGTGGACACGGCCGCTTCCGCATCCGGCGCCCGCAGTCGCCGGAGCGGGGAGGCGGCCGGCGGGGTGGGGGCATCGTCGTGTGTTCCGCGTGGCGTACGCCTAAAATTCGGCATCCGGACGTCTGGCTGGTGGATCGTGTCATCTGGTGGTCGGACAAGGGTAACCTTCAGTAATCGTGTGGTTTGCCTTGGAAACTCCCTAACTGCGTAAAACGAATGAGGAGCCATGAAAGGACGCGTGCTGGTCGTCGATGACGACGCCGCTCTCGCCGAGATGCTCGGCATCGTGCTGCGCGGGGAGGGGTTCGAGCCTTCCTTCGTGTCCGACGGGGACAAGGCGCTCGACGCGTTCCGCGACACCCGGCCGGACCTCGTGCTGCTCGACCTGATGCTGCCCGGGGCGGACGGCATCGACGTGTGCCGCAGGATCCGCGCCGAGTCCGGCGTCCCCATCGTCATGCTGACGGCCAAGAGCGACACCATCGACGTGGTCCTCGGCCTGGAGTCCGGGGCCGACGACTACATCGTCAAGCCGTTCAAGCCCAAGGAGCTGGTGGCCCGGGTCCGCGCGCGGCTGCGCCGCACCGACGAGCCGACGCCGGAGATCCTGCAGATCGGCGACATCACCATCGACGTGGCGGGCCACTCGGTCAAGCGGGGCGAGGAGACCATCAACCTCACCCCCCTGGAGTTCGACCTGCTGGTCGCGCTCGCCCGCAAGCCGCGCCAGGTCTTCACCCGCGAGGTCCTGCTGGAGCAGGTCTGGGGCTACCGGCACGCGGCCGACACGCGCCTGGTCAACGTGCACGTCCAGCGGCTCCGCGCCAAGATCGAGAAGGACCCGGAGCACCCGGAGATCGTGGTGACGGTCCGCGGCGTGGGCTACAAGGCCGGCCCGGCCTGAGCCTGCCGGCTCCCGTCCGCCGACACCGCCGACCCCTCGGACATCCGACATGGCCTCCCCGAAGAAGCGTCGCCGTACCCCGCGCCAGGTGGTGCGGGGGATCCGGCGCCGCGCCAGGCGCGGCGCCGGCCGGCTGCGGCGCGTCTTCTGGCGGTCCCTGCAGCTGCGCGTGGTCACCAGCACGATGGTCATCTCCATCGTGGTGGTCGCCGTGCTGGGCGTCTTCCTGATGCAGCAGATCCAGCAGTCGGTCCTGGAGTCGCGGGTGCGGGCCGCGATCAGCGAGGCGCAGGCCGACCGGAACGCCGTCCTCGGCTTCCTGACCCAGCCGGAGAGCGAGACGTCCGAGCAGGCCGCCGACCCGGGGGAGGCGGCCCAGCGCAGCGGGGACAGCCCGCTCAGCCAGGCGACCGAGGCGCTGGCCCAGCGCGCGGGCTCGGCGAGCCGCTACTCGGTGATCATCCGCAACGCGAACCTGCCCGGGGAGTTCTTCGGCACCACGAACATCGAGCCGAAGAGCGTGCCGGAGCGCGTCCGCGCCGAGGTGCTGAAGAACGAGGCCGGCAAGAACGACTCCTGGTTCGTCCCGCTCTACTACGCCGACCGCGAGGAGCCCGTCCGGGGAGTGGTGATCGGCACCCGCCTGGACACCACCGGCGCGCCGCAGCTCGTCGGCGACTACGAGATCTACCACCTGGTCCCGCTGGACCGGGAGGAGAAGATGCTCGCCTCGCTCCAGCAGATGCTCATCGTGGTCGGCTCGGGGCTGGTGCTCCTGCTCGCCGCCATCGCCTCGCTGGTCACCCGGCAGGTGGTCATCCCGGTACGGCTGGCACGGCAGGCCGCCGAGCGCCTGGCCTCCGGGAAGCTGGACGAGCGGCTCAAGGTGCGCGGCGAGGACGACCTCGCGCGGCTGGCCGCCTCCTTCAACGAGATGGCGGCCAACCTGGCGCTGAAGATCCACCAGCTGGAGGAGCTCTCGCAGGTCCAGCGGCAGTTCGTCTCCGACGTCTCGCACGAGCTGCGCACCCCGCTCACCACCGTGCGCATGGCCGCCGACCTGCTCTACGACGCCCGCGAGGACTTCGACCCGATGGCCGCCCGCTCGGCGGAGCTGATGCAGAACCAGCTGGAGCGGTTCGAGTCGATGCTCGCCGACCTGCTGGAGATCAGCCGCTACGACGCGGGCGCCGCGACCCTCGACGTCGACTCGGTCGACGTGCGCGACGTGGTGCTGCGCGCGGTCGCCGACTCCGAGGCGCTGGCCGAGCGCCACGCCACCCGCTTCGACCTGCGCCTGCCCGGTGAGCCGTGCATGGCCGAGATGGACAGCCGCCGGGTCGAGCGCATCCTGCGCAACCTGCTGTTCAACGCGATCGAGCACGGCGAGGGCAAGGACATCGTCGTCACGGTCGGCGCCGACCGCGACGCGGTGGCGGTGGCGGTGCGGGACCACGGCGTGGGCCTGAAGCCGGGCGAGGAGAACATGGTCTTCGACCGGTTCTGGCGGGCCGACCCGTCCCGGGCGCGGACCATCGGCGGCACCGGCCTGGGCCTGGCCATCTCCCGCGAGGACGCCATGCTGCACGGCGGCTGGCTCCAGGCGTGGGGCACGCCGGGCGAGGGGTCGCAGTTCCGCCTCTCGCTGCCCCGCACGGCCGGGGCCGAGCTGCGGGGATCGCCGCTGCCGCTGGTGCCGCCGGAGGTGGAGATGCGGCGGACGTGGCGGGGGCAGCACATGACCCCGGTGCTCTCGCCGGCGTCCGCGGACGGGGGACGCGATGAGGAGTGAGACGGTGCGGCGGCGCCTGGGCGCGGCGGCCCTGGGCCTGGTGCTGTCCTCCGCGGCGGCCTGCTCGGTCGTCCCGACCGGCCGTTCCCCGGTCGTGGAGGACGCGGGCAAGGGCAACCCCCTCAACCCGCCGTACGCCCGGGTCATCGCCATGGAGCCGGACGCGGACTGGCGGCCGGAGCAGATCGTCACGGGGTTCCGCGCCGCCATGGCGAGCATCGGCGACGGCAAGCACGAGGCCGCCCGCCGCTACCTCACCGGCGAGTTCGCCGCGCGCTGGAAGCCGGAGACGGCGGTGACGATCTACCGGCCGGCCCCCTCGGTGACCTCGCCGGTCGCCGAGGGCGCCACGGAGGCCGCCGTCACGCTCAAGGGCACCGTGACGGCGGTCATCGACCGGGAGGGCCGCTACCGGCCGTCCAGCGGCGCGCTGGACGAGACCTTCACCCTCGTCAAGGGGTCGGCGGGCTGGCGGATCGCCTCGGGACCCGACGGGCTGTTGCTGACGGAGGCCGACGCCGACCGGGCCTACCGCCTGGTGGACCTGTACTTCCTGGACTCCAAGCGGCAGGGGCTGGTGATCGACCAGGTCCAGATGCCGGTCGACCCCGCCTCGACCCTCGCCAAGACGACGGTCGAGCGGCTGCTGGAAGGGCCGGGAGGCTCGCTGCGGGGCGCGGTGGAGACGGCCTTCGAGCCGGGCACCGAGCTCATCGACGTCACCACCGAGAACAACCGCGTCGTCGTCGACCTGACGAAGAAGGTGCCCGCCGAGCGGGTCGCCGCGATGTCCGCCCAGCTCGCCGGGACGCTCTCGAAGCTCGCGGGCGGTTCGAGCTTCGAGGTGCGGGTGAACGGCGAGCCGTACCACACGGACCTGCCGCTGCTGGTCGACGCCCAGGAGCAGGTGAAGTTCGACCGGTGGATGGCGCCGGCGGACGTCCTGCCGTACTACCTGCACGGCGGCGGCCTGCGGGTGCTGAACAAGGAGAACGTCGGCGGGCCCGTGCCGGGCAGGGCCGGCCAGGAGTACCCCGGCTCGACCACCGCCCCTCCGGCGGTCAGCGGGTCCGCCCCGCTGCACGTGGCGGCGCTGTCGCAGGACGACGAGGGCAGGGGGAGGAGCATCTCCGTCGCCCAGGTCACCCCGGACGGGCAGTGGGAGGAGTGGGTCGTCGGCACCGACCTCGTCCAGCCGTCCTGGGACCGCTACGACTCGATGTGGACGGTGGACCGGACCGGCCTGCAGACCTCGGTGGTGCTGCGCACGTACGCCGACGACCGGCGGCAGTACCGGGTCGCCGCGCCCGGGCTGGACACGGTCGAGGTCACCGCGCTCAAGGTCGCCCGGGACGGCGTGCACGTCGCGGTGGCGGTCAAGGACGGGACGGGCGAGCGGGTCATGGTCGGCACCGTCGTCGGGGAGCGCGCCGACAGCCGCATCGGCAACCTGCAGCCCGTGATGGACGGCGACGACAAGCAGACCATCGAGGACATCGCCTGGAAGGACGGCACGACCCTCTACGTGCTCACCGGCAAGTCGGAGCTGTTCGAGGCCTCGCTCATCACCGAGGCGCAGCAGACCATCCCCTCGCCCCCGGGGATCCGGAGCATCGCCGCCCTGAACTCCTCCCTGCTGGCCTGGGCCGTGGACGACGACGGCAACTCCCAGGTCATCAGGTGGAACGGCAAGCAGTGGGAGCCGCAGGTCAAGGACGACAACGGCACGATCGCCTACACCCAGGACGGCCCCTCCCTGCCCGCCTTCCCGCTGGGGTAGCGCCCCGCTCCCCGGCCGGAGCCCCCGCCGGGAGGTCCGTGACGCCTCCCGGCGCGGCCGGCGCCGTCTCGCGGGCGCGGACAGGCGGCGGGCCTTCGGCCGCATCGGGGCGCCTGGCCGGCGACCACGTCCATGACCTGGGAGGACGCCCGTTTCTGTCGGTGGGGTCTGGCACGGTGGCCTCTGTGACGACCGTCCTGCTCGACCTGGTCCTGCCGCCGCGCTGCGCCGGATGCGAGGCGCCCGGCGCGCTCGTCTGCGGTCGCTGCGCGGCGGAGCTGCACGGCGAGCCCGCGTGCCGGATGCCGCTCCCCGCCCCGCCCGGCCTGCCCGAGTGCTGGTCGGCCGCGGTCTACACCGGCGCCGTCCGCCGGGCGATCCTCGCCTACAAGGAGCGCGGGCGCACCGCCCTGGCCCGCCCGCTGGCAGGGGCGCTGGCGCTGGCGGCGGGCACCGCGGCGGGCACGCGCCCGCTGGTCCTCGTCCCGGTGCCCAGTGCCCGCGCGGCGCTGCGGCGGCGCGGGCACGACCCGGTGGCCCGGCTGGCCGTGCTGGCGGCCGGATACCTGCGCGCGGCCGGATGGCCGGCCCAGGCGGCGCACCTGCTCGCCCAGCGCCGCCGAGTGGCCGACCAGGCGGGGCTGAGCTCCGCGCAGAGGGCGGAGAACCTCGCGGCGGCCTACCGCCTCGCGCCCGGCGCCGAGGGCCGCCTGGCGGCGTTCAGGAGGGAGGGGCGGGCGGTCGTGGTGGTCGACGACATCGTCACCACAGGCGCCACCCTCGCGGAGGCCGCCCGGACGCTCCGCGCGGCGGGGGCGCCGGTGCCCCTCGCCGTCACGGTGGCGGCGACACGCCGAAGAGGCGGATCGCGCATCGATCACTCACCGTAAAAGAGCGGTCAAGTATCGGCCCGGCCCGGCGGCGGTGCCTCCATGTCCGGATTGCGAGGTCAGGGTCGCGCACCGGACATGAGAAGCCTTCATGTCAGGGGTGTCCGGCGACTGGAAACCAGGACCTATGTCCGGAACCGGCCCGGTAGAGATCACGGAAAGTGATTCTTCGGCCGGCCGTGATGCTGACATTCGACCGCGATGCGGATAGCGTCAAGACATGGCACCCGTCCGGGTCCGTGGTTGCGTCGGGCCGACCCCCGCTGGGGGGCCGGTCCGGCTAGCCGATGCCAGCCGCAGGCGAAACGGTCCACGTAAGGCGACTTTTTGTCGACCGATCACGGTGCGGCTTAGAGGTAAGTCCTGCCTCCCCGGGGAGCCAGATGTTCCTCGCCAGGAGAGAAGGGCAGTAGTGGCAAAGAGCTGCGAGACCCTCAGCAGGCGGATGTGGGGACGAAGACCAGGTCGGCCGGACGGGTGCCGCGGCAACACAGTCGAGAGCCGAAGGGGGGCTGTGCATGGACATCATCGTCAAGGGTCGGCACACCGGAGTGAGTGATCGGTTCCGCGACCATGTGACGACCAAGCTGGCCAAGATCGAGCGTCTGGACCAGAGGGTCATCCGCGTCGACGTGGAGGTGTCCAAGGAACGCAACCCGCGCCTGGCGGACCAGCGCGAGCGGGTCGAGCTCACCATCCACTCCCGCGGTCCCGCGATCCGGGCCGAGGCCTCGGCCGAGGACCGCTTCGCCGCCCTCGACATCGCCCTCGGCAAGCTCGGCGGGAGGCTCCGGCGCATCGCGGACCGGCGCAAGGTGCACTACGGCAACCAGAGCCCCATGTCGGTCGCGGAGATGACCGCCGCGGCCATCGAGGCCTCCCCGCCGCCGATCCGCCTCGAGTCGGAGAAGGAGGCCGAGGCCGGCGCGGAGGCCGCCGAGGAGGGCACCGTCCCGATCGAGATGGAGGGTGAAGGCCCCCTGGTGGTCCGGGAGAAGGTCCACAAGGCCGAGCCGATGACCATCGACCAGGCGCTCCTGGAGATGGAGCTGGTGGGCCACGACTTCTACCTCTTCCGGGACAAGGAGAGCGGCCTGCCCAGCGTCGTGTACCTGCGCAAGGGCTACGACTACGGCGTGCTGCGGCTCATCGAGCCCTGACCGCCGCGTTCGAAGATCCTCTCCGACCAACCCGCGGACCCCGAACCCGTGTAATCATGGCGGTCCAACGGCTCTGGCCCCCCGAGGAGGAGGCGTGACGGAACCCGACGAGGCGGCCCGCCCTGCCGGGCGCGGCGATCCCATCCGCGTGCTGATCGTTGACGACCACGCGCTGATCCGCCGCAGCCTGGAGATGGCGCTGGCCGCGGAGGCGGACATCGAGGTGGTCGGCGAGGCGAGCGACGGTCAGGAAGCGGTCGAGCTCGCCGACCGCCTCACACCGGACGTCGTGCTCATGGACGTCCGGATGCCCAGAAGGAGCGGGATCGAGGCCACCCGGGAGATCAAGGCCTCGGCGCCGAGCATCCGGATCATCATGCTGACCGTGAGCGACGAGGAGGAGGACCTCTTCGAGGCGATCAAGGCGGGGGCCACCGGCTACCTGCTGAAGAACGTCCAGCTCGACGAGCTCCCCGAGGTCGTGCGGGGCGTTCACGAAGGGCAGTCGCTCATCAACCCGGCGATGGCCACGAAGCTCATCAACGAGTTCGCGACCATGAGCCGGAAGGAGGCCGAGCGGCCTCCGCAGCTCCCCGTCCCCCGGCTGACCGACCGGGAGATGGAGGTCCTCCGCCTGGTCGCCAAGGGGATGAACAACCGCGAGATCGCCAAGCAGCTGTTCATCTCCGAGAACACCGTGAAGAACCACGTCCGCAACATCCTGGACAAACTGCAGCTGCACTCCCGGATGGAGGCGGTGGTCTACGCGGTCCGCGAGCGGATGCTCGAGATCACCTGACCCGTGCTCATCACCTGACGCGTGCTCCCCGCCGGTCGGCGGGGAGCACGGGGATCACGGGGATCACGGGGATCATGGAGCCGGGCACGCCGGCCGCCGCTACGGGATCAGGGCGGCCAGCGCCCGGCCGAGAGCGGGATCGACGCGCTCGACGCGGACGTCGTCGCAGCCGACCCAGCCCGCGGCCTCGCGCAGGGACTCGGCCAGCGGCTCCGCGGCCCTGCCCGGCGTGATCCCGGGCTCGAGGCCGATCTGGCGGGCGACCAGGGTGGAACCCTCGCGTGCCGGGTCGACCCGGCCGATCAGGCGGCCGGAGGCCAGGAGCGGCATCGTGAAGTAGCCGTGGACGCGCTTGTCCCTGGGGACGTAGGCCTCCAGCCGGTGGTCGAAGCCGAAGACGCGGGCGGTGCGGGGACGGTCCCAGACGAGGGAGTCGAACGGTGACAGCAGCGTGGTGCGGTGCCGGCCCCGGGGCGGGGTCTCCAGCGCGGCCGGATCGGCCCACGCCTGCTCCGAGCGGCCGGTCCAGCCCTCGACCCGGACGGGGGCCAGCCCGGCGGAGCCGTCCAGCAGCGCCGCGTCCAGCAGGGCGGAGTGCGGGGCCTTGAGCCTGAGGAAGTCGACCAGGTCCGCGCGGGTGGCGACGCCGAGGGCGCGGCCCGCCGTACGGGCGAGGCGGGCGACGCACTCGGCGTCGGAGAGGTCCTGTCCCAGCAGGTGGGCGGGGACGGCCCGCTCGGCCAGGTCGTAGACACGACGCCACCCGACCCGGCGGGTGCAGACCACCTGCCCGGTGTCCAGCAGCCACTCGATGGCGATCTTGGAGTCTGACCAGTCCCACCAGGCGCCGCCGTTCTTGGCGCCGCCGAGCTCGGTCGTCGTGACGGGACCGCTCTCGCGGACCTGCTCCAGCACCTTGTCCACGACCGGCGGGACCTCGTGCCAGCGGTACTTCCGCTCCCGGTAGGCGCGCCGCCGGAAGGCGTACAGCGGCCAGTCGTCCAGGGGCAGGATGCAGGCGGCGTGGCACCAGTACTCGAAGGCGCGGGGCGGGACGTCCCAGTAGGCCCGCTCGACCTTCCCCCGGCCGACCGCGCCGAGGCGCGCGTAGGCGACCAGCTCGTGGGAGCGGGCCAGGACGGAGATCGTGTCGAGCTGGACGGCGCCCAGGCGGCGCAGGGTCGCGCCCGCGCCGCCGCGGCGGGCGTCGGCGCCCAGGAGCCCCTGGGCGCGCAGGATGATCCGGCGGGCCTCGTCGGCGGGGAGCGTGACCGTCATGTCCGGCTCCGGGGCGAGCAGTGCGTCAACATGAGGCGAGGGTAGCGCTCCACACCGACGAAATCGCTATGCCGGTGTCGCCGGCCGGACCGTGGACGCCCTTTCCGCCGTAGCGGCGGACGGGAGTCCGTGCCGCCCGCCCGCGCCGGGTGGGGAGTGTCCCTCCGGGAGCGCCCGTTCTGCCCGCTCACGCCGGGCGCGGGGAGCGTCCTTCCGGGAGCCGGTCCGGCTCAGCTCAGAGCGCCCTCCCGGCGGCCGGCCCGGGTGCGCGGGGCGTCGACGACGGCGTCGGCGAAGGCGTCGAAGGCCAGCAGGAGGATCCCGCCCAGGGCGCAGACGGCCGCGCCCATCCAGAAGACGAACCAGTCGGGCCCGGTGACCAGGCCGACCCCGCCGATGACGAAACCCAGCACGCTCACGGTCACGGCCAGCCAGGAGGATGCCCTGCCTCCGTGGCCCCCGGGACCCCCGGGACCCCCGGGACCCCCGGGACCCCCGGGGCTCCCATGGCTCCCATGGCTCCCATGGCTCCTGTGGTCCCCGTGGCCCCGGTCTCCGCTGACGGCGTGGCCCGCATGGCCATCTTGGTCCCCGTGGTCCTCGTGACCGCCACGGCCGCCGTGGCCCCCGCGGCCGTTCCGGTCCTCGGGGCGTCCGCGTCCTCCGGGGGCGCCACGGGCGACCTCACCGTCCCGGCGCTCCCCGGGGCGGCTCCCCCGGCCGGTCTCGGACGCGCTCTCCGGTGCGGTCTCGGCCATGCTCCCGTGTCTCCTCGGCGCGTGACGGCGCGCCCGCCGGTCTTTTTCCTACGAGCCGTACTGGCGGGGGACATACCCTTCCATGCTGGGCTGTACTCCCCAAAATGGCCGTCCGGGGAACACCACGGAGATCAAGACCGTCATTCATGGTGGATGTGTCCGGTGGTGGAAGCGCCTACGATGGCAGCGGAGAACCATGTCTCGTCCTCATCCGGGCCGATCCGGCCGCGGAAGACCTGCGAGGAGCCTTACCTACAGTGCCAGCCTTTCTCGACAAGATTCTTCGCGCAGGCGAAGGCAAGACTCTGCGTAAGCTCAAGCGCATCGCCGACCAGGTCAACTCCATCGAGGACGACTTCACGAGCCTGACCGACGCCGAGCTGCGCGCCCTCACCGACGAGTACAAGCAGCGCCACGCCGACGGCGAGTCCCTCGACGATCTGCTTCCCGAGGCCTTCGCCACCGTACGCGAGGCCGCCCGGCGCGTGCTGGGCAAGCGCCACTTCGACGTGCAGATCATGGGCGGGGCCAACCTGCACATGGGCAACATCTCCGAGATGCGCACCGGTGAGGGCAAGACCCTGACCTGTACGCTCCCGGCCTACCTCAACGCCATCTCCGGCAAGGGCGTGCACGTCGTCACGGTCAACGACTACCTCGCCAAGCGCGACGCCGAGGAGATGGGCCGCGTCCACCGCTTCCTCGGGCTCGAGGTCGGCGTGATCCTGGCCAACATGCCGCCGGACGAGCGCCGCAAGCAGTACAACGCGGACATCACCTACGGCACGAACAACGAGTTCGGCTTCGACTACCTGCGCGACAACATGGCCTGGTCGCTGGAGGAGTGCGTCCAGCGCGGCCACAACTTCGCCGTCGTCGACGAGGTCGACTCGATCCTCATCGACGAGGCCCGGACCCCGCTGATCATCTCCGGCCCGGGCGAGCAGTCCGGCAAGTGGTACGGCGAGTTCGCCAAGATCGTCCCCCGGCTCCGCAGGGGCACCGAGGGCAAGGACGGCCAGGAGAGCACCGGCGACTACGTCGTCGACGAGAAGAAGCGCACGGTCGGCATCCTGGAAGCGGGCGTGGAGAAGGTCGAGGACTGGCTCGGCATCGACAACCTCTACAAGCCCGAGCACACCCACCTGGTCGGCTTCCTCAACAACGCGCTGAAGGCCAAGGAGCTCTACAAGAAGGACAAGGACTACATCGTCGTCGACGGCGAGGTCCTGATCGTCGACGAGTTCACCGGTCGCGTCCTGCACGGCCGCCGCTACAACGAGGGCATGCACCAGGCCATCGAGGCGAAGGAAGGCGTCAAGATCAAGGACGAGAACCAGACGCTCGCCACGATCACGCTGCAGAACTACTTCCGCCTCTACGCCAAGCTCTCCGGCATGACCGGAACCGCGGCCACCGAGGCCAACGAGTTCCACCAGACCTACAAGCTCGGCGTCGTCCCCATCCCGACCAACCGGCCGATGATCCGCAAGGACCAGGCGGACGTGGTCTACAAGACCGAGGACGCCAAGTTCCTGGCGGTCGTCGACGACATCGCCGAGCGCTACGAGAAGGGCCAGCCGGTCCTGGTCGGCACCACGAGCGTGGAGAAGTCCGAGCGGCTGTCCAGGGAGCTCAAGCGCCGGGGCGTCAAGCACGAGGTGCTCAACGCCAAGAACCACGCCCGTGAGGCCGCGATCGTCGCCGAGGCGGGTCGCAAGCACGCGGTCACCGTCGCCACCAACATGGCCGGTCGAGGCACCGACATCATGCTCGGCGGCAACCCCGACTTCCGCGCCGACCTCGAGCTGCGCAACCGCGGCCTGGACCCGGTCGAGACCCCGGACGAGTACGAGAAGGCCTGGGCCGAGGCGCTGGAGAAGGCCAAGGAGGCCGTCAAGGCCGAGCACGAGGAGGTCACCGAGCTCGGCGGCCTCTACGTCCTGGGCACCGAGCGGCACGAGTCGCGCCGTATCGACAACCAGCTCCGCGGCCGTTCCGGCCGCCAGGGCGACCCGGGCGAGTCGCGGTTCTACCTCTCGCTCGAGGACGACCTGATGCGCCTGTTCAACTCGGCCCGGGTCGAGATGATCATGACGCGGCTGAACATCCCGGACGACGTCCCGATCGAGTCCGGCATGGTCTCCAAGGCCATCGCCTCCGCCCAGCACCAGGTCGAGCAGCAGAACTTCGAGATCCGCAAGAACGTTCTGAAGTACGACGAGGTCATGAACCGGCAGCGCAAGGTGATCTACGCCGAGCGCCGCCGCGTGCTGGAGGGCGCCGACCTGCACGAGCAGATCCGCGACTTCGTGGGCGACGTCGTCGACGAGTACGTCGCCGGCGCCACCGCCGAGGGCTTCGCCGAGGACTGGGACCTCGACAAGCTCTGGAAGGCCCTGGGCCAGCTCTACCCGATCACCCTCACGGTCGACGGGCTCGCCGAGGAGGCCGGCAGCCGCGAGGAGCTCTCCGCCGCCTTCCTGTCCGAGAAGATCAAGGCCGACGCCCTGGCCGCCTACGACCGCCGCGAGGAGGAGCTCGGGTCGGAGGCCATGCGGGAGCTGGAGCGCCGGGTCATCCTCTCGGTCCTGGACCGCAAGTGGCGCGAGCACCTCTACGAGATGGACTACCTCCAGGAGGGCATCGGCCTGCGCGCGATGGCGCAGCGCGACCCGCTGATCGAGTACCAGCGGGAGGGCTTCGAGATGTTCTCCGCGATGCTCGACGGCATCAAGGAGGAGTCGGTCGGCTACCTGTTCAACCTCGAGGTGGAGGTGCAGATCAGCCCGATCGTCGAGGAGGCCGCCGAGGAGGACGAGTCGGTCGCGGAGGCCCGCTCCATCATCGCCCGCGGCCTGCGCGGCCCGCAGCGCCCCAGCGAGCTGCAGTACACCGCGCCCGGTGAGCGGGGCGAGGTGGAGCACACGCGGGTCAGCACGAAGGAGGAGCGCGACGCCTACGGCGACGTCGAGCGCAACGCCCCGTGCCCGTGCGGCTCAGGCAAGAAGTACAAGCGCTGCCACGGCGACCCGAAGAACACCGAGGCCTGACCGGGACGGCGGGGCCGGGCTCCGGCCCCGCCGTCCCGTGGGCCCGCGGCCGCGGGCCCACCCGGCCCCGTGAGCTCGTGAAAGGGCCCGCACCCCTGGAATCCGCCGACAGGGGTGCGGGCCCTTCCCCGTGCCGGGGCGGCCCCGGCACGTGCTCCAGGGGCGGCCCCGGCACGTGGTTCAACGGCAGCCCGGAGATGGCCCGGCACGCGGTTCAGCGGTGTCCGGAGGTGGTCCGGCACGTGGTTCAGGGGGCGGTCTCGAAGTCGGTGCACAGCCACTGCACGCCCCGGCGCTCCAGCCGCAGGGCCAGCACCCGGGAGCGCTCGCCGCAGTGCGCGAGCAGGCACATCTCCACCACCCCGTCCCGAGGCTGGGAGATGTGGGGCGCACCCACCCGCGGAGGGCGCGTGCAGTCGAAGACCTTCCCGGCACGGATCAGCTCCGCGTGGGCCCGGCGGGTCAGGTGGCAGGAGACGCTGGCGGGCGGTCGCCGACCGGCGAGGATCTCCACGACGGCCTGCCCGAGGGCCCGCAGCCGCCGCTCGTCCGGGACCGCGCCGGGCGGTCCCCACACCAGCGGCCGCCGGGGCGGCGGGGCCACCGGCTCCGGCTCCGCGGTGAGGGCGAGCGTCCCCTGCACGTACGGCCCCCGCCGGTACGGCGCGGCGGCCCCGGCCCCGGCCTCGCGGGAGGGGTGCTCCTCGTCGTAGGGCGGCTCGGCCACGGGGGAGGGGTTGATCCGGGGCAGCGGCAGGGAGCGGGAGGAACGGGACGGGGAGGGAGACACGGCGACTCCGGTTCGAAGGGTCTGGAGCGGACTGACACGGTGGGGAGTTTCCGGTCCCGCCGCCAGATACATCACCCGCCAGCTTTCCGGCGGGCCCTCGGGACTTCGCCCGCTACGCGCAGAAGATCACCTCAAGCTGGAGCGCCGCCCGGTCGCGGCGGCCGGGTTTCGGAAGAGCGGTCGTTTCCCAGGGGACGGCCGAAACCGGGGTGGGGGCCGTGCCCGGAGGGGACTCGCCGGAGCGGGGCCGCGCCGTTCCGCCCGCCCGGGCCGGGTGCGGTCCGTCCGCGCGGACCGCCCCCGGCCCCGGAGGGACGGGGACCGACCGGTCAGGCGGCGGTCCGCCCGGCGGCGCCGTCCGGCCGGGTCCCGCCGGAGTCAACGTCCGGCTCGGGCTCGCGGCCGGGGGTCATGATGTTCAGGCGCCGGATCAGGAAACCGAAGACGGTGTAGTAGACCACCGCGTAGACCAGGCCCATGGCGATGACGACCGGCACCCCGCGGGCGTTGGCCGCGGTGCCGTACAGGCCGAGGTCGATCAGGCCGGAGGAGAAGCTGAAGGCGAGCTTGGCGTCCAGCGCCGAGGCGACGGCCAGGGAGACGCCGGTCAGCGCGATGTGCACCACGAACAGGACCGGCGCCACGAAGATGAAGGCGAACTCGATCGGCTCGGTGATGCCGGTGAGGAACGCGGTGAGCGCGGCGGAGACCATGATGGAGCCGACGGCGGTGCGCCGGTGCGGAGGAGCCGCCCGCCAGATGGCGATCGCCGCCGCGGGCAGGCCGAACATCAGCACCGGGTAGAAACCGGCCTCGAAGCCGCCGTAACCCTGCACGCCGTGGTTGAAGCAGACCAGGTCGCCCGCGAGCCGCCTGCCGCTCTCCGTCACGCACGCCGGTACCTGGGTCCAGACGATGTTGTTGACGATGTGGTGCAGGCCCAGCGGGAGCAGAGCGCGGTTGACCATGCCGTAGACACCCGCGCCCAGCGTGCTGTTGTCGGCCAGCCAGACGCCGAAGGCGCGGAGCCAGCCGCCCAGGACCGGCCAGACGAAGCCGACCGCGACCCCGAGCACGAGCCCGGTGAAGGCGGTCAGGAGCGGCACCAGGCGGCGGCCGCTGAAGAACGCCAGGGCGGTCGGGAGCCTCGTGCGGTGGAAGCGCTGCCAGAGCACCGCGGAGACCAGCCCCATGAGGATGCCGCCGAGCACGCCGGTGGGGTTCTGCGCGCCCAGGTCGAGCACCGTCTCCGGCACGCCCGGGCTGGCCGGGTCGAAGACCCGAACGGTGATCGACTCTTTCAGGACGTCGTCGAAAAGCCGGAAGAACATGTTCATGCTGACGGCGTGGAAGACCAGGTAGCCGGCGATCCCGGCCAGCGCGGTCGAGCCGTCGGCCCTGCGGGCGAACCCGATGGACACCCCGATCGCGAACAGGATCGGCAGGTTGTCGAAGAGCGCGCCGCCCGCGGTGCCGAGCACGTGGGCCACGTCGTCGAGGAGCACGTCGTCCGTACGGCCCAGCAGGTCGTCCTGGCCGAGCCGGAGCAGCAGGCCGGCGGCGGGCAGCACCGCGATCGGGAGCATGAGCGAGCGGCCCAGGCGCTGGAGCACGCCCATCACCGCGGAGCCGGGACCCGGACCGGGGCCGGAGCCGGGGCCGGGCGCCTCCGCCGGGGTGGAGCTCATCCGGCACTCCTTGGGGGGTGGGGGAGAGGAGGTCAGGTGCGGCGCGCCGGGGTCTCCAGGACGGTGCGGAGCTGGTAGCGGTCGGCGCGGTAGGTGGACACCCCGAGCTCGGCGCAGACGCCGCCGGAGAACGAGCGCTGCTGGAGCAGCAGGACGGCCCCGCCGCGCGGCAGCTTCAGCAGGTCGGCGTCGCCCGGGTCGGCGATGCCGGCGTCGATGGTCAGCTCGCCCGCGTCCATGATCAGGCCGTAATGGGTCTCCAGCACGGAGTAGAGGGAGCGGTCCGACAGCTCGTGGGCGTCGAGGTCGGGCGCGAGGGCGACCGGGACGTGGGCCCGCTCGATGCACATGGGCTCACCGGCGGCGGTGCGCAGCCGCTCGACGAAGTGGACCTCGTCGCCCGGCTGGATGCCCAGTTCCCGGGCGAGGTGCGCGCTGGCCCTGACCACCCGGCGGTCCAGGTCGACCGAGCCGGGCTCCATGCCCCGCGAACGCATCTCCTCGGTGAACGAGGTCAGCCGGAGCGGCATCTCGATCTTGGGGCGGGCGACGAAGGTGCCCTTGCCCGGGACGCGTTGCAGCCTGCCCTCGGAGACCAGGTGGTCGACCGCCTGCCGCACGGTCATACGGGACAGGCCGAAGCGCTGGCAGAGCTCGCGCTCCGAGGGGATCGCCGCCCCGATGGCCAGCTCGTGGCTGTCGATGAGGTCGAGCAGGATCTCGCGGAGCTGAAAGTACTTCGGGATCGGGCTGTCCGGATCGATTTGCGCCATGTGATCCGCCCCCTCTCGAACTGTGGTGGTTGATGGGCTATGGTTCGTACTGGTCTAGTCCGGACTAGACCACAGGCCGGAAAAGGGTGTCAACGGACGGGCCGGCGACGGATCGATAACGGCCCGATCGCGCCTGTCCGAGCCTCACGGATGCGAGCTTTAAGGATGGGCGCGAGATGACGACCAAGATGCGCGGTGAGATCGCCGAGCAGCCCGCTGCGCTGCAGGCCACGCTGGACGCCCTCCTCCCCAGGGTCGGGGAGGTGGAGCGGCTGGCACGGCAGACCAGGCAGCTGCTGTTCATCGCCCGCGGCACCTCCGACAACGCCGCAGTCTACGGCCGTTACCTCGTCGAGGCGCACGCGGGACGCCTGTCCACCCTCGCCGCGCCGTCGATCGCCACCACCTACCGGCGCAGGCTCGACCTCGACGGGGTGCTGGCCGTCGGCCTGTCCCAGTCCGGCCGGACCGAGGAGATCGTCGAGACCCTCGCCTGGGCCGGCGAGTGCGGCGCGAAGACCGTCGCGATCACCAACGGCGGCGAGGACAGCCCGCTGGCGCAGGCCGCCGACCTGGCCCTGTGCACCCTGGCGGGCGAGGAGAAGGCCGTCCCGGCGACCAAGACCTACACCACCCAGCTCGCCGCGCTGGCCGTGCTCGGCCTCGGCCTGGGCGCCGACGTCGACCCCGGTGACCTGCGCCGGGTCCCGGAGGCCGTGGAGAAGCTGATCGGCGACCCCGGCGACCTGGAGACCGTCGTCGACGGGCTGGCCGACAAGCCGGGCGTCGTGGTCTCCGGCCGCGGCCTGGCCTTCTCCACCGCGCTGGAGACGGCGCTCAAGCTGAAGGAGGCCTGCTACCTGCACGCCATGGGCCTGTCCTACGCGGACCTGCTGCACGGCCCGATCGCCGTGGTGGACGCCGACACCCCGGCGATCCTGGTCGCGGCCGGCGAGGGGCCGACGCTGGACGGCACCGTGGCGCTGGCCGAGCGGGTCACCGGCGCCGGGGCCGCGGCCTTCACGGTCGGCGGCGGCACCCGGCTCGCGGCGGCGGGCACGGCCGCGCTGAACGGCCCCGACCTGCCCGAGTGGGTCGCCCCGATCGGGCTCGTCGTCCCGGGTCAGCTGCTCACCGAGGCCCTCGCGCGCCGGCTGGGGATCGACCCCGACGCCCCGCGCGGCCTCAACAAGGTGACCCAGACGGACTGAGGGGTCCGGGGCGCGCGCCCGGGCGGCCTGGAGGGACCGTCCCGCGAGGAGGAAGGACGGGCGGGAGCCCCCCGAGCGGGCAGGACCTAGGCTGGGCGGCGCACCGTCAAGGCAGGAGGGCGACATGGCGGCAGACGCCGGAGCGATCATCGCGGGTCTCGGTGGCGCGGAGAACATCATCGAGATCGAGCCGTGCATCACCCGGCTCCGGACCGAGGTCCGCGACGCCTCGAAGGTCGACCAGGCGGCCCTGCGGGCGGCCGGCGCGCACGGGGTCATGGTCGCGGGGGTCATCGTCCAGGTGGTCGTGGGCCCCGAGGCCGACATGATCGCCGGGGACATCGAGGACATCATCGGCTGAGCGGTCGCCCCGGGCCGAGGCGTGGGGCCGCTCCGCCGAGTGCGGGAGTGAGCGGGCGACGCCGGGCGGGTTCGAGGAGATCCGGGGGCCGTCCCCGCAGGCGCGGGCGCGTACGGCACCGAGGGGGTGTGATGACCGCAGTTCTGGCCCCGGTCGCGGGGACGGCCGTCGGGCTCGCCGCGGTCCCCGACCCGGTGTTCGCGGCGGGGCTGGTGGGCCCGGGTGCGGCGATCGATCCGGCGCGCCGGCCCGGCCGGGTGGTCGCGCCCATCGCGGGACGGGTCCGCAAGCTCCACCCCCACGCCTTCGTCGTGGTCTCCGACGACGGCCGGGGGGTCCTGGTCCACCTGGGCATCGACACCGTCCAGTTGCGGGGGGAGGGCTTCGAGCTGCTGGTGGCGGAGGGCGACCGGGTGAGCGCCGGGCAGCCCGTGCTGGTCTGGAACCCGGCCGGGGTCGAGGCGAGCGGGCGCTCCCCGGTCTGCTCGGTGGTGGCGCTGGACGCGTTCGCGGAGGCCGTGACGGAGGTCGCCGACGGGGCCGTGGCCGCGGGGGAGGCGCTGTTCCGGTGGGCGTGAGGGCCCGGCCGCTCCGGAGTCCGGGGGGAGGCGGTTCCGCGGGGCGGCGGGCGGTCACGGAGGTGGTTCCACGCGGCGGTCGCGGAGGTGTGCCACGTGGCCGTCACGGGCGGTCTCACGGGCGGTCGCAGCGGACGATCCGGAGGCGGCGGGGCATGGAACCGGATCTTCGGGAAGAATGGGACCCACGTGCAATTCACAGGTCCGGGGGAATGAGGCCCTGCGGCCGGGTCCGCGCACAGGACGCGGACCCGGTGATGACGGGGCGGAACCCGCCGGGACGGACTTCGGGGAGACCCCGCGGTCGCGGTCCCGGAGAGACCGACCGGCCTTCCCGGCCATATAGGAGCCGAGCGGTCTAGACCGCTCGCCAGGAGATATCCCTTCAGGAGGAGTCCGTGCCCGAGCGCCACGTCATCGTCAAGGCCGAGGTCGGCCTGCACGCCCGCCCCGCCGCGACGTTCGTGCAGACCGCGGCCAAGGCCGCGGACCTGGACATCACCGTCGCCAAGCCCGGCGGCAAGCCGGTCAACGCCAAGAGCATCCTCGGCGTCCTCTCGCTCGACGTCCGCCAGGGGGAGACCGTGGTGATCAGTGCGGACGGTGAAGGGGCGGAAGAGCTCCTCGACCGGCTGGCGGAGATCGCCTCGGCGCCATGAGCCGGACGCTCACGGGGGTGGGCGTGAGCCCCGGCGCGGGTTACGGGCCCGCCTACGTGGTCGGCGACGCGGTCCCGCCGCCTCCGCCCGGGGAGCGGCACGGCGGGGACGCCGGGGCGGAGACCGGGCGGGCGCTGCGGGCGCTGGAGCGGGTCGCCGCGGACCTCCAGGAGCTGGGGGAGCACGCCGGCGGCGAGGGCCGCGACGTCCTCGAGGCCCAGGCGATGATGGCGCGCGACCCCGACCTGGGGGACGAGGTGGCCCGGCTGGTCCGGGCCGGCTCCAGCGCCGCCCGCGCCGTCTACGAGGGGTTCGGCGGGTACCGCAGGATGCTCGCCGCGGCCGGGGGGTACCTGGCCGCCCGCGTCGCCGACCTCGACGACGTCCGGGACCGGGTGATCGCTGTCCTCGCCGGCCGGCCGGTCTCGCGCGTGCCGGCCGGCGCCGCGGAGCCGTACGTGCTCGTCGCCCGTGACCTGGCCCCGGCCGACACCGTGCTGCTCTCCCCGGACACGGTGGCCGCGTTCGTCACCGAGGAGGGCGGGCCGACCAGCCACACCGCGATCATCGCGCGGGCGATGGGCGTGCCCGCCGTCGTGGCCTGCCCGGGCGCCGCCGCCGTTCCCGCGGGCGTGCCGGTGCTCGTCGACGGGACCTCCGGCCGGGTACGGCTGGAGCCCTCCGCCGAGGAATTGGCGGGCGCCCGCCGGGCCGACACCGCCCGCCGGGCCCTGCTCGCACGGGCCACCGGCCCCGGGGCGACCTCCGACGGGCACGCCGTGCCGCTGCTGGCCAACATCGGCGGCCCGAAGGACGTGGCGGGCGCTCTGGAGCACGGTGCGGAGGGCGTCGGGCTCTACCGGACCGAGCTGCTCTTCCTGGGCCGGGCGCAGGCCCCCTCCGTGGAGGAGCAGGAGGCGGCGTACCGCCGGGTGCTGGAGGCCTTCCCCGGCCGGCAGGTGATCGTGCGGACGCTCGACGCCGGGGCGGACAAGCCGCTGGCGTTCCTCCCGCCACCAGGCGAGGAGCCCAACCCGGCGCTGGGGGAGCGCGGGGCGCGGTTGCTGAGGCTCCACCCCGAGGTGCTGGCGGCGCAGCTGACCGCGCTGGCGCGGGCCGCCGCCGGTAGTTCGGCACGCCTGGCGGTGATGGCCCCCATGGTCTCCACCGCCGAGGAGGCGGCCTGGTTCGCGGCCGCCTGCCGGAAGGCGGGGCTGCCGTCCGCGGGGATCATGATCGAGGTTCCGTCCGCGGCCCTGCGCGCCGCCGACCTCGCCGCCGAGGCCGACTTCTTCTCGGTCGGCACCAACGACCTGGCCCAGTACGCCTTCGCCGCCGACCGCCAGGTGGGCGCGCTGACCGCGCTCCACGACCCCTGGCAGCCCGCCCTGCTCGACCTGGTCGCCGCGGCCGTGGCCGGGGCCGCCGGACGCGGCAGGCCGTGCGGGGTCTGCGGGGAGGCCGCGGCCGACCCGGTGCTGGCCTGCGTGCTGGTCGGGCTCGGCGCCACCTCGCTCTCGATGGGCGCGTCCGCGCTGCCCGCCGTACGGGCGGCGCTGGCGCGGCACAGCTTGGAGCAGTGCGTGCTGGCGGCGCGGGCCGCGCGCTCGGCCGCCTCCCCGGCCGAGGCCCGGACGGCGGCCCGCGCGCACCTGCCGGGCGTGGCCGACCAGGGCCTGTGAGAGGAGCGGCCGGGGCCGGCTTGTGACGGGCCGGCGGAAGCACGGCGGGGTGAAGAGCGGACGGGTGAAGAGCGGACGGGTGAAGAGCGGACGGGTGAAGCGCGGGCGGTGAAGCCGCGGACGGTGAAGCGCGGAGGTGCCCGGGCGCACGGCCGCGCCGCGGGGGCCGACGGCCCCCGCGGCGCGGAACCGCTCACCGAACGGGAGGGTCAGGGGAGGTCGTACCTGGCGACTTTCTTCAGGTATGACTTGTGGACATACCCGTAGGTCTTGGAGTTGTGAGCCTGCACTCTGCGCCAGTTGGTGGTCGCGAGCTTGCACTTCCCGCTGACGGGATACCTCGGGTTGATGGCGCCGATGACCTTGGAGAAGCGGCTCGGCTTCGCGTGCACGGTGACGACGCCGGTGGCGGGGGCGTTGCGCACCCTGTACACGCAGATGGGCGCGGAGGCGGCGGTGGGCGCCGCGGTGGTGGGCGCCGCGGATGCGGGTGCCGCGGTGACCGCGCTGAGAGCGGTGAGGCCGCCGCTGGAAATGGCGGCCGCCGTGATGATTCCGGCGATTCTCTTCGGGATCATTCGCCACTCCTTGTCCGTGGAAGATTGGCGATTTCACGTCCCTGTATGTCCGCACTCGGGGACAAAAAACGCAAATCGGGCATTTTGTGACACGCGTTCGGCTCCGCTGGGCGTGTCTTGACCCTTGCCGGCGGGTGGGCCCATGCCCGGGGATCCGTGAGCCGACCCTCCTCTGACCACGGCTTTGCGTGATCGCCCAGGCCGCGCGGAGGCGACCGGGCCGCCGGGGGCGCGGGACGCCGGGGGGCGCGGGACGGCGCGCGGCTGCGGCCCGGAGAAGGACCGGAGACCCGGGGGCCGCGGTTAAAGAGAGGGCTGTGGAGCGGGCCGTGCGGTCGCCCGCGCGGATAGCGTGGTCCCCATGGTTCGGTGCGTGCGTACGGCGGCTCTGGCGGTGATCGCGACGATGGTGAGCGGATGCGCGGGATCGGGGGCGGCCACGGGGCCCGCGGAGCCCTCCCCGGCGGCCTCCCCGGGCAGGACCGGGGCCGCGCCGGCCGCGAGCCGGACGCCCGCGGCGTCCGCCGAGCCGTCGCGGACCCCCGCGCCCGGAGACCCCGCCGTGGAGACCGTGCTCGCGGAGATGAGCGTCGAGGAGAAGGTCGGCCAGCTGTTCATGCCCGTCGTGTACGGTGCGGCGGCCGACACCGTCTCGGGGGAGAACCGGGCGCGCTTCGGCGTGGGCACCCCGGCCGAGGTGATCGCCAAGTACCGGCCCGGCGGGGTGATCCTGTTCCCCTGGGCGGACAACGTCAAGAGCGTCCGGCAGGTCGTCGCCCTCACCAACGGGCTGCAGAAGGCCTCCCCCCAGGTCCCGCTGCTCATCGGCGCCGACCAGGAGAACGGGCAGATCTCCCGGCTCGCGCCGCTGGTCACCGAACTCCCCGGAGCGAAGACGATCGGCTCCACCGGCGATCCCGCGCTGGCCCGCAGGGCGGCGAAGGTGACCGGGACCGAGCTGCGGGCACTCGGCGTCAACCTGGACTTCGCGCCGGTCGCCGACGTGAACGTCAACCCCCGCAACCCGGTGATCGGCCCGCGCGCCTACGGCTCGGACCCCGCGAAGGTCGCACCGATGGTCGCCGCCGCGGTCCGAGGCTTCCACGACGCCGGGGTGGCCGCCACGGCCAAGCACTTCCCCGGCCACGGCGACACGGACGTGGACAGCCACACCGGCCTCCCGGTGATCACACACTCCCGCTCCCAGTGGGCGAAGCTGGACGCGCCGCCGTTCGCCGCCGCCATCGAGGAGGGCGTCGACGCGATCATGAGCGCGCACGTGGTCATGCCGGAGCTCGACCCGTCGGGGGACCCGGCCACGCTCTCCAAGCCGATCCTGACCGGGCTGCTCCGCGAGAAGCTCGGCTTCGACGGGGTCGTCACCACCGACGCGCTGAACATGGCCGGGGTGCGGGAGAAGTACGGCGACGGGGAGGTGGCGGTCCGGTCCGTCCTGGCCGGGGCCGACCTGCTGCTGATGCCGCCGGACCACGGAGAGGCGTACGAGGCGGTGCTGAAGGCGGTGCGCTCCGGCCGCATCTCCGCCGAGCGGCTCGACGCGTCCGTCCGGCGGCTGCTGACGCTCAAGGCCGCGCGGGGGTTCCTGGCGGAGGCCCCGGCGGCCGACCCGGACGAGGCGGAGCGGGTGCTGCGCTCGGCCGCGCACCGCAAGATCGCCGCGCAGATCACCGCCAGGGCCCGCTAGGACAGGTACGGCTTCAGCTCGCGGCGGGCGACGGTCCGGACGTGGACCTCGTCCGGGCCGTCGAAGATGCGCATCGCGCGGGCCTGGGCGTACATCATCGCGAGCGGGACGTCGTCGCTGACGCCCATGCCGCCGTGCACCTGGATCGCGCGGTCGATGACCTCGCAGGCCATCCGGGGGGCGACGACCTTGATGGCGGCGATCTCGGTGGCGGCGGTCTTCGCGCCCACGTTGTCGATCATCCAGGCGGCCTTCAGGGTGAGCAGCCGGGCCTGCTCGATGGCCAGCCGGGACTCGGCGATCTGCTGCTGGACGACGCCCTGCTGGGCGAGGGCCTGGCCGAAGGCCACGCGGCTCGTGGCGCGGGCGCACATCAGCTCCAGTGCCCGCTCGGCCATGCCGATGGCGCGCATGCAGTGGTGGATGCGGCCGGGGCCGAGCCGGGCCTGGGCGATGCGGAAGCCGTCGCCCTCCTCCCCGATCAGGTTCTCCGCCGGCACCCGGACGTCGGTGAAGACGATCTCGGAGTGGCCGTGCTGCTCCTGGTAGCCGAAGAGCGGCAGGTGGCGGACGACCTCGACGCCGGGGGTGTCCATCGGGACCAGGACCATCGACTGCTGCCGGTGGACCGGCGCCTCCGGGTCGGTCTTGCCCATCACGATCATGATCTCGCAGCGGGGGTCGGCCGCGCCGGTGATGAACCACTTGCGGCCGTTGACCACGTACTCGGAGCCGTCACGCGTGATCGAGGTGGCGATGTTGGTGGCGTCGCTGGAGGCCACCGCGGGCTCGGTCATCGCGAACGCGGAGCGGATCCGGCCGTCGAGCAGGGGCCCGAGCCAGCGCTCCCGCTGCCCGGCCGAGCCGAACATGTGCAGGACCTCCATGTTCCCCGTGTCGGGAGCGGCGCAGTTCAGCGCCTCGGGGGCCAGGTCCACGGAGCGGCCGGTGACCTCGGCCAGGGTGGCGTAGTCGAGCACGGACAGGCCGGACTCGGCGGGCAGGAACAGGTTCCACAGGCCCCGCGAGCGGGCCTCCGCCTTGAGCTCCTCCACCACCGGGGGCAGGGTGTGGTCGTCGTGCCCGCGGGCCGCCCGCCACGCGTGGTAGACCGGTTCCGCCGGGTAGACATGGGACGCCATGAAGTCGTTCAGGTCGGCGAGATACTTCTCCGCCTTCGGGCTGAGCGCGAAGTCCATGGCCGCCAGTCTGGCACCCGCCGTTTCCCGCCGCTCCACCGGCTGCGCCTAATCTGTAACAGGTTCTGTGCAGAAGGAGGCGGGATGTTCAAGGGCGTGCTGATCGACTGGGGCGGGGTGCTCACCACGGGGCTGCGCGAGGCGATCGACGTCTGGATCGCCGCCGAGCGCATCGACCCCGGCCGCTACCGCGACGTGATGCGCGAGCTGGTCATGCAGGCCTACGAGGCGGGCCCGGACGGCGAGAACCTCATCCACGCCCTGGAGCGCGGCGAGATCTCCGCGCTGGACTTCGAGCGCGACCTGGCGCGCAGGCTGCTCACGCTGGACGGCGTGCCGCCGGTCGCCGAGGGGCTGCTGACCCGGATGTTCGCCGGCTTCCAGCCGGTCCAGCCGATGTACGACATGCTGGCCGCCGCCCGCGCCGCCGGGCTGAAGACCTGCCTGCTCTCCAACTCCTGGGCCAACGACTACCCCCGCGACTCCTGGGACGGCCTCTTCGACGAGATCGTCATCTCCGGGGAGGTCGGCATGCGCAAGCCGGAGCCGCGGATCTTCGAGTACACCCTGGACCTCGTCGGGCTCTCCGGGACCGAGTGCGTCTTCATCGACGACATCGAGGCCAACATCACGGCGGCCGGCGCGCTGGGGATCACCGGCCTGCACCACCGGGAGCCCGCCGACACCATCACCCGGCTGGAGGGGTTGCTCGGCGTCCCGCTGCGCTGACCCGCCCCGCCCGCCCGCCGCACGCCCGCTCGGACCGCCCCGCCGGGGCCGCCCGCCGTGTTCAGGCTCGCCGCCGCCGTGCCGTACCTCGCGGGCCGGTCGCGCGGACTGGCAGACTCGGGGGAACCCGGCTCCGGCCCGCCGCCGCGCCGCGGAAAGCAGCCCGTAGAAGAGATCCCGCAGAAGATCTCACAGAAGAGACACTCGCAGAAGAGACAGAGGAACGATGCGCGTCTACCTGCCGTGCACGCTCCCGGCGCTGGCCCGCGTGGCCGCCGCCAAGGAGCTGGGACCGGCCCCGCTGACCGGGTACGCGGTGACCCCCGCGCTGGTCGAGTGGTACGCCTCGGGGGACACCGAGGAGCTGGAGTACGTCGCCCTGACCGACGCGGCCCGCTCGTCCCTGCGGATGCTCGCCGCCGACCGCGCGGACGGCGTGGAGGCCGCCGCGCGCCGGGTGGTCGTCGCAGCCGAGGTGCCGGACGGGATCGTGGAGGCGGGCATCGGCATCGAGGAGCGCTCCCGGGTGCGGCTCACCCGGGCGGTCACGATGGAGGAGATCGCCGCCGTCCACGTGGACGACCCCTCGGCCGCCGGTGACGTCGAGGCGGCCGTCGCCGCGCTGCCCGCGGCCGACGCCGGGGACGACGACGCGCGGTTCACCGTGGACGGCGCCGAGGCCCACGAGCTCATGTGGTACGCCACCCAGGAGATCCCCGACCTGGTCGAGTGAGGTTTTATCCGGGTGCGGGGCATCCGGGGCGCTGACTAGTCTGTATGGCGATATGAGACACATCGTTTGGGACTGGAACGGCACCCTCTTCGACGACATCGACGCCGTGGTGAAGGCGACGAACGCGGTCTTCGAGCCCTACGGCCTCGGCGCCTACGACGCCGATGGCTTCCGCGCGGTCTACACCCGCCCGATCTGGACGGCCTACGAGCGCATGCTCGGCCGCCCGCTGGCCGACGGCGAGTGGGAGCGCATGGACGCGGGCTTCCACGACCACTACCACCGGCTGATGCTGGAGTGCGGTCTCGCGGCCGACGCGCTCTCCACCCTCCAGGCGTGGGAGCGGGAGGGCGGGCGGCAGTCGCTGCTGTCCATGTGGTGGCACGAGCGGCTGACCGCCAAGGTCGCCGAATACGGCATCGAGCGGCACTTCACCCGCGTCGACGGGCTGCTGCACACGGTCCCCGGCGGGCACAAGGCCGAGTCCATGGTCAGCCACCTGGCGGCCCTCGGCGTGGACCCGGCCGACGTGCTGGTGATCGGCGACAGCGTCGACGACGCGCACGCCGCGCAGCACGTGGGGGCCCGGGCGGTGCTCTACACCGGCGGCATGACCAGCCGCGCCGACCTGAAGGCGACGGGCCTGCCCGTCGTGGACACCCTCACGGACGCCCTGGACTACGCCTGACGGTCGCGCCCTGACCGGCCCGCCGGCGCTCCCCGTCCGGCGATCCGGTCCCGCGTGGACCTCCCGGCCCGGCTCCGTCCGGCGGGCCGGTCCCGCATGGATCTCCCGGCCCGGCCCCGTGCGGACCTCCCGGCAGCCTGAGCGGACGTTCCGGGCATCGGAGGCGGACAGGGTACGGCGGATGGCCGTACCCTGGCATCCCCCTCATCTCCGGAGGTCACGATCAACCGCCTCGTTCTCTGGAACGTCGATCTGACCCTGGTCGACGTGTCCATCGTCACCCGCGACGCGTACGCGGACGCCTTCCGCCAGGTCACCGGCAGGCCCCTGGTGAAGCTGACCCAGCACAACGGCCGCCCCGACTCCGAGATCGTCTTCGAGACCCTGGCCATCAACGGGGTCGCCGCCACCGACGAGGACCTGCCGCGCTTCCTGGACGCGCTGGCAGCCTCCTTCGCCGCCCGCCGCAAGCGGCTGGCCAAGGAGGGCAGGGCGCTGCCCGGCGCGAAGGACGCGCTCAAGGCCGTGTCCCGGCTCGACGGCACGGTGCAGTCGGTGCTCACCGGCACCATCCGGAGCAACGCGGTGCGCAAGCTGGCCGCCTTCGGCCTGGACAAGTACGTCGACGTCGAGGTCGGCGGCTACGGCGAGGAGGTCTACCCCAAGGCCACCCTGCTCCAGGTCGCGCAGGGCAGGGCGGCCCGCAGGCACGGCGCGGCCTTCGACGGGAGCAACACCGTGCTGGTCGGCGACTCGGCCCGGGACGTGCAGGCGGCGAAGATCGCCGGGGCCGCGATGATCGCCGTCGCCACCGGGCGGACCCTCGCGAGCGAGCTGCGCGAGGAGGGCGCCGACGTGGTCCTGCCCGACCTGTGCGACCCGGCCCGGCTCGTCGAGGCCGTGACCCGCCTCACCTCGCCCGCCCGGACCGGCTGACCCGGCCCGCGTGCCGCGGACCCGTCCTCCCCGGCGGACCGCGACGGCGGAGACCCGCGTC
>NZ_JBHSBM010000011.1:533198-595916 GCF_042650625.1 Planomonospora corallina
CCGGGCGGGCCGGCTGTGTGGGCGCCGGGGATGACATCCGGGCGGGGTGCGGCAAGGATGGGGAGCATGGTTGAGGAAGGTGCGCTGCTCTGGGAACCCACCCCGGAGATCGTGGAGAACGCCAGGGTCACCCGTTACATGGAGTGGCTCGGCCGGCCGGTCGACTACGAGGCCCTCTGGCAGTGGTCGGTGGACGATCCGGCCGCGTTCTGGACGTCGGTCTGGGACTACTTCGGCGTGGTGGGGGAGCGTGGTGACGGGCCCGTCATATCTGGGACGATGCCCGGCGCCGAATGGTTCACAGGAGCGACGCTGAACTACGCGGAGAACGCGCTCCGCCTCGCCGCCGCCGAGCCCGACCGGCTCGCGGTGGTCGCCCGCGACGAGGCGGGCGCGCGGCGCACGCTCACCCTCGGCGAGCTGGCCGCAGAGGTCGCGCGGGTCCGCACCGGCCTGGCCCGGCTGGGCGTCGGCCGGGGCGACCGGGTCGCCGCCTACGCCCCGAACACTCCGGAGACGCTCGTCGCCTTCCTCGCCACCGCCTCCCTGGGGGCGATCTGGTCCTCCTGCTCGCCGGACTTCGGCGCGCCCAGCGTGATCGACCGCTTCACCCAGATCGAGCCGAAGGTGCTCCTGGCGGTGGACGGCTACGACTACAACGGCAGGCGCTTCGACCGTGCCGAGGTCGTCGACGGCATCGCCGCCAAGCTCCCCACCCTCGTCGCCCGGGTCCGCCTGCCCTCCCCGGGCGCGGGCACGGCGGAGCCCAGTGGGAGCACGGGCGTCCCGGTCCTGGAGTGGGAGGAGCTGCGCTCGGCCGACGGGCCGCTGGCCTTCGAGCGGGTCGGCTTCGGCCACCCCCTGTGGATCCTCTACTCCTCCGGCACCACCGGCCTGCCCAAGCCGATCGTGCACGGCCACGGCGGCGTGGTGCTGGAGCACCTGAAGGCGCTCTCCTTCCACCAGGACCTCGGCCCGGACGACCTGTTCTTCTGGTACACCACGACCGGCTGGATGATGTGGAACTACCTCATCGGCGGTCTGCTGGTCGGCTCTGCCGTGCTGCTCTACGACGGCTCGGCCGCCCACCCCGGCACCGACGCCCTGTGGCGGGTGGCCGCCGAGGAGGGCGTCACCTACTTCGGCACGGGCGCGCCGTACATCATCGCCTCGATGAAGGCGGACGTGGCGCCGTGCGGGCTGGAGCGGCTGCGCGGCCTCGGCTCGACCGGCTCGCCGCTCCCGCCGGAGGGCTTCGCCTGGGTGCAGGAGAAGCTCCCGGCGGTCCAGCTCGGCTCGTTCTCCGGCGGCACCGACGTGTGCACCGGCTTCGTCGGCGCGGTGCCGCTGCTGCCGGTCCGCGCGGGCGTCATCCCCTGCCGCTGCCTGGGGGCGAAGGTCGAGTCGTTCGACCCGTCCGGCGCGCCGGTCACCGGCGAGGTCGGCGAGCTGGTGCTGACCGTGCCGCTGCCGTCCATGCCGGTCATGTTCTGGAACGACCCCGACGGCTCGCGGTACCGGGAGAGCTACTTCGCCGACTACTCCGGCGTCTGGCGGCACGGCGACTGGATCAAGATCCTGCCCGACGGGGGCTGCGTGATCTACGGCCGCTCCGACTCGACCCTGAACCGGGGCGGCGTGCGGATGGGCACCAGCGAGTTCTACCGGGTGGTCGAGCGCTTCGAGGAGATCGCCGACAGCCTGGTGATCGACACCGGCAGGCTCGGCCAGGAGGGGCGGCTGCTGCTCTACGTGACCATGGCCGAGGGCGCGGAGCTCACCGGCGACCTGGTGGCGCGCCTGCGTACGGCGTTGCGCACCGAGCTGTCCCCGAGGCACGTCCCCGACGAGATAACCGAGGTGCCCGGCATCCCGCGCACGCTGAGCGGCAAGAAGCTGGAGGTCCCGGTCCGCAAGATCCTCCTCGGCACCCCGCCGGAGCAGGCCGCCAACCCCGACGCCATGGCCAACCCCGAGGTCCTGGCCCACTTCACGCCGCAATCCTGAGACGGCCGCAGATCACTGAAGTACAGTTCACTGATCTGTACTTCAGTGATCTGCGGAGGCGTGGATGGTCGAGAAACCGGACCACATCTTCGACCGCGAGTGGGAGTGGGAGTCCCTGGTCTCCTTCGCGACCGGCACGCAGGCCGAGGTGGCCTTCGGCGTCGTCAGCGGTCGGCGCAGGCAGGGCAAGACGTTCCTGCTCAAGGCGCTGGCCGAGGCGATGGGCGGCTTCTACTTCGAGGCGGTCGAGGGCACGAGCATCGAACTGCTCCGCCTGTTCGGTATGTCTCTGGCCCGGCACACGGGCTCGCCCGTGGGCTACCCCTTCGCGGACTGGCGGGACGCGCTGACGTTCTTCTTCTCGCTCCCGCAGGACCGGCCCCTCCCGCTGGTCATCGACGAGTTCCCGTACCTGATGAAGGCGGAGCCCGCGCTGCCGTCCATCCTCAAGCAGGAGATCGACCTGCGCGGGCGGGCCCACCGGGGCAGCAGTCTCGCCCGGGTGCTGATCTGCGGCTCGGCGCTCTCCGTGATGGGGAAGATCCTGTCCGGCCAGGCCCCGCTCCGCGGACGGGCCCGGCTGGAGCTGGTCGTCCAGCCGCTGGGCTTCCGCGAGGCCGCCGCGTTCTGGGGCATCTCGGATCCCCGGCTGGCCGCGCTCGTGCACGCGATCGTGGGCGGGACGCCCGCCTACCGGGACGAGTTCGTCGCCGGGGACCTCCCCGCCTCGCCGGAGGACTTCGACGACTGGGCGGTCCGCACGGTCCTCAACCGGCGCACGTCCCTCTTCCGGGAGGGGCGCTACCTGCTGGCCGAGGAGACGGACATCCGGGACCCCGCGCTCTACCACTCGGTCCTCGCCGCGGTCGCCGAGGGGAACGGCACCTGGGGCGGGATCGCGGGCCACATCGGCTACAAGTCCTCCGACATCGCCCACCCGCTCCACGTGCTGGAGGGCTGCGGGCTCCTGGCGAAGGAGAAGGACGCCTTCAAGTCCGCCTCGCAGTACCGGATCACCGAACCGGTGATCTCCTTCTACCAGGCCGTCATGCGCCCCGAGTGGACCGACCTCGGGCTGGGGTACGCCCGGGAGGTCTGGGACCGGTCCCGGCAGCGCTTCCTCTCCAAGGTGATGGGGCCGCACTTCGAGACGCTGTGCCGGGAGTTCGCGACCCGGCACGCCCGCGAGGTGTTCGAGGGCGGGGTGGGCGAGGTCGCGGCGGGCACCGTCGTGGACCCGTCCACCAGGAAGCAGATCGAGGTGGACGTCGCCGTGCTCGGCCCCGCCTACCCGAACGAGGCGCGCGCGGTGCGCTCCCTGGGCGAGGCGAAGTGGGACAAGGTGATGGGGCTCCGGCACCTGCAGCGCCTGCGCCGGGCCCGGGACCTGCTCGCCGCGAAGGGCTATGACACCTCCGGGACGGTCCTTGCCTGTTACAGCGGAGCCGGGTTCGACGCCGACCTCACCGCGGAGGCCCGGCGGGACGACCGGGTCCTCCTCGTGGACCTGCCGGCCCTGTACGGCATGCGCCCGCTCCGGTAGCCGTCACGGCGCAGGCTCGGCGCCGAAGAGGGGCAGGCAGGGACCGAGGCCGTGGATCTCGAAGCCCGGCAGGGTGGTCCAGTCGTCGCGGGTCAGGCGCAGGCGCCGCAGATCGGCGGCCTTCCCCCGGCGGCTGTGGGTCTCGATGCCGTCGTCGCGGTAGCCGAGTTTGCGGGAGACCGCGAGCGAGGCGTGGTCGTCGGTGAACGCGCCGGAGACCGCGTAACGGGCGTCCAGGCCGTCGAAGGCCAGGTGGAGCACGGCGGTGCGCATCTCGGTGCCGATGCCCTTGCCCTGGAAGCGCCGGCCCAGCCAGGAGCCGGTCGAGACCTCCCGGGTGACCGCGAAGTCCGAGCCCGAGAGCTCCTGCATCCCCACGACCCGCCCCTCGCAGGCGACGGCGAACAGGCAGCTCCACCGCTCCGGCGACCAGGAGGCCCATGTGCCGAAGTGGTACTGGAGCGTGCCGAGCGCCCGCGCGGCGGGCTCGGCGTCGGTCCAGGGGAAGGTGAACGGCATGAGCTCCGGGTCGTGCACTCCCTCGGCGGCCAGGTCTGCCAGGGCGTCGAGGTCGTCGAGCGAGGGCAGGCGCAGTTCGAGCCGGGGCGTGGTCACCCGGAGCCGGAAGATCGGGAAATGCCGCATGCCTGTCAATTTTGCAGATCTGTCTGCGGCCTGGTCCAACCGATTTATCGCGGGAGCGTCCGGAGGGAAGCGCCTCCACCGGCCGGGGCGAGCGGCATCCCGCTCTTCCGAGCGGCGGACCGGAGAGAGTGGTGACACAAGTCACTAAACTACAGTTAACTAAACTACAGTTTAGTAGAATCGCATCATGTCGATCATGAAGCCCGAACGCATCTTCGACCGGGACGCCGACTGGAGAGCTCTGGTCGCCTTCGCGGAGCACGCCGCTCCGGAGCCGGTTCTCGGAGTGGTCAGCGGCAGGCGCAGGCAGGGCAAGACCTACCTGCTGACCGCGCTCGCCGAGGCCATGGGTGGCTTCTACTTCGAGGCGGACGAATCCACTGAGACCGAGGCGCTCCGCCTGTTCGGCGCCGCGCTGGCGCGCTTCACCGGAGCCCCCGCGCCGATCATGTTCGCCGGCTGGGACGACGCCCTCGACCACTTCTTCTCCCTGGCGAGAGAGCGCCCCATCCCGCTGATCATCGACGAGTTCCCGCTCCTGATGAAGGCGAGCCCCGCGCTGCCCTCGATCCTCCAGCGCCATCTCGACAGACGCTGGCACGTCGACCGGGAGCCGTGCTTCGCGCGTGTCCTGCTGTGCGGCTCCGCGATGTCGGTGATGGGACGCCTGCTCTCCGGGCAGGCGCCGCTCCGCGGCCGCGCGGGCCTCGAAATGATCGTCAAGCCGCTGCGCTACCGCTCCGCCGCCGCCTTCTGGGGCGCGGATGACCCCGCGCTCGCCGTACTCCTGCACGCAGTAGTCGGTGGCACGCCCGCCTACGGCCGCCAGTTCGTCCGCAACGACGCCCCGGACGGACCGGCCGACTTCGAGGAGTGGGTCTGCCGTACGGTGCTCAACCCGCAGACGCCGCTCTTCCGGGAGGCGCGCTACCTCCTCGCGGAGGAGGTGGAAGCACGTGATCCCGGGCTGTACCACTCCGTCCTGGGCGCGATCGCGGCCGGAAACGCCACCAACGGCGGGATCGCCGCCTATGTCGGCCGGAAGTCCGCGGAGATCGCCCACCCGCTCCACGTACTGGAGGACTGCCAGCTGATCGTCAAGGACTGCGACCTCATCCAGCGCAAGAAGCCCGTCTACCGGATCGCGGAGCCTCTCATCGCCTTCTACCAGGCGGTGATGCGCCCGCGCTGGGCGGCGCTCGAGCTCGGAGAGGCCGAACGGGTGTGGCGGGGGTCGCGACCGCGGTTCCTCTCCCAGGTCGTCGGCCCGGATTTCGAGCAGATCTGTCGGGACTGGGCGATCACAGCGGACGACGTCTTCGACGAGCCGCCGGGCGAGGTCGGATCCGCCCTCCTCGTCGACCACTCGAAGCGGGAGAACAACAAGATCCAGCTGGATGTCGTGGTGATGACCCCCGCGCTCCTCGGGGAGCGGCAGCGGGTCCTCTCGATCGGTGAGGCCGAATGGGACAAGGTCATGGGGGTGGGGCATCTGGCCCGGCTCCGCCGGGCGCGGGAACTGCTCACGGCCCGGGGGCATCGCGCCGAGGAGACCGTTCTCGCCTGCTACAGCGGGGCGGGCTTCGACGAGGACCTCCGGGAGGAGGCCCGCCGGGATCCCCGTGTCCTCCTCGTGGACCTAGCCGCACTGTACGGCTGAGGCCGTCCGGACCATGTGACCGCCGTCCGTCCGGGACATTCCTCCCGGGAGGGTGGGGACAACGGCTCAGGCGGCCTGGGACGGCGGCCGGATTGACTCCGGCACATGCTGAAAAATCCGGATTCCTTCCGCCGGACCGTCGCCGGGCTCGCCCTGCTCGGCTGGCCGGTGCTGCTCTTCCTCGCCTTCCTGACCTCGCCCCCGGGCGCCGAGCACGACCCGGAGGTCTTCCGCGCGCAGGCGGGATCCGTCCAGGTCAGCGCCCTGCTCTACCTGTGGGCGGCGCTCGCCTTCATCCCCGTCACCCTCGGCCTGGCCCACCTGCTCAAGCACCGCGCCCCCCGCACCGGGAACATCGGCGCGGCGCTCGGGCTGGTCGGCGCCGGGCACGCGCTGACCCTGTTCACCACCGACTTCTACGACCTGGCGCTCGCCCGGACCCTGTCCGGCGCCCAGGCCGAGCAGGTGATCACGCACGCGAACGAGCTGCCCGGCTTCGTGTTCGGCATGCTGCTGCCCTCCTTCCTCGCCCACGCGGGCCTGCTCACCCTGCTGGTCGGGCTGGCCGTGACGAAGTTCGCCCCCTGGTGGGTGCCGGCCGTCTCGTTCGCCGGCACGCTCGTGCCGTTCGCGACCGTGGACCAGCCGCCCGCCGTGCAGTCCGTCGGCGCGCTCCTCCAGCTGGCGGCCTACGGCCGGCTCGGGCTCCTCGTGCTCCGCATGCCGCAGCAGGAGTGGGACCGGCCGGAGCTCACAGCCCGGCCTCCCGTGCCCGCATGATCGCCTGGGCCCGGTCCGCCACCTGGAGCTTGGCGAAGACCGCCGAGACGTGGTTGCGCACGGTCTTCTGGCTCAGCCCGAGCCGGGCGGCGATCTGGGGGTTGGTGAGGTGCTCGGCCACCAGGGCGAGGATCTCCCGCTCCCGGGGGGTCAGCTCGGGCAGTGCGGGCTCGGCCCGCTCCCGCTCGGCGAAGTAGGCCGCCATCCGCGCGGCGATGGCGGGGCTGAAGATCGCCTCGCCCTCGGCCGCCGCCTGCACGGACCGGACCAGCTCCGCCTTGCGCGCGCCCTTGAGGACGTAGCCGCGGGCGCCGGCCCGCATGGCGGCGAAGACCGCGTCGTCGTCGTCCGACATGCTGAGCACGACCACCCGGACGTGCGGATGGTCGCGGACCAGCCGCTCGGTCGCGGCGACCCCGCCCATGCCGGGCATCGTCAGGTCCATGAGGACCACGTCCGGCTGCGCCCGCCCGACGAGGGCCAGCGCCTGCTCGCCGCTCGCGGCCTCGTCGGCGACCTCGATCCCCTCGGCGCCCGAGAGCAGGGCGCGCAGCCCGGACCGGAACCCGGTGTGGTCGTCAACCAGCAGGACCCGGATCACCGGCCCCCCCTCCCACGCGATCTCCCTCGTGCGCGGGGAGCAGCACCCTGACCCGGGTCCCGCCCTCCGCGCGATCCTCGACGGTGCACGATCCTCCCAGCTCCGCGGCACGCTCCCGCATCGAGGCCAGCCCGACGCCCTGCCGCGCGCCCGGCTCCGGCGCGGCCGGCCGTACCCCGTCGCCGTCGTCGAGGACCTCCAGCACGAGCGTCTCCCCGGCCACCCCGATCCGCAGTTCCGCGCAGGTCGCGCCCGCGTGCCTGCCGACGTTGGCCAGCGCCTCGGCCGCGATGCGGTAGGCCGCCACCTCGGTGGCGGCGGGCAGCGGCGGCAGCCCGTCCGGGACGTGCGCGGCGACCCGCAGGCCGGGCGGCTGCCGGGTCGCCAGGGCGCGGAGCGCGCCGGCCAGGCCCAGCGAGTCGAGCGCGGGCGGGCGCAGCCCGTCCACGAGCGTGCGCACGTCGGCCGTCGCGGCCTCGGCGTCGCGGACGAGGTCGGCCAGCAGGCTCCGGGCCCGCTCGTCGGCGACCAGGTCGTGCGCGGCCTCCGCCCGCATGGTGAGCGCGGCCAGCGTGGGGCCGAGCCCGTCGTGCAGGTCGCGCCGGAGGCGGCGGCGCTCCTCCTCCCGGGCCATCACCAGCCGCTCCCGCGAGCGCCGCAGGTCGGCGGAGAGCCGTACGGCGTGCACGGCCACGGCGACCTGCCTGGACAGGTCGGTCAGCACCCGCAGGTCGCGCGGGCCGAACCCGCTCTCCCCCGCGCGCGGGGCCAGGATGAGGTCGCCGACCCGCGCGCCGTCGCAGACCAGCGGCAGGCGGAGCAGCCCGGGGCCTCCGGGACCGGCCGCGCCGTCGGCGCCGTCCCGGGAGTCACGGCGCGCGGGCGCCCAGGAGTGACGCTCCCCGTCGGCCGTCTCCACCGCCGCGTACGGCAGGCGCAGGGCCTCGGCCACCGAGCGCGCGACCCCGGGCAGCACCGCGCCCGGCTCCCCGCTGGCCTCCAGCCGGCGGCCGAGACGGGTGAGCGCCGCGTAGGGGTCGTCCCGCTCGCCGTACGTCAGCAGGTTGACCCAGCCCTGCAGCCGCTGCCGGAGCGGGGAGAAGACGAGGGCGACCAGCCCGGCGGCCAGCACCGAGGACGGCAGCCGGGCCGAGGGGAGGAGCATGCCGAGGTAGCCGACCACCAGGACGTACCCGCCGGTCACGCAGCCCGACAGCAGCGTGTAGACCAGCGTCCGGTTGATCACCAGGTCGATGTCGAAGAGCCGGTGGCGCAGGATCGCGATGCAGATGGCGACGGGGACGAGCACCATGGCGAACGCGCCGGCCAGCTCCCAGGGTGAGTGGACCGGCGGGTAGATGCGCCCGGGGTCGTCGTCGGTCAGTCCCGCCACCAGGCGCGCGTTGGCGGCCAGCAGGGCGAGCGCGACCGCGTAGGCCAGCCATTTGACCTGCGTGCGCTCCAGACCGGTGCTGCGCACCGCCCGCACCAGCAGATCGACGCCCCCGGAGGTGAAGACCACGCCCAGCAGCGCCACCAGCACGGTCTCCGCGATGCGGGCGGGCTCGGCCATCACCGCCACCCCGAGCGGGTTCGGCGCCCCGGGACCGACGCCGACCTGCTCGTTCGTCCCGGGACGGAGCGCGTTCACCGCCATGCCGGCCGCGGCCGCGGCCACCACCACCCGCACGAACGGGCGCCAGCGGGGCGAGGGCAGGGCGCCGCCGGGGAAGAAGAGCGGCACCAGGGCGAGGGAGAAGTTCGCCGGGATCCAGAGCCAGGTCTGCGGCCAGGCCAGGGCCCCGGCCGCCGGCAGGCTCCGCAGGCCCGCGGCGGGCCGGGTCAGGGTCCCGTGGACGGCGTACTCGCCGCAGGCCTCCAGCAGCGCGAAGCAGAGCGCGCTGAGCGCCAGCAGGCGCCCCACCGGGTGCCCCGGGCGGTGCGTCAGGATCAGTCCGCCCGCCAGCGCGCAGGCCGCGTTGAGCAGCAGATGGCTCTGGGTCATCAGCCCGTAGCCGTTGAGGTGGGCCAGGATCGCGGCGCAGGCGATCAGGACCAGGGACAGGGCGCAGGTCGCCCACGCGATGCGCGCCGCTGTGATCACTGCTCCTCCGGGTCCGGTCGGGCACACCGTACCCGCGTCCGCGCCCGGAACGGACGGGACACCGTCCCGGGACACCGCCCGGAGCCCGGAGCCGGGGCCGGAGCCCGGACCCGGAGGGGAGCCCGGGGCCGGCGGTCAGCCGATGTACTCCCGGGGCCGGGCCGCGGCCTGGGCGGCGACGCCGGCGAGCATCGAGCGGGCCCGCACGGCGGCGACCAGGCCGCGGGTGACCCGGCGGGCGGCGAACCGCGTGCCGTGCACGAACCGCATGGCCGGGCCGAACGTGCCGGCCGCGGCCAGCCCCACGGCGAACAGGCCGCTCACGGAGGTCTCGAAGTTCTTCGTCAGCAGGGGAGAGGTCCCGGTGCGCCGGATCGCGTACCGGAGCCTCCCGTCGAGGACGTTCATCCGCTCGACGTCCACGAGGTAGCCGGTGGCGGCGATCACGTGCTCGGTGTGGAGGGTCCGGACGCGCCCGTGCTCGTTGCGGAGGCTCAGGACCACCTCGTCACCGCAGACCGCGCTCGCCAGCGTCTGGCCCAGGACCACGGGGACGTTCCCGTCGAAGCGCCTGCGCAGCCACCACGCCCCGGCCGGGCCGGGGACCGTGCGGACGACGCGGTGGCGGGTGGCCGCCGGGAGGCGGCGGACGGCGCCCGGCAGCGCGGAGCAGGCCCAGGCGCCCCAGCCGGAGCCGAGGCCGGAGACCGGCGACAGCGCCCACCGCAGTGGGGAGGCGTCCGGCTCGGGCGCCTCCTCCCAGCGCAGGGTGTTGACCCGTGCCACCACCCGTGGCCGGGCCCCGGCCTCCAGCAGCAGGGCCGCGGTCTCCAGCGCGGACTGCCCGGCGCCCACCACCGTGACGTCACGGCCCGCGAAGACGGACAGGTCGCGGTGCTCGGAGCTGTGCGTGCACGCCTCGGAGGGCAGACCGGAGAGCACGGCGGGCCGGTGGGCGAACGGCGGGAAGCCCAGCGCGAGCACGACCGTGCGGGCCATGACGGTCTGCCCCGTGGACAACTCGAGGGTGAACAGCCGCCCCTGGGCGCGGACCTCGGTCACGGAGGAGGGATCGAGGGCGTCGCCGATGGTGCGGGCGCGGAACCACCTGCCGTACTCGGCGAACGTCGCCGCGGGCACGGGGGAGCCCGGGGAGCAGGGCAGGCCGCGCGGGCGGCAGTAGGCGTCCAGCCCGTAGCTGCGGTGCGGGTCGGCGAGGTGGGAGGAGGCCGGCTCGGTCTTGAGCAGCGTCCCCGCCGGAATGTTCCGCTCCCAGGTCTCCATGGGACGGCCGTAGACACGCACGTCCAGCCCGGCGGCGACGGCATGGGCTCCGACGGAGAGCCCGTAGGGACCAGCCCCGACGACGGCGACGTCGACTACCGGCGTGCGCATGTCTTCTCCTTGTTCATTTGAATCCCCCGTGAAGGAGCCGGCCCGCGGCTGGCCCCTCGTTTTCCAAATGCTGCGAAAAAATTCTAACGCGGTTATTCCGGAAGGCTCTGGACGCGCCGGTCGAGGCGTTTAAAGCCTCGTCTCCGGCTCTGTCTCGCCATCACCAGGGAAGGGGATGGGGCGTCTCCCGCGCGCCGGATGGGCGTGCCGGCGGCCATCGGGGCCGCGCCGCGACCTCGGTACGGCCTCGGTGCGGGGATCCGGCAGGCACCGGCCGGTGGGCCGTCGAGTCGGGGAAGGCCGCTCCCCGCCGGTCCGGTCGTGCTCGTGAACGCGCCCGCCGAATACGTCGATCCGGGCCGCCGACAGGGCTGCCACTATATAAGGATTCCGCGGGGACGGGTTAATCGGCGGCGGCGTTTCTCTGATATGCATGCACAAGGGCGTGTTCCCGCCGTTCCCGCCATTTATCTTGTTTCCCCTGTTTCTTGTCGATCGCGACATTCCGTACGGGGTCTCCGGAGCCCTCCGCCGATCCCGGGGACGGCCCCGTCAGCCGTGGTCCTCGTCCCACCGCGAGACCGCGACGCGGCCGGAGAGCAGCCCGGCGGCGGCGGACGCCGTGTCCCCGCGCTCGCCTCGCATGACACGCGAGGTGAGCGCCGCCAGCCGGTCCAGCACGGGCCGGATGCCGAAGTCCGCCGCCCGGCCGGCCGCGGCCTGTCCCTCCTGGTGGGCGAGGGCGGGGTGGCGGAGCCGGAGGGCGACCGCCTCGGCCAGGGCACCGGCGTCCCCGGGCGGCACGAGAGCACCGACCCGGGAGGTGACGACCTCCGGCAGGCCGGGGGCGTCGGCCGCGACCAGCGCGCGCCCGCTCGCGAGCGCCTCCAGCGCGGTCAGCGGCAGCCCTTCCCGGGGGAAGGGCAGGACGACCACGTCGGCCGCCGCGTACCAGGGGCGGACGTCGGTGACGACGCCGGAGAACAGGGAGCCCGGCACCGGCGTGTGCGAGCCCGGCGCGCCGCCACTGCCACTGCCACCGCCGCCGTCACCGCCGCCGTCACCACCCCCGCCGCCGTCTCCGACGACCGCGAGACGGGCCTCCGGGCAAACCCGGGCGACCCGCTCCCAGGCGCGGGCCAGCAGGCCCCGCTCCTCCTGCCGGGCCGCCCGGCCGACGCACACCGCCAGCGGCGCGTGCTCGGGGAGACCGAGCATCAGCCGGGTGGCCCTCCTGACACCGGCGTCGGCCGGGCGGAACCGGTCGAGGTCGATCCCGTTGCGGACGACCGCGATGTTGCCCCGCAGGCCGTGGTGGCGGGCGAGCGCCGCCTCGCCCTCGCCCACGCATACCAGCAGGTCCGCCCAGCGGGCCGCGGTCCGCTCCCAGGCCAGCGCCGCCCTCTCCAGCGCCGGGTGGACGGTCGTCCACGACCAGCCGTACGGCTGGAACAGCGTGGGGATCCGGCCGCGGAGCACCGCGCGGCCCGCGAACCCGGCCCCGGCGGAGTGCAGGTGGACGGCGTGCGGGGTGAACAGGTCGATCAGGCGGCGCAGCCGCCGTGCCTCGCCGGGTGCTCCGGCCCCCGGCGACCGGGCCGTCTCCCAGTGCAGCCGCTGCACCCCGAGCGCGGCCAGCTCCTCCGGCAGGCGCCCGTGACCGGGGCAGGCGACGGCGACGTTCCAGCCCCGCCTGACCTGGTCGGCGGCGAGGGCCGCGACCTGGACCGCGACGCCGCCGCCGGTGGTCCTGCTGACATGGAGCACGGAGGGGGCGAGCCCGGCGGGCCATGCCTGCGGTCGGATGGTCATGCCTGTGCCCTCCCCGTGCTCTCCGCCGCCTCCATCGCCTCCGCCGCCTTCCCCGTCTCCATCGCCTCCACCGTGTCTACGGTCCCGGCCGTCCCCCGCGCCCCCGGCGGCTCCGGGGGTTCGGCGAGCACGGCCAGGGCGGGTGCCGGGACCGGGGCGGGGATCGCGGCGGGGGAGGCCTCCCGCAGCAGGCGCTCGTACAGCGTGCCCGTCCGCGCGGCGTGCCGCCGGATGTCGTAGTGGGCGACGGCCGGGGGAGGCTGGAGCCGCAGGGGGCCGGCGGCCGCCAGCGCGCGCAGCTCGGCGCGGAGGCGGCCGGCGTCCGAGGGCACGCGCAGGGCTCCGGGGGCGGCGTGCGCCGGAAGTTCCTCCAGGGCGGGGCAGCAGGAGTAGAGGACGGGCAGCCCCGCGGCGAGCCCTTCGACGGCGGCCAGCCCGAACGTCTCCTCCACGGAGGGGGAGGCGAGCACGTCCACGGCCGACAGCAGCGCGGGCACGTCCGCGGACGCGCCGGCGAAGACCACCCGCCGCTTGATCCCCAGGGCCTGGGCGCGCTCGGCGAGCGCCCAGCGGGCGCCGCCCTCCCCGGCCAGCAGCAGGACGGTCTCGTCGAGGCCGGCCACGGCCTCCAGCAGGACGTCGAAGCGCTTGCCGGGCTCCAGCCTCCCCACGCCGCCCACGACGTGGACGTCCTGAGGGATGCCCAGCCGGGCCCGGGTCTCGTGCCGCAGGCGCGGGTCGTGGCGGTAGAGCAGGGGATCGATCCCGTTGGGGATCACCTCGATCCGGGAGCGCGGCACCCCCCAGCGGGCCAGCCGGTCGGCCACGGCCACCGAGACCGCGACGGTCACGTCGCCCAGGGCCTCCGCCACCCGGTACAGCGCGCGTGTCCCCGGGGTCGTGCGGCGTCCGTCGATCCGCTCCTCGCCGAGCGAGTGCTCCGTCGCGACGATCACGGGCACACCCACCAGGTGCGCGGCCACCCGCCCGTACACGCAGGCGCGGTACAGGTGCGTGTGCACCACGTCGTAGCGGCCGGCCCGCATCAGGCGGGCCAGGCGGCGCACGGCGCGCAGGTCGCGGTGGCCGCGCATGCCCACGTGGTGGACGGGAACGGCGGCGGCGACGGCCTCCTCGACGGACCCTCCGGCGGCCCCCGCGCCGCCCTCCGCGCCGCCCTCCGCGACGGGGGTCCCCTCACCGCCGGCCTCCGCGGCGGCGGCTGTGGGGCCGGTGGGGTCGACTGGGCCGGTGGGCCCGGTGAGCACGGCCACCTCGCACTCGGCGTCCAGGTGCGGCAGCAGGGCCCGCAGCTGCTGCCCGGCCCCGCAGGCGGTCAGGGCGGTGATGACGTGCAGGACCCTCATGAGCGCCCCCAGCGCAGGTCGTGCGCCAGCCGTTTGGCGCGCAGCCGGAGCGGCCCGTCGGAGTCCCCGACGCAGGTCCGGGCGAGCGCGTGCCGCCCGCTGCACTCCGAGCGCCAGATGGCGCAGGCGTAGGAGTAGCCGGCCGAGCGGACCGCGTCCACCTCCCGCAGGCCCGCGTGGCCGTACGGGTAGGAGAACCCGGCGATCTCGCGGTCGAGCGCCTCCTCCAGGACCACCCGGCTCTCCTTGAGCTCCATCTCCAGTTCGGCGTCGGCGGCGCCGGTGAGGGAGACGTGGCGGACGGAGTGCGAGCCGACCTCCATGCCCGCCCCGGTCACCCGGCGCAGCTCAGCCGCACCCATCAGCGGCTTGCGCGGGCAGTCGCGGTCCCAGGCGTTCTCCCCGCCCAGCATCCCGGCCACCGCGAACACGGTGGCGGTGAAGCCGTACCGGAGCAGGACGGGCACCGCGTCGGTGGCGAAGTCGGCGTACCCGCCGTCGAAGGTCAGCCCGACCATCCGGTGGGCCTGGCCGGAGGCCTCGGCGAGCAGCAGCTCCCGCACCGAGACCCCGCGCAGTCCGCGCCGTTTCAGCCAGGCCATCTGGGCGGTGAACCGCCGCGGGGAGACCGTGATGCGGTACGGGTCGCTGTCGTACCTCGATATGGAGTGGTACATCAGGATGTACGGCATGGCCGCCGGTCGCCCGGTCACGTCCGCCTCGTTCCTGGCGTGAAGCCGATCATTTTCGTGATCTCCTTGGATCCGGTGAGTGCTGCTGCGGCGGTGCGGGAGCGCCGCCGTCGGGCGCTCACCCCCTGTGGCCGCGGGGACCGGCTCGGCCGGATGCCGTCTCCGCAACCGGCCGGAATATCATCAGATTTCCCCCAAGTCGGCGTTTCTCTTTGACACCTGAATGCCGCGCCGATCATCGGAAAGGCCGCCGGGGAATTCTGTGGAATTCCGCCTCCGGAGCGGATTCGGATCGCCTGTCGGAATGCGGGCGCTCCAGTGCCTGAGAGCTTCTAGATGCTACTGACGCGGGCGGCGCCGATCCCGTATCTGACCACGCGTTTGCCGGTCGTCTGTGGCAAGTTTTCGATGACCCGTTCTTTGCGCGGGCATACCGGATCCGCCGGAGGGCGGCGGGGCTCTCCCAACGGCGCGCCCGCGGCGGGAACCGCCCGGCGCCGCCCCGGCGACCGCCCGTCCCGGATCCGGCCGCCGCCCCGGCGACCGGCCGCCACGTTGACGTTTCGCTGCTTTTCGGGTGGTATCGGGAGCGGTGGCGGGGTCCCGGTCAACGGAGATCGGAGCGAGAGACCGCCGCCGCGGCCGTGGACCGAGCATCATCTCCCCTTGTACGGGCACACGGACGCCGACGCGAGTCCGGAACCACCAAGCACCTCACAAAGGAGTGAGAGCGACATGCCGCTCGAAGAGGCCAAGGACGAACTGCTGAGGAGTGCCGCGGCGACCTGCGCGCACACACCCGGCGGCGACTGCGGCGGCGCGGAGGACGCGCTCGCCTTCCTGCGGCTCTACTACCGGCACGTCGCGCCGGAGGACCTGCTGGACCGCGACCCGGTCAACGTGTACGGCCCCGCGACCGCCCACCGGCAGCTCGCCGAGCGGCGCCCGGCGGGCCGGGCCCTGGTGCGCGCCTACACGCCCAACCTGGAGGAGCACGGCTGGGACCCCGGCCGCTCGGTCGTCGAGGTGGTCACCGACGACATGTCCTTCCTGGTCGACTCCGTGACGATGGAGCTCAACCGGCACGAGATCGCCACCCACCTGATCGTCCACCCGCAGATGCGGGTGCGCCGGGACGTGACCGGCAGGCTGCTCGGCGAGGGCGAGGACGCCGCCGGGCAGACGATCGTCGAGTCCTGGATGCACTTCGAGATCGACCGGCAGAGCGACGCCGCCGTGCTCCGTCGGCTCGAGGCCGACCTGCAGCGGGTCCTGTCGGACGTGCGCTACGCCGTGGAGGACTTCCCCAAGATGCGGGCGCTGGCGCTGCGCACCGCCGAGGACGTCTCCGTCGCCCCGCCGCCGATCGAGCCCGCCGCGGCCGAGGACGACATGGAGCTGCTGCGCTGGCTCGCCGACGGGCACTTCACCTTCCTCGGCTACCGCGAGTACCGCCTGGAGCACGGCGAGCAGGGCGACGAGCTGCGCGGAGTGCCCGGGACCGGGCTGGGCATCCTCCGGCACGACACGGCCGGCTCGGGCAGCTTCGCCGCGCTCCCGCCGGAGCTGCGCGCCAAGGCCCGCGAGAAACAGCAGATGCTGATCATCACCAAGGCCAACACCCGCGCCACCGTGCACCGTCCGGCCTACCTCGACTACGTGGGGGTCAAGCTCTTCGACGCCGCGGGCGAGGTCGTCGGCGAGCGCCGTTTCCTCGGCCTGTTCACCCACGCCGCCTACAGCGAGTCGATCACCCGTGTCCCGGTGCTCCGCCGCAAGCTGGCCGAGGTCCTGGAGAAGGCCGGACTGCGCGCCGAGAGCCACGACGGCAAGGACCTCATCGAGATCCTGGAGACCTACCCCCGCGACGAGCTCTTCCAGACCTCGGCGGACCAGCTGCTCCCGATCGCGCTCGGCGTGCTCCGGCTCCGCGAGCGCAAGCAGGTCAAGGTCTTCCTCCGCCCCGACGACTACGGCCGCTACGTCTCCTGCCTGATCTACCTGCCGCGCGACCGCTACACCACCAAGATCCGCCTCAGGATGCAGGAGATCCTCCTCAGGACGCTCGGCGGCGCCTCCCTCGACTACAGCGCGATGATCGGCGAGTCGGCCCTGGCCCGGCTCCACGTGGTCGTCCGCGGCGAGCGGGGCAGGCGGATGGGGGCCGACGAGGTCGACATGGGCGAGCTGGAGGCCGTGCTGGCCGCCGCCACCCGCTCGTGGGAGGACGACCTGGCCGCGGCCATCACCGAGCTGAGCCCGCACGCGGACGCGCCCCGGCTGGTCCGCCGCTACGCCGCCGCCTTCCCCGAGGGTTACAAGGCGGACTTCCCGCCCCGGATGGCGGTGGCCGACATCCGCCGGCTGGAGGCCCTGGCGCAGGTCGCGGCGCAGGCGCCCGACGCGATCGAGATGAACCTCTACGAGCCCTACGACGCGCCGGAGGGCGAGCGCCGGTTCAAGCTCTACCGGATCGGCGAGCCGATCTCCCTGTCGCTGGTGCTCCCGCTGCTGCAGCGGATGGGCGTCGAGGTGGTCGACGAGCGCCCCTACGAGATCGACCTCGACAACGACCCGGCGACGAAGGACGCCTGGATCTACGACTTCGGCCTGCGCTACACCCCCTCGCCGGAGGTCGACCGGGACGCCTTCAAGCAGCTCTTCCAGGACGCGTTCGGCGCGCTGTGGCGGGGCCGGGTGGAGAGCGACGGCTTCAACGCGCTCGTGCCGGCCGCCGGGCTGACCTGGGAGCAGGCCGAGATCCTGCGGATCTACGCCAAGTACCTGCGCCAGGCCGGGACCGCCTTCAGCCAGGACTACATCGAGCGCGTGCTGCTGGGCAACGTCCGGCTGGCGCGGCTGCTGGTGCGCCTGTTCGAGGCCCGGCTCGACCCCTGCCGGCCGGAGGAGGTCCGCGGCGACCTGGCAGACGCGCTGCACGAGGAGATCCTCGGCGCGCTGGACGACGTCGCCTCCCTGGACGAGGACCGGATCCTGCGGGCCTACCTGGAGATGATCCAGGCCACGCTCCGGACCAACTACTTCCAGCGGGCGGGTGGCGAGCGCAAGCCGTACATCGCGCTGAAGCTCGACTCGCCCTCGATCAGCGTGCTGCCGCTGCCCCGGCCGAAGATCGAGGTCTTCGTCTACTCGCCCCGGGTCGAGGGGGTGCACCTGCGCTTCGGGAAGGTCGCCCGGGGCGGCCTGCGCTGGTCGGACCGGATGGAGGACTTCCGCACCGAGGTCCTCGGCCTGGTCAAGGCGCAGATGGTGAAGAACACCGTCATCGTCCCGACCGGCTCCAAGGGCGGCTTCGTGGTGAAGAACCCGCCCAAGTCCGGCCGGCGGGAGGACCTGCAGGCCGAGGGCGTCGCCTGCTACCGGATGTTCATCTCCGGCCTGCTCGACCTCACCGACAACCTCGTCGGCGGACGGGTGGTCCCGCCCGCCGACACGGTCCGGCACGACGGGGACGACACCTACCTCGTGGTGGCGGCCGACAAGGGCACCGCGACCTTCTCCGACATCGCCAACGAGGTCGCGCGGGAGTACGGCTTCTGGCTGGGCGACGCCTTCGCCTCCGGCGGCTCGGTCGGCTACGACCACAAGGGCATGGGCATCACCGCCCGCGGCGCCTGGGAGTCGGTCAAGTACCACTTCCGCAGCCTCGGCGTGGACGTGCAGAGCACCGACTTCACCGTCGTCGGCATCGGCGACATGTCGGGCGACGTGTTCGGCAACGGCATGCTGCTCTCCCAGCACATCCGGCTGGTGGCGGCCTTCGACCACCGGCACGTCTTCATCGACCCCCACCCCGACGCCGCGCGCGGTTACGCCGAGCGCGCCCGGCTGTTCGCGCTCCCGCGCAGCTCCTGGGCCGACTACGCGCCCGAGCTGATCTCCGCGGGGGGCGGCGTCTGGCCGCGCACCGCCAAGTCGATCCCGCTCTCACCGCAGGCGCGCGCCGCGCTCGGCATCCCCGACGAGGTCTCCGCGCTGCCCCCGAACGAGCTGATCAGCGCCATCCTGAAGGCCCCGGTGGACCTGCTGTGGAACGGCGGCATCGGCACCTACGTCAAGGCGTCGTCGGAGTCGCACGCCGACGTCGGCGACAAGGCCAACGACGGCGTGCGCGTCGACGCACGCGACCTGCGCTGCAAGGTGGTCGGGGAGGGCGGCAACCTGGGTCTGACCCAGCTCGCCCGGATCGAGTACGCGCTGGGCGGCGGGCTGGCCAACACCGACTTCATCGACAACTCCGCGGGCGTGGACACCTCCGACCACGAGGTGAACATCAAGATCCTGCTGGACAAGGCGGTCCGCGACGGCGAGCTCACCGACAAGCAGCGCAACCAGCTCTTCCTCGACATGACCGACGAGGTCGCCGAGCTGGTCCTGCGGGACAACTACGACCAGAACGTGGTGCTGGCCGCCGCCCGCGCGCAGGCGCCCGAGATGCTCCACATCCACGCGCGCTACCTGCGCAGGCTGGAGCGCGCCGGGCTGGTCAACCGGGAGCTGGAGTTCCTGCCGTCGGACAAGACGCTCGCCGAGCGGCGCCAGGCCGGGCTCGGCCTGACCGCGCCGGAGTTCTCGGTGCTGCTGGCCTACACCAAGCTGGTGGTGGACGCCGAGATCCTCGCCTCGGACCTGCCCGACGACCCCTACCTGGAGTCGTGGCTGGTGTCCTACTTCCCGTCGGCGCTGCGGGAGCGCTTCCGCCCGTTCATGGACGGCCACCCGCTCCGCCGGGAGATCATCACCACCTGCGTGGTGAACGACCTGGTCAACTCCAGCGGCACCACCTTCATGTTCCGGGTGGGCGAGGAGAGCGGCGCGTCCAGCGTGGACATCGCCCGCGCCTACCTCGTCACCCGGGAGGTCTTCGACCTGAACAGCTTCTGGCGGGCGATCGAGGAGCTGGACAACAAGGTGGACGTCGCCACCCAGATGGCCATGGAGCTGGAGGCCCGCAAGCTGTGCGAGCGCGGCACCCGCTGGCTGCTCGGCAACCGCCGCCCGCCGCTGGACCTGGCCTCCACGGTCGGCTTCTTCGCCAAGGGCATGAACGGCCTGCTGCCGCACCTGCCCAAGCTGCTGACCGGCTCCGACCTGGCGGCCTTCGAGGACCGCAGGGACTCCTTCGCCGCCCGCGGCGTCCCCGAGGACCTCGCCGAGCGGGTCGCCGCGATGGTCCCGGCCTACTCGACCTTCGACCTGGTCGAGATCTCCGCGAGCACCGGCCGCCCGGTCGACGAGGCGGCCGAGGTCTACTTCGACCTGGCCGACCGGCTCCGCCTGGCCGGGCTGCGCGAGCGGATCATCGCGCTGCCCCGCGACGACCGGTGGAACTCCATGGCCCGGGCCGCGCTCCGCGACGACCTGTACGCCGCGCACGCCGCGCTCACCCGCAGCGTGCTGGTGGACAGCGAATCCGGGCTCTCGCCGGAGGAGCGGCTCGCGCACTGGAGCGAGGTGAACGCGGCGGCGGTCGCCCGGGCCCGGCAGACGCTCTCGGAGATCTGGGAGAGCGACGACTTCGACCTCGCGACGCTCTCGGTGGCGCTGCGCGCCGTCCGCACGCTGGTGGGCTCCACCGCCCTGCCGCACACGGAGCGCTGAGCACGGAGCGCTGAACCGGCCGGCGGGCGCGGGCGTTCCCCGCGCCCGCCCGGGCGCGGGCCCCGCCTCAGGACACGTTCACCCGGGTGATGCCGCCGCGGTAGCCGATGACCCGCGCGAGCTCGCCGCTGCCCTTGGCCGGGACCACGCTCACGTACTGCTGCGTCTCCACGGTGCGCAGCTCATCGCGCGCGTACGGCTCGGAGGTCAGCCCCCGGGCCTGGCGGGGGATCTCGATGTACGGCGCGCAGGGGTCGACCTTGATCGTCCGGGTCGTCGTCCTGATCAGCGAGTACATGACCAGGGCGCCGCCGTCCGCGGTGCGCAGCGCGTGGACCGGGTAGCCGGCCGCGGCGAAGATCGAGTCGTAGCCGAGGCAGCCCTCCCGCTTCTCCTCCGTGCGCGCGGCCGCGATCTCGGCCGCGTGCGCGGTGGTGTGCGGGCCCTCGGCGATCAGCCCGGCGGCGAACCCCGCCGTGCCCTCCTCGGCCGTGGTCGCGTGCAACGGCGCCATCAGCCGGGGACTGATCGCGACGGTCATGTCGTCCTCGGCCAGCGCGGTGACGTACCCCTCGTCGTCCAGGGCCACCTCGGGGAGCTCGGCGTCCAGCAGGGACAGGGAGCTGACCTGCCAGTCGCCCTGCCCCTGCCGCACCAGCGTCAGCACGGCCGCGCGGTCCTGGCCCGAGGAGTCCCTGCGGTCCACGACCGCGGCGAACCACAGGACCCCCTGCTGCACCCGGGGGACCAGCAGCCGGGGCTCGCCCCAGGTGTGGGGGGAGGGCTTCTCGCCGGTGGCCTCCGCGGTCTCGTAGGCCGCCTGGATCAGCGCCAGGTGCCCGTCCCGGGCCTGCTTGAGCAGATGGTGGCGGTCCGCGAGCACCGTGGGGACGGCCGAACCGAGGACCTCGTCGGCGGCGAGGATCTCCTTCAGCGCCCGGCCCGCCTCCTCCAGCGTGAGCGCGGGGCGCGCGGAGGACGCCGGAGTGGAGGAGGCGCCCCGGGAGGTGGAGGTCGGGGCCGGCGCCGCGTCCCCGGAGGTGGAGCAGGCCGCGGTCGTCAGCGCCAGGGCCAGGGCGAGGGCCGGCGCCAGGGGCAGGCCCGTGCGCAGGGCTCCGGGGAGCGCGCGCAGCCGTCGTCGCTCCTGTGCCCGCACGCTCGCCTCCCGATCGGTCCCCGCCGCGGCGCCCATGGTATGGCCTGCCCGCCGCAGAGGCGGCCCGCGCCGTACACAACGGGGCGCGGTGGTCGCGTACCCTTTACAGACGTGGCAGTCATCGACCCGGCAGAAGAGATCAACGAGCTTACCGGCACGCTGAGGAGCATTCAGGACGTGCTGGACCTCGACGCGATGCGCAAGCAGATCGAGGAGCTGGAGGAGCAGGCCGCCGCGCCCGACCTCTGGAACGACCAGGAGCGCGCCCAGAAGGTCACCAGCAAGCTGTCCTACATGCAGGGCGAGGTCAACCGGATCGAGGCCCTCGGGCAGCGACTGGAGGACCTGACGGTGCTCTACGAACTCGCCGAGGCCGAGGACGACCCCGACACCCGCGAGGAGGCCGGCCGCGAGCTGGAGGCCCTGCGCGGCGACATCGGCGCCCTGGAGGTCCGCACCCTGCTCTCCGGGGAGTACGACGCGCGCGAGGCGGTCGTCACCATCAACTCCCAGGCGGGCGGGGTGGACGCCGCCGACTGGGCCCAGATGCTGCTGCGGATGTACCTGCGCTGGGCCGAGCGCAAGGGCTACCCGACGGAGGTCTACGAGACCTCCTACGCCGAGGAGGCCGGCATCAAGTCGGCGACCTTCACGGTCAAGGCGCCCTACGCCTACGGCACGCTCCGCGGCGAGCACGGCACCCACCGGCTGGTCCGGATCAGCCCCTTCGACAACCAGGGGCGCCGGCAGACCTCCTTCGCGGGCGTGGACGTGGTCCCCGTCGTCGAGACGACCGACCACATCGACATCAACGAGGACGACCTGCGGGTCGACGTCTACCGGTCCTCGGGCCCGGGCGGGCAGGGCGTCAACACCACCGACTCAGCGGTCCGCATCACCCACCTGCCCACCGGCATCGTGGTCTCCTGCCAGAACGAGCGCTCCCAGCTGCAGAACAAGGCGACCGCGATGGCCGTCCTGCAGTCCAAGCTGCTGGAGCGCAAGCGGCAGGAGGAGGCGGCGGCGCTGAGCGAGATCCGGGGCGAGTCCACCACCTCGTGGGGCACCCAGATCCGCAACTACGTGCTGCACCCGTACCAGATCGTGAAGGACCTGCGGACGGGCACCGAGGCGGGCAGCCCGAGCGCGGTGCTGGACGGCGACCTCGACGCCTTCATCGAGGCGGAGATCCGCTGGCTGCGCCGCCAGGAGTCGGACGCGACGGCGAAGGCGTAAGGCCGGACGGGACCCGCCGGGGCCCGGCGGGGCCTGACAGGGCCCGCGCCGGAGACCCCGAGCGGGACCTGCGGCCGTCGCGGGGCCGTACGGACGTCGCGGGCCGCCCCGAGGGGCGGTCCGGAGGCGTGCGGGCTCAGGCCCCCGACAGGTGCTTCAGCACCAGGGTCAGGAAGCACAGCACGATGAGCGCCAGCGCGACCACCGCCGGGGTCATCGGGCCCAGGCCCATCTGGTGCATGCGGTCGCGGTTGGCCCGGCACAGGGGGCAGCGGCCCTCCGCGACGGGGTGGGCGCACCGCGCGCAGACCAGGTCGTCACAGCTCATGGATCGCCTCCAGGGTGGAGACCCCGGCGGCCGGGGCCGGGGCGGGGACGCGGAACGGCCGATCGTGGTGGCTCCCCGACAGGTCTTCCCCGCTGGGTCCCACCCACTTTATGCGGTCGTTACCGCGCGTCGAATCGTTTTGTTTCCGTTATGGACCTTCCATGCCGGTCTTCCCCCTAGACTGGGCTCCGGCCAACCGGAACGTCGAACTCGGTAAAGATCGGCGCCCCCCGGCCGGCGAGAGGCGGAAAGTGGACCTCTGCCACTACCGCGACCGTCCTAACCCCTAGACTGGCATGCCGTGATGCGCCCGTGATCCATTTTGATAACGTCACCAAGGTCTACGCGAACCAGAACCGCCCCGCGTTGGACCACGTCAGCGTGGACGTCGACAAGGGTGAGTTCGTGTTCCTCGTCGGCCCTTCGGGGTCCGGGAAGTCGACTTTCCTCCGGCTGATCCTGAAGGAGGAGCGCCCCAACTCCGGGGCGATCCACGTCGCCGGCAAGGATCTCGCCCGGCTGTCCAACTTCAAGGTCCCGCACCTGCGCCGCCGGATCGGCTGCGTCTTCCAGGACTTCCGGCTGCTGCCGAACAAGAACGTCTACGAGAACGTCGCGTTCGCGCTGGAGGTCATCGGCAAGCCCCGCCGGTTCATCCGCAAGGTCGTGCCCGAGGTCGTCGAGCTCGTCGGCCTGGAGGGCAAGGCCCACCGGATGCCCGACGAGCTGTCCGGCGGCGAGCAGCAGCGGGTCGCGATGGCCCGCGCGTTCGTCAACCGGCCGATGATCCTCCTCGCGGACGAGCCCACCGGGAACATCGACCCGGCGACGAGCATCGGCATCATGAAGGTGCTCGACCGGATCAACCGGACGGGCACCACGGTCGTCATGGCCACGCACGACGCGGCCATCGTCGACTCCATGCGCAAGCGCGTGGTGGAACTGGAGGACGGCAAGATCGTCCGTGACCAGTCGCGTGGCGTGTACGGCCAGGCGTACTGAGATCCAGGACCCCTCAGAAGCGACAGCGACAGGAAGAGCATGCGGGCAAACTTCATCTTCTCCGAGGTCTGGATCGGCCTCCGGCGCAATGTCACGATGACCATCGCGGTCATCGTGACCGTGGCGGTCGGCATGGCGCTGCTCGGCGTCGGTCTGATGATCAACTCACAGATCACCGGCATGAAGGACTTCTGGGCGGACAAGGTCGAGGTCTCGGTCTTCCTGTGCAAGAAGAACGACCCCTTCCCGCAGTGCAAGGGCAGCGGCGGCGTCGACGAGAAGGAACGGGCCGAGCTGCAGGCCCAGATCGAGGCGCTGGCCCAGGTCGAGCGGGTCGAGTTCGAGGACGCCGCCATGGCCTTCGAGAACTTCAAGGCGCAGAACGCCAGCAACCCCGTGATGACCTCGGCGATCCAGGTCGAGGACATGCCGGAGTCCTTCCGCGTCAAGCTCAAGGACCCCGAGACCTACGCCGAGGTCATCGAGCACCTCAAGGGCGCTCCGGGCGTCTCCAACGTGATCAACCAGAAGGAACTGCTGGAGAAGTTCTTCGGCCTGCTGGAGAAGCTCCGCTGGGCGGCGCTGATGATCGCGATCATCCTGGTCTTCGCCGCCTTCCTGCTGATCGGCAACACGGTGCGACTGTCGGCCTTCAGCCGGCGCCGCGAGACGGGCATCATGCGGCTGGTGGGCGCCTCGAACCTCTACATCCAGCTCCCGTTCGTGATGGAGGGCGTCATCGCGGGCCTGGTCGGCGGCGTGGTGGCCGCGGTGCTGCTGATCGTCAGCAAGGTCTTCCTCTTCGACAGCGTGCAGACCTACCTCGGCGGCAGCGCCCAGCTCAGCTGGGAGACCCTCGCCTCGATCATCAGCCTCACGATGGTGATCGGCGTGCTCATCTGTATCGTCGCCTCCTTCGTCACGCTCCGCCGGTACCTGCGGGTGTGAGGCGTCCCGGTAGGCTCCTGGCATGCCACGTGAGACCGGGCGGAAGGTCATCGCCCAGAACAAGCGTGCCCGGCACGACTACCACATCGAGGACACCTACGAGGCCGGCCTCGTGCTGCAGGGCACCGAAGTGAAGTCGCTGCGCCTGGGCCGCGCCTCCCTCACCGACGGGTACGCCACCGTCAAGGACGGCGAGGTGTGGCTGATCAACGTGCACATCCCCGAGTACACGATGGGGACGTGGACGAACCACGCGGCGCGGCGCACCCGCAAGGCGCTCCTGCACCGCAAGGAGATCGACAAGCTGGCCGCCAAGACGAAGGAGGGCGGCCTGACCATCGTGCCGCTCTCCCTGTACTTCAAGGACGGACGCGCGAAGGTCGAGCTCGGCCTGGCGCGGGGCAAGAAGGACTGGGACAAGCGGCAGACGCTGGCCGAGAAGCAGGCCAAGCGGGAGATGGCCCGCGTGCTCAGGCACAGGAACCGGTGATCGTGACGGGGAAGACCCGCAGGAGGGCCGCCGCGGCGCTCGCGCTGGCGGCGGCGGTCCCCCTGCTGTCCGCGTGCACCCAGGAGCCCTCGGCCCACGAGGCGGTCCGTGACTTCCTGGTCGGCTGGCAGACCGGTGACTACGTCCTGGCCGCCCGGCGGACCGACGGCGACGAGAAGAAGGTGCGCCAGGCGCTGGAGGACGCGCGCGTCCAGCTCGACGCGGCCTCCTTCCGGTTCGAGCTCACCGGGATCCGGCGGGCCGGCGACGAGGCCGAGGCCGACTTCGAGGCCGAGGTCGACCTGGGGGAGAACAACCCCCTGTGGGAGTACGACGGCCGGCTCCCGCTCCACCTGGTGGACGGCCGCTGGAAGGTGCGCTGGTCGCCCGGCGTGCTCCACCCCGAGCTGCGCGAGGGGCAGCGCTTCGCGGTGAAGGTGGAGTCCGAGAGCCGCCAGCCGATCGTGGACCGCAACAACGACCCGCTCCAGCAGCCCGCCAAGATGCACGTCGCCAGCGTCGTCCCGTCCAAGCTGGACGACGCGGCCGGGCTCTGCGAGCGGTTGTCCAAGGTGACGGGCTTCCCGCAGGACCGGCTGCTGAGCCGGATCCGCTCCGCCAGCCCCAGCGACCAGGTGCCGCTGGTCACCTTCGGTCGGCTCCGCTTCGCCCAGCTCCGCTCGGAGCTGGAGGCCATCGAGGGCCTGGAGTTCTCCGTCCGGGAGCTGGCGGTCGCGCCCGACGCGCCCACCCAGGTCGTGGGCACCGTCACCGCCGTCACGCCGGAGACCGAGCAGCAGCTCGGCGGGCCGCAGCGGGCCGGGGACACCGTCGGCAGGAGCGGGCTGCAGAAGGCCTACCAGGAGCACCTGACCGGCTCGACGGAGACCAGCGTCATCACCGTGGACCTCAAGACGCTCCAGCCCGTCGCCGAGCTGGCCAAGTGGCGGCCCGGCCGTACCGCCTCGCCGGTGCGCACCACGCTCGACCGGAGCGTCCAGGCCGCCGCCGACGGCGCGCTCGCCGCGGGCGGGCCGGGCATGATGGTCGCGGTCCAGGGCTCGACCGGCCAGATCCTGGCCGTCGGCGGCACCAAGGAGTACCACCAGGAGAAGGACCCGCCGGCGCTGGCCGGGAAGTTCCCCGCCGGGACCGCGTTCTCCGTGATGGCCGTGGAAGGGCTGCTCAAGTCCGAGGTGGACCTGGAGCAGAAGCTCTCCTGCCCGGCCGAGCGGACCGTCGGCGGGGCCAGGTTCCACCAGACGGGAGCGCTCACCGGCGGCACGCCCACCGTCAAGGCCAGCTTCGCCGGCGGGTGCGTGACCGCGCTGGCCTCGCTCGCCCGCAGGGTCGACGGCGCGGAGCTGACGGCCGGCGCGGCGAAGTTCGGCATCGGCGCGGAGTGGACGCTCCCGCTGAAGTCCTTCAGCGGCTCGGTGGACCCGCTGCGGACGGACGCGGCCACCGCCAGGGCCCTCGCCGGGCAGAACGTCTGGGTCAGCCCGCTGTCCATGGCGCTGGTCGCGGGAGCGGTCTCCTCCGGCACCTGGCGCCCGCCGGTCCTGGTCACCGAGCCGGCCTCGCAGGATCCGGCCGACGAGGCCGAGCCGGTCAAGACGGTGCCCCCGGTCGACCTCGACGACGAGACGGTCGACACCCTCCGCTCCCTCATGCGCGCCGGGGTGACCTCGGGCTCGGCCAGGGCCGCCGCGGCGCAGGGGGATCCGGTGCACGGCATCACCGCCGCCGCGTCCGCCGGCGGCAAGCCGCTGTCCTGGTTCGTCGGCTGGCAGGGGGACGTGGCGGTGGCGGTGCTCGTGCAGAGCACGGACTCCACGGCCGGGGCGGCCGTGGCCGGCCGGTTCTTCCAGAAGCTGGGCGAGGGCGCGTGACAGAGGCGCGCAGGCCGGAGCGGGGCCGGTGACGGGGTCCGCGGCAGGGTCGTGACCGGAGCCGGTGGCGGAGTCCCTGGCGGGACGCAGGGCGGGACGTGTGGCGGAGCCCGTGGCAGGTCGCGTGGCGCGGCCGCCGGAAAAACATCTCCGGCCCGAGCAACCACAGGGCGGTCCGGCTGCGTCCTTCCATGTGACTGAGCACCGCTCGGGGGGTTGCGGACTCAGTCGCCGTGATGAGAACAGGGCTTCATCTCGGGGGAGGCCCTGGCCGTCAGGACCGGCTCGACCCTGCCGGTCGCGCCCCCCAGGACGCGTGCGAGACGCCGCGCCCTGGGGGGTTTCCCATGTCTTCGCCCCGGAGGGGACCCGGCGGGAATCCCGCGGGCCCGAGCGGTGTTGTAACCAGCGTCCGTGAGGGCACCGGGACACCGGGGACCTCCACCGGAGATCTCCTGGGCGCCGTCACCGGCGGCGGGAATCCGGTTGGCGCCGACGGTGTTGTAACCGGTATCTTCGGATGGTCCGCCCCTCCTCGTGGGGAGCGGGTTGACAACTCAACAGGGGGGTGACTGGTTTCGACTTTGGCTTTGCAAGTCAGGGGAAGCGGGTCGAGGACTGCGGACATAACCTCGTTAATCCTGTGACCGCGAACAATAAGTGCCAATAAGAAGCACTCCGAGGTCAGCCAGGGTTCCCTGGCCCTCGCCGCCTAAGCAGCGAGGAACCTCTGCCGGCCCGGGATCGCCTCCGGCCCGGATCCGGCATCGCTAGGAGGCTCAACCGCGAGACCCGGCCACGGGGTCGAGCGGGAAATCTAACAGTGGCTGAGCCCGTCGGCGACTCGCCTGCGTGATCGCCGGGGCTGAGAAAATCACAGCAGGCTGCACCCGGAGAAGCCCTGTCTTGGAGTTGAAGGACGCGGGTTCGATTCCCGCCACCTCCACCCCCGTTCCGCGCCCGTACGTACGACGCGGAGCAGCAGATCGCCGGAGGGCGGTCGGCCGGCGTTCACCGCCGCCCGGCCGCCCTCCGTGTTTCTTCCTGCGGTTCCGTCCGCGCTGTCCCGCTGTGCGCCTCCCACCGTGAGGGGCGCAGGTCAGGACAGCCCGCTCGTGTCGAGTGCGGAGGAGAGTGGGGCGGGCAGATCGAGGGGTTTGCCGGACTCCGCCCTGGCGGTGCGGGTGTAGTGACCGCTTTCCGGGTCCCAGTGGACGACCACCTCGCACCGCTCGCGATCGACGAGCAGGTAGATGGGGATGGCGGCTTCGGCGTACGCTCTGAGCTTCTCCACCCGGTCCACGTCCGGTTCGCTGGAGGTCACCTCCAGGAGCATGACGACCCCGGCGGGATCGGCCCACTCCGGCTGCCCTCGGAAGTTCCCCTTGGGGGCCACGGTGCCATCGGGTATGGCACGCCCTGTCCGGTATGCGGGGATGACCAGACCGCGCGCGCCCTGGGTGCGGAGGTCGAGGTGGTGAGCCCGGATCTGGTCGTCGATCTCGGTGACGTCCTCATGTCGGCGGAACCGTACGGTGTTCTCAGATGCAGGCCGGGCGCGGAACGAGGGCGTCGGCAGGTGCGCTGGTTTACTGATCACCATGACGAATCTCCGTGACAAGGCCGAACTCTTCCACTCCCTGCACGCCCGGGAGGGCCGTCCGCTGGTCCTGGCCAACGCCTGGGACGTCGCCAGCGCCCTGATCGTCGAGGAGGCGGGCGCGGAGGCGGTCGCCACGACCAGCGCCGGGGTGGCCTGGAGCCTCGGCGCCCCCGACGGCGACCGGCTGGACCGGGACCGGGCCGTCGACCTCGTCGCGCGGATCGCCGCGGCGGTGCGCGTGCCGGTCACCGCCGACATCGAGAGCGGGTTCGGCGACACGCCCGAGGAGGTCGGCGAGACCGTCCGGCGGGTGATCGAGGCCGGCGCGGTGGGGGTGAACATCGAGGACACCGTCCGGGACGGGGCCGCCTCGCTCCGCCCGGTGACCGAGCAGGCCGCCCGGCTCGCCGCGGCCCGCGCGGCGGCCGACGCGGCGGGCGTCCCCCTCTACATCAACGCGCGGGTGGACGTCTACCTGCGCGGCGCCGGGGACCCGGAGGCGCGGCTGGCGGCGACGCTGGAGCGCGCCGCCGCCTACCGGGAGGCCGGGGCGAGCGGGATCTTCGTCATCGGCGCCACCGACCCCGACACGATCGCGGCCCTGGCCAAGGGGGCGGGCCTGCCGCTGAACGTCTTCGGAGGACCGGGGGCGCCGCCCGTCGGCGAGCTGGCCGCCCTCGGCGCCGCCCGGATCAGCGTGGGCTCGGACCTCGCCGCGGCCGCCTACGCCCTCGCCCGGAGGGCGGCGCGGGAGCTGTACGGCGCGGGCACCTACACCGCCCTGGCGGACGGGATCGAATTCGGCGAGCTCAACGCCCTGCTGGCCCGCGGGCAGGGCTGAGGGAGGGCGCGGCGGGCCCCGCCCCGGCACGGCCCGCCGCGTCCTGCGGGCCCGTCACCCGTGGCCGCGCCGCCCGCCTCCGGCCGAGAACGGGCCGGTACGCGCCGGACGGCTGGATCACTCCTGAAGGCGGATCAGTCCTCGGAGAGCTCGCCCAGGGTGACGGTCACGGTGGCGGTGGAGCCGTCGGCGCGGATCAGGCCCACCTGGGCCTGCTCACCCGGCTTGAGGGCGGCGAGCGCCTCGGAGAGCGCCTGCGTGGTCGTGGTCTCGGTGCCGTTCACCGAGGTGATCACGTCGCCGGGCCGGATGCCCGCCTTGTCGGCGCCGCCGCCCGGGGTGACCCGCATGACGCCGACGCCCACCACGCCGCCGCCGGGACCGACGACGGTCTGCACCGAGACGCCGAGCGCGGCCCGGCGGGTGTTGGTGACCTTGCCGCCCCTGATGATCTGGCCGGCGATGTCGGTCACGGTGTTGGACGGGATCGCGAAGCCGATGCCCGGGGCCGCGCCGCCGCCGAGCTCCGGGTTGGTGGCGGCGAGGGTCGGGATGCCGATCACCTCGCCGGAGAGGTCGACCAGGGCGCCGCCGCTGTTGCCGGGGTTGATCGCGGCGGAGGTCTGGATCGCGTTGGTGATCGTGGCGCCGGGCGAGCCCTCGCTCTGCGGCTCGGTCACCGTACGGCCCAGCGCCGAGACGATGCCGTTGGTCACGCTGCCGGACAGGCCGAGCGGGTTGCCCATCGCCAGCACGATCTGGCCGACCCGGAGCCTGCCGGAGTCGCCGAACTTCGCGGGGGCGAGGCCGGAGGGGTCGTCCACTTTGATCACGGCCAGGTCGCCGAGCTCGAAGGACTCGACCAGCCGGGCGCTCCGGGGGGCGCCGCCGCTGGCGAGGGTGACCTCGAAGGTGGTGGCGTCGCCGATCACGTGGGCGTTGGTGACGATGTGCCCGGAGGCGTCGTAGACGACGCCCGAGCCCAGGCCGGTCCGCGTGTTGATCTGCACGATGGACGGCAGCACCCTGCCGATGACCCGCTCGTAGGCGTTCTCCAGCGCCGCGACCCCGCCCTCGACGGGGAGCGGGGGCGACGGGGCGGTGGCCGTGACACCGGGGGGCGGGGCGGTGGCCGGGTCGCCGGCGGGCCGGGCGCCGGTGCCCGTACTGCAGCCGGTGAGCGCCGCGGCCAGGGCGGTGAGCAGCGCGAGGTGGGTGAGCGGTCTCTCCATGCGGGGGTACTTTCCCGTCCTATAGGAAAAGATTGCTTTCCCTGTCCAGCCGGGGTCTCCTCGCCCGGAGCCTTTCCCGTCCTCCCCGTCCTCCCCGTCCGGGGACGTCCCGGACCGGCCGCGGGCTCCCGGAGCGGCGGCGCGCCCGGGGAACGGGCCGGATCAGGACGACAGGTAGGCCTCCCGGACGCTCGTGCGGCTGAGCTTGCCGGTGGGCGTGCGGGGCAGCTGCTCGCGGTACTCGATCACGCGGGGGTGCTTGAGCCTGGCGAGCCGCCCGGTGCAGTGGGCCAGCAGGTCCGCGGTGAGGTCCGGTCCGGGCTCGGCGCCCGGGGCGGGCTGGACGAGGGCGACGACCTTGTGCCCCCACTCCGGGTCCGGCACGCCGATCACCGCCACGTCCGCCACCGCGGGATGCTCCTGGAGCACCGCCTCCACCTCGGCGGGGTAGATGTTCACCCCGCCCGAGATGATCAGGTCGGTCCGCCGGTCGCAGAGGAACAGGTAGCCGTCGGAGTCGAGGTAGCCGATGTCGCCGGCGGTGTAGAGGCGGCCGCGCATGGAGGAGGCGGTCTTGGCCGGGTCCCCGTGGTACTCGAAGCGGTTGATGCCCTCGATGTAGACCATGCCGGGCTCGCCGGGCGGCAGTTCCTCGCCGTCCTCGCCGAGGACGACGAAGCGCATGCCCTCGACCGCCCGGCCGACCGTGCCCGGCCGCTCCAGCCACTCCTGCGAGGAGAGCATCGTGACCGCGGCGGCCTCGGTGGAGCCGTAGTAGTCCCAGAGCACCGGGCCGAACCAGTCGATCATCGCCCGCTTGGTGGCGGGCGGGCAGGGCGCGGCGCCGTGGTAGACGTGGGTCAGCGACGACAGGTCGTACTTCTCCCTGACCTCGGAGGGGAGGGCCAGGAGCCGGTGGAACATCGTCGGGACCATGAAGGTGTTGGTCACCCGGTACCGCTCGACCAGTGCCAGGACCTCCTCGGCGTCGAACCGCTCGGTGATCACGAGTGAGTGGCCGTAGTTGACGGCCATCATGGCCTGGCCGTACGGGGCGGAGTGGTAGAGCTGGGACAGGACCAGGTGGACGCCGCCGGACGGCAGGCCGAAGTGCCGCCAGCTCTTGCGCTCCAGGATCGGGAAGAGCTCCTCGGGCGTGAGCTCGATCAGCCGCCGGCGCACGCCCTTGGGCCTGCCGGTGGTGCCCGAGGTGTAGAGCATCATCGACCCGGCCCGGCGGGCGGGGGGCGGGGTGGCGGGGTGCCCCTCGGCGAGCGCGGCGACCTCCTCGAAGCCGCCCGGCACGGCGCCGGCGTACCGCTCGCAGCCGACCACCGCGCGCGCCGCGCAGTCGGAGATGATGTAGCCGATCTCCTCCGCGGTGTAGTGCCAGTTGACCGGGACGATGTACACGCCGATCTGGAAGGTCGCGAGCATCATCGTGACCATGTCGGCGCCGTTGGGCAGGACCGTCACCACGGTGTCGCCGGGTTCGGCGCCGCGGGCGAGCAGGCCGTGGGAGACCCGGTTGACGCGCTCGTGCAGCTCGCCGTACGTCAGCGGGGTGTCCCCCAGGACGGCGGCGCGCGCGGGGTCGGCGGTGGCGATCTCGTAGAAGCCCCTCATGGGCGTGACCATACAGAACGAAATTCTGTAAACGGAAGGGGAGAGCCCCGTCTCCGGTGAGGCGTGTGCCTGCGGCACAAAGCATCCCGGGAAGGGGTGTGCCGGGCACCCACGCCGACGTAATCTTGCCGCCATGGTGGACGCCGACGGCACCTTCCCGGGACGTCCGCGGGACGGGAGCCAGCCGTCCCGCGGCGCGCCCGGCGCACCCGTGCCCGACCTGCCCGCGCCCGGCGCGCCCGCGGGTGAGGACCTTCCGGGCGGGCTCCCGGCGCGGATCGCCGAGACCCCGATCAGGACCGTCTACAGCGCCGCGGCCGCCCTCGCCACCGTCCTGGCGATCATCGGGGTCTTCGTGGTCTTCTCCGGGGACGAGCCGCCCGGTCCGGCGCCGGAGGGCGAACCCGTCCGGCGCGCGGCACAGGCGGCGTCCTCCTCTCCGGGCCCGGCGTCCTCCCCGGGCCCGGCCTCCTCCCAGGGTCCGGCGGCCGCCCCGCCGCGGGCGGGGGAGCCGCCGGAGCCTCTGGAGCCGCCGGGCACGGTGATCCCGCTGGCGGCGTTGCCCGGCACGGCGAGCCCGGTGACCGGCACCGTGGTGGACGAGCGGGCCGGGATCGCCTACGCCCGGCTGGGCGGGCGGTGGCAGGACGGGCCGGGCCGGCCGTTCACCGCGGGCCTGCGGGCGGGCCGGGCACGGCCGCCGCGCACGCTGGCCGCCTCGCTCCCGCTGCCCGGCACGGCGCAGGAGCGCGTGCCCGGGGGCGCCGCCGGTTTCCGCGCCCGGGCGGTGAGCGCGGTGCGGTGGGCCCTGCGCGAGCACTATCCGGCCGGCTCCGAGCTCGTCTGGACCGCCTCGCAACGGCCCGCCGGCGGCGGCCGAGGGTGGGTGCTCGGTTACCGGGTCGACTACGAGATCGACGGCAGGCGGCGCAGCTCGCAGGGGGCGCTCGTGCTGCTGGCGACGCGCCGGGCCAGACCCGCCGTCCTCCTGGTGACCGTGCCGGACACGCGCAGGGCGCTCTGGGCGGACATCGCCCCTCTGGTGGCCAGCGTCCGCGCGTTGTGACGGAAGCAACTTCTAGAATATGGTTCTGCTAGAGAACCGTTTCTGGAGGCTGTCATGGCGATCGGGTTGAGTGAGGAGCACGAGGCGCTCCGCGAGTCGGTGAGCGGCTGGGCCGAGCGGAACATCCCGTCGGAGGTCGTACGGGCCGCCCTCGCGGCCGAGCGCGAGGAGCGCCCCGCGTTCTGGTCCGGCCTGGCCGACCAGGGGCTGCTCGGACTGCACATCCCGGAGGAGTACGGCGGCAGCGGGTACGGCCTGCTGGAGACGGCCGTGGCCGTCGAGGCCCTCGGGGAGCGGGTCGCCCCCGGCCCCTACGTCCCGACGGTCCTCGCCAGCGCCGTGATCCTCGCCTCCGGCGGCAAGGCCCAGGCCGAGCTCCTGCCGGGGCTCGCCGACGGCACGCTGACCGGCGCGGTCGCGCTGGAGGCGGCGCTGACCGGCACCCGCGGCGAGGACGGCGCGCTGACGGTCGGCGGCACCGCCGAGTACGTGCTCGGCGGCACGCTCGCCGACGTGCTGGTGCTCCCGGTGACCGTCGGCGGGGACGAGCTGTGGATCGCGGTGGACGCCTCCGCGGCGGCCGTGACGCCGATCGCCTCGCTGGACCTCACCCGGAGCGTGGCGAAGGTCGGGCTCGACGGGGTGGCCGTGCCGGCCGGGCGGGTCCTGGACGGCCTGGCGGGCTCCGCCGTACGGAACCTGGCCGCGATCGTGCTGGGCGCCGAGGCCGCGGGCGTCGCGTCGTGGTGCGTGACCGCCGCCGCCGAGTACGCCAAGGTCCGCGTGCAGTTCGGCCGGCCGATCGGCCAGTTCCAGGGCGTCAAGCACAAGGCCTCCCGGATGCTCGTCGCGCTGGAGCAGGCCCGCGCCACGGTCTGGGACGCCACCCGCGCGGTCGCCGACGGCGGCGACGAGGCGGCCTACGCGGCCGCGATCGCCGGGGTGACGGCGCCGGACGCCGCCGTGCACTGCGCCAAGGACGCCGTGCAGATCTTCGGCGGCATCGGCTACACCTACGAGCACGACGTCCACCTCTACTACCGGCGCGCGCTCACCCTGCGCGCGCTGCTCGGCTCGGGCGCCGAGTGGGCGGAGGAGGTCGCCTCCCTCGCGCTGGGCGGGGTCACCCGCGAGCTGGAGATCGAGCTGCCGGAGGAGGCCGCCGCGCTGCGCGAGACGATCCGCGCCGAGCTGGCGGAGATCGCCCGGCTGGAGGGCGTGGAGCAGAAGCGGGCCCTGGCGGCGGCCGGGTACGTCATGCCGCACCTGCCCCGGCCGTGGGGGCGCGACGCCAAGCCGCTGGAGCAGGTTCTGATCTTCCAGGAGCTGAAGGCCGCGCGGATCAAGCTCCCACAGATGATCATCGGTGCCTGGGTGGTGCCGTCGATCGCCACGTACGGCACGCCGGAGCAGCAGGAGCGCTTCCTGCCCAGCACGCTCAGCGGCGAGCTGATGTGGTGCCAGCTCTTCTCCGAGCCGGGCGCCGGCTCCGACCTCGCCTCGCTGCAGATGAAGGCGGAGAGGGTCGAGGGCGGCTGGAAGCTCAACGGCCAGAAGATCTGGACCTCGGTGGCGCATTTCGCCGAGTGGGGCATCTGCATCGCCCGGACCTCCAGCGAGGGCTCCAAGCACGAGGGCATCACCTACTTCCTGGTGAACATGAAGACGCCGGGCGTCACCATCCGGCCGCTGACCGAGATGACCGGGGAGAACCTGTTCAACGAGGTCTTCTTCGACGACGTCTTCGTCCCGGACGACATGGTCGTGGGCGAGGTCGGCGAGGGCTGGAAGGTCGCCCGCAACACCCTGTCCAACGAGCGCGTCTCGCTCTCGTCCGGCTCGGGCGGGACCGGCGCGTCCGTCCCCGACCTGCTCGGGCTGGCCCGGAGGCTGGGCCGCGAGCTGACGGCGGCCGAGCGCCAGGAGCTGGCCCGGGTGGTCTGCGAGGGGCACTCGATCAACGCCCTCAGCCTCCGGGTGACGATGAAGCAGCTGGCCGGCAGCGAGCCGGGCGCCGACGCCTCGGTCCGCAAGCTGCTGTCCACCTCGCACGCGCAGCACGTCTCGGAGTGCGCGGTCGGGCTGCTCGGCGCCGCCGCCGTGACGGCGGCCGACATGAAGCTCGGCGACCCCGGCGTCTGGAACCGGGCGGTGCTCGCCACCCGGGCCATGACGATCTACGGCGGCACCACCGAGGTGCAGCTCAACATCATCGCCGAGCGCATGCTCGGCCTGCCCCGCGACCCGGAGCCGGGCAAGTAGCCGGATGACGCCTGCGGCGGCCCCGGGTGGGTCCGGGGCTGCCGTAGGGTCTGGCGATATGCGGACGGATCGGGTCGGAAAGGTGAGACGGCTTCTCCTCGGTCCGCCGTCCGGGCGGAACCTTCCGGCCGTGCCACGGTGGTCCACGCGGGGCCTGCCGTCCACGGAGCGCCCGCCCGCCCGGAGCCTGCCGCCCGCGTGGCGGTCGCGCGCGGCGGCCGCCGCGCCCGCGCTGCTAGGGCTGGTGCTCGGGGCGCTGGCCCTCGGCCCGGCGCTCGGCCCGGGGTTCGTGCTCCGCTACGACATGGTGTTCGTCCCGGACCCGCCGGTCGTGCTCGCCGGGCAGGGCTTCCCCCGGGCCGTGCCCAGCGACCTCGTGGTCGCGCTGCTGGCGGCCGTGCTGCCCGCGCAGGCGGTGCAGAAGGCGATCCTGCTCGGGATCTTCGTGCTGGCCGCCTCGGGGGCCGCGGCGCTGGTGCCCTCCGGCGGGCTCGGGCCGCGCCTGGCCGCGGCGGCCTTCTACGCCTGGAACGCCTACCTCGCCCAGCGGCTCCTGCTCGGGCAGTGGGCGCTGCTGCTGGGGGTGGCCGGCCTGCCCTGGGCGGTGCGGGCCGTGGTGCGCGGCGGGCGGCTCCGGCTCGCCCTCGCCCTGGTCCCGGCGGCGGTGGGCGGCTTCCAGGCGATGCTGGTCTCCGCGCTGACCGTCCTGGCCGTCGCGGCGGCCCTGCCCGCGGGGGCGCCCGCCGCGGGTGACCCGGCGGTGGGCCCCGCCGGCGGGACCCCGGCGCCGGGCACCCGGGCGCGCCCCCGCTCCCCATGGGCGGCACGGCTGCGCCGGGTGGGAGAGACGGCGGCGGTCCTGGGCGTGCTGAGCCTGCCGTGGATGGTGCCCGCCCTGCTCAGCGGGGCCACGACCGACCCGGCCGGGGTGGACGCCTTCGCGGCGCGCGCGGACGGCCCGCTCGGGGTGGCCGGCAGTCTGCTCGGGCTGGGCGGGATCTGGAACGCGCACGCGGTGGTGCCGGGACAGGAGTCCTGGTGGTCGGCGGGGGTGCGGCTCCTGCTGGCGGCGGTCGCGGTCTGGGGCTTCGTACGGCTGCGCGGCGCCGTGCCGTACCGGACGGGGCTGGCCGCGGCGGCGGGGGCCGGGCTGGGCGTCGCGCTCCTGGGGGTCCTCGCGCCCGGCGCGCTGAAGGCGCTGATCGGCTGGTGGCCGGGGTTCGGCCCGCTCCGGGACGGCCAGCTCCACCTGGCCCCCCTCGTCCTGCTCCAGGCCCTCGGCCTGGCCGGCGCCGTACGGCTGCTCGCCCCGCGGGGCGCCGGGACCGCCGGGACCGCCGGAGCCACCGGGGCGACCGGGGCGACCGGGGCGACCGGAGCGGCCGGGACCGTCGGGGCCGCCGGAGTCGCCGCAGCCGTCGCGGTGGCCGTGCCGGTGCTGGTGCTGCCCACCTTCGCGCTGGGGGCGTTCGGCAGGCTGGAGGCCGTCGACTATCCGGACGAGTGGCGGCACGTCCAGCGGATCGTGAACACCGACCCGGCCGGCGGAGCGCTGGTCTCGCTGCCGTGGGGGGCGCACCGGGCCTTCGCCTGGAACGGCGGGCGGGTGGTCCTGGACCCGGCGACCAAGCTCTTCGCCCGGCGGGTGGTCTGGAACGACGAGTTGCTCGTCGGCACGCCCGGCGGGGGCCGGATCCGGGTGGCGTCGGAGGACCCGCTGGCCCGCGAGGCCGGCGAGGCGCTGCGCGGCGAGCCGTCCGGGCGGGCGGCGGCGCTCGCGCGCCTCGGAGTCCGCTACGTACTCGAACAGAGTTCCGATAACACGTTACAGGGTGGCGTGACTGTTTTCGCTGGGCGGGAACTCCGTCTCATCCGCCTCTCCTGACCCGTATGACCTGCTGGTACGCCGTAAGTGTGGGGGTACTGGAGGGTAACTTACTTTGTCACGGTTTTACTAAGCCTATGGCTTATGGCGTGAATCACGTTCTACTCTCGGCACACTGTCCGAATCTGTGAGGGAGAGCTTCAGTGATCCGTGTGCTCGCAGCACTGGCCGTCGGAGCGGTCCTTGCGGTCGGCGCCTCTGTGGCGGTAGTCAACGTGGCCGCGCCCACGCCGGAGCCGCCGAACCGGCCGCTGTACAACTACGGCGACAAGTGATCCCAGGGGCCGTACGCAGCGGCCCCTGAGGACGCTTTCTTCACCGGCCGGCGAGGCCGGGCACTTCTTCCACCGGCCGCGGGGCCGGACATCAATGATCGGCGACGGGTGTGCTCTCGCCATGCCCTGATCCGGCCATGGCCTCGTGCGCGCACGGAGTGAGGAGAGATCGTGGTCCTATCCGGTGGGAAGGCGGCCGCCACGCCGCACACGCCGGCCGCCCCGCGGCCCCGGTTGAGCGTCGAGTCCGACCCGGGGCCCGAGCGCGGGGTCCAGGCGCCGCTGGCCGGCGTCCGGGTGGCGCTGCTGAACTTCCGGGAGCCGCAGCAGTCCGTGGCGGGCGGGGCGGAGGAGTACGCCTGGCAGGTCAGCCGCTACCTCGTCTCCCAGGGCGCCACGGTGCACTTCGTGACCAGCCGGGAGCCCGGCCAGGCCCGGACCGAGCGGCTCGACGGCATCACCCTGCACCGGATGGGCAACCGCTTCCTCGTCTACCTGCTCGTGCCGCTCTGGCTGCTGCTGCACCGGCGCTCCTTCGACGTCGTCATCGACTCGATGAACGGCATCCCCTTCTTCTCCCCGCTCGTGGTGCGCCGCCGCACCTCGGTCATCTGCCTGGTGCACCACGTGCACGACCGGCAGTTCTACGCGTTCTTCCCGGCCTGGCTGGCCAGGATCGGCTGCTTCGTCGAGGGGCCGGTGGCCCGCCTGCTCTACCGCCGCCGTACGACGATCACCGTCTCGGAGTCCTCCCGCGAGGAGCTGCGGTCGAAGCTGCGCTGGCGGGCGCCGATCCAGGTGGTCCCCAACGGCAGCCCGGTGGCCCGGCCCGTCGGAGGGCAGGGACGGCCCGCCGAGGGCGACCCGGCCCTGGTCTACCTGGGCCGGCTGGTCGGCCACAAGCGGGTCGACCGCGTGGTCGGCCTCGCCGCCGAGCTGGGCGGCAGCCACCCCGGCCTGCACGTGCACGTCGTCGGGCGGGGGCCGGAGTCGGAGTCCCTGGCCGCGCTCGTCGCCGAGCGGGGCGTCGCCGGCCGCGTCCACCTGCACGGCTTCCTCTCCGAGCCGGAGAAGAACGCCGTGCTCGGCTCGGCCCTGCTGAACGTCACGGCCTCGGAGTTCGAGGGCTGGGGGCTGACCGTGATCGAGGCGGCGGCCTTCGGGGTGCCCACGGTCGCCTACGACGTCGCGGGGCTGCGCGACTCGGTCCGCGACGGTGTGACCGGCTGGCTGGTCCGGGAGGGCCAGACGCTGGCCGAGGTGGTGGACCGGGCGATCGCGGAGCTGTCCGACCCGGCGCGGCGCGCGGAGGTCCAGCAGGCCTGCCGGGCCTGGGCGGGAGAGTTCACCTGGGGCCGGACCGGCGCTACTATGACCAGACTTATCACCACAGAACTCTCGATGTCTGAAATATCGATGTCCGACCGCCGACGCCGGTCCGCGGACGCGGCCCGTCCGCTGACCGGGACCCCCGATCTCCGTCTCGCCGTGGGCGAGACCGAGATCACGTGAGCCACACGGTGACCATTTGATGACGCTCGTCAGCACGGATACCGCATCCGCCCGGCTGCGGCACCGGCTGCGTCTCCTCGCGGGCTGCCTGCTGCTCGCGGCGGTGACGTTCAACACGGCCCCCGGCAAGGTCATCTCCGAGACCAAGCTCGACATGGCGCTCAACCCGCTGGGCTTCCTGTCCCGGGCCGCGCACCTGTGGGACGGGGCGTTCTTCGGGCACCTGCAGAACCAGGCCCACGGCTACTTCTTCCCGATGGGGCCGTTCTACGCCCTGTTCGAGGCCGTCGACATGCCGCCGTGGCAGATCCAGCGGCTGTGGATGACCACGGTCCTGTGCGCGGCCTTCCTCGGTGTGGAACGGCTGGCCCGCGCGATGGGCATCGGCACCCCCGCCAGCCGGATCCTGGGCGCCTTCGCCTACGCGCTGGCGCCGCACGCGGTCACCCTGATCGGCTTCAACTCCTCGGAGTTCCAGCCCAGCGCGGTGCTGCCGTGGATCATGCTCCCCCTCGTGCGCGGCGCGGGCGGGGACACCAGCCCGCGCCGGGCGGCGGCGCTGTCGGCGCTGGCGTTCGTCTTCGCGGGCGGCGTCAACGCGGTCGCGGAGCTCGCGGTGCTGGTCGTGCCGCTGCTGTACCTGCTCACCCGGCGCGCCGGCCCGCGCAGGCGGCGCCTGCTGGTCTGGTGGCTGGGCTGCGTCGCCGCGGTGTCGATGTGGTGGCTGGTGCCGCTGCTGGTGATGGGCCAGTACATCTTCTCCTTCCTGCCCTTCATCGAGACGGCGTCCGTCACCACGCAGGTCACGTCGCTGCTCAACATCCTGCGCGGCACGTCCACCTGGCTCTCCTTCCTGCCGGTGGACGGCCGGGCGTGGCTGCCCGCCGCCTTCGAGCAGGCGACCACGCCCTGGCTGATCGCGGCCACCGCGCTCGTCGCCGGGCTCGGCGTCGCGGGCATCGCCTCCCGCACCACCCCCGAGCGGGCGTTCCTGGCCCTCACCGCGCTGGCCGGAGTGGCGGTCATCTCCTTCGGGCACACCGACGTGCTGGCGCACCCCTGGACCGACCAGGTGCGGGCGCTGCTGGACGGCCTGCTCGCGCCCTTCCGTAACCTGCACAAGTTCGACGCCCTGGTACGGCTCCCGCTCGCCCTCGGCCTGGCCGCCCTCCCGGCGGCCGTCCCCGACCGGTTGCGCCGCCTCACCGTGCCGGGTCTGCGCGGCGGGCTGCGCAGGCCCGTGACGTTGGCGGCCTCCGGGGCCTTCATCCTCACCGCGGCGCCGGTCGCCTTCGCCGGCGTCACCCCCGCCGGAGGGTTCGACGAGGTGCCCGGCTACTGGCGCGAGGCCACGACCTGGCTCAACGAGCACACCGGCGACGGGATGGTGCTCGCCGTGCCCGGCACGGGTCACGGCAGGTACGTGTGGGGACGCCCGATGGACGAGCCGATGCAGTCTCTGCTGACCGTGCGCTGGGCCGCCCACAGCAACGTGCCCTGGGGATCACCCGGGCTCGCCCGGCTGCTGTCGGCCGTCGACGAGCGCTTCTCCACCGGGAAGGGCTCACCCGGCCTCACCTCGGCACTGCGCCGGATCGGCGTCACCTACCTGCTCGTCCGCAACGACCTGGCGCGCGAGACGCTCGGCACGGCCTGGCCGGCGCGGGTCCACGAGACCCTCGCCGAGTCCACCGGCCTGCGCCGGGTCGCCTCCTTCGGCCCCGAGCTGGGAACACGGTCCTCCCCGGTGGCGGCGGGCTGGTTCGACCAGCCCTACCCGGCGCTGGAGGTCTACGCGGTCCCCGATCCCGCCCCGGCGGTCTCCACCGTCCCGAGCGAGAACACGCTCCGGGTGACCGGCGCCTCGGAGGCCGTGCTCGCCATGGCCGAGGAGGGGCTGCTGGACGACGACCGCGCCACGCTGGTCGGCGACGAGCCGGGACGGGAGGCCCTGCCCCCGCACCGGACGGTGGCGACGGACACGATGCGCCGGCGCGAGCTCGTCTTCGGCGACGTGCGCCGCTCCGCCTCCGCCACGCTCACCGCCGAACAGCCCATGGAGCGCGACGCCGTCACCGACGTGACCGACCCGGCCTGGGAGAGCGCCATGGCGACGGCCGCCTACTCCGGCATCGCGGACGTGCTCGCCTCCTCCTCCGAGTCGTCGGTCACCGCCCCCGCGCCGACGCGGGACCCGGGGCGGCAGCCGTACGCGGCGATGGACGGCGACCTGCGCACGAGCTGGCGCTCCGACGGCTGGGACGGCACGGTCGACCAGTGGTGGGAGGTCCGCTTCACCGACGGCGTCCAGATACCGCGCCTCACCGTGGCGTTCGAGAGGGCCGTCGGCCCGGCGGTCGCCGAGATCGCCGTGGAGACGGAGGCGGGCACGCGCCTGGTCCCCGTCAAGGACACGGCCGGTCCGCAGGCGGTCGCCCCGCCGCCGGGCCGGAGCTCGTGGCTGCGGATCCGGGTGACCAAGGTGACCCGGGGGCTGGGGACGGCGGTAGGGAACCGGGTCGGGATCACGGAGGTGGACATCCCCGGGGTGGACGCCACCCGCAGGCTCAGGGTCCCCGTGCCGGGTGAGGACGACCCGGGCGCGGTGCTCCTGACCCGCCAGGGGACGGCCCCCGCCTGCATGCGCGGGTCCGGCACGTGGACCTGCTCGCCGCACCTGGAGATCCAGGGAGAGGACGGCCACGCCTTCAACCGGGAGTTCACCGCCCGGACGGGCGGGCCGAACGCCGTCACGGGGCGGGCCGTGCTGACCGATCCCGCCACGGCCCAGCGGCTCACCGCCGTGCCCGGCGTCTTCCCGAAGCTGTCGGTCTCCTCCACGGCCACCGACCATCCGGCGGCGCTCGGCCGCTCGGCGATGGACGGCGACCTGAGCACGCTCTGGTACGCCAGCCCCCGGGACCCGCATCCCACCCTGACGGTCGACCTCGGCGAGGTGCGGACGCTCTCCTGGCTCCAGGTCACCTTCCCCGACTCCTACCTGGGCCGGCCGCCGGTCCGGGTGACCGTGCGGGGCGGCGGCCGCACGGTGCGGGGCTGGGTCGGCGAGGACGACCGGCTCACCTTCACGCCGCTGCGCGCCCGGAAGCTGGCCATCACGTTCACGGCCTCCGCCTCCCGGCCGATCGAGGTGGCGGAGATCGCCGTCCCGGGGGTCGAACCGCTCGGCTCGCTGGAGTCGCTCCCGCTCCGGCTGCCCTGCGGCTACGGCCCGGCGCTCACCGTGAACGGCAACGCGGTGCCCACCCAGATCGTGTCGGGGACGCTGGGCGACGTGGCCGCCGGCCGCCCGGTCGGCTACCGCGCCTGCGCGCGGGTCGAGCTGACGGCCGGTCCGGTACGGGTGAACGTGGCCGCCGCGGACGCCTTCCGGATCGAGTCGATGCTCTTCCGCACCTCCGCGGCCCCCTGGGCGCGCACCGGCACGGCGGACTCCGGGACGCACGCCGTCGCCGCCGTCACCGAGCAGTGGGGGCAGGCGGAGCGGCGCGTGCGGATCTCCACCACCGAGCCCTCCTACCTGGTGGTCAACGAGAACCACAACCGCGGCTGGAAGGCCTACCTGGGCGGCACCGAGCTGAAACCGGTCAGGCTGGACGGCTGGCGGCAGGCGTGGGAGGTGCCCGCCATCACGGGCACCGTGACCCTCCGCTTCGAGCCCGACGCCACGTACCGGACGGCGCTCGCCGCCGGCCTGGTCCTCGTGCTCCTGGTGGTCGCGGTGGCGGCCGTGCCCCCGCGGCGCCGGGTGCGCCCGCCCGCGGGCACCGCCCCGGCCGTGGTCCGCCGGGCCTGGATCTGGCCGCTCGCCCCGGTGATGGGGATGTGGACCGGGGGCCTCGCCGGAGTCGTGATCGTCTGCGCGGCGCTGGCGCTGCACGCCTGGCTGGAGACGGTGGCCGAGGCCCGGCACGCGCGCGGCGGCACGCTGTTCGGCGTGGCGGAGGCGGTGACCGCGACGTGGTCGCCGGCGGTCCCGCTCGGCCTGGCCGGGCTCGCGGCCGCGCTCGGCCGGACGCTCGTCCCGTCCTGGCAGGGACTGCTCACCGACGTCGTCGCCGAGGTGCTCTGCCTCGTCGCGCTCGCCTGGCTGACGGCCTCGGTCCCCGGCCGGCCGGGCGGCCCGCGGGAGCCCGAGCCCCTCGTCCTGCGGCGGCCGGAGCGGGTGGCGGTGGGATCGTGAGCGGACCGCGGATCTCCTGGGCCGCGCTTCTCGCGGTCGGGGCCTTCTTCCTCAGCTTCGCGGCGCTGCTCCGCTTCCAGGTCTACGAGAGCGTCCTGGCGCTCCCGCTGGAGCAGGACCGGACCTACCGCCTGACCACTCAGCGCGGCGCCTACTTCGACGCCGCCACGCTCACCTCGAGGACCGGCGTCCCGCTGGTGTCCACGACGACGCTGAGCGGCGACGTCGCCGCCGGGGACGGGGGCACCGCGGTCTGGATCGAGTTCACCTCGCTCGAGACCGCCGAGGGCGAGCGGATCGACTACCACGAGCGGCGCAGCGCGTTCGACCGCAGGACCGGGATGACGGTCGCCTGCTGCGGCCAGTACGTCGACGAGGACGCCGGGGTGTGGCAGTCGGGCCTGGCCTTCCGGCTGCCGTTCCGGGCCGAGCCGCGCTCCTACCCGATGTTCGACACGGTGCTGCGCCGGTCGGTCCCGCTCCGGTTCGAGCGGGAGGAGGAGGTCGAGGGGGTCCGGACCTACCGCTACCGCTACAGCGCGGGGCCGATCAGGGTCGAGAACCTGCCGGGGACCCTGCCCGGCGAGGTCATGGGCCTGCCGGGGTGGCGCTCCGTCGGCGTCTCCCGGTATGTCGAGGTGACCCGCACGCTCTGGGTGGAGCCGGAGAGCGGCCTGACGGTGAAGGTCGAGGAGGTCCACCGGCAGGCGCTGCGCACCGCCGACGAGGTGGAGCGCAAGGTGAGCCTGGAGGCACACCTGACGATGTCCCGCGACGACGTCGCGGCCCTGGCCGCCGAGGCAGGCGCCTTCGCCCGGTGGGCGGCCGTCGTGCGGGACGTGCTGCCGGGCGGCTCCGGCGCGCTGGGCGCGATCCTGACCGCGCTCGCCCTGTGGCTGCGCCGGCGGACCGGTCCGGCGGCGCAGCCACAGGAGCCGTCAGCGGCGGCGCAGCACGAGCAGCAGGTTCCAGCTCACGATCTCGCGTAGGCCGGGCACGTGGACGATCCAGGTGGCCCAGCGGGGGTGGTAGCGGGGCAGGGCGTCCAGGACCTGGACGTCCGGGTTCCGCCTGGCCCAGCGCAGCGCGGCCCCGACCGAGACCGGGTAGAGGCTGCTGCCGTAGACGTTCTTGGGGGCCTTGCCGTGCCGGCGCGTGTAGCGGGCGGCGGCGCGGTGGCCGCCGAGGTAGTGCCAGGGGGAGGTCTCGTGCCCGCCCCAGGGGGAGAGCCAGTTCGTGAAGGACAGGTAGACGACGCCGCCGGGCTTGGTGACCCGGACCATCTCGTCGGCCATCCGCCACGGGTCGGGGACGTGCTCCAGGACGTTGGAGGAGAAGCAGACGTCCACCGTGCCGTCCTTCAGCGGGATGTCGAGGGCGCTGCCGAGGATCGCGCCCTCCGGGGCCGCGCCCGCCCGCGCCATCATCTCCCCGGCGTCGCAGTCCACGCAGACGGGCCGGGCTCCGGAGGCCCGCAGCACGTCGGTGAAGTAGCCGGGGCCGCCGCCGATGTCGGCCACCAGCGCGCCGTTCAGCTCCGTGTGGGCGGCCAGCTGGGCCACGGTGTCGCGGGCGAGCATGCCGTAGAAGAAGTCGGGGTCGCTCTGCTCCTTGCGGAAGGCGCTCAGCAGCCGGACCGACCGGCCGAGCGTGGCCCGGAACGGTGCCTGTGGAGTTTCCAACCGCTGCTCCTCACCGTGGTGAAAGAATCGGGTGCGCCGGAGCATAACACCGTATTGCTGACGATCCAGGCGGGCTCGTAAGGTGATCTTCCGCGCCATGAGGAGTCGGAGAGGACCGCAGGTGGGGACCAGCCAGGAGGAACGGACGGGCCCGCCGGGGACGCGGTTCGCCCTGCCGAGCCGGGCCCCCGGGCTCCGGAGGCCGGTGGCGGCCGGGGCGGTCCTGCTCATCGCGGCCTCGCTCGTGCTCCACGTGCTGGTCCTGAAGGACTCCTACTTCGTCGAGGACGACCTGCTCTTCGTCGGCAACGCCTACCAGAGCGGTCTCACCCCGGACTTCCTGCTCCGGGTGCACAACGGGCACTTCATGCCGGGCGCGTTCGCGCTCACCTGGGTGCTGTCGCACGCCTCCGCCTACGACTGGACGCTGGTGGCCTCGGTCACCACCGCCGCGCAGGCGCTGCTCAGCGTGGCCGCGTTCCGGCTGCTCGGGCTCCTGTTCGGGTACCGCCCGATGATCCTGCTCCCGCTGACGGTGTTCCTGTTCTCCCCGCTGACGATCCCGGGGTTCGGCTGGTGGGCGGCGGCGATCAACGCGGTCCCGCTCCAGCTCGCGATGGTGCTCGCGCTGACCGCGCAGGTCAGGTTCGCCCGGGGGGAGGGCGACCGGTACGGCCGGCGCGCGCTCGGGTGGTGGCTGATGGGCATGGCCTTCAGCATCAAGGGCGTCTTCGTGGCCTTCGTGCTCTTCGCGGTCACCACCGCCTTCCTCCGCGACCGGCAGATCGGCTGGATCCGGTCCATGCTCCGCGAGCTCGGCCGGCACCGGCGGCTCTGGGGCGCGTACGCGGCGATCATGGGCGGTTACACCGCCCTCTACCTCGCGCGCAGGAGCGCCGCGCCCGTCGAGGGCGCCGTGCTCCCCCAGACGGGCCATGCGCTGGAGATGGTCGGGACCATGGTGGGCCGCACCTTCCCCAGCGGAGCGGTCGGCGGCCCGCTCGGCTGGTTGTCGAACGGCGTGACCGGCGGGCTGGCCGCCCCCTCCGACACCCTGGTGGCGATCTCCTGGGTGGTCGTCGCGGCCGTGGTGGTGACCACCGTCGTCCACCGGCGGCGGGCGGTGCGGGCCTGGGTGCTGCTCGGCGGTTACCTGCTCTTCGCCGACGCCGTCCCGGCCGTGATCGCCCGGAGCGGGAGCGTCGCGGCGAGCGGGGCCGAGCCCCGCTACGTCGCCGACGCCGTGGTGGTGCTCATGCTCTGCCTGGGCTTCGCGCTGCTGCCGCTGGCGGGGGAGCGGGACGCCTACCGCCGCCCGCTGCCCGGTGGCTCGCTGCGCGCCCTGACGGCGGGGCTGGCCGCGGGGGCCTACCTGGTCGTGTCGGTGATCTCGATCGAGGACTACCGGTCCGGTCTGTCCGTCGACCGGATCCGGGGCTACTTCGACACGGTCAGGGCGGAGCTGGCGGCCGCGCCGGACGACACCGTGATCTACCCGACGCCGGTGCCCGATCACGTCATGGTGCCGTGGTTCGGGGACGGGCGGCTCAGCAGCCGGGTGCTCACCCCGCTGGCCCGCCCGGCCCTGAGAGCCAGGATGACCCACCCCGAGCCCTCCCACGAGGCGAAGGTCTTCGACCAGGAGGGCCGCCTGGTGGAGATGGGCGTCTTCGGCTTCTTCGAGCCGCTGCCGCCGGGCGGGTTCTGCCTGCCGGTGACGGACGGCGCGGTGCTCGTCCCCGAGGCGGTCTCGGCGGGCGGGCCGGTCACCGCGGGCTCGCTGTTCTACTCGGCGGCACGGTCGGCCTCGGTGACCCTCGAGGTGGGCCGGGAGCGGCTCGTGCTCAACCTGAGGGCCACTCCGGGGGACACGATCTACTTCCCGATGAGGACGGCGGGGAGGGGCGTCCGGATCGTCATCGACGATCCGGGTGCGCAGGTCTGCCTGAAGGGGCTGGCCATCGGAGCCCCGGCCGCCCCGCCCCCGTGAGTCAGCGCCTCACCAGGCGGTTCAGCCGCTGCAGCGGCTTCTCCAGCAGGTAGTAGGTCACGGTCGCCAGGCCCAGGGTGATGAGGGCCACGGCCGCGAGGTTGCCGGGGAAGTCGCCGGAGAACGCCTGCTGCCCGGTGAACTCGTACCAGCCGTACAGCACGACGAACTGCCAGAGGAAGACGCCGTAGGAGACCCTGCCGAGGAAGCGCATCACCCGGTTGCCCAGCAGCCGCCGGACGGGGGAGTCCCCCGGCGGTGCCAGCGCGGCCGGGGCGAGCAGGCAGAAGGCCACGGTGGTGTAGAGCAGCAGCTCGGACAGGTCCGCCCAGACGTTGTCGGTGCCGAGGAACCGGCCGCCGGTCACCGGGGAGGCCGCGACCGCGTAGGCCAGGGCGCCCACCAGCCACCAGGCTCCGGGGGAGGCGGCGACCCCGTGGCCGAAGCGCGCCGCGGGGCTCTGCGGCCGGGCGGCGGCCCAGGCCATGACCACGGCCAGCGCCATGCCCGCGGCGAAGTAGCCCATCGAGCGGGGCGGCCAGAGGTTGAGCAGGGACTCCTGCCAGACGTAGTGGGTCAGCAGCGTCCAGCCGTAGGAGACCGCCGTGAGCACGCCCAGCCCGGCGAGGAGCCGTACGGCCCGCCGCCCGACCTCGTCCCCGCCGTCCCCGCCGTCCCCGCCGTCTCCGCTGCTCCCGCCGTCCCGGCCGTTCTCGCGGTCCGCGCCGCCCGCCCGGGTCCCGCCGCGCCGGGCGAAGGCCGCCAGGGCGACGGCCAGCAGGGGGAGCAGGATGTAGAAGGCCACCTCCACGCACAGGCTCCACATCTGCGCCAGGCCGCGCGGCGCCAGGCCGTTCCACCACGGGTCGAGGTCGTAGTTCTGGCCCAGGAGCAGGAGCGTGAGCCAGGTCCAGACGTCCGACAGGTGGTCGCGTGACCACAGGAACATGGCGACGACCACGACCAGCCAGTAACCGGGCAGGATGCGCACCGCCCGCCGCCACAGATAGGCGGCCACCCGGGGCGAGGCCCGGTCGGTCAGCGCCGCCGCGGCGAAGGGCCGGTAGAGCAGCACGCCGGAGAGGGCGAAGAAGACCGGCACGGCCACGTCGCCGCGGGCGAGCAGCGCTCCGGTGAAGCCCTCCTGCAGGACGGCGCCGGACTCGGCCGCCACGTGGAAGGTGAGCACCAGGAACGAGGCGACCGCACGCACCCCGTCGAGGGCGTCCAGGTGGCCTCCGGCGGCGGAAATCCCCTGGCCGACGGCGGATTCCGATCTAGAACTTGTTTCGGTCACTTTTCGGCATCCCTGGTGACGTGGGTGATCGGCCTCACTAACATACTGGCGAGTAGAACGTGATTTAAGTACATTTCACCCTTCATGACCACCTGCCCCCAGTGGGAGCCCCCCCAGGAGGATCAATGCGCCGAATAGTCGGGATCGTTCTTTTGGCCCTGGGAGCCTTCCTCATCGTCCTGGCACCCCTCGTGCGTTTCCAGATCGCCGGCAGCCTGATCGCCGCGCCCGCCGCGCAGTACGGCGTCAACAAGCTGGAGGCCGAGGGCGCCCAGTACTTCAGCATCAAGGACCTGAGGGTCATGACCGCCAAGCTCGGCGTCACGGTCACCGTCCGCGGCGACGTGGCGCAGGCCAAGGACGACACGGTCGTCTGGGACGAGTTCACCGCGGTCAACGACGAGACGAACGGCAACCCCGGCATCACCCTGACCGAGCGGCGCAGCGCCTTCAACAAGTACAGCGGTGAGGGCGTCACCTGCTGCTCGGTGAACATCGACAAGAAGCCGGTCACCCTGGAGGGCCAGATCTACAAGTGGCCCTTCGACGTGGAGAAGAAGACCTACAAGGTCTTCAACTCCGTCACGGGCAAGGCGTTCGACGCCCGCTTCGTCGGCGAGGAGCACGTCAACGGCGTGCTCGCCTACCGCTTCGAGCAGGACGTCCCGGAGACCAGGACCGAGACCCGGAACGTGCCCGCCTCCATCCTCGGCATCACCGACACCACCGGTGACGTCCAGGCGGACCGCTACCACACCGGCAAGAACACGTTCTGGGTGGAGCCCGTCACCGGCTCTCCGCTCAAGCAGGAGCAGCAGCGCGACGAGGTCCTGCGCACCCCCGACGGCGCGCACAGCATCACCGCCCTGCGGGCCACCTTCAGGATGACCCCTGAGACGGTCAACACCCTGGTGAACAACGCGGTCGAGAGCAAGAACCAGATCAGCCTCATCAAGGTCACCATCCCGCTGGTCCTGCTCGTGCTCGGCATCGTCCTGCTGGCGGCGGGGTTCTTCGTGGCCCGCGGCGCGCACGCCAGGGCGTGACGGGCGAGGAGAGAACCGCCGAACGGTCGCCGGCGGACCCGCCGGCGACCGTCCGCACCCGCCGGCGGTTCTCCCCGGCCGCGCTGGTGCGGGCCTGCCGGCCCCGCCAGTGGCTGAAGAACACCCTGGTCCTCGCCGCCCCCGGGGCGGCCGGCGTGCTGGGCACCGCCGAGGGCCTGCGGGGCTCGCTGATCGCCTTCGCCGCCTTCTGCCTGGCCGCGAGCGGCACCTACCTCCTCAACGACGCCGCGGACGTCGAGGCCGACCGGAGGCATCCCCGCAAGCGGTTCCGCCCCGTCGCGGCGGGCCTGGTCCCGGTCGCGCTCGCCAGGGCCGCCGGGGCCGCGCTGACGGCAGCGGCCCCGGCGACCGCCGCGCTCTCCGGCGACTGGCGGCTGCCCGCGGTCGTCGCGGGCTACCTGGCGCTGACCTTCTCCTACACGTTCTGGCTCAAGCACCAGCCGGTGGTCGACCTGGTCGCGGTCGCGGCCTGCCACGTGATCCGGGCCTTCGCCGGCGCGGTCGCCGTGGACGTGCCGGTGACGAGCTGGTTCCTCGTGGTGGTCTCGCTCGGCTCGCTGCAGCTGGTGGCGGGCAAGCGCGAGGCCGAGGTGCGCGCCGCGCGGCGCAACGCCAGCGGGAACACCACGCGGGCGATCCTGGCCTCCTACAGCCCCGCCTATCTCACCCAGGTCCGCACCATGGCCTCGGGCGCGATGATCGTCACCTACTGCCTGTGGGCGCTGAACGAGCCCACCGGCCTGCCGTTCCACGCCGTGAGCATCGTGCCCTTCGTCCTCATCGTGCTCCGGCACAATCTCCTGGTGGACCGGGGCGCCGGGGAGGAGCCGGAGGAGCTCGCCCTGAGCGACCGTCCCCTGCAGCTGTTCATCGCCGCCCTGCTGGTGTCCCTGACGATCGGCATCTACCTCACATGAAGACCTCCGCACCACCCGGAACGACCTTCCTGACCGGCTGGGGCCGTACCGCGCCGACCCCGGCCCGGCTGGCCAGGCCCGCCTCGGCGGAGCAGGTCGCCGAGCTCGTACGGCGGGCGCCGGGCCGCGGCGTCGCCGCCCGCGGGCTCGGCCGCTCCTACGGCGACGCCGCGCAGAACTCCGGCGGCCTGGTCGTCGACTGCACCGCCCTGACCGCCTGGTCCCTGGACGAGGGCACCGGCGTGGTCACCGCCGGGGCGGGGCTCAGCCTGCACGACCTGATGGCGGCCCTGGTGCCCAGGGGCTGGTTCGTCCCGGTCACCCCCGGCACCAGGCACGTGACGGTCGGCGGCGCGGTCGCGGCCGACGTGCACGGCAAGAACCACCACGTGGACTCCTCCTTCGGGGCCCACCTGCGCTCGCTGACCCTCGTCACCGCCGGCGGCGCCGTCCGGACGCTGACCCCCGCCGACGAGCTGTTCTGGGCCACGGTGGGCGGCATGGGGCTGACCGGGGTGATCGTCGAGGCGTCCTTCCGGTGCGTGCCGATCGAGACCTCGCGGGTCCGGGTGGACGTCGAGCGGACCCGGGACCTGGACCAGACCCTCGAGACGATGGCCGCCACCGACGACCGCTACCGTTACACGGTCGCCTGGATCGACCTGCTCGCCCGGGGCGGCCGGATGGGCCGGAGCGTGCTCACCCGCGGCGACCACGCCACCCGGGGCGAGCTGCCGCGCGGCGCCGACCCGCTGGAGTTCGCCCCCCGCGCCCTGCTCAAGGCCCCGCCGTGGGCGCCGGGCGGCCTGCTCAACCCGCTGACCGTCCGGGCCTTCAACGAGGCGTGGTACCTCAAGTCCCGTCCCGGCACCTCCGTCCAGGACCTGGCTCCCTTCTTCCACCCGCTGGACTTCGTGGACGGCTGGAACCGGATCTACGGCCCGCGCGGTTTCGTGCAGTACCAGTTCGTGGTGCCGTTCGGGCAGGAGGCGACGCTCCGGCGGATCGTCGCCCGGTTGTCCGCCGAGAACGTGGTCTCCTTCCTGACGGTGCTCAAGCGCTTCGGCCCCGGCACGCCGGGGATGCTCTCGTTCCCGCTGCCCGGCTGGACGCTGGCGCTGGACATCCCGGCGGGGCAGCGCGGCCTGGCCCGCCTGCTGCGCCTGTTCGACGAGCAGGTGGCGGAGGCCGGCGGGCGGATCTACCTGGCCAAGGACTCCCGGATGGCGGCGGAGACGCTGGCCGCGATGTACCCGAGGCTGGCGGAGTGGCGCGGGATCCGCGACGAGGTGGACCCGGCCGGGGTGTTCCGCACCGACCTGGCGCGGAGGCTCGGCCTGTGAGGCGGCCGGAGCAGGAGAGGGGAGCGGCGCGGTGAGGAACGCCCTGGGCTCGGTGGACACGGTGCTGCTGCTGGGCGGCCGGAGCGAGATCGGGCTGGCGATCGTCGAGCGGCTGGTCTCGGGCGGCGCCCGCCGGGTGGTGCTCGCCGCCCGGGACGCGGCCGGCGGCGAGCCGCCGGTGATCGGGAAGGCGGAGGTGCACCTGCTGGACTTCGACGCCTCCCGGCCCGAGACGCACGGCGAGGTGATCGAGGCCGCGGCGGAGCTCGTCGGCGACCTGGACGTGGTGATCCCCGCCTTCGGCGTGCTCGGCAGGCAGGAGGAGTACGACGCCGACCCGGTGGCGGCGGCGCGGGCGGTCGCGGTCAACTACGGCGGGCACGTCTCGGCCGGGCTGGCCGCCGCCCGGCGGCTGCGCGAGCAGGGCCACGGGACGCTGGTGGTGCTCTCCTCGGTGGCCGGGGTCCGGGTGCGCAGGGCCAACTTCGTGTACGGCTCGGCCAAGGCCGGCCTGGACGGCTTCGCCCAGGGCCTCGGGGACGCGCTGCACGGCTCGGGCGCCCGGGTGATGGTGGTGCGGCCGGGCTTCGTCATCGGCAGGATGACCGAGGGCATGACCCCCGCGCCGCTCTCCTCCACCCCCGGGCAGGTCGCCGACGCGGTGGTCGCCGGGCTGCGCTCCGGAGCCGAGGTGGTGTGGGTGCCCGGCGCGCTGCGGCCGGTGTTCGCGGTGATGCGCGCGCTGCCCCGGGCGATCTGGCGCAGAATGCCGCGTTGAAACGTGTTCTCGTTATAGTTACTCGCTAGTAAGGGGGAAATATTCTGTACTAGAACGCGTTGCAGTTCGCCGGGCCCGGTCATACCGTGGGCCCATGCGGACCCGTGTCACGGACATGTTCGGAATCGAGTTCCCGATCTTCGCGTTCAGCCACTGCCGGGACGTCGTCGCCGCGGTCAGCCGCGCCGGCGGGATGGGCGTGCTCGGCGCCCTCTACTTCACCCCGGAAGAGCTCGAGATGGAGCTCAAGTGGATCGACGACCACGTCGACGGCAGGCCGTACGGCGTCGACGTGGTCATGCCCGCCTCCTACGCGGGCGCCGACCTCGGGGTGGACTCCCCGCAGGACCTGGTGGCCCGGCTGCAGGGAATGATCCCCGAGGGGCACCGGAAGTTCGTCGACGACCTGCTGGCCGCGCACGACGTGCCGCCGCTGGGGGAGGAGTCCGACGCGGGCAGGGTCCTGCTCGGCTGGACCGACGCCACCGCCCGGCCGCAGGTCGAGGTCGCGCTCCGGCACCCCATCGCGCTGCTGGCCAACGCGCTCGGCCCGCCCCCCGCCGACATCGTCGAGCTCGCCCACGCGCACGGGGTCAAGGTGGCCGCGCTCGCCTCCACCCCCCGGCACGCGGTCAAGCAGGCCGAGGTCGGCGTGGACGTCGTCGTCGCCCAGGGCACCGAGGCCGGAGGGCACACCGGTGAGATCTCCACGATGGTGCTCATCCCGCAGGTCGTGGACGCGGTGGACGTGCCCGTGCTCGCCGCCGGGGGCATCGGTGACGGCCGCCAGATGGCCGCGGGCATGGCACTCGGCGCGGAGGGCGTGTGGACCGGGTCGATCTGGCTGACCGTGGAGGAGGCCGACACCCCCGAGATGGCCAAGCGGCGCATCCTGGAGGCGACCTCCCGCGACACGGTCCGCTCCCGCTCGTGGACCGGCAAGCCCGCCCGGCTGCTGAAGAACGAGTGGACCGACGCCTGGGAGTCCGCCGAGTCGCCGGGCACGCTCCCGATGCCGCTCCAGTTCATGCTGATCTCCGACGCGCTCCGCCGGATCGGCCGCTCCGACGCCGCGGAGCTGGCCACCTTCCCGGCAGGCCAGATCATCGGGACCATGAACCAGGTGAAGCCGGCCCGGGACGTGGTCTTCGGCATGGTCGAGCAGTACGTCGAGGCCATGGAGCGCCTGGAGCGACTGACCCGCGACTGACCGGCTGGGCGTCCGCGCCGCGGGTCTCTGTGGCGTGGCGTGTCCGCGCCACCCCGAGCCGGACAGGCGCGCCTAATCGGGATAGACCTGTTGATATCACTCTAAAGCGGGACGTGACATCACCCGTCAGGCGGACGCGCCGGGCAGGAGGCGGGACTACCGTCCATGCGGATGTGCATGAGACGGAAGGAAGACCGGTGAAGTGGATGTCGTGGCTCGGGGCCGGGCTGCTGGTGGCGGCCCTGGTCGCCGCGGGCGTGAGCGTTCTGGCGTTCTCCCGGGCCGCCGAGACCCAGGAGCGGCTGGAGTCGCACCTGGCGAAGGCGGGCGCGCTGCTGAAGGAGGCGGAGAGCGTCAAGGAGGCGGACCCCGCACGCCACGAGGAGCTGAAGCAGGAGGCCGGGCGGTACACCTCCTACGCCGAGTCCGACGGGGAGGAGCACGCCGCACAGCGTGACGGAGCGCGGTACCTCGCCGCCGGAGCGGTCGCCGGCCTGGCCGGGGGCGGCGCGCTGATCATCATCGGCCGGCGCCGGGCCGCGGGCGGGCCGGTCCCCCGGGGGACGTAGCCGCCCCGGCGGCTCCCGCGCCCGGCCGCGCCCTCGGCGACGGCCGGGCGCCCGTCAGCCGGTGATCATGACGACCGTGGCCGCGACCGCGCCGACGGCCAGGAGCGGGCCCCAGAACTGCATCGGCACGAAGAACAGGGTGTGCTGGTTGCGCGGCGCGCCAGGCCGGTCGGCGGGCGGGACGTTCATCCGCACCCCCAGGAACCAGACGGCGACCCCGGCGAGCAGCAGGCCGAGCACCGTGCCGAGGTTGGCCTTCTGCGGGTCCGCTCCCAGCACCGTGCCGAGGAACGTGCCTCCGCCCGCCAGCGCCCCCGCCACCAGGACGACCAGGATTCCCCATCCGCGCCAAACGATCATTTCTCCTCCTTGCACGGGAACGGCCCGCCGCTCCGGCCGGTTGCCGGGACGGCGGAGCGGCCCTCGGGAGAGGGCGGTCAGGCAAGGGATGCTAGCGACAGTGATCAACGAATGTCGGCGATCGTCGCGATTGATTCGATTGTTATGGTCGGCCCGATATGTGGCAAAGGTGGTCGCTCCGCCGTTCCATAGAGTGCCGGCGGGCCCGGAGCCGCCGCTCCGGTGGGCTCAGTGGGCGCCGCCTCCGGCGAGGTTGAGGACCACCACGCCGGCGACGATCAGGACGATCCCGGCGACCTTGGCGAGGCTGAGGCTCTCGCCGAGGAAGAGCACGCCGATGGCGGCGATGGCGGCGGTGCCCACCCCCGACCAGACGGCGTAGGCGGTGCCCATCTCCATCTGCAGCTTCAGCGCCCGGGCCAGCAGGAAGAACGCCGTGCCGTACCCGGCCACGACGAGCAGCGACCAGCCTTTGTGGGAGAAGCCGTCGCTGAGCTTGAGCGCGGTGGTGGCCAGGATCTCCGAGACGATCGCCCCCGCCAGCATCAACCAGGCCATGTGCGAGCCTCCCCCTCAAGCCGTGCCGTACCGGTGCCTTCCCGGCGGGAGTGTATCGGCACCGTCCCCGAGGACGGCGATCACTTCGTGAGAGGTTCCCCCGTCCCGCCGCCGTGCTCCAGCCGGTCGACGGCGGCCCGCAGGCGGCGGGCGTTCTCCGGGCTCCCGTCGCGGGGGAACCGGTCGCCGGACGGCAACTGGTCGTCGATGAGCTCCAGCAGCGCGGCGTGCGTCTCCCGGTCGGCCGCCACGACGAGCCCGCCCGCGCCGGTGTGCGGCGGCCGGCCGTCGAGGCCGGTCACCACGCATCCGGCGGCCCGGCACAACGCGATCCCGGCGGCGAAGTGCACGCTGTCGCGCAGATGGCCGTCGGTGACGTACGCGGCGCGCCGACCGGCGGCGACCCTCGCCACCGCCAGGGTGGTGGAGACGACGCGCGGCCGGAAGCGCTCGATGAATTCCGGATCGGCCAGGAGCCGGGCGGCCGGGCGCCTCACTCGCCCCGGTAGACCGGCGGGCGCTTCTCACGGAAGGCCAGGGAGCCCTCCTTGGCGTCCTCGGAGCCGATCACCGGCCAGCCGATGGCGTCGGAGACCTTCAGCGCCTCGGCCTCGGGCAGGCCCTCGACCTCCCGGTAGGTGCGCAGGATCGCCTGCACGGCCAGCGGTCCGCACGCGGCGACCTGCCCGGCCAGCTCCAGCGCCGCCTCCAGGGCCGTGCCGTCCGGGACGACCCGGTTGACCAGGCCCATGGCCAGCGCCTCCCGGGCGGTGACCGCCCGGCCGGTCAGCAGGATGTCCATGGCGAAGGCGTAGGGGATCTGGCGGGGGAGCCGCACCGCCGAGCCGCCCATCGGGAAGAGCGCGCGGCGCGCCTCGAACAGGCCGAGCGTGGCCGACTCGGCGACCACGCGCAGGTCGGTGCCGACGAGCAGCTCGGTGCCGCCGGCCACGGCGTGGCCCTCGACCGCGCAGACGACCGGCTTGGTGGGCCGTGCGCCGGGGTCGCGGAGCAGGCCCTTCCAGTGGTAGTCGGGAATCCGCGCGGCCCGCTCGGCGACCCGGGGGTCGGACGAGGGCCGGCCCATGGCCTTGAGGTCGGCGCCCGCGCAGAAGGTGCCGTGCGCGCCGGTCAGCACGGCGACGCGGACCTCCGGCTCGTCCGAGACGTAGGCCCACGCGTCGGCCAGGCCGACCAGCATGTCCGTGGAGAGGGCGTTCCTGGCCTCGGGCCGGTCCATGGTCACGACGACGACGTGGCCGTCGCGTTCGATCCGGCAGTGCGGCGTGCTGATCGGGAGCAGTTCCACTGGCGACCTCCGCTTCGGGCAAGCGCTTGGCCGGTGATCATAGATCGGCACGGCGCGCGCCGCCAGGGACCGTCCCGGCACGCGGGACGGGCACGCGGGCGGTGCCGCCCCGGGCTCAGTCCACCAGGTGGGCGTAGACGATGACGTTGTCCTCGTAGTGCCCGGTGGCGGGGTCGAAGGCGCCTCCGCAGGTGATCAGCCGCAGCTCGGGCGCGGAGGTCTCGCCGTACACCTTGTCGGTGGGGAAGGCGTCCTTGTCCACCCGCTCCAGGTCGTCCACGGCGAAGACGGCGGTGCGGCCGTCGGCGCGCCTGACCCTGATCGTGTCGCCGGGGGCGAGGGTGTGCGCCTTGGCGAAGACCGCTGGCCTGCCGTGGGCGTCCACGTGCCCGAGCAGCACGGCGGGGCCGGCCTCGCCGGGCGTCGGGCGGTGCTTGTACCAGCCGACCAGCTCGGGGCGGTTCAGCGGAGGGACCTCGACGGTCTGGTCCGGGTTGAGGCCGACCGGGTCGATCGGCGCGCCCTTCACCCCGATCGCCGGGATGTCGAGGCCGACCGGCTCGGAGGCGGCCAGCGGCTCGGCGGCGGTGAAGGCGGGCTTGCCGGCGGCCGGGACGCGGCCCTCCTCGCGGGAGGACCCGGAGGGCTTCGCGCGCCCGGAAGGCCCGCGCGACCCGGAGGAGCCGTCGGAGGGGGACTCGGAGGGGCCGGAGGCGGCCGTTCCCCGGGCGGGGAGGGCCGACGGGGGGTCGTCGGTCAGCGCGGCTCCGGTGACGAGCGCGCCGCTGACGATCGCGAGCGCCGCGCCCGCGGTGAGGACGATGCGGCGCATGGAGGGGGTGAGGCCGGGCATGGCCGTGTCACCTGCCTTGGGTCGGGATGGTCGGGAGCCGGGACGCGGACCGCCCGGGGCACGGACCGGGCGGTCCGCGACCCGGGACGGGTCCTCGGTTCTCGGATCCTCAGTTCTCGAAGCGGCGGGAGAACAGCGCCGCGCCGGAGCCGCCCGCGATCAGCGCGCCGCCGAGCACCAGGGAGCCGAGGGCGGAGCCGCCGGTGGCGGAGGGGTTCGCGGCGAGGTTCCGCTCGATGCGCCCGCCGCCGGTCTGCGCGCCGCCCCGCGGGGTGTAGTCGTGGCTGGCCTTGACCTTCCAGGTCAGGACGGTCAACTTGGCCGAGGACTTCTGGCCGTTGGGCAGCTTGGCGGTGAACCAGTAGGAGCCCGCGTCGGTGCTGGACGGCACGTGGAACTTCTTGATGGCGGTGCCGTTCTTGTCGACCTTGACGGTGAACGGCTCGCCGGCCGGGTCGTAGATGGTGACCTTGGTGCCAGGCGCCACGTGCGTGGTCGCGACGAGGGCGGTGAACTTCCCGCCGGCGAAGACCGTGTCCGGGGTCAGGTCCAGGGCGATCCGGCCCGCGCGGACGTGGTGCTTGACGACGGTCAGCACCGCGGAGTCGCAGGCGCCGTCCGGCAGCGTGGCCGAGACCGTGTGCCGGCCGGGCTTGGTGCCCTTGGGGACGGTCAGGGTGATCCGGGCGGTGCCGCGCGCGTCGAGCCTGGCCCGGTGGGTGCGGCCGCCCGGGTCCTTGACGGTGACCACGGTGCCCGGCTTCGCCTTCTCGGTGGTGATGACGGCCCGGTAGCTCTGGCCGGCCAGGCGGGTGCCCGGGTCGAGCCGGAGGCCGAGCTTCGCGGCGGGGGCGGGCTTGACGACGATCCACGCCTCGCCCGGCGTGAGGCCGCGGATGCCGGCGCGCACGGTGTGCTCACCGAGGCGGGCGTCGGCCGGGACCTTCATCCGGATCACGGCCCGGTCGTCGCGGACGCGGCCGAGGGCCTTCTCGCCGCCGACGCCGCGGACGAGGACCGGCTCGCCGTTCTCCACGTTCTCGGTGCGGACGGTCACGGTGTAGGAGGCGCCGCGGACGAGGGCGCCCGGGGTGACGTCGACGCGGTCGATGAGCGGCCGCCTGCCGATCTCGGCCTGCGGCGGCTCCTGCTGCGCCGGCTCGGCAGGCTGCGCCGGAGTGGTCGCCGGGGTGGTCTCGGCGGGCTCCGGCAGGGGGTCGGGCTGCTCCGAGGGCTTGGTGTGCTCCCGGGTCTCCCCGGACTCCTCCGAGGGCGCCGGGTCGGCGGCCGGGGCGGTCTGCTGCTCCACCTCGGGGGTGGTCGCGGGGGCGTCCGCGCCGGGCGCGGTGACGGCGGCGTCGGTCTTCTCCTGCGCCTCGGTCGTGCTGACAGCGGACTCGGCCGGGGCGCCGTCGATGTCGTCGGCGAACGCCGGAGAAGCGGTCAGTACGGCGAGGCCGAGGGCACCGGCGGCTGCCAGGGACTTGGTGAAACGCATGATCTCCCCATAACGGAGACGGCGGCTGGTCAGTAGGAGTCCAGCTAGGGGACGCTGTCTCTCGGTCTTCATCCTGACCGAGCAAAATTCGTAATCGGAACAAATAGGCAGCTTCGCCCCAAAACTTGACTCTCTCCTTACCTTATAGCAACGGAGAGTAACCATGAGGCCGCCATTCGTGAGGAGAAGGTAAAGCCCGGACAGGCGAAAGGTTTAAAATCAAACGCTTGTTAGGTGACGTTCGGCGGGTTAGTCTGCCCCTGCGCACAAGAACACGTTCTCGTGCGTGACCTCCCGCGTCGCCGGCCGTCCTGACGCGACCTCCCCGGACGCGTCTCGCTCCGGCGGCCCGGGTGCCTTCCGACCAGAGGGGACCTGCGATGGGCACGCTCGGCTTCTGGAGACTGGCGCAGGCGGATCCTGACTGGATTGCGGCCGTGGACCCGGACGGCACCGAACACCGCGCCGGCGACCTGCTGGCCCGCGCCAACCGGCTCGTCCACGGCCTGCGGGAGCTGGGCCTGGAAGCCGGGGACGGCATCTGCGGCCTGGCCCCGAACGGGGCGGACGGGCTGGTGCTCTACCTGGCGGCGCTGCAGGCCGGGTGGTACTACACCCCGGTCAACTGGCACCTGACCGGTCCCGAGATCGGCTACATCGTCGCCGACAGCGAGGCCAGGGCCTTCTTCGTCCACGAGCGGCACGCCGCCGAGGGCATGCGCGGCGCCGCGGAGTCCGGCATCGCCGCCGACCGCGTCTTCGCCCTCGGCCGCGTCGACGGGGCCCGGCCGCTTTCGGACCTGACCGACGGCCGCCCGGACAGCCTGCCGCCCGACCGCACGGCGGGCGCCACCATGCACTACACCTCCGGCACCACGGGCCGGCCCAAGGGCGTGCGCCGCCCGCTCAACGGCCTGGACCCGGACGACTCGGCCGAGCTGATGTCCTTCCTGCTCTCCCTGTTCGGCATCACCACCGGCAAGGAGAACGTCCACCTGGTCACCTCGCCGAGCTACCACACCGCCGTCACCCAGTTCGGCGGCACGGCGCTGCACATGGGCCACACCCTCGTCTACATGGACCGCTGGGACGCCGAGGAGATGCTCCGGCTCTGCGAGCGGTACCGCGTCACCAACTCGCACCTGGTCCCCACCCACTTCAAGCGTCTGCTCGCGCTCCCGGAGGAGACCCGGCGCCGCCACGACCTGTCCTCGCTGAGGTGGATGATCCACGCCGCCGCGCCCTGCCCGGTCCCGGTCAAGCAGGCGATGCTCGAGTGGTGGGGCGACGTCGTCTACGAGTACTACGCGGCCACCGAGGGCGGCGGCACGATCGCCACCCCGGAGGGCTGGAAGAAGTACCCCGGCACCGTCGGCACCGCCTGGCCGATCAGCGAGATCCTCATCGTGGACGAGAACCTCGAGCCCGTCCCCGCCGGGACCCCCGGCACGGTCTACATCAAGATGATGGGCGCCTCCTTCGAGTACAAGGGCGACCCCGCCAAGACGGAGGCCAACCGGCTGCGCGACTTCTTCACCGTCGGGGACATCGGCTACCTGAACGAGGAGGGCTACCTCTTCCTCTGCGACCGCAAGGCCGACATGATCATCTCGGGCGGGGCCAACATCTACCCGGCCGAGATCGAGAACGAGCTGATGGTCCACCCCAAGGTCGGCGACGTGGCGGTGTTCGGCGTCCCCGACGAGGAGTGGGGCGAGCAGATCAAGGCCGTGGTCGAGCCCGCGCCCGGCGTCGAGCCCTCGCCCGAGCTGGCCGCCGAGCTCCTCGCCTCCCTGGAGGGCCGCCTGGCCAGGATGAAGTGGCCGAAGTCCGTCGACTTCATCGAGGAGATGCCGCGCGAGCCCAACGGCAAGCTCCTCAAACGCCGGCTGCGCGACCCCTACTGGGAGGGACATGACCGTGCCATCTGAGACGGGAGCCGCGACCGGGGAGACGGCCGCCGACAGCGTCACCGGCAGCGTCGCCGATCATGTGCTGGAGTTCCCCGGCGGATACACCCGCACCACCGGGCCGGTGATCGGGCGCTTCCTCACCGAGCTGCGGGACGCGCGGATCGTCGGGGCCCGCACGGCCGCCGGCCGGGTCCTGGTGCCGCCGCTGGAGTACGACCCGGACACCGGCGAGGACGTCACCGGCGAGTTCACCGAGGTCGGCCCGGCCGGGACCGTCGAGAGCCACGCCTGGGTGCAGAACCCCCTGCCCGGCCACCCCCTGGACCGGCCGTTCGCCTGGGCGCTGATCCGCCTGGACGGCGCGGACACCGCGCTGGTCCACGCGGTGGACGCCGGCGAGGCCCGCGCCGTGCGTCCCGGCCTGCGGGTCCGCCCCCGCTGGCGGGCCGAGCGCTCCGGGCGCATCACCGACATCGAGAGCTTCGTCCCCGAGGTCACGAAGATCGTCTCCCCGGTCCGCACGGAGTACCGCCTGCGGCCCGGCCGGGCGCTGGCCCGCTTCCTGGAGGGCGTGGCCGAAGGGGTGTTCATCGGCTGCCGGTGCGGCTCCTGCGGCAAGGTCTACGTGCCCTACCGCCTGTCCTGCCCCGAGTGCGGCGTGCCGATCACCGGCGAGGTGGAGCTGCCCGACACCGGGACGGTCACCACCTTCGCGATCAACAACCTGCCCGACCCGCGCGCCCCCGAGGTGCCGTTCGTCTCGGCCTACATCCTGCTCGACGGCGCGGACGTCCCGATGATCGCGCTGGTCGGCGACGTGCCCGCGCACGAGGTACGGCAGGGCATGCGGGTGCGGGCGGTCTGGGTGCCGGAACAGGAGCGGCTCCCGGCCCCGCACTCGATGTCGAACATCAGGTGGTTCGCCCCCACGGGCGAGCCGGACGCAGAGCTGTAGGGGGAGCGCAGATGCGTGAGGTGGCCGTCGTGGCGTTCGCGCAGACCCGGCACAGCACGGCCGACGAGGGGCTGAGCGAACCGGAGATGCTCCTGCCGGTCATCGAGGAGGTGCGCGGCCGCTCGGGCCTGCGCACGTTCGGCTTCACCTGCTCGGGGAGCTGCGACTACCTCGCCGGGGCGCCGTTCTCGTTCGTCTCCGCGCTCGACGCGCTCGGCGCCTGGCCGCCGATCTCCGAGAGCCACGTGGAGATGGACGCCGCCTGGGCGCTGTACGAGGCGTGGGTCCGGCTCCAGCACGGCGACGTCGACTCGGCGCTGGTCTACGGCTTCGGCAAGCCGTCCCAGACGGACCCGCACCGGCTGATGACCCTCCAGCTCGACCCCTACTACCTGGCCCCGCTCGGCCTGGACCAGGTCTCCTACGCCGCGCTGGCGGCCTCGGCACGCGGGGCGGACCGGGCCGAGCTGGACGAGGTCGTACGGCGCAGCCGGGCCGCCGGGCGGGCCAACCCCTACGCCCTCGACCTGCCCGACCCGGAAGGGGAGGAGACCGCCGTCGCCCCGCTGCGGCCGTACGACATCGCGCCGCCGGCCGACGGCGCCGCCGCGGTGGTGCTGGCGGGCGGGGGCC
>NZ_JBHSBM010000011.1:595949-604494 GCF_042650625.1 Planomonospora corallina
CCGGGGACCTCGCCCGGAGGGTGTGCGAGCGCCCCGCCTGGATCACCGGCATCGCCCACCGCATCGACCCGCACTACCTGGGCATGCGGGACCTCGCGCGGTCGGCCTCCGCGGCCGAGGCCGCGCGCGCGGCCGGGGTCGGCAAGGCCGGCGTCGACGTCGCCGAGCTGCACGTGCAGTTCAGCCACGAGGAGCCGATCCTCCGCGAGGCCCTGGCCCTGCCGGAGGGCACCGAGGTCAACCCGAGCGGCGGCCCGCTGGCCGCCAACCCCGTCATGGCCACCGGCCTGATCCGGATCGGCGAGGCGGCCCGGCGGATCATCGACGGCGCCTCGGGCCGCACGGTCGGGCACGCCGCCGGCGGCCCCTGTCTGCAGCACAACCTCGTCGCCGTGATGGAGGGCTGAGCCACATGAACGGCCACATGAACGGCCACATGAACGGCCACGCGAACGGCCGGACGAACGGCCACGCGAACGGCCGGACGGACGCGGGCGGACCCGGCACGGCGGGCGGAGCGGTCCGCGAGGCCAGGGCGGCCCTCGCGGCGGACGAGGGGCGGTGAGCGGCCATGAGCGGTAACCGCTGCGCGGTCATCGGGGTCGGCCAGACGAAGTACCGGACGAAGCGCCGGGACGTCTCGATCGCCGGGCTGGTCCGCGAGGCCGCCGCCCGGGCGCTGGAGGACGCCGGGCTGACCTGGAAGGACATCGACGCCGTCGTCGTCGGCAAGGCGCCCGACCTGTTCGAGGGCGTGATGATGCCGGAGGCGTACCTGGCCGACGCGCTCGGCGCGGCCGGCAAGCCGATGATGCGCGTGCACACCGCCGGCTCGGTCGGCGGCTCCACCGCGCTGGTCGGCACCTCCCTGATCCAGGGCGGCGTGCACGAGCGGGTGCTGGTGGTCGCCTTCGAGAAGCAGTCGGAGTCCAACGCCACCTGGGCGCTGTCCACGCACGGGCCGTTCAACGCCTCGCTGGTCGTCGGCGCAGGCGGCTACTTCGCCCCGCACATCCGCGAGTACATGCGCCGTTCCGGCGCGCCGGACCACATCGGCACGCTGGTGGCGGTCAAGGACCGGCTCAACGCGCTGAAGAACCCCTACGCCCACCTTCAGATCCCCGGCATCGACCGGGCGATGGTCGAGTCGACCCCGATGCTCTGGGAGCCGATCCGCTACCTGGAGACCTGCCCGTCCAGCGACGGCGCGTGCGCGCTGGTCCTGGCCTCGGAGAAGGCGGTCACCGGCACCCCCGCCTGGGTCCACGGTACGGCGATGCGCTCGGAGCCGATCTTCCGGGCGGATCGCGACGCGGTGAGCCCGCAGGCGGGCGTCGACTGCGCCGCGGACGTGTACCGCCAGGCAGGGATCACCGACCCGCGCCGGGAGATCGACGTGGCCGAGGTCTACGTGCCGTTCTCCTGGTACGAGCCGATGTGGCTGGAGAACCTCGGCTTCGCCGCCGAGGGGGAGGGGTGGAAGCTCACCGAGTCCGGGGCCACCGAGCTCGGCGGCGACATCCCGTGGAACCCCTCCGGCGGGGTGCTGTCCAGCAACCCGATCGGCGCCTCCGGGCTGATCCGGTTCGCCGAGGCGGCGCTGCAGGTCCGCGGGATGGCGGGCGAGCACCAGGTCGACGGCGCCCGCCGGGCCCTCGGGCACGCCTACGGGGGAGGCGCGCAGTTCTTCGCGATGTGGATGGTCGGCGCCGACCGGCCGTAGCGCGCGCGGAACCCCGGAGGACGGCAGGCGGCCGGCGGCCGCGAGGACGACACAGAACAACAGGGACGAGCAGGGACGAGAAGGTCGCATCGAGACGGTTGAGGAGCCCCCCGATGGAGTTCAACCACGCAGATCTGTTCGAAGGACTCGCGGACGCGATCGGGGAGCGCGTCGCCGTCGTCTGCGGCGAGCGCCGTGTGACCTACGCGGAGCTGGACGCGCACGCCAACCGGCTCGCGCACCACCTGGCCGCGCACGGGGTCGGGCCGGGGAGCCACGTCGGCATCCACCTCTACAACGGCGTCGAGCACATCGCCGCGCTGCTGGCCGCGCTCAAGCTGCGGGCGGTGCCGATCAACGTCAACTACCGCTACGTCGAGGCGGAGCTGCTCTACCTCTACACCGACTCGGAGATCACGGCCCTGCTGTTCGACGTGGAGTTCGACGACCGGGTGGCGGCCGTCGTGCCCCAGGTGCCCGCCCTCACCCACCTGGTCGCGGTGGGCGGCCCGTCGAAGATCGCGGCGGCGGTGCCGTACGAGATCGCGCTGGCGGGGCAGCCGGAGACGCGCGGCTTCCCCGCCCGCTCCGGCGACGACGTCTACATCATCTACACCGGCGGCACGACCGGCATGCCCAAGGGCACGATGTGGCGGACCGAGGACCTGTTCTTCGCCTTCGGCGGCGGGAACCCGTACGGTGACCCCCTCCCCACCCCCGAGGCCGTCGTCGAGCAGGCGCGGGCCGGCGGGCCGCTGGTCATGATGCCGGTGGCCCCGCTGATGCACGGCGCGGGCCAGATGGCCACCTTCATCTGCTGGTGGATGGGCGGCACCGTGGTCTACGTCCGCCGGTTCGACCCGGTCGAGGTGCTCCGTGCGATCGAGCGGGAGAAGGTCTTCACGATCAACATCACCGGCGACGCGATGGCCCGGCCGCTCGCCGACGAGCTGGCCGCCGGCTCCTACGACCTGTCGTCGCTGGGCGTGCTCAGCTCCACCGGGGCGATCCTGACCGGCGCGGTCCGCGACCGGCTCCAGGAACTGCTCCCGCACGTGATGATCGTCGACAACTTCGGCTCCACCGAGTCCGGCTACACCGCTTCGGCGGTCCCGGGCTCCTCGCCGGAGACCGGGCTGCGCTACCAGCCGAACGCCGCCTCCGGCCTGGTCGTGCTCGACGAGTCCCTGGAGCCGGTCAAGCCCGGCTCCGGAGAGATCGGCACGGTCGCCCGGAGCGGGCGCATCCCGCTCGGCTACTACCGGGACGAGGCCAAGACCCGCAGCACCTTCGTCACCGACGCGGCGGGCACGCGCTGGCTGCTCACCGGGGACATGGCCACGGTCGAGGAGGACGGCACCATCGCGGTCCTCGGGCGGGGCTCGGTCTGCATCAACACCGGCGGGGAGAAGGTCTACCCCGAGGAGGTCGAGGCGGTCCTCAAGGGCCACCCGGCGGTCTTCGACGCGGTCGTCACCGGGGTGCCCGACGAGCACTGGGGCAGCCGGGTCGCCGCGGTGGTCGAGCCCCGCCCCGGCACGCCGGTGACGGCCGAGGAGCTCGACGCGCACTGCCGCACCCGGCTGTCCGGATACAAGGTCCCCCGGACCTTCGCCTTCGTCGACGAGGTGGTCCGCTCCCCGGCGGGCAAGGCCGACTACCGCTGGGCGAGGGAGACGGTCCAGGCCGCCTCGGCATAGCCCCCGGTACGGCGTGCGGCCCCCGGTACGGCCCCCGGTGCGGCCCCCGGCGCGGACCTCCCGGCCGGGTCCGCCTGACCGCGCCGCCGCTTCCACTACTCCGTGTTACCGTATAGTGGTACTTGGTACCACGGAGTAGTGGGGTGGAGGAGGCGGGGATGGACGACCTGACGGAGATGCTGAAGGGCACGCTCGAGGGCTGCGTGCTCGAGATCATCGGCGGCGAGGAGACATACGGGTACGCCATCACGCGCCGCCTGAACGAACTCGGCTTCACCGGCGTCGTCGAAGGAACGGTGTACACCATCCTGCTGCGGCTGGAGAGGAACGGGCTCGTCCAGGTGACGAAGCGGCCATCCGGGCTGGGCCCGCCGCGCAAGTTCTACGCGCTCAACGCCGCGGGGCGCGAGGAGCTCGCGAGGTTCTGGGCGAAATGGGAGTACGTCTCGTCGCGGATCGACAGGCTCAGGGAGGGCGGGAGGTGAACGTCCGGGAGACCATCACGGGCGGCGGCCTCACCGGGGAACGGAAGGCGTCCGAAGCGCGGGCCGCGGCGCCGCCGGCCGGATGCGCGCTCGCGGCGCCGGGCGGCCCGGCGCCGCGGACCCTCAGTCCTTGAAGTAGACGAGCTGGTGGCTGGAGGCCAGCAGGGTGCCGTCGCGGCCCCACAGACGGGCGCTCTGGTCGAAGTAGCCCCGCGAGAAGCGGTGGGTGCGCGCGGTGCCGAGGACGTGGTCCTCGCCGCAGGCCGCGATCTCCTCGGCGTCGGCGTGGAAGTACACGGTCAGGGAGACGGTGCCGGCCGCCATGTACCGTCCGCGCCGCAGGAACACCCGCGGGTAGAACACGTCGCACATCGACGCCAGCGCCGGGAAGTCGAGGGGGCGGGCCGGGGCGTCGCGCACCCAGAGCGTCGAGGTCGAGTCCGGGTGCTCGCCCGCGTCCTGGTCCGGCACGGGGCCCTCGACGAACCGCAGCTCGTAGTTGCGGGCCCACGCGATGAAGTCCGGGAAGCCCTGGGCGGGGACGGCGTCGGGCGGCGGCACGGACGGCATGGCGAGCTCGGTGTCCGACCACGTGTCGCGGCGGAGGCCGGACAGCATGGTGGCGGTGGTCGTGACGACGCCGTCCTGCGCCAGTTCGAGGATCCAGTGCTGGTTGGTCCGGTTGGTGCGCACGACCCGCGCGGTGACGTCGAAGTCCCCGTCGGAGACGGGACCGGCGTAGTTGACGGTGAGGGAGATCGGGTCGCCGAGCCGGTCGGGGTGCTGCTGGACGGCCTGCACGAGGGTGGCGGCGGTGACGCCGCCGAAGGGGCCGACCATGTTCGCGTACTCCGGCCGGGTCCGGCCCCGCAGGCGGCCGTCGGCCGCGGGGGCGAGTGCGACGGCCGCGTCGAACGGGTGCGGCGGAGCGTCGATCTCGGTCACGCTGTCTCCTCGAAGCAGGGTGGATGTTCCGGTTCCCACCGGATATATGTATGACAACTTACATAGGAACCAGCGGTGACGGGAAAGCAGGTCGCATGGCGAGACGACAGGACCCGGCCGGGCCCCGGGAGGCGATGATCCGCAGCGCGATCGGGCTGATCCGCCGGCGCGGCGTCGCCGCGACCTCGTTCGCGGACGTGCTGGCCGACAGCGGCGCGCCGCGCGGCTCGGTCTACCACCACTTCCCGCAGGGCAAGTCCCAGCTCGTCGAGGAGGCGACCCGGAGCGCCGCCGGCCAGCTGAGCGCCGGAGTGGCCCGGGTGCTGGAGGCGGCGGACGCTCCGGGAGCCCTGCGCGAGCTGGCCGGGCTGTGGCGCCGCGGCCTCGAGGCCGGTGACTACGCCGTCGGCTGTCCGATCGTCGCGGCGGCCCTGGGCACCGAACGGGCCGCCCGGGACGTCGCGGGGGAGGCGTTCGAGCACTGGTGCGAACTGCTCGCCGGCAAGCTCGTCGCGGACGGGGCCGGCCCGGAGCGGGCGCGGTCCGTGGCGGTGCTCGTCGTCGGCGCGATCGAGGGAGCGCTCGTCCTCGCCCAGGCCCAGCGCAGCCCGGCGCCGCTCGACACGGTGGTCGAAGAGCTGGGAGCGCTCTGCCGGTCGGCGATCGAGGCCGGGCGCCCGGCGTAGCGGCCGTGCCTCCGGGCTCCTCGGCCGGCGGGAGCGGCGTGCGCCGCCGGAGGCGCTAGGGGAGCCTGCCGAGGGCGCGGGCGAGGACGGTCGCGGTCTCGGCGACGACCTTGTCGTCGTGGGCGGCGCCGACGGTCCGGCGGCTGGTGTAGACCGCCATGACGATGGGCGCCGCACCCTCGGCGGGCCAGGCGACGGCGACGTCGTTGGCGGTGCCGTAGGTCCCGCCGGTGCCGGTCTTGTCGCCGACGGCCCACTCCTCCGGCAGACCGGCGCGGACGCGCGCGTCACCGGTCCGGTTCGCGCGCAGCCAGCCGTTCAGCCGCTCCCGGTCCTCGGGGTGGAGCGCGTCGCCGACCGTCAGGGCGCGCAGGGTGCGGGCCACGGCGGCGGGGGTGGTGGTGTCCCGTCGCTCCCCGGGGCGCCAGTCGTTGAGCCCGGGCTCCCGCCGGTCCAGACGGGAGACCTGATCGCCCAGCGAGCGCAGGTGGCGGGTCAGGCCCGCGGGTCCGCCGATCCGCTCCAGCAGCAGGTTGGCGGCGGTGTTGTCGCTCTGTGTGACGGCCGCCTCGCACAGCTCGGCGACGGTCAGTCCGTCCTTCACGTGCTCGGCGGTGACCGGGGAGTGGTTCTGGAGGTCGGCGGCGGTCCAGTGCGCCCGCTCCTCCATCAGGCCGGGCTCGGCGGTGCGGGCCCGGTGCAGCACGGCCGCGGCGGCCAGCGCCTTGAAGGTGGACAGCAGCGGGAAGCGCTCGTCCGCCCGGTGGGAGACCACCGCCCCGGTGCCGGTGTCCAGGGCGTACGCGCCGATGCGGCCCCCGAAGGAGGCCTCCAGCGCGCGCAGCTCCCGGCGGGCGGCGGCCTGGCCGGGCGCCGGCGTGCCCGTGGTGGGTGTGGCCGTGGTGGGTGTGGCCGTGGTGGGTGTGGCCATGGCGGGTGTGCCCGGCACGGTGGAGGACGAGGACGAGGACGAGGACGTGGGCGAGGACGCGGCCGGGACGGTGCCCGTACCGGGGGCGGTGCAGCCCGTCAGGAGGGCGACCGCCAGCGCGGCCGTTCGCAGCGCCGCCGGAAGGCGGCGGGTGCCGGGATGCCGCATACCGTGTCCTCGCTCTCGTCCGCGCCGCCCGCGTCGGCGGCCCTCGTCCGCCGGAGGGCAGCAGCGAACCAGATCCTGCCGGCCGCTGTCCAACACCGGGTACCGGTCCGGCGACGACACGCGTCCGCCTACGAGACCGGTTCACAGCCGTGTCCGCGCCGTACCGGGCCGCCCGCCCGCCCTCTCCGGAACGGCGCGGCCCTCCCGGCTCCATCCGCGGCGCGGACTCGGTGGGGGATTCGGTGGGGGATTCGGTGGGGGATGAGGTGGCACAGAATGCGGAAAGCGCTTACCTTAGAGGGTGGCCCGACGGAGGATGGCCCGATTCCGAGCGCCGCGGCCGACCCGGTGACGAAAGGCTTTTCGATGATCCACTCATATGACCCCCGGACCGGCGAGACCGTCGGCGAGCCCTTCCGCGCGAACTCCGCGGAGGAGGCGGACGCCATCGTCCGCGCGGCCCACGCCGCCGGCCGCGCCTGGCGGGAGCTGCCCGCCACCGAGCGCGTCCGGGAGCTGTCCGGCGGCGCCGGCGAGACCCGCGCCCAGGTGCTGGAGGCCGTGGCCGACGCGCTGGAGAAGAACGTCGAGGAGCTGTGGCGGGTCGCCGACGCCGAGACCGCGCTGGGCGAGACCCGGCTCCGCGGTGAGGTCGCCCGCGCCGCCGGGCAGTTCCGCCTCTTCGCCAAGGTGCTGCGCGACGGCGGGTACGCCGAGGCGGTCATCGACCACGCGAGCACCGAGCCGCCCGCCCCCGACCTGCGCCGGATGAACCGCCCGCTCCCCGGCGTGGTCGGCGTCTACTCGGCCAGCAACTTCCCCTTCGCCTTCTCCGTCGCCGGCGGCGACACCGCCTCGGCGCTGGCCGCCGGGTGCGCCGTGGTGGTCAAGGCCCACGACGGCCACCCCCGCACCTCCGAGCTCTCCGCCGAGGTCATCCGGGGCGCCCTGCCCGACCCGGCCCTGCTCGGCCTGGTCCGGGGCCGTGAGGCCGGCGGGTGCCTCGTCCGCCATCCCCACGTGGTGGGCATCGGCTTCACCGGCTCCATCCCCGGCGGCAAGGCCATCCAGGCCATGATCGACGAGCGGCCCGACCCCATCCCGTTCTACGGCGAGCTGGGCAGCGTCAACCCCGTGGTCGTGCTCCCCTCAGCCCGCCGCGAGGGCCTCGCCGAGGGCTTCGCCGCCTCCCTCACCCTGGGCGTCGGCCAGTTCTGCACCAACCCCGGCCTGCTGTTCGTGCCCGACGACAGCGTGCTGCTGGGCTCCCTCGCCGACGCGGTCGCCGCCACCACCGGCGGGCCCATGCTGACCGCGCGCATGCGGGAGAGCTTCCTGCACGAGCTGGAGCGCCTGTCCGAGCTCACCCCGCTGGCCGAGGGCCGGGACGGAGAGGGCGCCTACGCGGTGGCCCCCAAGCTGTTCACCACCGACCTGGCGTCGTTCGCCGCGGGCCTGCCGAGGGTGGCCGAGGAGTGCTTCGGCCCCGCCGGGATCGTGGTGACCTACCGCGACCCGGCCGAGCTGCCCGCCGTGCTGGAGCGGCTGGACGGCTCGCTCACCGCGACCGTGCACGCGACCGACCCGGCCGAGGCCGGCCAGATCGCGGAGGTGCTGACCCGCAAGGCGGGCCGGCTGATCTGGAACGGCTGGCCCACCGGCGTCGCCGTGCGCTGGGCCATGCACCACGGCGGCCCGTGGCCGTCCAGCAGCGCCCCCGCGCACACCTCGGTCGGCGCCGCCGCCATCCGCCGCTGGCTGGTGCCCACCAGCTATCAGGACTGGCCCGCCGAGCTGCTCCCGGCGGAGCTGCGCGAGGACAACCCCCTCGGCATCCCGCGCCGCGTCGACGGCGCCCTCACCGCCTGACCGCCTGACCGCCTCCGAGCCCCGGCCGGCGGCCCCGG
>NZ_JBHSBM010000011.1:604503-687230 GCF_042650625.1 Planomonospora corallina
CCCCCGCCCGGCCCATGCCCGGCCCGTGTCCGGTCCGCCGGCCGGCCTACGCACGGTCCCCGTGTCCGGTCCGCCGTCCGCCGCCCGTGTCCGGTCCGCCGCCCGTGTCCGGTCCGTGCCCGCTCACCGCCGGGCGGCCGGGGAGTCCTCCGCGTCGGGGTCGCCGCGCCAGGTCCACCAGGAGTAGGCGGCCGGGACCACTCCGGACAGGACGGCACCGGTGATGATGACCGGGACCAGGGCGGACAGGGGGAGCAGGAAGGCGAAGGCGAGCAGGAGCAGGCCGAAACCGACGAAGAGCCATCCGGCCAGCCGGTGGGTGCGCCGCCAGGACCGCTCGCTCTGCAGCGTCCAGGGGGTGCGCACGCCGACGACCCAGTTGGCGCGCGTCTTGGGCAGGTAGTTGCCCAGCACCACCAGGAGCAGGCCCACCCCGGCGATGGCGATCCGGGGGGTGGGGATCCCGCCGCCCGTGGCGTTGATGATCTCGGCCGCGTGCAGGCCGGTCATCAGGACAAGCACGCCGAGCCAGGCCGCGGTGTAGGCGCGCGCCGAGCCCGCCAGGCCCTTCTGCCGGGGCAGGACGAGCGGCAGCACGGCCATGAGCACGCAGATCCCGGCCATGACCAGCGGAAGCGTGAGGAGGGCCTCCGTCTTGCTTCCGTAGCGGTCCACCTCCCCGGCGCCGTTCCAGTGCATCGGGATGCGCGCGCCGTCGGGGATCGTGCTCCAGCCCCAGACGGACAGGCCCGCCGAGACGAGCAGCGCGACGGCGCTGCCGATCAGTCCGGGGCGCAGGTCGATGCGCTTGTCGCCAGAGGTGTCAGAGGTGTCATAGGTGTCAGAGGTGTTCGCCGTCATCGGTCGTCGTCCTTCCGTTTCCGGTGGGGGCGGAGGGCGGCGAGGGCTGGACGGGGTCGTCCGCCGCGGCCTGGCCGATCTTGAAGAGGTCGAGCAGTGCGCCCAAGGACTCCTCCAGCAGGGACAGGTGGAGGTGGTAGACGATCGAGGTCCCGTGGCGCTCGCCGTACACCAGGCCGGCCTCGCGCAGGATGCGCAGGTGCCCGGAGAGTGTCGGCTTGGCGATGTCGAAGTGCGCGGCGATCTCACCCGCCGGCAGGTCGCCCTGCCGGAGCAGCGCGAGGATCCGGCGGCGCGTCGGGTGCGCCAGTGCCTCGTAGACCCCGTTCATCATTCATTCCTTAATTAGCTAATAACCGAATTATAGGACATGACGGTCGTAGGCGTTGATCACCACCGTGGTGGGCGTCGCCGGGCTCGCCGTCACGGCGGCCTCGCCCGCGGTCTCCGACGGCCTTCCGGGCGTCCGGGCGCGGTGGTCCCGCTGAACGCCCGCCGGACGGGACTCAAGCCTGGGTCAGGCGGGTGCCGCGCTCGGTGCGCAGGTGCAGGGCCGTACGGCCGTCGCGGCGCGTCGTCACCAGGCCCGCCTGGCGCAGCGCGCCCAGGTGCTGGGAGACCGCGCTGGCCGTGATGCCCAGGTGCCGGGCCAGCTCCCCGGTGGGACGCGGCTCGCCGAGCGCCTCCAGCAGCGCAGCCTTCGTCCGGCCCAGCACCGCGGCCAGGCCCTCGGGCAGCGGTTCCGCGGGCTCCCAGAGCGTGCCGAGCCCGCGGGCCGGGTAACGCAGCGACCCGGCGGCCAGCGGCGCCATGTCGATGCAGACGTACGGCCAGCAGAAGATCGTCGGGAAGAGCACCAGGCCGTGCCCGCCCAGGTCGAGGGTGAAGGAGCCGGGCTCGCGCCGCCCGCTCACCACCAGGTCGCCCTCCCGCCAGGTGATGTCCTCGTGCAGGGCGGCGAACAGGCCCTCGACGCCGTGCTCGGCGAGCGCGCGCCCGGTGCTCGAGGTCGGCGAGCAGGATCGCCCGCATCCGCCCCCAGTGCGGGGCGATCAGCCGGTCGTGGTGGCGCTCCAGCGCCCGGGCCAGCCGGTCCAGGACCGCCGCCGGGTCGGCGCGCAGGTCCGGGCGCATGCCCGCCCCGAAGACCCCGTCGAGTTCGGCGTGGAAGTAGTCGTGCGGGGCGTCGCGCACCCGCTCCAGCTCCTCGGCGAAGCCGGGCGCCGGGCCGTCCGGCGGCGGCAGCAGGAAGGCCGGCACGCAGGCGGAGACCAGTTCGGCCAGGAGCGGCAGGTCGGGATCGCCGGCCAGGGCCGTCCTGGCCCGGCGGGTCCAGCGGTGATGGGCCGCGTTGGCGCCGTCCCGCAGCAGCAGCTTGACGGCGAAGACCGTCTCGGCGAGCGGTGAGGCGGCGAACCGGACCCGTGCCACCTCCGCCCGGGACAGCGCGATGGTGACCGCCACGAGCCCTCCGACGTTGTAGAACCGGCTAAACAATAACTTCGCCGGCCCGGTACGGCGCAGTCTGTCCGGCATGACCATCGCTGACACCCCTGCCGGCCCTCCGGCCTCCGCCGGGGGCCCGCCCACTGAAGGTCCGCCCACTGGAGGTCCGCCCACCGAGGGCCGGCCTGCCGAAGGACCGCCCGCCGAAGGACCGCTCGCCGAAGGACCGTCCGCCGAGGGCCGGCCCACCAAGGGCCTGGGCCGGGACTGGCGCCACCTGTGGGGCTCCGGGGCCCTGTCCACGCTCGGTGACGGCGCGCTCGTCGCCGCCATGCCGCTGCTCGCCGCGGCGACCACGAGCGACCCCCTGCTCGTCTCCGGCGTCACCACGGCCGCCACTCTGCCCTGGTTGCTGCTCAGCCTCCCGGCGGGCGCCTGGGTCGACCGGTTCGACCGGCGGCGCCTGCTCATGGCCGCCCAGGCCGTGCACGTCCTCCTCATCACCGTGCTGGCGCTGCTGGTGACCCTCGGCGCGGCCCGGATCTGGATGCTGTTCGTCCTGGCCTTCGGCGTCGGCGCGGCCGGCCTGGTGGTCACGGGGGCGAGCGAGGCGCTGATCGTCTCCGTCGTGCCGAAGACGGAGCTGGAGACGGCGAACGGGCGCCGGGTCGCCACCGAGTCGGTCCTGCGGGAGTTCGGCGGCCCGCCACTCGGCTCGGCGCTGTTCGCGCTGGCCATGCCGGCGCCGTTCTGGCTGGACGCCGTCATGTTCCTGCTGGCGCTTCTGATGATCACCCGGATCCGGGCGGACGGCGCCGTCGGCCGTACCCGGCCGCGCGGGCCCATGCTCGCCGAGATCGGCGAGGGACTGCGCTGGCTGGCCCGCAACCGGCTGCCCCGCACCCTCGTGCTGATCGCCGGGGCCGGGAACTTCTGCGAGACCATGGCTCTGGCCACGCTGGTGCTGTTCGCCCGCGACGTGCTGGGCGTCGGGGACGGCGGGTACGGCGTGCTGGTGGCCGCCATGGCGGTCGGCGGCGTGGTGGGCGGCATGGTCGCGGGCCGTGTCGTCGCCCGGCTCGGCGGCCGGTCGGTCGCGCTGGGCATGCAGCTGGCCATCCCGCTGAGCTGGCTGGCCATCGCCCTGGCCGGCAGGAACGCCGTGACCGTGGTCGCGCTGTTCACGGTCTTCTCGCTGGCCGTGGCGCTGTGGAACGTGATGTCCTCCTCGCTCCGCCAGCGGCTGATCCCGGCGGAGCTGCTGGGCAGGGTCGGCGGAGCGGGCCGGATGATCGCGTTCGGCGCGATCCCCCTCGGCGCGGTCTGCGGCGGCCTGGTCGCCGACGCGTACGGACTGGTCGCGCCCTGGTTCGTCTGCGCCGTCCTGCGGCTGCTGGTCAGCCTGCTGGCCTGGCCCGCCCTGCGCCGCTGGGAGGGGTGAGGCGGGTCAGCCGCCGGTGCGCTCGGCGTAGGCGGCCTGGGCCTCGGTCAGCTTGGCGGCCATCCCGTCCAGGAAGTCCTGGGCGGGCAACTGGCCGAGCAGGACCTTCTGGAACTGGGGCTCCGCGTCGGTCTTGGTGATCGTGTTGAACTCCGGCAGGTAGTACGGCATCTGCACGACCTTGGTCGCCGGGTCGTTGAGCACCTTGACCGCGGTGGAGATGTGCTGCAGGTCTCTGAGCCAGGCTTCGTCGTTGACCTCGACGTTGGCCGGCAGCAGGCCGGTCTTCTCCGCCCAGTAGCTGTTCATCGCCTTGGAGGCGGCGAACTCGGCGAATTTGAAGGCGGCCTCCTTCTTCTCGCCGGCGGCGAACAGCGCGATGCCGGTGACCGGGTTCGACAGGACCGTGTGCACCCCGCTGCCGGACTTCGGCAGGGCCATGGCCGCGACCTTGTTCCTGCCGAGCGTCTTGACGTGGTCGTTGTACGAGCCGAGATTGTGCTGCATCATCCCGATGTTGCCCCCGTCGAACTGGGCGACCATCTTCACGTAGTCGTTGCCGACGTCGGCCCTGGGCGTGGCCTTCCGGTAGAGGGCCACGTACCTCTCCAGCGCCGCCACGTTCCTCGGGTCGTTGACCGTGGACCGGCCGGAGGCGTCGAAGATCTCGGTGATGCCGGACTGCGCGTACAGCACCTCCAGCAACTGCGCGATCGAGCCCGCGCCGCCCCTGATGGTGTAGCCGTAGCGCTTCCCGCCCGCCTCGGTCAGCCTCTCGGCCGCGGCGTAGAAGTCGTTCCAGTTCTGCGGCGGTTCCAGGCCCGCCTCGGCGAACCAGTCCGTCCGGTACCAGATCACGCCCAGGTTGGTGGCCTGCGGCACCATGTAGATCTTGCCGTCCGGCACGGTCGCCCTGACGGTGTTGACCACCTGCTCGTTCAGCTTGCCGCTCAGCGCGCCGTCGGAGATCTGGTCGTCCACCGGGTCCAGGGCCTCCTGCGCCACCAGGCCGGCCAGCATCGCGGTGGAGACGCCGCCCACGTCGGGCAGCTCGCCGCCGGCGATCGCGGCGTCGTACTTCCGCTGGGCCTGGGCGATCGGGATGCTGACGTACTTGACCTCGATGGTCGGGTTGGCACGCTGGAACTCGGCGATGATGTGCTGCCAGACGGGGGTGCGGGCCGGGCCGCCGTTGTCGTCCCAGAAGGTGATCACCGTCTTGCCGTCGATGCCGGAGCCCGGCTCGTCGGAGCCGCACGCGGCCAGGGCGGTCCCGAGCACGACCGCGGTGGCGAGGGCCGTCAGGCGCGTGGAGCGCGTGGTCATCGGTTCGTACCTCTCTGTCCTGGCCCGCGTCCTGGCCCGCGTCCTGGCCCGCGTCCTGGCCCGCGTCCTGGCCCGCGGCATCGCTGTGCTCGTGAGTCCGCGGGGCGCCGCGCGGCCCCCCGGCGGCCCGCCGGGTGCGGGGGCGGAGCCGATCGGCACGGGGAGGCAGGGCATCGCGATGACGTCCGGTGCGGCCAGCGGATAAGGTGTCCGGGCCGCACGGATCCGACGGCGGCGCATCCGGGGATCCGCCGTGGTGGGTGCCATGACCGGCCACTCCTCAGTCCGTGGTGGATGTCTGCAATCGGTTGCGTGAAACATGGCGGAAATCACAGCGGAACGTCAAGTGCTCAATTCGGTAAAGGTTCGGCAACCACCGGCTCACCGAAGATCGCTGACGCTCCGTGCCGGGGTCGCTCCGCGACCCCGGTGGGACTCGGCAAAGCGGCGTTGACAAAATTGCAACCGCTTGCAGTAACCTGCTCCAAGGCCCGGTGAAGGACCCGGACGAAGGAGCGGACGGGAGCGCAGTGGCAGCGACGATCAAGGATGTGGCGCAGGCCTCGGGGGTGCACGTCTCCACGGTGTCCCGCACTTTCTCCGCGCCCCACCTCGTCAACCCCGAGACGCGCAACCGCGTGCTCGCGGCGGCCGAGGACCTCGGCTACCGGCCCAACCGGGCGGCGCGGGCGCTGACCACCGGCCGGACCCACAACCTCGGCCTGATCGTGGCCGACATCTCCAACCCGTTCTTCCCTCCGCTGATCAAGGCGGCCCAGGCGCACGCCAGGACCCGCGACTACTACGTGTTCGTGGCCGACACCGACGAGGACCCGCAGGTGGAGGAGGAGCTGATCAAGGCCTTCACCAAGCAGGTCGACGGGCTGCTGCTCTGCAGCCCGCGGTTGTCCAACCGGACCATCGAGCGGCTCCGCGCCGAGGTGCCGTTCGTCGTGGTCAACCGCGAGGTCAAGGGCATGCCGACGGTGCTGATGGACGTCGGCCAGGGCGCCCGGCTGGCGATCGAGCACCTGGCCGGGCTCGGCCACCGCCGGATCGCGCTCATCTCCGGGCCGAGCGGGTCGTGGACGAGCAAGCAGATGCGGGAGGCCGCCGCCGCGACGAGCGGGGTCGACCTGGTCTTCCTCGGCCCCAACGCCCCCACCGAGCAGGGCGGTCTCGCCGCGGCCGCGGAGGTGACCGCCTCCGGGGCGACCGGGGTGCTCGCCTACAACGACCTGGTCGCCATGGGACTGATCGAGGGGCTCCACGAGCGCGGGGTCCGGGTGCCCGCCGACGTCAGCGTGGTCGGCGTCGACGACATCGTCCCCGGCCGGCTCAGCCGGCCCAAGCTCACGACCGTCGCCATGCCCGCCGCCGCAGCCGGGCGCATGGCCGTGGACCTGCTGCTCCAGTCGGTCGGCGACGGCGGCACCGCCACCCTGGCCACCCTGGCCACCAGCCTGGTCGTCCGCGAGTCCACCGGGCCCGCTCCGCTGTAGCCCCGCCCCGCGGTCCCCGCGACCGCGGTCTCCCCCCCCGTCCGCGGGCCCCGCCTTCTCCGGGGCCGGCCGCTAGCTACCGGGACGTGTACCACAGATCGATCATGTCGATGTCGGAGGCCGGCCCGTCGGCGAGGACCCGGACGGTCTTCCCCGACAGGTCGAGCATCACGACCTCGGAGGTCTTCTCCCCCCGGCGGACCGCCATCAGATGCTCCGCGCCCAGCCAGCCGCGCACCTCGGTCCGCTCCCCGGTCCGGATCCGGGCTCTCCGGGTGCCCGACGGGTAGTTCCAGACGCACGTGTCCCGGGGCGCGTCCGGGCAGGAGGTCAGGAACAGGCCTCCGCCGGGGGCGGTGACGGCGCCGCCCCGATGCAGGTCGCCCACCCCGGGCACCGTCCGCAGCGGCCGGCCGTCCAGCCGGTGCACCCGGACCGCTCCGCCGGAGCCCCGGTGCAGCACGGTGCCGGGCTCGACGCCCCACACGTAGGGGTGAGGACCGGCGGCGGGCATCCGGGTGATCCGCGCGGTGCGCGCGACCGGGTCCACGACCACGAAGCCGACGCTCGGCGCGTCCTTCCTGACCTCCGCGTAGACGGTGAGCAGGATCCGGGTGCCGTCGTCGCTCCAGGAGGGGTTGAAGGTGATCAGCGGCCGGTCCACGGTGCGGATGTCGTAGGAGGCTCCGGAGGTCCGGTCCGTGATGGTGATCCGGTCGTAGTCGGACGCGACCACGCTGGAGTTCGAGAGCGACGCGGCCAGGCGGCCGCCCGGGGCCGCCACCGTGACCCGCAGCGCCCCGGCGCGCTGGAAGGCGCCCGTGCGGGGATCCCGCAGGAACCCGGGCAGGGCTTTCGTCTTCCCGTCCGGGTTGTCGCGCCAGTCCTGGTAGGAGGAGACCCAGATCTCGTCGGCGGGGTTCTCGCGCAACGTGATCCCGGTTCCGGCGAGGCGGGTCTCCGTCGTCGAGACGGCCGCCATGGTCGGCGGGGCGAGGGGGACGGGCGGGGAGGACGGCACGGGGGAGGGGGCGGGCGGGCCGTCCGCGGGCAGGAGGCGGAAGGCGAGCAGGCCTCCGGCGAGCAGCCCGGCGGCGGCCAACGCCGCCGTCCACCCCCGCCGGACGCCCCGCCGCGCCCGCCCCGGGGCGTCCGGTGACCCGGCCGGGCTCCTTCCGGGCGGGGTCCGCGGTGCGGTCGGATCTCCCCCGGGCGGGAGGTCCGGCGCGGCCCGGCGGCTGCCCTCCGGGAGGATCTCCCGCGCGGGCACCCGGCTGCCCAGCAGGCGCATCAGGGCGCCCGCCGCGGTGGGCCGCCGGGCGGGGTCCTTGTCCAGACAGGCGGTCACCAGCTCGCGCAGCTCGCCGTCCAGCTCCGCCGCCTCGCCCAGATCCGGCGGCGCGTTCAGGATCCGGTTGATCACCGCGGGCGTCGGCCCGGTCCCGAACGGAGGACTTCCGGTGGCCGCGCAGACGACGGTGGAGGCCCAGGCGAACATGTCCGCGGGTGTCCCGGCACCCGACCCGTCGAACTGCTCCGGGGCCATGTAGGGCGGCGTGCCGACCAGGTCGCCGGAGCCGGGGGCGGCGTCCAGGAGCTGGGCGATCCCGAAGTCGATCACCCGCGGCCCGTCCCGGCCGAGCAGCACGTTGGCCGGTTTGAAGTCCCGGTGCACCACTCCGGCCTGGTGCACGGCGGCCAGCGCGGTGAGCGTGCCGAAGACCAGCCGGACCAGCTCGGCCCCGCGCAGCGCGCCGCGCTCGGAGATCACCTGGGCCAGGCTCGGCCCGTCGACGTACTCGGTGACGAGGTACGGCAGGCCGTCGGCCACTCCGGAGTCCAGCACCTGGGCGGTGCAGAACGCCCGGACCCTGCGGATGAGTTCGGCCTCGGCGAGGAACGGGCCCAGGTCGCCCTCGGCGCGCCGATGGAGCAGCTTGATCGCGACGCGCTCGCCCGCGGCGGACTCCGCGAGGTACACCGCGCCCTGCCCGCCCGCGCCGAGCCTGCCGAGCAGGCGGTAGCCCTCGGGCGGCCGCGGATCCTCGGAGAGTGGAGGGCCGGAGAGCATCAGCGCGGCACGACCGGGTCGAACCTGAGCACGGCCTCTTTCGCCTTCGGCATGTCGACCAGCGTGCGCCCGACGGCGCCGAGGAGGTCCACGAGCCGGTAGCGGGTGCCCTTCTTGTGCGGGACCCGCACGATGACGTGCTGCTCGTTGAACCAGCCGTGCCACTCCGCCTTCGGCGGCAGCGTGACGGTCGCCCGCCGGTCGCCCGAGGCGGTGCTCCAGACGCAGAGGGTCCCGTCGCCCCTGGGGCAGAGGGTGGCGAAGAGGGCGCCGGAGGGGGAGAACCAGGTGGTGTTCTGCGGGCTGCCCACCCAGTGCAGCGATCTGGCCACCCGCCCGGAGACGTCGTAGACGTTGATCCCGACCCGCCTGCCGTCCGAGAAAGCGCGGGCGACCCGGCCGTCGGGCATGAAGGTGAACGGCCTGCCCGCGTCGTCGAAGTACTCGGCCTCCACGGCGGTGGCGGTCCGGGCGGCCGGGTCGACGAGCACGAAACCGGTGATCAGTTTCTTCTCCGGGTCGAGGATCGACATCAGCAGCCGGGAGCCGTCGCGCGACCAGACCGGGAACATCGTCTGCAGGGGCTGCTCGACCGTGGCGACCGTGAACTGCTCCCCGGTGGACAGGTCGTTCAGCCGCACGTGGTCGTGGTCGGAGTCGGCGAACTTCAGCCACGGGTTCAGCGCCAGCCACCTGCCGTCCGGGGACGGTGCGGGCTCCTCCGCGGTGCCGACCTGACGGAAGCTCCCGGACCGCTCCCGCAGGTAGGACGTGTACGGCTGCTTGGCCATCAGGTAGGCGCTGAGCTTGACGGGGTCGGACGGGTGCTCGTGGACGGTGACGGAGGTGCCGGCGAGCTCGACCTCCGCGTTCGGCTTCTCGACCTTCGACCAGAACGCGGCGGTCGGCGAGGCCGTCACGGCGGGGGCCGGGGCGGTGCCCGCCGGGGCGGGCGAGCCGGCGGGCGGGGAGGGCGACGCTCCGGCGGCCCGCCCGCTCTCCGCGGGTCCCGGCGACACCGCCAGGTACACCGTCGTGCCGGAGACGGCCGCCGCGGCGAGGAGGGCCCCGGCCATGAGCAGGGCGCGCCGGCCGCGTCCGCCGGACGGCGCGGTGGGCCGTGTGGACGCTTCCGCGGGCGCGACGGAGACCCGGCCGGTGGCGATGGCCGTGGCGGCCTCCAGGAGCGAAGCCTCGCCGACCAGCCGGAGCAGGACCGTGCCGGCGGTGGGCCGGGCGGCGGGGTCCTTGGCCAGGCACTGCGCCAGCACCGCGCCCAGCTCCCCGGGCACGGTGGACAGGTCGGGCTCGTCGCGCAGGACCCGGTTGATCGTCTCGGCCACCGTGCCGCCCGCGAACGGGGCGGCGCCGGTCGCGGCGAAGGCCACCGTCGCCGCCCAGGCGAACACGTCGGCCGGCGGGGCGGGCGCGGCACCGTCCAGCAGCTCGGGAGCCTGGTAGGCGGGGAGGCCGACGGGCCTGGTCGGTGCGCCCTCCACGGCCGCCAGCGCCGCCACGAGGCCGAAGTCGGTGACGACGGGGCCGCCGGGACCGAGGAGGACGGTCTCCGGACGGATGCCGCCGTGCACGGCGCCGGCCCGGTGGACGGCGGCCAGCGCGGCCATCGTGCCGATGGCCAGCCGGTCCAGGGCCGCGCCGCCCAGCGTGCCGTCCGCCGCGACCGCCTCGGCCAGGGTCGCGCCCTCGACGTGCTCGCTCACGAGATAGGGCCGGCCCTCGTGGACTCCTCCGCCCAGCACCTGTGCCACGCCGAACGCCGAGACGCCGCGCAGCGGCTCCACGGCGTTCAGGAACCGGTCGGGATCCGCTCCCGTGGGCAGCAGCCTGATCATCACCTGGGCGCCGGAGGGATCCTCGGCGAGGTAGGCGTCCTGAGGCCGGGCGTCGTCGAACCTGCCGATGATCCGGTGTCCCGCCAGCTCAGATGGGTCGGACGGGGTCAGTGGTGCGGCACGTGACATGGGATGTCCCGTTCTCGGGGGAGAAGCCGTAGATCACCCATTATGGGTGTGGCTGGTACGGGGGAGAAGGTCGTTCCCCGATCATCCGCCGGGGTTCCCGGACGCGCCGGACGGCTTCCACGCCGGGTGCGGAGGCGGGTTCCGCCGGACCCGCGGGACGGGACGGCCGTCGCCGGGCCGTGCCCGGCCGCATGGAACGGCCGGGCGCGGGCAGGGGCGGGAGGACGGCGGCGCGCCCCGGAACAGCCGGGCGCAGGCCGGGAACGGCCCGGCCTGGCCCGGCCTCCGGGAAGCCGGGCGGAGAGGAGGCCTGCCATGCCCGCACGCGGTGAGCCCTCGGTCGCGGCCTCGGGCGAGTGGGTGGACGAGAACGGCGTGCGCATGCCCGCGGGCGAGGTGCACGCCTGGCGGCCGGGGACGAATCAGACCCTGTGCGGCCTGGCGCTCAGCAGGTCCCGGTTGTACCGGTTCCACCATGTGCGGTGGCCGGACACCTTCCCGGAGTCGGGCGGTTCGGCCGCCGAGGTGCGCGAGGTGTGCCGCAGGTGCCAGGGAGCGACCGGCCGATCCAGCCGGGGCTGGAGCAAGGGCTGGACCCGCGTCTCACCCCGTCCCTGAAGCGGCGGCGCGCTCGCCGGTGAGCGCGGTGACGGCACCCAGGCCGAGGTAGACGGCGCCGCTGGTGACGTCCAGACGGCGGCGGGCGCGGGCGGAGCGGCGCAGCCGGCCGGCCAGCGCGGAGGCGAGCAGGGCGAAGGCGCCGTCGCTGGCCATGCCCAGGATGATCCAGATCACGCCGAGGAGCAGGATCTGCGGGGCGATCGGACCGGCGGCGGGGTCGGCGAACTGGGGGAGGAAGGCGAGGAAGAAGATCGCGGTCTTCGGGTTGAGCACGTTGACCACGAAGCCCTCCCAGAACACGCGGCGCCTGCTCGCGGCGGGCGGCTCGACGGCCTCGCCGCTCTCCGCCCGGGCCATGAGCTTGCGCAGGCCGAGCCAGACGAGGTAGGCCGCGCCGAGGTACTTCACGAGCGTGAACGCGGTGGCGGAGGCGGCGAGCAGGGCGCTGACACCGAGCGCGGCGGCGGCCACGTGGACCACGGAGCCCGCGTGGATGCCCAGCACGGAGACCAGCCCGGCGCTCCGGCCCTGGGCGACGCTCCGGGTGACGATGTAGACGACCGCGGGGCCCGGCACGACCAGCAGGGCGAGCGTCGCGGCGGAGAACAGGGCGAGCGTTGCGAGATCCGGCATACCGGGGAGCGTAGGTCCGCCCCGGCTGTGATCGCCTCCGATTTTCCGGCGGGACCCGTGCCGGAACGGCGGCGGCCCGGGCGGCCGGGATGCACGACGGCCCGGGAGGCCGGGGTGCCGGGACCGGCGGCGCGCGGGGTGCACCGAGTCGCGCCGGATACGCGCCGGATACGCGGTGGATGCGCGGTGGCTCGGGCCACCGGGACCGGGGAGGCCGGGAGGACCGCGGGCACGCGGAACCGTGCGATGTCGAAGATGTATCGCTTTATCTATGGATTGGTGGGCAAACAGGCATTGGACGTCGCAGGTCGCCGGGCGCACGCTGGAGGGATGGGAACGACGACACTCGCCCGTCCCGGCCTGGCGGAGCTGGTGGCGGGCATCCGGGAGGTGACGGCCCGGACCGCCGGGCCGCGTGAGACGGCCCTCGCCGTCGCGGGCGTGCTGCGCGAGCGGCTGCCCTCACCGGAGATCCTCACCGAGCGGGAGCGGGAGGGCTCCCCCGAGACCTACACCCGCCACACCCTCCACACCGAGGCGGCCTTCTCGGTGGTCGGGATCGTCTGGCGGGCCGGTCAGGGGACCCGCATCCACGACCACGTCGCCTGGTGCGCGTTCGGCATCCTGCAGGGGGTCGAGGACGAGACGCTCTACCGCGACCGCGGCGACCACCTCACCGAGGTCGGCCGGGCGCTCAACCGGGCGGGCGACGTCAGCGGCTTCGCCCCGCCCGGAGACATCCACCGGGTCCGCAACACCGGCGCGACCACGGCCGTCTCGCTGCACGTCTACGGAGTCGACCTCAGCCGCCACCCCAGCAGCGTCCGCCGGGACTACGACCTGCCCGTGCGCTGACCGGGCCCGCCGTGCGGCGGTGCCGTCGTGCCTCCCCGGACCCGCCGGGGAGGCACGACCGTCGCTCAGCCCGCGGTCGCGGAGCCGTACTCCTGGAGGAAGAGGGCCTCGGACACGATCGTGCGCCGGAGCTCCTCGATGACCAGCCGCTCGTTGGGCGCGTGGATCGAGGCGCCGTCGTCCTCCGCGCCGAAGAGCAGGACCTCGGCCGCCGGGAACTGCCGCACCAGCGTGGAGACCAGCGGGATCGAGCCGCCGGCGCCGACGTCGCGCGGCGGGCGGCCGTAGGCGCGCTCCATGGCCCGGTTGAGCGCGGAACGGGCCGAGCCGGCGGTGTCGGCGAGGAAGCCGGAGCCCATCGTGTAGTCGGTGAAGTCCACCTGCACGCCCCAGGGGGCGGCCTGCTGGAGGAAGTCCACCACGGCCTCGATGGTCGTCTTGGGGTCGCCCGCCGGGGGCACGCGCACGGTGACGCGGGCCCGCGCCATGGGCTGGACCGCGTTGATCGCCCCGGAGACCGTCGGCACGTCCAGGCCGGTGACGGTGATGGCGTAGGACGCCCAGAGGCGGTCGGCCAGTGAGCCGGAGCCGACCAGGGAGACCCCGTCCAGCACCCCGGCCGTCTCGCGGAACTCCTCCTCCGTCGGCCCGACCCCCAGGAAGGTGCCGCGGGGCAGGCCGGGGACGCGGATGTCGCCGTGGTCGTCGTGCAGCGCGGCCAGCATCCGGATGAGCGCCGCGAGGGCGTCCGGGGCGGCGCCGCCGAAGGAGCCGCTGTGCAGAGGCTCCTTGAGCGTGCGGACCTCGACGGTGAACGCGCCCATGCCGCGCAGCGAGGTGGTCACCGACGGGTCGCCCACCCTCGGGTTGCCGGTGTCGGCGATGACCATCGCGTCGGCCCGGACCAGCTCGGGGTTGCGCTCGACGAACGCCTCCAGGCGCTCCCCGGCGTACTCCTCCTGGCCCTCGATGATGACCTTCACGCCCACCGGGAAGCGGCTCCGGAAGACACGGAGCGCGGCGACGTGGGAGATGACACCGGACTTGTCGTCGGCGGCGCCCCGGCCGTAGACGGCCCCGTCGATCTCCGTCGGCTCGAAGGCGGGGGTCCGCCAGAGCGCGGGGTCGCCCGCGGGCTGGACGTCGTAGTGGGCGTAGAGCAGCACGGTCGGCGCGCCGGGCGGGGCGGGGGCCTCGGCGTAGACGGCGGGGAAGCTGCCCTCCACCGGGATCTGCTGGACGTGCGGCAGCCCGGCGTCGCGCAGCAGCTCCTCCGTCAGCGCGGCGGCCGCCCGCACCGGCTCCTCCGGGTGGCCGGGGAAGGCCACCGAGGGAATGGAGACGAGCCGCTTGAGGTCATCGATCGCCCGGGGCAGCTCCGCGGCGACGGCGCCCTCGATCTCGTCAGGAGTCAACGCTCTCCCCCGCATCTCGACAGCTGGTTCCCCCCTATTGGAGCACAGCCGCCGACCGGCCGCGCTCTCCGCCGTCTCCGGCGGGCCGCTCCGCCGCGGACGGCCAGGCCACCGGAAGGTGTCGCTGATTTCGTTGTACTTGGATTGATGGGGTTCGGATTCCAATGTCATCCGGATCTGTGTCAACGCTTTCACTTGTCAAGACCCTCTCCGGATGTGCACACTGTGGGCAGCCCAGCTCACCGAGGGAAGATGGCGATGACGCACCCCGAGAACACCGACGTGGCGTCGATCATGAAGGCCGCGCAGGAGAACCTGTGGCTGCACTTCACCCGGCACGGTCCGTACGCCGACGCCGACGTGCCGATGATCACGCGGGGTGAGGGCGCCTACGTCTACGACGCGCGCGGCAGGCGCTACCTCGACGGACTGGCCGGGCTCTTCGTCGTGCAGGCCGGGCACGGCCGCAGCGAGCTGGCCGAGGCCGCCGCCAAGCAGGCCCAGGAGCTGGCCTTCTTCCCGCTGTGGTCGTACGCGCACCCCAAGGCGGCCGAGCTCGCCGGGCGCCTGGCCGAGCAGGCCCCCGGCGACCTCAACCGGGTCTTCTTCACCACCGGCGGCGGTGAGGCCGTGGAGACGGCCTGGAAGCTCGCCAAGCAGTACTTCAAGATCACTGGCAGGCCGCTCAAGCACAAGGTCATCAGCCGCCAGATCGCCTACCACGGCACCACCCAGGGCGCCCTGTCGATCACCGGCGTGCCGGCCTTCAAGCAGATGTTCGAGCCGCTGGTGCCGGGCTCGGTCCGGGTGCCGAACACCAACCACTACCGCGCCGACGAGATCACCGGCGTGCCCGGCATGACCCCGGAGCAGTACGGCCACTGGGCCGCCGAGCGGGTCGCCCGCGCCATCGAGATGGAGGGCCCGGAGACCGTGGCCGCCGTCTTCGTCGAACCGGTGCAGAACGCCGGCGGCTGCTTCCCGCCGCCGCCCGGCTACTTCCAGCGCCTGCGCGAGATCTGCGACGCCTACGACGTGCTGCTCGTCTCCGACGAGGTCATCTGCGCCTTCGGCCGGCTGGGCACCATGTTCGGCGGGCAGAAGTTCGACTACGTGCCCGACATCATCACCTGTGCCAAGGGCATGACGAGCGGCTACTCGCCGATCGGCGCGATGATCGCATCCGAGCGCCTATTCGAGCCGTTCAAGAACCCCACCGAGATGTTCGCCCACGGCTACACCTTCGGCGGCCACCCCGTCTCCGCGGCCGTGGCCCTGGCCAACCTGGACCTCTTCGAGCGTGAGGACCTGCTCGGCCACGTGACCCGCAACGAGCCGGTCTTCCGCGCGACGCTGGAGCGCCTGCTCGACCTGCCGATCGTCGGCGACGTGCGCGGCTCCGGGTTCTTCTGGGGCATCGAGCTCGTCAAGGACAAGGCGACCAAGGAGACGTTCACCGCCGCCGAGTCCGAGCGGATGCTCCGCGGGTTCCTCTCGCAGGCGCTCTTCGAGGCGGGCCTGTACTGCCGGGCCGACGACCGGGGGGACCCCGTGATCCAGCTCGCCCCGCCGCTCATCTGCGGCCCGAAGGAGTTCGACGAGATCGAGTCGATCCTCCGCTCCGTGCTGACCGAGGCCTGGCGACGGCTCTGACGGGCACGGTGCTGACCGGAACTGCTCTGACGGGCACGGAGCTGACCGGCACTGCTCTGACGGGCACGGAGCTGACCGGCACTGCTCCGGCAAGCGCGGTGCCGCCGTGCGCGGACGGGCTACGCCGGCGCGGGAGGGATGAGCCGCACGGGCTCCGCCGGATCCGGCGTCGCCGCGCCGGGCCCGCGGTCCGGATCAGTCCGCCGCCAGACGGGCCCGCAGCTCACGGGCGGTGACCAGGACGTGCTCGACCTCGGCCGGGGTCGGCCAGGGCGCGCTGCCCGGCCGCAGAAGCGTGGCCCGGACCGAACCGAGGTGCTCGACGGAGCCGCGATGCAGCCCGCTCCGCTCGGTCAGCCACGCCACGACGCAGGTGTGGTCGAGCAGCGGCCGGGTGACCAGGTCCCAGGTGCCGAGGATCTCGGTCAGGTCCTCGGCACGGAGCTCGGGGCCGCCCCGGCGGGCCGTCGCCGCGGCGGTCAGCTCCGCCCGCGCGACCAGCTCGGGCTCGGTGGCGCGGTTCCACGGCAGCGGCGCCGCCGCCTGCGGCCGCGGCTCGCCCGGGCGGGGGCCGCAGGGCTCGGGCGCCGCCCCGGTCGCGGAGAGCAGCGCCTCCAGCTCCGCCGCGGCCTGCCGGTGCCCGGCCAGCGCCGCCTGCCGGAGCCAGTGCCGTCCGCCCTCCAGGTCGGCCAGTTCGGCGACGAGCAGCAACCCGAAGTTGAAGGCGGACTCCGCGTCTCCGCAGGCCGCCGCCCGGCCGAACCAGTGGGCCGCGGCCTGCGGGTCGTCCAGCCCCACGCACACGAACCCGGCCGTCCGCTGGTCGCCGACCCGCCCCGCCTGCGCCGCCTGCTCGAACCAGGCGCGGGCGGCGCGCAGGTCCCCGCGGGACAGCGCGATCGCGCCGAGCCGGGAGGCGGCGCCGGGCTGCTCCTGCTGGGCGGCCAGCCGGTAGAACACCTCGGCGCCCTCCGGATCCCGGTGCGCGGCCAGGAGCAGGCCGAGATGGTAGGCGGCTCCCGCGTGGCCGCCCCGGGCGGCGGTCTCCCACCAGCGCAGCGCCTCGTCCTCCTCCCCGCAGGCGTAGGCGAGGAACCCCAGGTCGTGGGCGGAGGCCAGGTCGCCGTCGAGCGCGGCCCCGCGGTGCCACTCCGCCGCCTGCCGCGTCTCGCCGGCGTCCTCGCAGATCAGGGCGAGCCGCCGGGCGGCGGGCCGGGAGCCCGCGCGGGCCGCCGCCTCGAACCACCGCCGGGCCGCCGCCAGGTCCCCGTGCTTGTCCAGCAGGAGCGTCGCCAGGTTCAGCGCGGCCTCGGCGTCGCCGGCGCCCGCGGCCAGCTCGTACCAGCGCACCGCCTCGTCGAGGCCGCCGTGTTTGTCGTGCCACACGCCGAGGTTGTAGGCGCTGTCCAGGTTGCCCGCGGCCGCCGCCAGCTCCCACCAGTACCGCGCCGCCGAGCGGTCACCGCGCTGCGCGTGGCGGCGGCCGAGCAGATGCGCGGCCTGCGCGTCGCCGCGCTGCGCGGCCAGGATCAGGGTGGTCTCGTCTTCGCTTCCGAGCTCGTCGCGCCCTGGGTCCTCGCGCCTGAACTCCTCGCGCCCTGGGTCCTCGGGCCCTGGGTCCTCGCGCCCTGAGTCCGCACGCCCGGGCTCCTCGCCGTCCGGCCGGTGACGGCCGCGGGTCTTCGGGCCGCGCCCGCGCCGTGCGCCGCCGTCACCGGCGGAGGCGTGGCCCGGGGCGCCGGTCACCGGGTCGCTCCCGCCGTCCCGTCCGCTGCCGTGCTCGACGCCTCGAGGGGCGGGCACCGGGGCCGCCGTCGCCATCTCCGGATCGTCCGGCCACCACCTCATGTCGTCCTCCCCGTCGGCTCCTCGCCGACAAGGCACAGATTCGCATGTGGCCGATTGTAAGCGGAGCGTAATCAGGGCTTCCGTGCCGGGGATTTAGCCGACGAAGTTAACGAAGCCGGTGTACATCCCCATGGAGCAGACGTAGCGCAGCGATCCCGGACCGCGTGGGGCGAGCCGTACGGTGGCGGGGAGGACCACGTCCCGGCCGTCGAGGGTCAGCGTCCGGGTGCAGCCCGGTGCGCCGGTGAGGCGGAAGACGAGTTCGACGGGCGCTCCCGCGCGGGCGGTGACGACCCCGGGCCGGTAGCCGCGGCCGGTGGCCCAGATCTCGATCCGCTGGACGCCGCTCGCGCCTGCCGGCCCTGCCGTCGGCGCGGCCGCGGCCGGAGCGCCGGGGGAGGGGAGCCAGCCGCCCAGCCGGAGTCCCGAGCCGGCCGTCCACAGGCCGGTCACCAGTACGGCCACGCCCGCCAGCGCCGCCAGCCGGGTCGAGGCCAGCCGCCGCAGCGCCAGTCCCAGCAGCGCGAAGGCGGGTGCGCTGCCCAGGGCGAATCCGGCCATGACGGCCGCCCCGCCCGCCGCCGAGCCGGTGGACACCGCCGCCGCCTCGGCGCTGAGCGTGACCCCGCAGGGCATAAGGATCGTCACCGCGCCCAGCAGCAGGGCCCGCGCCCCGCCCGGTGACGCGCCGCCCGGCGGCGCGTCGGCTCCAGGAGCGTCGGTTCCAAGGCCGGAGCCCTCAGGACCCGCGCTCTCGGGAGCGGGGGCGCCGGAACACCGGGTCTCCGGGGCGGCTCCGGGATCGGCCGGCACGCGCGGCGGGCGGGGCGCCCGCCTGCGGACGAGCATGCGGAGCCCGAAACCGGCGACGGTGATCCCGGCGGCGACGAGCAGCACGGCGCGTGCCGAGGGCCCCGGCCGGACGGCGGAGCCGAGCAGGCCGAGCAGGGCCCCGGCCGCGACATGGGAGGTGAACCGCCCGGCCAGGAACAGGGCCACGGCCTTCGGGCCCGACCGGTCCGCAGGCGCGTGACAGCCCGAGCCGCGGCTCCGGGACGCCCTGAAGACCGCCTGGACCCGGGGCGCTTCAGGAGCCTGCCGGGTCGGGGATGATTCAGGGAACTGCTGGTTCGGAGGCGCTTCCGGGGCCTGCCGGGTCGGGGGCGTCTCAGGGGTCTGCCGGGTCCGGGCCGTCCGGAGGGCCGGTCGGGTCCGGGCCGCGCCCGGAGTCAGCCCCGCTCTCGGCGTCAGCCCCGCCAGCAGCCCGCCCTGCACCGCCGTGCACGACGCGGTGCCCGCCACCAGCCCGGCGGCGAACCCCCCGGTGAACAGCGCGACCGCTCCCGCGCTCAACGAACGCCCCCCGCCCAGGTGCCCACGGCCCGAACGCTAACCTCCTCCGGAGAGCGCGAACAGTCACTTTTCACTCACCCAGGGTTATGTTCGTGTGTCCGGGCTCACCGGGCGGGTCCGCCTGGAGGCGGCGCGGGGACCTACCCGAGGGCTTTCTCCAGGACCGCGGTGTCCAGCGTGAAGTCGACGGGTGCGGGGAGGTGGAGGGGGTCGCCGACGGCGACGCGCGAGACGGTCCGGTAAGCACCGTCCCGGGGGTTGCTGAAGACCGTCACGGTCGCGGGACTGGCGACGGGGTCGACGAGGAGCATGACGGGGATCCGCCCCGTCGCGTAGATCCCGGGCTTCCTCTCCCGGTCGTTGGCGACGCTGCCGGGGGAGACGATCTCGGCGACCATGAACAGCCCGGAGGAGAGCAGTTCGCGCTCACCCCACCGGGGGCAGTCGGCCGGAGCCAGGACGAAGTCCGGCTCGACCGGGTCGCGCGGACCGTCGATGCAGACGTCGACGTTGCCGACATATGCGCGCCAGTCACGTTCCATGACCAGTGACTGGAGGGCGTGGTAGAGCAGTGTGGCGGTCCAGCCGTGCTCGGGGGTTCCCACCGGACTCACTATCAGGCTCCCGTCGATGACCTCGGCCCGCAGTCCGGGCAGCTGCGGGAGCGCGTCGAACAGTTCGCGCGCGGTGCTGGGCAGGGGCTGGGACGCGGTCTCGGGGGTGGGCCGCAGATCGGCGGGGCGCCGCGGTGACGTCATGGCCATGATCACGTGTCCCTTCGTGTTCTCGTGAACACGGCGAGTATCGCAAACACCCGGTCGAGCCGCGAGCTTTCAGGCCCAGCCGGGGCGGACCAGGCCGGACTCGTAGGCGATGACGACGAGCTGGGCGCGGTCGCGGGCGTGGAGCTTCGCCATGGCGCGGCTGACGTGGGTCTTGGCCGTGGCCGGGCTCATGAACAGCTCCTGGGCGATCTCGTCGTTGGTCATGCCGGTGCCGACCAGGGCGAGGACCTCGCGCTCGCGCTCGGTGAGCACGGATACGTCGAACGCGGCGGAGGGCTCCTTGGCGCGGCTGGCGTACTCGGCGATCAGCCTCCGGGTGACGCCGGGGGAGAGCAGGGCGTCACCGGCGGCGACGACCCGGACGGCCTGGATCAGCTCGGCGGGCTCGGTGTCCTTGACCAGGAAGCCGCTGGCGCCGCCGCGCAGGGCCTCGAAGACGTACTCGTCCAGCTCGAACGTGGTCAGGATGACGATCCTCGGCCCGGGGGGCATGCGCCGGGTGGCGGCCAGCCCGTCCAGGCCGGGCATGCGGATGTCCATCAGGACCACGTCCGGGTGGTGCTCGGCGGCCAGGACGAGGGCCTCGGCGCCGTCGGAGGCCTCGGCGACCACGGTCATGTCGGGCTGGGCGTCGAGCAGCGCCCGGAAGCCGGCCCGGACCAGGGCCTGGTCGTCGGCGAGGACGATCTTGATCACTGTGCCTCCTCCGGTGCGGGGGCCGCGGCGCGGCGGACGGTGTTCCTCCCGGGTGCGGGGGAGGCGGTGTCCCGTCTGGTGCCCGCCCCGGGGGCGGGAGGCGCGGCGCCCGCACCGGGAAGGGCGGACGTCTCCGGCACGGGCAGCCGGGCCTCGACCCGGAACCCCCGCCCGCAGGGACCCGTCGTCAGCGTGCCGCCGAGGGCGGCGGCCCGCTCCCGCATGCCGGGGATGCCGTTCCCGCCGCCCAGGACCTCGTCGGGGCTCGGCACCGGGGGGTCGCCGCCGGAGTCGGTGACCCGGATCAGCAGCTCGCGGGGACCGTACTCCAGCAGGACCGTGACCTCCGCGCCGGGAGCGTGCCGGCGCGCGTTGGTGAGGGCCTCCTGCACGATGCGGTACCCGGCCCGGTCCACACCGGGCGGGAGCGGCCGCACGCGGCCGGAGGTCTCCACGGTGACGGCCAGGCCGCTCCGCTCCACCAGCTCCTCCAGCCGGTCGAGCCCGGCCGTGGGGGAGCGCGGCGCCCCGTCGCGGAGCACGCCGATCACCGAGCGCATCTCGGTGAGCACGTCCTTGGACGCGTGCTTGATGGTGGCGAGCGCGGTGCGGGCCTGCTCGGGGTGGTCGTCGATCAGGTGCAGCGCAGTGGATGCCTGCACATGGATGAGCGAGATGTTGTGGGCGAGCACGTCGTGCAGCTCCTGGGCCATGCTCAGCCGCTCCTCGCTGGCCTGCCGCCGGGCCTCCTCCCGCGCGGTCCGCTCCTGCTCGGCCCGGTGCTCCGCCTCGGCGCTCCTGCGCTCGGCCTCGCGCTCCCGCCGGACCCGGACGAACTCGCCGGCCGCCATCAGGACGCCCATGACGGCCGCGATCGCGATGGAGTGCCACAGGCCGGGGCTGGGCACGGGGGCCAGCCAGGTGGTGTGCACGAGGAAGAACACGTAATCGGCGGCCGCGGCGGTCCAGGCGGCCCGCCGGTGGCCGCGCAGGAGAGCGTTGAAGAGCGCGACGGCCGGGCTGAAGAAGATCGGCCCGTAGGCGTGGCCCCGGCTGACGAAGACGACCATCGTGGCCATCGTGAGGACCAGGGTGAGCACCGGGTGGCGGCGGCGCAGGGCCAGGGCGAGCCCCCCGGCCAGCAGCAGGGCGTTGCCGAACAGGTCCGCCGGGACGCTCTCCGGCTGGTTCCGCTCGGCCCCGGCGTTGGTCGCGACCTGGACCGCCCCCAGGATCAGCGGGAGCAGCCGGTCGGTCCAGCGGGGTCGGGTGCGCACGTCAGAACCCTACGTCCGCCCGTCCGGGCCGCACGTCCACCGGGTGGCGGAAGGGGCGCTACATCCCCGGCGGTACAGGTGCTGACAACCCTGACAAGTTGGGTAAAGCTCAGCGCGGGAGGACATATGATCACTCATCGCTCTGTCGTACCGCTCGTCGGGGTCCTGCTGGCCGGCTCCGCCGTACTCGTCCAGCCCGCCGCGGCGTCGCCGCCCGCCCCGCCCGCCCCGCAAGGCGCCACCCCGCACGACGCCGGGACCGGCAAGTCCGGCGGCCCCCGCAAGACGGCCGTCGCCGAGGGGTACGGCGGCGCGGTCTCCACCGTGGACCTCGACGCGAGCGAGGCCGCCCTGCGGGTGCTGCGGCGCGGCGGCAACGCCGTGGACGCGGCGGTCGCGGCGGCGGCCGTGCTCGGCGTCACCGAGCCCTACTCGGCCGGGCTGGCCGGGGGCGGGTTCCTCCTCTACTACGACGCGCGGCGCGGGAAGGTGCACACCATCGACGGCCGCGAGACGGCCCCGGCGGCGATGACGGCGACGTCCCTGGAGGGGGTCCCGTTCGAGGAGGCCGTCACCAGCGGCCTGTCGGCGGGCGTGCCCGGCAGCGTGGCCCAGTGGGAGCTGGCGCTGCGCCGTTTCGGCACGCTCTCGCTCCGCCAGGCGCTGCAGCCCGCCATCGAGGTCGCGCGCAAGGGCTTCACCGTGGACCAGACCTTCCACGACCAGACCGCGGCCAACGCCGCCCGCTTCGCGGACCTCACCTCCACCGCGAAGCTCTTCCTGCCCGGCGGCGCGCCGCCGAGGGTCGGCTCCACCTTCCGCAACCCCGAGCTGGCCGAGACCTACCGCCTGCTCGGCCGGTACGGCCCGCGCTGGTTGTACGGCGGGCGGCTCGGCGAGGAGATCGTGGCCACCGTGAAGAGGCCGCCGGTGACGCCCGGCTCCACCCGCACCGTCCGGCCGGGCCTGATGGAGCTGTCGGACCTGAGGTCCTACCGGGCGCTGGAGCGGCCGCCGACCAAGGTCACCTACCGGGGCATGGACGTCTACGGCATGGCGCCCCCGTCCTCCGGCGGCTCCACGGTCGGCGAGGCGCTGAACATCCTCGAGGCCCTGCCGGAGGCCGGCGTGCACGAGTACCTGGAGGCCTCCCGGCTCGCCTTCGCCGACCGTGGTAAGTACGTCGGCGACGTACCCGGCGTCCCGCTGGGGCAGCTGCTGTCCGACGGCTTCGCCAAGGAGCGCGCCTGCCTGGTCACCGGGCGGGCGATGGCGCACCCGGCCCCGGCGGGCGAGCCCGACGGGGAGTACGGGCCCTGCCCGGCGGCCTCGCCGGCGGACACCGTGCGGGAGGCGCCCGAGGGGCCGGAGACCACCCACCTGGTGGTGGCGGACCGCTGGGGGAACGTGGTCGCCTACAACATCACCATCGAGTCGACCGGCGGGAACGGCGTCGTCGTGCCCGGCCGGGGCTTCCTGCTCAACAACGAGCTGACCGACTTCACCTTCGGCCCGGCCCCCGGCGACCCGAACCTGCCCGGCCCCGGCAAGCGGCCCCGCTCGTCCATGGCGCCGACGATCGTCCTCGCCGGCGGGAAGCCGCTGCTCGCGCTGGGCTCGCCCGGCGGGTCCACGATCATCACGACCGTGCTGCAGATCCTCCTCAACCGCTGGGAGCTCGGCATGTCCCTGCCGGAGGCCCTCGCCGCGCCCCGGGCCACCCAGCGCAACACCGCCCAGACCCAGGCCGAGCAGGCGTTCATCGACCGCTACGGCGCCGAGCTGACCGGGCGCGGGCACACCCTGGTCCTCAACCCGGAGATCGGCGCGGCCACCGCGGTGGAGTTCCTCGGCCGCGGCAGGCTCCAGGCGGTCGCCGAGCCCTCGCGCCGGGGCGGCGGGAGCGCCCTGGTCGTCTCGCCGGTCCGCTGACCGCGGCGCGCCGCGACGTCTCCCGGACCGTCCGGCCCGGGGGACGTCCCCGTCCGGGCGGCCCGCGCCGGAAGGTCAGCGGATGAGCTCGTAGTCGCCGGGCTTCACCCTCCGGGTGCGCGCCCAGTACTCGAAGGTGAAGCCCGGCCAGGTGGTGCGGTTGACGCCGCGTTCGTCGAGGTACCAGCTGCGGCAGCCGCCCTCGTTCCAGACCAGGGCGGACAGGCGCCGCTGCAGGCGGTCGTTGAAGGCGCGCTGGGCCCCGGGCCGCACGTCCAGCGCCCTGGCCCGGCTCCTGGAGAGCAGCCGCAGGCACTCGAGCACGTAGTGGACCTGGGACTCGATCATGAAGACGACCGAGTTGTGGCCCAGGCCGGTGTTGGGGCCGAGCAGGAAGAACAGGTTGGGGAAGCCCGAGACGGTGACGCCGTGGTAGGCCTCGACCCCGTCCTGCCAGGCATCCTGGATCTTGAGGCCGCCCCGGCCGGTGATGTGCTGCTCGTTCAGCGCGTCCACGACCTTGAAGCCGGTGCCGTAGACGATCACGTCGGCCCCGGTCCGGCGGCCGGTGGCGTCGACGACGGAATCCTCGCGGATCTCGGTGATCCGGTCCGTCACCAGGTCGACGTTCTCCCGGGTGAGCGCGGGATAGTAGTCGCTGGAGAGCAGGATGCGCTTGCAGCCGATCGTGTAGTCGGGGGTCAGCTTGGCGCGCAGCTCCGGGTCGGCGACCTGCCGCTCCAGGTGGCGGCGGGCCAGCGCCTCGTGCACCCTCATCAACCGGGGGTCGACGGCGAAGCCGACCGCGCGGGTCTCCAGCGCCCAGTAGATGGCGCCCCGCAGCGCGCGGGCCGCGCCCGGGAGTTCGAGCAGCCTCTTGGCCCGTTCCGGGAGGGCGAAGTCGGGCTTGGGCTGGATCCAGGGGGCGGTGCGCTGGTAGACGGTCAGGTGCGCGGCCCGTTCGGCGATCTCGGGGACGAACTGGATCGCCGAGGCCCCGGTGCCGACCACCGCGACCCGCTTGCCCGTCAGGTCCACCGAGTGGTCCCACCCTGCGGAGTGGAAGGCCGGGCCGCGGAAGCGCTCCCGTCCCGGGATGTCGGGGAACGACGGGATGTGCAGCGCGCCGATGCCTGAGACGACCGCGTTGGTGGTGAACGTCTCACCGTCGGCGGTGCCGACCCGCCAGTGCCGGGCGGCGTCGTCGTACTCCAGGGAGACGACCTCCTTGCCGAAGCGCAGGTGCGGGCCGAGGCCGTGCCGGGCCGCGCAGGCGCGCATGTAGTCCCAGATCTCCTCCTGCGGGGAGAACATCCGCGACCAGCGGGGGTTGAGCTCGAAGGAGAAGGAGTACATGTGGGAGGGCACGTCGCAGGCGCAGCCGGGGTAGGTGTTGTCCCGCCAGGTGCCGCCGAGCTCGTCGGCCTTCTCCAGGATCACGAAGTCGTGGTAGCCGGCTTCCTTCAGCTTGATCCCCGTGCACAGCCCGGCGAAGCCGGAGCCGATGATGGTGATCCCCGGACGGGTCTTCATCCGCTCTCCCCTTATTGGACTCATGGTCCAATGTAGCTACCGGGCCCGCCCGCGTCCATCCCGCCACCACGGAGACCGTCCGGTCGGTATGCGTCCGTGCCCGGGCATGCGAAAAGCGCCGAAGGCGAAACCGTCGGCGCTGGCGGACACGGGGCGGCGGCGGGGCGGCCGGCGCCCCGTCAGATGATCAGAGGATCAGGTAGGCGGCGACGGCGGCGACGATCGCCACCGCGAGCACGGCGACCACGATCGGCACGATGGGGGAGCGCCGCTCCTGCACCGCCTCCTCGGGGTCCTTCCGCTGCGCGAACGCGCGGAACTGCTGGGTGTTCCCTGCTGGATCGATCTGGGGATCAGACATGGATCGACTTTAGCGACAGATGACGACTTTTCAACACAGGCTTGAGGTCGCGCCGCCGGTGGAACCGTACCGGGAACGCCGCCGGAACGGGCCCGCACGGCCCGTCCGCGGCCGCCGGCAGCCGTCGTGAAGGGCGGCGGCCGTCGCGGAGGGCGGCGGCGGCCGGCGACACGGCGTGGCGAGGTCCTGGGGACGGGACCGCCGTCACGGGCGGATAGCGTTGTGGCATGCTCCGGATCCTGCTCTCTCCACGCGTGATGGTGCTCCACCTTCTCGCGATCGGAGCCCTCGCCGTGTGTGGGCTGCTCGGCCGCTGGCAGCTCGGGGTCTTCGAGGACTCCGGCAGGCCGCAGGCCGCCCGGGACCCCGCCCCGGTCGCGGTGGGCACGCTCACCCGGCCCGGCGAGCACCTGACGAGCGACCTGGTGGGCCGCCGGGTGAGCGCCGAGGGCGTCTACGACGCCTCCCGGCAACTCCTGGTGCCCGGCAGGGACGAGGGCCTGTGGATCGTCACCGCGCTCGACCTGGGCGACGGCACCGCGATCCCGGTCGTGCGCGGCGCCGTGTCCGCCCCCGGCGACCCGGCGACGGCCGTGCCGGAGGGGAAGGTCGCCGTCACCGGCCGCCTCCGGGCGTCGGAGGGGACCGACAGCGTGCCGCGCCGGGTCCGGCAGCTGCCGGAGGGCCAGGTGCTGACCGTGTCCTCGGCGGAGCTGATCAACCTCTGGCAGGGCGTGCGGCTGCGCGACGGCTACGTGGTCGCCACCTCCCAGTCTCCCGCCCCGGCGGTCGCCCCCGAGCCGGTCGCGGCTCCCGCGCCGACCGAGTCGGGCGTGCTGACCTGGCGGAACCTCGCCTACGCCGGCCAGTGGTGGATCTTCGGCCTGTTCGCCGTCTTCATGTGGTGGCACTTCGTCCGCGACGCCGTGCGGAGCGGGAAGGCCGCCTCCGCGGCGGGCGCGGAGCCCGGGGGAGAGCCCGGCGGCGAGCCCGGCCCGGACGCGGGCCCCGGCCCCGGGGAACGGTCGCGACCGGCCGCCGTCTGACCCCGCATATCGTTGAGATCCCGACCCCCACCCCACCCAGACCCGAGGTAGATGACCGTGGAATCCGCCCTCAAGCCCTTCCGAGTCATGGCGTACATCGTCGGTGTGATGCTGCTCGTCCTGACCGTGTGCATCGTGCTCAGGTACGGCTTCGGCATCGAGGGGCCGTCGAAGATCGTCTCCCCGATCCACGGCTTCCTCTACATGGTCTATCTGGTGACCGCGATGAACCTGGGGATGAAGGCCCGCTGGACGTGGCAGTACATCCTCGGCGTGATGCTGGCCGGCACCGTGCCGCTGCTGTCGTTCGTGTTCGAGCGCAAGGTCACCCGCCGCGTGGAGGGCGAGATCGCCGAGGCCGCCGCGGCCTGACCGCCGCGACCGGCCGCCTGGCCGTCCGGCTCACGGCCAGGTCTCCGGCCCGTCCTGCACCCGGCCCGTCCTGCACCGGCCCGTCCTGTTGCCGGTCCGTCCTGTGCCCGGCTCGGCCCGCAGGCCGCCGGGCCCGGCCCGTCGCGCGCCCGCCGGGGCCGTGCCCCCGGCGGCTGAGGGCCCGCTCCCGGAATCCACCGCTCCCGGGGCGGATCCCTCCGCGCCGCTCGGCGGCCGACGTCCCCTCAGCGGCCGATGCCCCTGCGGCGGGCGCGCCTGAGCCGCTCGCGCTGCGACGGGTCGAGCATCATGTAGCCGACGACCGGGGCGGCGACGACGCCGAGGACGACCAGCAGGGCCAGCCAATTCGGCAGGAAGATCAACGAGAGCACTACGGCCGCTCCGGCGCCGATCGCGTACTTCTGGATGGGCGACATCCTCAACATCCTCCGAACGCGGAGCGCACGCCCCGCCTGGTGCCATTCTGCGTCGCCCGTCCAACGAACGGTCCCCCCACCCGGGTTCCATTCGCGATATGTCGCGGCGATGACCTCGTCGCTCAGCCCTCGTTGCTCAGTCCTTGTCGCTCAGCCCTGGGCCTGCAGCGCGTCGGCGACCCAGCGGGCCGCCTGCGTGGCGTTGCGCGCGACGCGGCCGTCGGTGTCCTGCGCGACCCCGCCGCGCTTGTACTGGACCTCAGCGACGAGGTTGCTGACGCGCAGGACGATGGTGACCCGGTAGGACTCGCCGTAGACGTCGATCTTCTGGTGACCGCCGGCGATGAAGGCCTCCTCGCCGACACCCTTCAGGTCCTGCGGCGGCAGCGCCCCGTCGGTGGCGGCCTTGTCCGCGGCGTCCTTCTTCTTGCCGGCGAGATACTCCTTCGCCCGCTGGACCTCCGAGCCGTCCTGTTCCTGGGCGACCAACCGGACCACCAGGTCGAACTTCTCCGAGCTCGGCGAGCGCCAGTCACTGGTCAGCCAGTTGCACTCGGCGGTCTCGACCTCGGAGCTGTTGAAGGCGGGGACGGCCTGGGCGGCCTGCTCGTCGGTGAGCAGGCTGCAGGCGCGGGGGGCGGTGGCGAAGCGGCCCCTGGTCCCGGAGGGGGCGGCGGCGCCCTCCTCTCCGCCGTCGAGCACGGGGACGAGCAGGACGCCGATGGCGGCCGCCATGCTCACCAGGATCACGGCCGTCAGCACCACGATCGAGCGGGGCACCAGCACGCCCTGCCCGGAGCCGCGGCGCGCGGGGCGTCCCGCGGAGCGCACGACGGGGTCCATGGCGGGGTCCATGGTGAGGTCCGCGGCGGGGTCCATGGTGAGGTCCGCGGCGGGGTCCGCGGTGGGGTTCACAGCAGGGTCCACGGCGGGCTCCTGCCCGGGGCGGACACGGGCGTCGTCCACCGCGGGCGGAGGGCCGGCCTGCGCCGCCGGAGGAGGCGGGGGCGCGGAGGGGTGCGGGACCGGTCCGGGGGCGGCGAGTGCCCCGGCCACCGGGGCGGCTGCTCCCCCACCGGGTCCTCCATCGGGTCCTCCGGTGAATCCCCTGCCGGGTCCTCCGGCGGGCCCTTCCGCGGGCGTGCCGGTGGGGAGGGACGCGGGTACGGGTGCGTCCGGGAGGGAGCCCTGGCTCCGGAACGGCACGGTCATGTCGCGGCCGTCACGGTGGTCCCGCCCCTCCGGCGGGACGGATCCGGGATCGGGCAGGTCGCTCCCGGGGGCGGGCGGGACGGGTCCGGGCAGGTCGCTCCCGGGAACGGGTGGGACGGCCCCGGGAACGGGTGGGACGGGTCCCGAGGTGGGTGAGGCGGATCCGGGGACGGGCCACGGCGCGGGCGCGGGAGGCAGCGCCGGGAGCTGCGGGGCGGAGAGCCGGGCGGCCTCGGCCAGCAGGCCGCGCAACTCGGCCGGGCCGGGGCGGAGCGCGGGGTCGCCGGCCAGCAGGCGGATCAGGACGGGGCCGAGCGGGCCCGCCTTGTACAGCGAGGCGCCGGGAGCGGGCGGCCGGCCCTCGACGGCGGTGAAGAGGGTCGCGCCCAGGGACCACAGGTCGGCGGCGGGGCCGGTGACGCCCTCCGGGGCGGTGAAGACCGGATCCCGCAGAGACGGCGCGGCCAGGGTCACCTGATCGTCCGGGCCGACGAGCACCGAGCCGGGCCGGACGTCGCCGTGGGGCGTGCCGTGGTGGTGCACGGCCGTGAGCCGGTCCAGCACGGCCAGACCGACCAGCGCGGTCCGGGCTGGCGGCAGCGGGCCGTCCCGTCTGATCAGCAGCTCCAGCGAGGCCGGACCCGGGTTCCGGGGGCCGAGCGGGTCCTGCCCCCACGTGCCGGCGGCCGGCGCGGGACCGGCGTGCCTGCCCTGCGACCGGGGGTTGTCTGCCTGGTTCATCCCGCTGCCCTCTGCTTGTTCAACGCGTCCGCGACCCAGGTCGCGGCGGTGTGGGCGCCGCTCTGGATGGCGGGGCCGTCCTTGCTGTCGTCCACCACGGCGTAACCGACCTCGATGACCAGGTTGTCGACGCGGAAGGTCACGTAGCTGTGCTCGAGCCCGTCGGTCCTGCGGTTGTCGTAGAGGTCGTGGCCGAACGCCTCCTCCCCGACCGGCTTCACCGTCAGCGGGCCGGTGCTGCGGGCCGAACGGACCGCGGCGGAGATCTCCGGCCACTCCCAGGTGAGCTGGCCGCTGGGGATGGTGGAGTTGCGCTGGTTGACGAACCGCTCGTGGGCCTGACGCGGGCTCTTGCCCCACTGCTCGCCCTGACCGGCCAAGGTGACGGACAGTCCCTGGCCGCGGGTCGTCCACTCGCAGCCGCCCGCGTCGGTGGGCTTGCCGCCGCCGGTCAGGGCGGGAAGGAGCTGCTCGGCCCTCTCCTGCGGGATCAGCCCGCACAGGTCCACGGGAGCGGTGAAGGCGCCCGGCTTCTCGCTCAGCCGTACGGGCGGGGGCGGTTCGTCGCCGGTCGAGACGAGGTGGCCGACGCCCAGGGAGACGCCGATGACCGCCGCGATCCCGCCCACCTCGGCCGCGGCCCACAGCAGTGCCCGGCTGCTCCGGGGAGCCCGGGCCGTCCGCCCGGGGGAGGCGGCGGCCGGCGCGGACCCGGAGTCCTCACGCGTCCACCGGCTCGGAGGGGGCCCGGCAGGCTGCGGCCCGGCGGATTCCGGCCCGGCGGGCTGCGGGACGGCGGGAGCGGGCGGAGCGTCCGCGACGCCCCCGGCGGCTCCTCCGGCCTCTCCGGCGATCCCCCCGGCGTCTCCGGGAGAGAAGCCCGGCACGGGACCCGCGGGGAGCGGGGGGAGGGCGAACTCCGCGGCGGTACGGCCGAGCACGGCCTCCTCGAGCATCCGGAAGACGGCGTCGAACGCCGGCCGGGCCACGGGGAGGGGGGCCAGCATCGCCATCAGCACCGGGCCCAGCACGCCGGCCCGCTCAGGTGTGCGGGGCGGTCCGGCGAGCACCCGGCCGACCACCGCGGCGGGCGTCTCGGCGGGGTGCGGGGGCACGCCCTCGACGGCGAAGTAGAGCGTGGCGCCCAGCGACCACAGGTCGGAGTACGGGCCGTCGCGCTCGCCGCGCAGCCGTTCCGGGGCGATGTAACCGGGGGAGCCGGCCGGGGAGCCGGTGCTCGTGACGTCGTTCTCACCCTCGGCCACGGCGATGCCGAAGCCGGTGAGCACGACCTTGCCGTCGGGGGCCAGGAAGACGTTGCCCGGCTTGACGCCCCGGTGGACGACCCCGGCGGTGTGCACGGCGGAGAGCGCCTCCAGGAGGCCGAGGCCGACCCGTGCCGCGCGGGCGGGCGGGAGCGGGCCGCCGGAACGGACGGTCTGCTCCAGGGACGCCCCCGGCAGCAGCTCCATGACGATCCACGGGCGGCCGTCGTCGACGACCACGTCATGGATGGTGACGATGGACGGGTGCTCGATCCGGGCGGCGATGTTGGCCTCGCGCAGCGCGGAGGCGTAGAGCCCCTGCCGCCGCTGGGGCTCCACCCCGGGAGGGAGCATCAGCTCCTTGATCGCCACCTCGCGGCGGAGCGCCTCGTCGGCGGCGCGCCACACGGTGCCCATCCCGCCCTCGGCGAGGGGGTTGAGCAGGCGGTAACGGCCCGCCAGCACTCGCGTGTCGATCCTGCTCACCTCGTTCACCGTCATGTCGCGCAAAGAAACATAACCATTTAGCCGGACATGGACCAATGAGCAGGGCGTCCTCACCGGTGCACTGTGACCACCCTGTGCCCTTGCGGGTGGAGGAACGGGCCGCGCGATGATCCATTGACGTCGGTGCGGACCGTTCATTACGTTGATCATCAATTGCGAGCGGAAGGAGGTGAGGAGCGGATGACCACCATGACGACGCGCTCCCGCCTCGGGCGAAAGGCCGCCTGAGACCGGAGAGCGCACAGCTTTTCCGGAGAGTCACTTGACTGACCTGATCTTCCGTCCGCTCGGCGCGGACGAGCTCGACCTGTTCCTCGGCCACGGCTCCACCCCGGCCTCCGGTGTCGGAGCCCGGACCCTCCCCTTCGAGCAGCTCGGCTACCACCGGCTCGACTGGCTCTGGATCGCGCTGCGCGGCGACACGGTGGTCGCGCGGGCCGCCTTCTGGGGGCCGGAGCGCTCGCCCCATCCCTACTGCGTCGACTGGTTCGACCCGGGCACCGGCCCCGACCGGATCGAGGTGGGCGCCGCCCTGCTCCGGGCCGCCTACGACGTGCTGGCCCCCGCCGGCTACTCGACGCCGGTCGGCGACCGGCCGGAGTACCTGCTGTTCCTGCCGGGTGACTGGCGGGATCGCCCCGACGCGCTCGCCGACGCCACCGACCGGATCACCGCCGCCGAGCGGGCCGGGCTGCGGCAGAAGGTCGAGCGGCTGAACCTGCGCTGGGAGCCCGGCTACGGCCTGCCGCCCCGCTCGACCCGGCTCACCTTCACGCCCGCCGCGGACGACGCGGTGGTCGTGGACCTGCTGGGCCGCATCGCGGTCGGCAGCCTCGACGACTCGGACCGGCGCACACTGCCGGTGAAGGGACCGGAGGCGACCGCCAAGGAAACCCTCGAGGACGTGGCGTCCATGCCCGGCGGGCGCGACCGCTGGCGCCTGGCGTACGACGCCTCCGGCGCGCTGGCCGGCATCGTGATGCCCACCCGCAACGACGGGTCCGCGACGATCGGCTACATCGGCGTGGACCCGGCGCACCGCGGGAACGGCTACAGCGACGACCTGCTCGCCGAGGCGCTGCACATCTTCAGCGCCGAAGGGGAGCCCCAGGTCACCGACAACACCGACGTCGGCAACGCCCCGATGGCCGCGGCGTTCGACCGGGCCGGCTACCGCATCACCGGCCGCACGCTGGTCCTCGGGTGAGGGCGTCCCGGTGAGCCTCCCCGGGTCCTGTGGCCGCGCCGGCGCGGCCACAGGACCCGGGTGCTCGCCGGAAATCCCGCCGTGATCCGCCGGGGGCCCGACGGGTCCCCGTCCCGTCCGAACAGGACAGGGGCCGCCGGACCGGTCGGCCGGGCCCAGCCCGTGGATCGCGGTCCCGCCGGCCGTTAACGTCGCATAGGTGATTCGGCGATCTTCCACACCCTCACGCGGCCGAGCGCGTCACGCGGTGGAGCGTGTGCGATGACCGTCCCGCCCACACCGCTGCTGGTGCTGTGGGACATCGATCACACTCTCATCGACTCCGGCACCGTCTCTCAGCAGGTCTACGCCACGGCCTTCCAGAAAGCGCTCGCGGCCGAAATGGGCGACCGTGCCGCTGCCATGTCCGCCGAAGGGCGTGTCCTGCCCGGCGCGGTCGCCGCCCTGACCGCCCTGGGCGCCGTCCCGGGCGTGTACCAGTCGGTCCTCACCGGCGATCTCCGCGCGATCGCGGAACTGAAGATGCGGGCGTTCGGCCTGGACGGCCATGTCGACTTCCGGCTCGGCGCGTACGGAGAGGACGCCTACGAGCGCACCGGCCTGCCCGCCCATGCCTTCCGCAGGACCGAACGGCATCTCGGCCGCCGCCACAGCGGCGCCGACACCGTCATCATCGGTGACACGCTGCGCGACATCGCCACCGCCCGTGCCGCCGGGGCCGGGATCGTCGCTGTCACGACCGGATCCCACAGTGCCGCGGAGCTCCGGGCCGCAGGCGCGGACGTCGTTCTCACCGACCTGTCCGACACCGCCGCCGTCCTGCACGCGGTGACGGGAGGGCCGCTGCGCACGCGGTAGCCCGGACAGCAGGGACGAGAACAGCGGGGACGAGAACAGGGCGCAGGGCCTGGCCTCGCGGTGAACGGCGGCGGTTCCTCCGGAGCCCGCTCCGAGGTGCGCGGAATCTTCACAATTCACCACAAGGCGTCTGCACAGGCCGGCTCTAGGCTCCCGGGGTATGGCGATTCCCCAGCAACGACGTGTCCTCGTGGTGGAGGACGACGAGACGATCGCGCGGGCGGTACGGCACCGCCTCGCAGCCGAGGGCTTCGACGTGCGGGTCACCGGGGACGGGGCCGAGGCCCTCGCCGCCTACGCCAGGGCCGAGCCGGACGTGGTGATCCTCGACAGGCTCCTGCCCGGCCTCGACGGACTGGAGGTCTGCCGGCGGATGCAGGCGGCCCGGCCGGTCCCGGTGCTCATGCTCACCGCACTGGGGGAGGAGACCGACCTGCTCGTGGGGCTCGGCGTCGGGGCCGACGACTACATGACCAAACCGTTCAGCATGCGCGAGCTGGTCGCGCGGGTGCACGCGCTGCTGCGGCGGGTGGAACGCGCCTCCCAGCTGGCCGTGGAGGACTCGGTCGTCCGCGTCGGCGACGTCGAGATCGACACCGCCGAACGGCGGGTCTACGTGAGGGGCGAGGAGGTCCGGCTGACCCGGACCGAGTTCGACCTGCTGCGGCGGCTGGCGGAACGGCCGGGGCAGGTCTTCGAGCGGGAGCGGCTGCTCGCCGACATCTGGGGCTTCTCCGAGGCCGCGGCCACCCGGACGGTCGACAGCCACGTGCGGGCCCTGCGCCGCAAGCTCGGTCCCGGCGTCGTCCGGACCGTCCACGGGGTCGGTTACGCCCTCGTCCGGGACTGACGGCGATGATGCGGGTGAACGCCTCCGGTGAGGTCTGACCCGGCGACCGGCCGGCCCCGGGTCCTCGAGCCGATCCGCCGGCCCCGCCCGGGAGACGCTCCGGCGGGAGGTCCGCCGTCCCGTCGTCTGCCCGGTCCTGCCGTCCCCGCGCGGGCCTGTCATCCGTCCGAATCCGTATCCGGGCGAACCGATCGCCTCCATCACCACTCGAACACTCCGGAATGCGACACATCATGAGACCCAGAGCCGGGACCACCGGAGGGGGAGCAAGCCCTTCCCGGGTCCCCTCTCCCTCCGGAGAGGGCGGCGCCCGCCCGTCCTCCGCCCCGCGACGGCAGGACGCCCGGCCGACCGCCCCGGATCGGCCGGGAGACCGCCCGTCCCGGAAACCACGCGGAGCGCTCCGCCCGCTGGACTTCCTCGGCCGGATCAAGATCAAGCTGGGCGTGGTGATCCTGCTGGCCGTGGCGGCGGCGTTCCTCGTCAACGAGGTCGGCATCAACGCCGGATACTCGCGCAACACCCGGATCGCGGTGGCGGTCGCGCTCGCGCTCGTCATGGTGCAACTGCTGGCCAGGGGGATGACCCGGCCGCTGCGGGAGATGGCCGCCGCCGCGCAGACCATCGCCAAGGGTCGATACGGCCTGCGCGTCACGGCCACCTCGCGGGACGAGGTCGGCGAGCTCGCCCGGGCCTTCAACGCGATGGCGGCCGACCTGGGCGAGGTCGACCGGCAGCGGCGGGAGCTGGTCGCCAACGTCAGCCACGAGCTCCGTACGCCGATCACCGCGCTCCGGGCGGTGCTGGAGAACGTGGTGGACGGCGTCTCCGAGCCCGACCCGGTGACGCTCGGCACGGCGCTCGCCCAGGCCGAGCGGCTGGGGCGGCTGGTCGCCCAGCTGCTCGACCTGTCCCGGCTGGAGTCCGGGGCGCGGCTGATCGAGCCGGACGACGTCGAGCTCGGCCCGCTCTGCGACCAGGCGCTGCGTGAGGCCGTACTGGCCCGGGAGGGGGTGACGGCCCGGTGCGAGGTGCCGGACGGGCTGACCGTGCGGGCCGACGCCGACCTGCTGGCGCAGGTGCTGGCGAACCTGCTCGACAACGCGGTGCGGCACAGCCCGGAGGGCGGCGTGGTGGTCCTGTCCGCCCGGCCCCAGGGCTCCGGGGTGCGGCTGCGGGTGACCGACCAGGGGCCGGGGATCAGCCGCCAGGACCGGGCCCGGGTGTTCGAGCGCTTCTCCCGCCTGGACGCGGGCCGGGCGGCGGACGGAGGCGGCGCCGGGCTGGGCCTGGCCATCACCAAGGAGATCGTCGAACTGCACGGCGGCTCCATCCACGTCGAAGACGGTGCCGGCTGCCGGATAGCGGTCGACCTTCCAGAAAGGATCTCGATGACCAGTCCCGAATCCCCCGGGACCCTCGTCCCCGGCGGCACTCCGGCGGACGCCGCCGCCTCCGGGGTCTCCGGCCCCGGCGATTCCGAAGGGGAGACCGGTCTCTCCTCCGAGGCGTCCTCCGTGCCGGCCGGGGCGGATCCCGGCCCCGGTCCCGGCCCCGGTCCCGGCCCCGGTCCCGGCCCCGTTCCGGGCACCGGTGCGGCGGAGCAGGAAGGAGAGGCCGGGGAGAGGCCGGCGCCCCATCCGGTGCCTCCGGCTCACCTGGTCTCTCCGGCTCACCCGGCGCCTCCGGCCCCGCAGGGCGCGGCGTGGCCCGTGAGGCCGGGAGCCGGCCCCGGGGGTGCGGGGAGCGGGCATCCCTCACCGGCCCCGGCCCGGCGGAACTGGGCGGGGGCGATCGGCGGCGTCCTGATCGGCGGCGTGCTCGGGGTCATCGCGGGAGTGCTGCTGGGACTGGTCGTCGGGGCGTTCTCCGCGGCGCTCGGGGTCCTGACCGGGCTGGGCGTCGCACTGACCGGGGCCTTCGTCGGCACGGTCATCGGGGCCACCCCGCCCGGCGGGACGGGGCAGGCGCGGTACGGCGCGGGCCCGGTCCCCACGCGCCCGATCTCCGCGGGCGGGGCGCCCACCGCGGCGGCTCCCACGGGTCCGGTCTCGGGCGGGGCGCCCATCGCAGCGGCTGCCACGGAAGCCGCTTCCACCGGAGCGGCGAGAGCAGAGGCGGGAGCGGGGGGCGCTCCCGGGACGAGGCCCGCGGCCGGACCGGCCGGCGCGGTGGACGGTCCCGCCGGCCGGACCGCCGTCGCCCTGCCGCCCGGCGGATACGTGGCGCCACCGGTGTTCCCGCGTCCGGAACTGCCGGACACGCCGCGGTGGCTGCTCGCCGCCTGTGCCGCAGTGGGCCTGCTCGCCGCGGTCGCCCTGCCGTACAGCCCGGTGGGGCTGGGGTTCGCGCTGGTGGCGGCGGCCGCCGGGATCGCGGTGCTGCCGGCCGCCCGCAGGCGGATCACCCCCTGGTCCGCGGTGATGGCACTGATCGCCTACGGGCTGGTCGCGGTGGCGCTCCTCCGGGACGCCGACTGGCTCGTCGGGCTGCTGCTCGCCGCGGGGGCGGCGCTGGCCGCGCTCGCCCTGTCGGGGGCCGGGCGCGGCTGGCTCGGGGTGGCCCGGGGCGCGGCCTCGGTGGTGCTGGGGCTGCTGCCGGCGCCGTGGTTCCTGGCGGCGTCGGTGAAGGGGCCGGCGAAGAACCTGACGGTCCGCCGGGTGGTGCCCACGCTGGCCGGGCTCGGGCTGACCGCGGTGCTGCTCGTCGTCTTCGGCGCGCTGTTCGCCTCGGCGGACGCGGTGTTCGCCCGGACCGTGGAGCGGCTGCTGTCCTCCCAGGACTGGGTGGAGACGCTGCCGCTGCGCGTGGTGGTCTTCGCGGTCGCCGTGGCCGTGGTGGCCTCGGCGGTCCTGGTGGGCCTGCGGCCGGTGGCCGAGCCGGAGGGGCCCGGCCTGCGCCTGCGCGTCGGCCGCGGCCTGTGGGTGACCCCGCTGACGGCGCTCAACCTGCTGTTCGGCACGTTCGTGGCGATGCAGCTGACGGCGCTGTTCGGCGACGCCGACTGGGTGGTGTCCACCACCGACCTCACCTACGCCGAGTACGCCCGCTCCGGCTTCTTCCAGCTGGTCGTCGTCAGCGTCTTCGTGCTGGCGATCGTGGCGCTGGCGGCGGGGGCGGTCGAGACCTCCGGCCGCGACCGCTGGCTGATGGCCGTCCTGCTCGGCCTGCTCTGCGCGCTGACCATGGTGATCCTGGCCTCCGCGATGTACCGGCTGGACCTGTACGTCGACGCCTACGGGTTCACCCGGCTCCGCGCCTCCGTCTGGGCGGCCATCTGGTGGCTCGGCGGCGTCTTCGTACTGGTCCTCGCCGCGGGCGCGCTGCGGCTGCTGCGGCGCGGCACGTCGTCCTGGCTGCCCCGGGCGGTGGTCGTGATGACGGGCGCCGGGCTGCTGGCCTTCGGCGTGTGGAACCCGGACCTGCGGGTCGCGGAGTCCCAGCTCGCCGTCCGGGGGGTGGACCGGCTCGACCACGCCTACCTGGGCGGCCTGGGCGCGGAGGCCGTGCCCGCCCTGGACCGGCTGCCCGAGCCGGCGCGCACCTGCGTGCTGATCGAGGTGAGCTCGGCCAACCGGCTCGGCGAGCCGGACCCGTGGAACGGCTGGAACCTGGCCCGGGAACAGGCCAGGGACCTGCTGGCCGCCAAGCCCGTCGTCCCCCAGGGGGACGCCTGCTTGCAGGACCCCTCGCCGTCCCAGCGCATCTTCGAGGACTGACCGGGCGGGGCCGGCCCGGCCGTGCGGGTCGGCCGGGGCCCGATGGGAGGGCCGGGTGCGACGTTCCCGGCCCTCCCGGCCGCTCCCGACCGCGCGCCGCACTTCGGCGTACGCCCTCGCCCCGCGCTCCCCGGAGGCCCGGCCTGCCGGGGGTCCGGCGCCCGCCCCGTTCCCGGCGGGTGCCCCGATCCCCCGGGGCGGATAGGGTCTCCTGCGCAGGACAGGCACGACAGGCGTCGCACACGCGGTGGGGGAGCGGATGAAGGGGATCGTCGATCTCGACGCGGCCGTGGGGTCGTCGCTGTTCGGCGGGGCGTTCACCTTCCCGGTGATGGCCGCCCGCCGCAGTGCGCTCCGGCACAACATCGACACGCTCGCGGCCTTCGCACGCGACCACGGCATGCTGCTCGTCCCGCACGCCAAGACCACCATGTCGCCCGAGCTGGTGGCGGCCCAGCAGGAGGCGGGCGCCTGGGGGTTCACCGTCGCCACTCCGAGCCAGGCGCTCATCCTGCGCTCCTTCGGCGTCCAGCGGATCCTGATCGCCAACCAGGTCTTCGACCCGGCCGGGCTCGACGCCCTCGCCGCGCACCTCGCCGAGGACCCGGAGTCCGAACTGCTCTGCTTCGCCGACTCGGTCGCCGGGATCGAGACGCTCTCCGAGCACGCCGGGCCCCGCCCGTTCCGGGTGCTGGTCGAGCTCGGCCACACCGGAGGGCGGGCCGGGTGCCGGACCCTCGCGGACCTGCTGGAGGTCGCCGCGGCGGCCCAGGCCGCGCCCGGCGTGGAGCTCGCGGGCGTCGCCGGCTACGAGGGCACGCTCGACACGGCGGACGAGGTCCGGGCCTTCCTGCACCGGCTGCTGGAGGCGCTGGAGCACCTGCGGGTCGCGCGGCCGATCCTCTCGGTGGGCGGCAGCCAGTGGTTCGACCTGGTCGGCCGGGAGCTCGCCGCCTGCCAGGCGACCGTCATGCTCCGCAGCGGGGCCTACATCTCCCACGACGACGGCATCTACCGGGAGCGCACGCCGTACAACCGGATCGGCGGCGAGCTCCGCCCGGCGCTGGAGGTCTGGGCGCACGTGCTCTCCGTGCCGGAGCCGGGGCTGGTCGTCGCCGGGCTCGGCAAGCGCGACGCCCCGTACGACGAGGGGATGCCGATTCCCCGGGGGCCCCTCGCCGGCGCGGAGGTGGTCAAGCTCTACGATCAGCACGCGGTGCTGCGGGTCGCGCCGGAGACGCCGGTGCGGCCGGGAGACCTGGTGCCGTTCGGGATCTCCCACCCGTGCACCGCCTTCGACAAGTGGCGGGTCATCCCGGTGGTCGACGACGACCACGTGGTCGTCGACCTGATCCACACCTGTTTCTGAATCCCCGAGACTCCCGGAACCCCCTGGGACACCCCTGAGACGAGGACGGTTGACATGAGCGAGAAGCTCGAACTGCGGACCGACGAGGGCGCCGCGCCGGTCGGGGCCTACTCGCAGGGCCTGGTGGTCGGCGACTTCGTCTACACCTCGGGCATGGGCCCGCTGGACCCGGCGACCGGCGAGGTCGTCGGCGCCGACGTGGCGGAGCAGACCCACCAGGTGATGCGCAACCTCGGCGCGATCCTGGCCGCGCACGGCCTGGGCTTCGACGACGTGGTCAAGTCGACGGTGCACCTGCAGCACCTCAAGCGCGACTTCAGCGCCTACAACGAGGTCTACAAGTCCTACTTCACCAGGCCCTATCCGGTCCGCACGACCGTCGGCTCCGACCTGATGGACATTCTCGTCGAGATCGACTTCGTCGCCTACAAGGGGCGTTAGAGCCCGACCGGCTGCGCGGGGGGAGGCGGTTTGGACAGCTCTGTCCACGTCCACGTCGAAGACGTCCGGGGTGAGGGCCTGGAGCCGGTCCTCGACCGGATCACCGGATACGGCGTGACCGGCGTGACCGTGGCCGCGGCCTGCCGGCGCACCCGCGACGTCACCCCGCACGGGGCCTCCCGGATGACCGTCCGGGGCGAGGGCGTGCACTTCACCCCGCCGGCGGATCTGTTCGGCGAGTCGCGCCTGGTCCCGCCGGTCCAGGACGGGGCCGGGCAGGAGCCTCTGGCCGCCCTGCGCCGCGCCACCGCCGAGCGGGGGCTCCGGCTGCACGGCTGGGCCCCCTTCCTGTGCGGCTCCGCCCTCGGTGAGGCCGGCCCCGGCGTGGCCGTGCGCGACTGCTTCGGCGACCCCGGCGCGACCACCGACCTGTGCCCGTCCCACCCCGACGTCCGCCGCTACGCGGTCGCGCTGGGCCGGGCCGTGGCGCGCCAGGGCGTCGACAGCGTGGTCGCCGAGGGCCTGCACTTCGGGCCCTTCCCGCAGGGCTGCCCGCACGAGCGGAGCTTCGTCCCGCTCGGCCCGATGGACGCCTTCCTGTTCGGGCTCTGCTTCTGCGACTTCTGCCTGGGCCGCGCCGCGGACCTGGGCGTCAACGCCGAGGCCGCCCGCCGGGAGTGCGCCCGGATCGTGGGCGGGGTGCTCGACGGCGACCCGCCGGCGCAGGGGGAGGTGACCCGGGCGGCGCTGACCGCCTACGCCGGGCCCGAGGTGGTCGCCTACGCGCGGGCCCGCTCCGAGACGGTCACCTCGCTGGTCTCGGAGGTCTCGGCGGCCGTCGCGGACGAGGGCTCCCGGCTGGTCTTCCTGGACGGCACCGGGGCGGTGAAGGGGCACGCGGACGGGCTGCCCTCGCCCGGTCTGGCCGCGCACGACGCCTGGCAGCTCGGCGTGGACCTGGTCGCCCTCGGCGACCTGGTGCCCTCGCTCGGCGCGTTCGCCTACGCCCGCGACCCCGCCAGGATCGCCGACGACGTGGGGGCCTACCGCCGCTCGACCGGCAAGGACCGGGACCTGCGGGTGGTGCTCCGGCCGGGACCGCCCGACACCGACTCGGCCGACCGCCTCGCCGCCAAGGTCCGCGCCGTCCGGGCCGCCGGGGCCGGAGCGGTCGACTTCTTCGCCTACGGGCTCCTGCCGTACCCGGTGCTCGACCGGATCCGCGGGGCTCTCGCGTCCTGACGGCCCCTGAGGGGTCCTGACGGTTCCCGGAGGCGCGGTCCCGGAAGTTTCCCCATGTCCCGAAGGTTCCCCGTGTCCGGGGAGTTCCGTGGACACAGGGAGTTCCGCGGTCCCGGGCCCTCTCAGGCGGGCTCCGCCGGGCGCCGGGCCGTGCCGTCGAGGACGGCGCGCACCGCCTCGGCGGCGAAGTCCTCACCGAGGGGAAGGCCCCGGAAGACCGTCCGCAGCCACACCGCGCCCGCCAGCAGGTCCATGACCAGCATCGGGTCGGCGCCGTCGACGAGTTCGCCGCGCCGCCCGGCCCGCTCGAAGACCCGCTTCTCCCCGGCCAGCCGGTCGGCGAAGAAGCGCCGGGCGACCTCCGCCAGCTCGGGGTGGTGCACGGCGGCGCCGAGCGCGGCCACCGCGACGTCCGCCGCCGGGGGCCGGGTGAGCAGCGCGGCGATCTGCGCGACCAGGGACTCCAGGTCGCCGCGGAGGCTCCCGGTGTCCGGCGGGTCCAGGGCGAGCACCTCCGACTCGGCCAGCGCGGCGGCCAGCAGCGCCGCCTTCGACGGCCACCACCGGTAGATCGTCGTCTTGTTCACCCCCGACCGCTCGGCCACCCCCTCCACGGTCAGCCCCTCGTACCCCTTCTCGGCGAGCAGGGCGAGCGTCGCCGAGAAGATCTCCTGTCCCTTGCGCGGTGCCATGCGGGCAAGGATAGCAACGCAACGGTGCGTTGTGCTTTAATCGGGGTATTCCGCTACGGGCCGGGAGGTCAGTCATGGTGCCCATCGTCTTCGTCCACGGGATCCGGGTCAGCGCGACCATGTGGGGTCCGGTCACCGCTCTCGTCGACCGGCCCTCGGCCGCGGTGGACCTGCCCGGGCACGGGAGCAGGAGAGGCGAGCGGTTCACGATGGAGGCGGCCGCGTCGGCCGTGGCCGAGGCGATCGACGGCCTCGGCGGACGAGCCGTCGTGGCCGGCCTCTCCCTCGGCGGCTACGTCGGGATCGCCACCGCCGGACGGTTCCCCGAGCGGGTGGCCGGGCTCGTCGCCATGGGCTGCACGGCCCTGCCGGGCCGCCACGCCGGGGTGTACCGGTTCGCGGCCTCCCTCGCCGCGCGCGACCCGGAACTCGCCGGCCGGATCAGCGCGTACGGCCTGCGCCGCCTGCTGCCGGGGCCGCCGGGCGAGGCGCTCGTCGCGGGAGGGCTGGCGTGCGAGGTGATGCCCCAGGCCGTCGAGGCCGTGGCCGGGCACGACCAGCTCGCGGCGCTGGCCGCCTACCCGGGCCGGGTGTGGCTGGTCAACGGAGCCCGCGACCCGTTCCGGGCGGACGAGCGCGCCTTCCTGCGGGCCTGCAGGGACGGGCGGCTGATCCACATCCCGCGCCGCGGCCACCTGGGGGTGCTGGCCGCTCCCGGTCCGCTGGCCCGTCTGGTGGGGGACCTGTGCGACCAGGTGGATCCGGCGCCGCGGGACGGGGAAGGCCGGGCGGCGAGTCTCGTGTGACGCGGACGGCGGCCGGGCCGGACGGTGCTTCCCGTGCGGCCCGGCCGGTGGTCAGGCCGGGCGGCCGGAGAACGCGGTCGCCAGGCCCAGGCCCAGATAGACGACACCGCTCACCCGGCCGAGCAGCCCGGCCCGGTTCCGCAGCCGCCGGCCCAGCACCCCCGCTCCCGCGGCGTAGACCAGGTTGGAGCTCAGGCCCAGCGTCAGCAGCGTCCCGCCCAGCACCGCGACCTGGAGCGGCACCGATCCCGCCGCGGGGTCCACGAACTGCGGCAGGAACGCCAGGAAGAACAGGATCACCTTCGGGTTGAGCAGGTTGACGGCCATCGCCTCCAGGAAGACCGCGCGCAGCGGCTGCGGGGGCGTCTCCACGGCCCGCACCCCGCCGCCGCCCCTGAGCGCCCGGACCCCCAGGTAGACCAGGTAGGCCGCCCCGGCCCACTTGATCGTCTCGAACAGGGCCGCGGACCGCGCGACCACGTAGGAGAGCCCGGCCGCCGCCGTGGCGATGTGCACCAGCGTGCCCGCCTCCACCCCGAAGGCGCTCGCCAGGGCGGCGGCCCTGCCCTGGGAGATGCCCCGGGCGGCGATGTAGAGGTGGTTCGGGCCGGGGACGAGGACCAGCACGAGGGAAGCCGCCGCGAACAGCAGGAACGTCGACATCGAGACCATGCCCCGACCATAGGCGGGGGCCGGGGCCCGGCAGGAGGGCCAATCGCACGCGCTCTCCGTGGACCGATCCGGTCCCCGTCCCCGGCCCGGGGCGGCCCCGGCTCGATCCCGGCACGGGCCCGGTGCGGGCCCGGGTGTGGTCCGGGCCTGGTTCCGGTGCGGCTCCGGCCTGGTTCCGGTGCGGCTCCGGCCCGGTTCCGGTGCGGCTCCGGCCCGGTTCCGGTCCGGTTCCGGTCCGGTCCCGGCTCCGGTTCCGGTTCCGCGGACCGAGCCGTTTCCGGGTGGCGCCGTGGCATACTCGCCGACGTGGAGCCGCAAAAGGTACAAAGCGTGCTGGTGGGGCGATTGGTGGAGCTCGACCGGCTGCTCGCCGTACTGCGCTCCGCCGCCGAGGGAACCGCCGGAGTCGCCCTGGTCGGCGGCGACGCCGGCATCGGCAAGACACGGCTCGTCACCGAACTGGCCGAACGGGCGCGGGCCGACGGCTTCGCCGTACTCGTCGGGCAGTGCGCCGAACTCGGCGACGCGCTGCCGTACCTGCCGCTGGCCGACGCGCTGCGCGGGGTGGAGGGAGAGCTGCGCGAGGCGCTGGAGGCGCGCCCGGTCCTCGGCAGGCTGCTGCCCGGCGGCGTCGACGGCGGGCCGGAGAGCGCCTCGCGCCTCACCCAGCAGCAGCTGTTCGGCTCGGTGCTCGGCTTCCTGGCGACCCAGCCCGTCCTGCTCATCCTGGAGGACCTGCACTGGGCCGACCAGTCCACCCGCGACCTGCTGGTCTTCCTCAGCCGGATGCTGCAGGGCGAGCGCGTCTGCCTGGTCGGCACCTACCGGACCGACGACCTCCACCGCCGCCACCCGCTCCGCCGCGTCCTCGCCGAACTGGGGCGCCTGCCCGCGGTGACGTCGGTGGAGCTGAGCCCGCTCGACCGCGGTGAGATGGCCGACTACGTCGCACTGCTCGGCGGGACCGACGCCCGGATGATCGACGAGGTCGTCGACCGGGCCGAGGGCAACCCCTTCTACGCCGAGGAGCTCCTGGAGGCGGCCGTCGAGGGCAGCATGATGACCGACGGCCTCGCCAGCCTGCTGCTCTCCCGCGCCGAACAGCTCTCCGACCCCGCCCAGCGGGTGCTGCGCGGCGCCGCCGTCGCCGGGCGGAAGGTCGACCACGGCCTGCTCCAGGCGGTCTCCGGCCTCGACGACCTGGCCTTCGAGGAGGCCATGCGGGAGATCGTCTCGCGCGGGCTCATCCGCCCGTCCGGCGAGTACGGCTACGCCTTCCGGCACGCGCTGCTCCAGGAGGCCGTCTACACCGATCTGCTGCCCGGCGAGCGGACCCGCCTGCACGCCGAGTTCGCCCGGCTGCTGGCCGGACAGGGCGGCAGCGCCGCCGAACTCGCCCACCACTACCTGGCCGCGCACGACCTCGCCGGGGCGCTGGCCGCCTCGGTCGAGGCCGGGCGCCGGGCCGAGCGCCTCGGCGCCCCCGCCGAGGCCCACCGTCACTTCGAGCGCGCGCTCGGCCTCTGGGAGCGCGTCCCCGACGCCGAGGCGCTCACCGGGACCGACCACGCCGGCCTCGCGCTGCGCACCGCCGCGGCCGCGGCGGACATGGGCGACAACCAGCGGGCCGCCGCCCACATGCGGGCGCTGCCCCCGTCGGCCGAGGTCTGCGAACGGCTGGCCTACTACCTCTACGACGCCGGGCAGGAGAGCGAGGCGGTCGCCGCCGCCGAGGCCGCGGTCGAGGCCGGTCCCACCGGGCCGCTGCTGGCCCGGGCCCTGGCCACCTTCGCCCGGACCGTCTTCTGGACCGCGCGGCACGCCGAGGCCGGGCCGCTCGCCGAGCGCGCCCTGGAGGTGGCCCGCGCCACCGGGGCCCGGGACGCGGAGAAGAGCGCCCTGATCATCCTCGCCTCCTGCGCGGAGTACACCGGCGACCGGGAACGGGCGGAGCAGCTGTTCGCCCGGGTCGCGGCCGAGGACTCCGGAGACCTCGCCATGGACCTGCGCGGGATCTTCCACCACGCGCGCATCCAGGCGGAGGGAGGCGCCCTGGCCGCCGCCGCCGCGACCGCCGACCGCGGCATCCGGCTGGCGGCCGAGACCGGTCTGTCCTGGAGCACGTACGGCACCGACCTGCGCTTCCTCCGCTACATGATCGACTACACCGTCGGAGAGTGGGAGCAGGCCCGGGCCAGAGGGTTCGGCAGGCGGGTCGGGACGATCCCCGAGGCGGTCCTGTCCTCGTTCGCGCTCTTCGTCGAGGTGGCCCTGGGCCTGCCCGAGGTCGAGGAACGGCTGGCCTGGCTCCGGCCGTTCTGGCCGGACACCATGGTGGCCTACATGTCCCGGGGGCTGGCCGCCGAGCACGCCCTCTGGCAGGGGGACCCCGGACGGGCGCTGGAGCACGTCACCGCGGTGCTCGACGTCCTGGAGCCCACCGACAGCGGCAGCATCCGCGTCGCCGCGGTCGGGCTGTGGGCCCTGGCCGAACTGGGCCGTACCGACGGGGCCGGCGACCTGCTCGGCCGGGCGCGCGACGGGGCCCGGGCCGGCCTGGGGCGGGAGGGGAGGGCCTGGCTGCTGCGGGCGGAGGCCGAGTGGCACCGCGTCCACGGCCGTCTCGACGCCGACGCCTGGCGCGCGGTGGTGGAGGCCTTCGACTACGGATTCGTCTACGAGACCGCGCGCTCCCGGTGGCGGCTGGCCGAGGCGCTGCTGGCCGCCGGCGACCGCGCCGCGGCGCACCGGGAGTGGGAACAGGCGGTCGAGACCGCCGACGCCCTCGGTGCGCGGCCGCTCGGCGAGGCCCTCGCCGAGCTGGGCCGCCGGGCGCGCTTCGGCCCGGTCCGCAGGGCGGAGCCCGCCGGTCCCGCGGGTCCTGCGGCTTCCGCTTCCGCCGGGAGGCCGGGCCCGGGACGGCGGCCGGGCCGGGCCGACCGGGAGAGCCGGTCCCCGGCGGTGGCGCTCACCGGCCGGGAGCGGGAGGTGCTCACCCTGGTGGCCGAGGGGCTGCCCAACCGCGAGATCGGGGAGCGGCTGTTCATCGCCCCGAAGACGGTCAGCGTGCACGTCTCCAACATCCTGGGCAAGCTCGGCGTCTCCTCCCGGACCCAGGCCGTCGCCGCGGCCCGCAGGGCGGGCCTGCTCTGACCGCTCCGCCGTACGGTGACCACGGTGACCGGGTCCGCCGGGCCGTACGGTTGCCGGGCCCGCCGGGGCCTACGGCGGCGGGCTCCCGGCGGTGCCGCACGGCGGCCGGGGTTCCCCTCGGAAGCCGGAAGGGACCGCGTCCCCGCCGGGAGCCGGTAGAGCAGGCCGGCTCTTCGCGGGAAGCCCGGAGGGAACGGGGTCAGCTCCTCGCGGGGAGCAGGTCGCGGACGACCTGGATGAGCTCGGCCGGGTCGAACGGTTTGGGCAGGTAGGCGTGCACCCCGATCTCCTCGCCGCGCCGCTTGTCCTCCTCCTGCGCACGGGCGGTGATCAGGACGACCTTGATGTGCCCGGTATCCGAGCCGCTCCGCAACCGCGAGGCGGTCGTCCAGCCGTCCAGCCTCGGCATCATGACGTCCAGCGTGACCACGTCGGGTTTCACGTCGAGCACCCGGTCGAGGCAGTCCTGCCCGTCGGTCGCGGTCTCCACCTGGAACCCCTCCAGGGTCAGGTTGACCGCGATGAGCTGCCGGATGACCTCGTCGTCGTCGACGACCAGTATCTTGCCCAGAACCTCGTCCACGGCCGCCAAGCTAACCCGTCCGGAACGATCATGCGAGGCTTTCGGCGGATACGGGCCTCCGACGGATCACGGGCTCCCTGACGGGAGACAGGGAGCGGCCCTTCACGGGCGGACTCCGCTCCCCACGGAGTTCGTCCCGGTCCCCCGTCCACAGACGGGCGGGTCGTCCGTCGGCGGTCCACAGAACCCGGCTCGGCCCCATGATGATCACCCCGCTCTGCGGATCCTGAGGCCTCGACCACCCCTGTCGAGCCCGAGGAGGTCCGCAGATGATCGCCGCTCTCGCCGTCGCCGTCGCCCTCACCGCAGCACCCGCGGCAGGCCCGGAGGCCTTCCGGGTACGGCCGGCGTGCCCGTCCTCACCCCACGGTCTCCCCGAGCAGCTCCGGCACTGGATCCCCCAGGAGGTGTGGACCATGATCACCGCCTTCTGCGGGAGCGGGGAAGCCGCGCACGGCACCGGCGCTTCGCGGAGGTGGGAGCCCGCGCTCCGGCCCGGACGCGTCCCCGATCCGGAAGATCCGCCCCGGTCCGGGGGTGCGTCAGGCCAGGGAGCACCGAGCGGCCCTGGGGGCATGGCCGGCTGGGGAGAGCCGAGCGGCCCTGGGGGCACGACCGGCCCGGGAGAGGGTGGTCGGCCATGGGATGAGGAAGGGGGAGCGCCACCAGGGCTCCGGCCCGGGGCCACATCCGGAGGTGAGCCCGGGCCCCGGCCGGACCCGCGTCCCGGACAGGGGAGGCACCCGGAGGCGGGCCCGTCCGAGCCGGGACCGGCGCAGCCGCCGGAGAGGCCGTCCGGGTCCAGGCCGTCACGGCCACCGCAGGGACCCCCGGTGCCGAAGCAGCGGGAGCTCCGGCCGGAGGAGGGGACGGCCACGCCCGGGCAGCGGGAGCCCCGATCCCCGGAACGGCCTCCCGCGATCCGGAACCGCCCCTCACCCGGCCGGACGGCGGTGGCGGCCGCACTCCGCCGGGTCGGCACGCCGTACGTGTGGGGCGGCGGATCGAGCGACGGCCCGACCCGGGGCGGCTTCGACTGCTCGGGCCTCGCCCTGCACGCCTGGGCCAAGGCGGGCGTCAAGCTCACCCACTACACCGGAAGCCAGTTCCGGCAGGGCCGCCGCGTGCCGTTCTCCCAGCTCCGTGCCGGTGATCTGGTCTTCTTCGGAGGCGGCACCGGAGACCCGACCCACGTCGGCATCTACGTGAAGGACGGCGTCATGGTCCACGCCCCCAAGGCCGGTGACGTCGTCAGGACCGTGAACTTCGCCGACTCCCCCTACTACCGCGCCCGCTACCGCGGAGCCGTCCGGCCCTCCACCGGCTGACCGGCCCATCCCCTGAGATCATCCGATGGGCTTCCGAGTTGCCGGTTCACCGCAGAATGCTGGTAGCCTAATCACTCGTTGGCCCCCTTAGCTCAGGGGATAGAGCACCGGCCTCCGGAGCCGGGTGCGCAGGTTCGAATCCTGCAGGGGGCACCAACGCAGGACCAGCGGGATCACGCCGCTGACCTGCACGAAGGACGCCAGAGCGGGCGGGACTCCAGTCTCACGGAGTCCCGCCCGTTCTCATTGGCGCTCGCTGTCTGTGGACCAGTTGCGGACCAGCCCGCACGAAGATCCAATCAAAATCACGGCTGGTTGGTTTGATCATGAGGCGGGTGGCGAAGAGCTGTCTGTCAAGCAGGTTACTCAGACGCAACTCACCAGAGATCCACTACAACGACCCTCAGGGCTTGCACCACCCCGCCACGTGCAGACTCAGGCAAACCATGCGATTTTGTTACTGACGCATGGGTGTTTGCCCGGTATTCTCCGAACCGTGCTCTCCGTAGACGCTAGATCTAGCCTTGAGAAAGATGGCTGGTTAGTCCTAGAAGGAGTAGGTTCCTGTGACGGCATGCAGCTTGCCGCTCAGCTAGGTGTTGTTCGCCAGAGGCAACCGCAGATGCTTAAGGCGCGAAGCCGAGAGGAAGCTTCCGCTTGGAGTCTGTCTGGAACATATGGCCGGGGCGCCTTTCCGTGGCACACAGACGGTGCAGTATCGGAAAAACCGCCACGGTACATAATAATGTGGTTAGCGGAATCTAGTGAAGATCCAGTACCGACGGAGATCTGCAACCCGTTTCTGCAGCTCGACTCGGAGATTTCTGGAATTGCTAGGCGTGCAATTCTCCGAGTTCGGTCCCAGGCGGGTCGGATTTCTTATCGCTCAATGGTAGAGAGTGGATCGCCTGGAGAACTTATGCGATGGGATCCCCGAACTTGCTTGCTGAGTCCTGGAGATTATAAGTTGCAGAACGCGATGGATAAACTTACTCCAGATGTGAGAATTTCCTGGAATTCTTCTCGAATACTCATAGTCGACAATTGGCGCAATGTGCACAGGCGTCCTGCGATTGAAGAGTCTGCCAGTCGTACGTTGTTTCGTATTTATTCCTACACGTAAAGGCGGAATGCATGTGGTCTTATATTGACTTCACGGCCAAGGCGAAGCTTTATTTCCGCAGGGCGGGTGAACATGACAGGGTAGATGAGGAGTTTTCGATTTGGCTACTTCTCGGCCTGGAGTTTCTGTTGCGCGCACCGTTGGCGCGAGCTAACCCTGTGCTATTGGCCGTTCCGGAGGGGCCTAGCGTGCTGCATGCAGCAGGTTTTGAGGTGGCAAACCAAGCGCCACGATCTATCCCCTATAAGACCGTATGTGAACGACTCAAGGTCGTTGTTCCGGACTTTACAAAAGTATTCGATGATGCGATGTACCTCGCGAATGTCAGAAACGAGGAGCTCCATACCTCGGCGGCGACACTCGCAAACCTCGATAATAGCTCGTGGATGCCTAAATTTCTTCGAGTTGTGGAAGTGGTATCGGACCATCTTCAGATCGATCTGGGAGATTTCCTGGATCCGTCGATAATTGAGCATGCGAGAGCTCTCGCTGATGCAGAAGATGTGAAAGTTAAGCGAGCCGTAGAGCTAAAGGTAAAGGAGTCGAAGGAATTTTATTTGAAGTTGCTTCCGCTTGAGGTGCAGCAGCGCCTCTCTGCGGCGGCGCCGGCTGGACATTATGAGAAAGTGCCTTGCCCTGCTTGCGGGCAGGAGGCGCGCGTGTTTATGAAGACTGTCAGGGAAACCCGGGAGCGTATCGAAGAAGACGACATCCTCACTGAAGAGGTGTCTGTCGGAACTGACTATGAGTGTCAGGTGTGTGGCCTTAAACTGACCGGTGTTCCTGAGCTTAAGGCTGTTGGTCTGCTTATAGAAAAAGTTCACACAATGGTTGCCGATGCAAGTGATCGGTTTGAAATTGATCACTATGATGGATATGAAGACTATGGGAATGATTGAGTCCAGCAAGAGCGGGCTATGCCGTCCATTGATCATTATTTGATGGCGGCTCATGGCTGGGTTTAATGGATTTGTCTCTTGCTGGATGATGACCCCAATGCCGTTTAGATAGGCATTTATGCTGGTAGCGTCCGCCGGGTGACGGAGTGGATCAAGGGTGCTGGGCCGGGCCGGCTGACGGATCTGGTGGGGCTGGGGGCGTTGACGTCGCTGGTACCACGGCAGCTCCTGGACGGGGCGATCGAGCTGCACGGATGCCGCGAGGAGCGGGTCCGGAAGCTCCCCGCGCATGTGACGCTCTACCTGCTGATGGCGTTGTGCCTGTTCGCGGACGACGACTACGAGGAGGTCGCGGAGAAACTGACCGGCTTGCTCACGGCGATGCCGGGAGTGCGATGGGAGCCGCCAACGCGGGGCGCGGTCACCCAGGCCCGGCAGCGGTTGGGGGCTGAGGTCGTTCGGGAGGTGTTCGAGCGCCTCGCCCGTCCGGCCGCGACGGAGGCGACCTCAGGAGCGTGGCTGGGGCGGTGGCGGTTGATGGCGATCGACGGGTTCATCCTCGATCTGCCGGACACGGCGGCGAACCTGGCGGAGTTCCCCAACGACAGCGCGGGCGGGCACGAGACGGTGTACCCGCAGGCCAGAGTGGTGGCGATCAGCGAGTGTGCCTCGCACACGATCGTCGCGGCGGACACCTCGGGTTGCTGGGACAGTGAGCAGACCCTCGCTTATTCGTTGTACGGGCGGCTCACGCCCGAGATGCTGCTGACCGCCGACCGCGGCTTCTACAGCTTCCGCGCCTGGCAATACGCCTCCTCGACCGGCGCTCAACTGCTGTGGCGTGTCCAGGCCGGCCTGCACCCGTACCGGCTGGAAGACCTGGACGACGGGTCCTGGCTCGCGGTCATCACCAAGCCTGCCAAGCTGCGCCGATCGCAGAAGGACCGGCTGCGAGAGGACGCCCGCCGTGGCCGTGAACCGGATCCGGACCTTGCGGCGATCGTCCGGGTGATCGACTACACAGTGCCCGACCGCAGGGGTGAGCGCATCCGGCTCATCACCACCATCCTCGATCCTGCGGAGGCGAGCGCGCAGCAGCTCGCCGCCTGCTACCAGGAGCGCTGGGAGGCCGAAACCGGATTCGCTCAGCTGAAGATCCACCTGCGCGGTCCCGGCAGGGTTCTGCGGTCGCGGACCCCGGATCTGGTCCGCCAGGAGATCTGGGCCTACCTCCTCACTCACTGGGCTCTGGCCACTCTGATCTGCACCGCAGCCACCGCGGCCGGGGTCGACCCAGACCGGATCAAGTTCCTGGCCACGCTCCGGATCGTGCGCCGCTCGGTCACCGACCGGGCGGCCTTTCCCCCTGAACCCGACCACGACCTGTGGTTTAGGACCGTTCATCACGTTGGACGGCCCCGCAACCGCAATCCCGAACGCCGCCACCGGACCTACCCCCGCTCCGTCAAGCGCACCCGGCGCAGCAGCTACCGCGAACGACGTCCCAGCGACAAGGGCATCCGTCACACGGGACCTCCCACCGTCCAGCTCCTTACGCTGACAGGCCCACAACCAGCACGATGACCTATCTAAACGGCATTGGGGTTGTACAAGACCGAGCTGATCCACCGGAAAGGCCCGTGGAAGGGCTTGGACGACGTGGAGATCGCCACGATGGAGTGGGTCGACTGGTACAACAACCGGCGGCTGCACAGCGCCTGCGGTGACCGTCCACCGGCGGAGTTCGAAGCCCTCTACCGAACGAATAACGGCCCGGTTATTCTCGCCGGAGCCAGGTAACCCGGCTGGTGTGCCCCTGGTCTTGTGGAGGCGGATTCTTGGATTCTTGTGCCACTCGTTGAGAGGAGAGTGGCATGGGACGAAGCGGCTACCCGCTCGAGTTCCGGCGCAAGGTCCTGGATCTCGTCGAGGCGGGACGCAACGTCACCGACGTCGCCCGTGACCTGGACATCAGCAGCCAGACGATCTACTCCTGGCGGCGGCAGGACCGCATCGACCGCGGTTTGGAGCCGGGCCTGACCAGCAGCGAGAAGGCCGAACTGGCCGCGGCCAGACGGCGCATCGCCGAGCTGGAGACCGAACTGCGGGCTACCCGCCGCGCGATCGAGCTGGTGACAGACGTGGTGCCCCCAAAAGGCGGTTCGAAGCGGTCGCGGTGATGGCCGGCGAAGCCATCCCGGTCGAGGTCGCCTGCCGGATCCTTCAGGTGTCGGTCTCGGGCTACTACGCCTGGCGGGACCGGCCGCCCTCGCAGCGGGCGATCCGGCACGCCTGGCTGACCGACCTGATCATCCAGGTGCACACCGACTCCCGCGGCACCTACGGCGCCCGTCGCGTACACGCCGAGCTGCGGCTGGGCCACAGCGTGCCGGTCAGCCACGGCGCGGTGGAACTGCTGATGCGCCGGGCCGGACTGGCCGGGGCCGCCGGCCGCCCCACGTGGCGGCGCAGCAAACCGGACCAGATCGCCACCGATCTGGTCGACCGCCAGTTCTCCCGGACCGGCCCGAACCAGCTATGGGTCACCGACATCACCGAGCACCCCACCCGCGAGGGCAAGGTGTACTGCGCGGTGGTGCTGGACGCCTACTCTCGCCGAGTGGTCGGCTGGTCCATCGACGCCTCTCCCACCGCCGCACTGGTCACCAACGCGCTCGGCATGGCCATCCAGTCACGCATCCCACCGGCTGGCACGATCATCCATTCCGACCAGGGCGTGCAGTTCGCCTCCTGGGCCTTCACCGAGCGGGCCAAGGCCTCCGGCCTGGTGCCCTCGATGGGCAGCGTCGGCGACTGCTACGACAACGCCATGATCGAGGCGTTCTGGTCCCGCATGCAGGTCGAGCTACTGGACCGTCAGCGCTGGAACACCCGGATCGAGCTCGCCAACGCGATCTTCGAGTACCTGGAGATCTGGCACAACCGGCAACGACGGCACAGCAGCCTCGGCATGCTGACCCCGATAGAGTTCGAGAACACGACCATCGTGGCATGACAATCCAGAAACGCGACTCCACAGGACCCGGGGCAGACCACGGCCTCCACGAAACTCGGCGCGGTTCACTCGCCACACCACTGAAGTGAGTTCATAGCCCCGAGGTTCGGTGGTTTATAGGAGAGTGGTGGCCGTGCGGGTGGTCCATGCGGTGTGAACTGCGCGGATGGCCTGTGCTGCCCGAATCCCCTTGCGAAGTCATCCCGCATATGTCCCGCACCCGCCGGGGCCAGCCATCACGTCACCCGGTGGCAAGACCCGACGGAGGAGGGCCGTGGCAGCCGATCACCCAGCCACAGCCAGCGGTCGTCACAGCCTGAGAACCCTGATTGCCTGGAAACCTCGTCGAACCACAGGCGTCCGCTGAAGTCACCTTGTTCGGCCTGCTTGTGATGTGCATCCTCCCACACTTGTTTGTCGGATAGCCCAAGGGTGTTGCGTTGGTGGGAGTCATCAGCGCCTTGTAGATGTCGGCGAGTTCCCTCAATCAACCGTCGGGACCGGCGTGGCGCAGCTCTTCAGCTTCCTCAGCGAGCTTGGCCGTCAGTGCGGGAACCGACTCTGCCTGATTGAGGAAACGGATCGTGGCTGTCCAGTCGGCGGCTCCGATGATCTTCGGATCCGGTCACAGATCAGCTTGACGTGGGCGATCCTCTGCCTATGGCTCAAAATGTAATCCTTCTGGGCGATACTGCCCAGGAGGATTACCGATGGATCTCGGCCAGTTGTCGAAGGGTTACATCAATCCGTAGAGCCGGTCGATCTTCCTGTCCAGGTCCCCGAGAATGCTGGACAGTACATCGGCGGCGCTCTTTAGTGACGAGGCCGCACGCGAGACGTCCGTCGTGGAGAGCACATCGGCGGCATACGAGAGCGACGAAGCCGTGCTCGAAAGATTCTGTACAGACAGCAGGTCGGCGGCATAGACCAGGCTGCTGGCGGTCCGCGCATCTGGACCTGGTGGATTTTCTTGCAACACTGCGATGATCCGGCGTAGTTCCTCAAGGGAGCCCGCCGTAAGCTCGCCCGTTTGTTCGAGTTGGTCGGCGATTGCCTCAAGTCGGGTGATCGGGGTCGTAAAGTACGCGCTGAGAAGATTGCCGAACTGCTCCTCGCTCATTGGAGCCAGGCGGGCGAGGGCTGGACCGTGTTTGCCTTCGTGCTTGCTTTTCCATTCACGTAAGAGCTCGGGCGGGTAGAGGCGTTCGCCGTCCTTCTTATCGTCGATGGCGGCGTGGTGGGCGAGACAGACGAGTATGAGGTTGGTGAACGCATCTCGTTGTTGCCGCTCTTCGTCGGTGGTGCATGGACGATAGCGAGGAGCGTTCGGTTTGACGGCGTGGATGTGGGCGATCTGGGCATTCTTTTTGAAGACGCCTGGCCGTACCTCGTAGACGACGGGGAAGGGGCATCCGGGAGCGTAACAGTAGCCGCTGCTAAGCGCCCAGAGTGCAGCCTGAACAGCGGCGGGAATCTCGCGTCGCGGTTGCGGAGTCACGCCATGATGATACGATGGATGATCTCCCTAATCAAGATGAGATGGGCGCTGCGATAAAAGTATTAAGGCCTGCATTAGTCCTGTAACAACAAGTACTGCCGCTGCTCTCGGGAATGCCCCTCTTGTGGGCGGGAGCCTCCGCTCTGGGTGCTCTTAGATGGTAACTGTCGTGGCTGATTCCGCCAAATCATTCTTCGGGTACCTGGATATATGGCACAACTTCCAGCGATGGCGCAGTGACCTCAGCGTGCTGATCTATGTGGCGTTTGAGAATAAGTTGACCACGGTTCCGGTCTCGTTCAACGGCGCTACGTCGTAATGGGGTTCGAATTGGTCGATTTCACAGAATACGTGCACTGTCGCCCCCAGTGGTCCGTATTATCGTCCGTGTGGCAGGTCATTCAGTTCCTTAATAACAAGGCCTGGCAGCTTCCTATCGGAATCATCTGTGTGTGCCTTGCCATACCCCGTGTGAGGGGCGTTGGCCGCGGCCAACTGAAGAGTCGCAGCGTGGCCAAGTTGCTGCCCTTGAAGCTGTGAAGGTAAGTCTCATTCGAGCATGGGACGAGGTCTGTCAGGCTGTTGGGCATGGCCGTGACGCAGCAGCTCGCCCGGATTTCGGGGCGGTGGTTGGACGCCTGCCGGACGTCGGTCGATGAGCTGGTCCTGCTGTGCTCGTTCGGGATGGCTCCTGCGAAGGACCATCTTGATCTGGACTGGGCACCCGGGCCGTTGCTGCGTATCGGCGAGCTGGTCTGTGTCGATCCCGATGCCCTGGCCGCGTTCCGTTGTGCGTTGGACGGGGACGAGGAGGTGAACCCGGCCTACCGGGACCATCCCCAGACCGTGTGGGAGCATCCGGTCACTGCGTTGGAGCCCGCCGCCGTCGCGGTGGTGGCGCCGCTGCTGCGCCGGGTAGGGGCGGCGATGATGACCGCTCTCGCAGCGTCCGACGGGGAGATCCTGGCTGCGGTCCGCGAGCTGCTTCCGGACGTGGAGCTCCCCCGGGAGTACATGCTCCGGCACCTCACCGCGTTGCTCGACTTCTACGACGGGGCCGCGGAGCGCGGACTGGCCGTCGTCCTGTGGTGGGACTGATGGGACGCACCTCAGGTGAGGGGTGCTCGGTCGCCGGCACCGGTGTGTGACTCCGCTCGAGACCGGTCCTGGGAGGCGGGTGCATCCGCTTGATGGGCATGGGCGACGAGCCGTACGCGGGCCAGAAAGTCTGGAGAGCGGAAGAAGCCGCAGGTCAGCGGGCGATCGGGGAGGGGCCTCCGGAGCCGGGTGCGCAGGTTCGAATCCTGCAGGGGGCACCAACCGAAGGCCAGGGCAGGCATCGTCTGCCCTGGCCTTCCGCTTGCTCCGGCGCCGGCCTGGCGGACCTCTCCGCACTCGCCCGGTCACCCGACCCCTTGGGGAGCATCACCGCGCGCCTCCGCTCACCCATCACGCTCAGCACGACCGTCGCCAGTGTGATCCACCCCCAGGCGGCCAAGGCGACTGTTGGCGATGGAAGTCCGCCTCTGGTCCCACATCGCCACGCAGGACCCGCCGGGTGGTTGCCGAAGGCCCAAAGTCCCTGGAAGTGGCACCCTACTGCTCTGCCCGACCCCGGCGCGGCGGCGGATCATCGGGATCCCGAGATGAGGAGCCGACATGTCCGCGGTGATCGTCGATGGACTGCGCAAGCACTACGGGCCGCTGCACGCGGTCGACGGGGTGAGCTTCACCGTCGCGGAAGGCGAGGTGTTCGCCCTGCTCGGGCCGAACGGCGCCGGCAAGACCACCGTGGTGGAGATCCTGGAGGGTCACCGCGACCGGGACGGCGGCGCGGTGTCGGTGCTCGGGCTCGACCCGGCCACCGGCGGCCGCGCCTACCGTGAGCGCATCGGGATCGTGCTGCAGGAGGCCGGCTTCGAGGAGGAGTTCACCGTCGCCGAACTGGTCCGGCTGTACGCGGGCTTCTACCCGCACCCACGCCGTCCGGACGAGGTGATCGAGCAGGTCGGCCTGGCCGACAAGCAGGACGCCCGGGTCCGCACCCTGTCCGGCGGGCAGAAACGCCGCCTGGACCTGGCGCTGGGCCTGGTGGGCCGGCCCGAGCTCCTGTTCCTGGACGAGCCGACGACCGGCTTCGACCCCTCCGCCCGGCACCGCGCCTGGGAGCTGATCGACGGCCTGCGCGCCCTGGGCACCACGATCCTGCTCACCACCCACTACATGGACGAGGCCCAGCACCTGGCCGACCGGGTCGCGGTGCTGCGCCAGGGACGGCTGGTGGCCGTCGGCGCGCCGGACACCCTCGGCGGGAGCGGGCGGGGCAGTGTGCTCTCCTTCCAGTTGCCCGAAGGCACGACTCCGGCCGACCTGCCCGTGCTCAGCGGGACGGTCGAGGCGCACGGCGCGGCGGTGGCCGTACGCACCGGGCAGCCCGCCCGTGACATGCACACCCTCACCGGGTGGGCACTGGAGCGGGGAGCGGAGCTGACCTCGCTGACGCTGTCGCGGCCGAGCCTGGAGGACGTCTACCTCGACCTCATCGAGGAGGCCGGCGGACGGTCCGGCCCGCTGCCCGGGCCCGGAGCCGCTTGCGGGCCCGCAACCGGGAAGGCGCCGGTCACCGAGGACACGCCCGCACCCGGGAGGCGGTCATGAACGTCAAGCTGGTCGCCCGCCTGGCCCGGCACGAGACGGTCTCCTTCCTGCGCACGCCGGTCGCGGCGTTCTTCACCGTCGCGATGCCGCTGCTGATGACGGTCATCGTCGGCGCGGCGGTGGGCGACGGGACCGTCGATCCCGCCTCCGGCGTGCGCGTGATGCAGTTCGTCGTCCCGGTCATGACCGTGTTCGGCATCGCCCAGGGGTGCTTCGGCGCTCTGGCCATCCACCTGGCCGACCTGCGCGACCGCGGCTACCTCAAGCGCATGCGCGGGACCCCGGTCCCGGCCTGGGCGGTGATGGCCGGTCTGGCCGGAGCGTCTCTGGTGATCGCCGCGGCGACGGCCGTCGTGCTGCTCGGGGCCGGGCTGGTCCTCTACGACGTGCAGCTGGTCTGGCGCACGCTGCCGGCGCTGCTGCTCACCCTGCTGCTGGGCACGCTGTGCTTCACCGCGCTCGGCTTCGCCGTCGTCGCGCTGGTGCGCGACGCGGGGGCGGTGCAGCTGATCGGCACCGGGCTGCTGCTGGCGCTGGCGTTCATCTCCGACATCATCCTGGTCGGCGCCCGGATGCCCGCCTGGCTGGAGACCGTGGGCTGGATCTTCCCGCTGCGCCACTTCGCCGAGGCCGTACGCGATGACTTCAATCCCTTCCTGCACGGAGCGGGCTTCCACGGTGACCATCTGGCCGTTCTGGCCGCCTGGGGTCTCGGCGCCGCCGCCGTGGCGGTGTGGCGTTTCCGCTGGGAGAGGCCGCGGACGAGCGTGAAGGCGGGGGTGGCGCGGACGGCGTCCGGTCCCGGATTCGCGGGGGCGGTGTCCGGTCCGGGATCCGCGGGGACGGCCCCCGGTCGCCCGCCGCGTCCGGAGGGCCGCCCCCCGGCCTGGCGGCTGATCGCCGACCAGACCGCGCACGCCGCGCTCAGGCTCCGCCGGGACCTGTCCACGGCCTTCTTCACCGTGGTGCTGCCGGTTCTGCTGCTGGTGCTCATCTCGCTGGTCTTCGGAGAGACGCGGGTGGAGGGGGTACGGCTGCCGCTGTTCATGCTGGCCGCGATGATCACCTATACGGTGGGGGTGTCGGCCTACGTCAACCTCGCCGAGGCCGTCACCGGGGACCGGGAGCGGGGCGTGGCCAAACGGCTGGCCGGCACGCCTCTGCCGGGCTGGGCCTACCACGCGGGCTGGATCTCCTGTGCGCTGTGGGTCACGCTGGTCACCGCCGTCGTGCTGTCGCTGGTCGCGACGTCCGGCTACGGCGTGCGGATCGGGCTCTCGGCGATCCCCGTGATCCTGGTGACGGTGCTGCTCGGGGTGGCGTGCTTCGCCGCCCTGGGAGTGCTGGTGGCGACGCTGGCGCCCCGCGCCCCGGCCGCGAACGCGATCACCCTGGGCACCTTCCTGCCGCTGGCCTTCGTCTCGGACGTGTTCGTCGTCGGCGGCCCGCTGCCCGGCGTGCTGGAGACGGCCGGGGACCTGTTCCCCCTCAAGCATGTCTCGCACGCGCTGCTGGCCGCGCTGGACCCGGCGGGCCGCCCCTGGCCGTGGGCGGATCTGGCGGTCGTGGCCGTCTGGACGGCGGGCGGCGTCCTGGCGGTCGCCGTCGCGAACGGCCGGCGGGTGAGAGGCGGTGTGTCGGCATGACGGAGACGGGTGAGAGGCGGTGTGTCGGCATGACGGAGATCCGCAGGACGGAGAGCAGCCGGAGGACGGGCACGGGAAGGAGATCGTCCGCGGGTTCGCCCGGCGTGCCCGCGCCGGGCCGGCGCCCGCGCCGAGTCGTGGACCGGATGCAGACGCGCCTGGTCGATCCGCTGGTGCGCCGAGTGCTGCGCACCCCGTGGCATGACCTGATCTCCCGGTGGGTCGTCCTGCTGGCCTTCACCGGCCGGCGCAGCGGCGCCACCGTCCAGGTCCCGGCGCAGTACGCCCAGGACGGCCGGATGCTGACGCTGGTCAGCAAGCGGTCGCGGGTGTGGTGGCGGAGCCTGGAGGGCGGTGCCCCGCTCCGGCTCACCCTGCGGGGCGTCGAGCGCACCGGGTGGGCGGATGTCAGCCGCGACCCTGAGCGGGTGCGCCCGGCGCTGCTGGCGGTGGGGCGGGCCATCGGCCGCGACGAGCCGGTCATGCCCGTGGAGGAGGCCGTCGCGGTCACCGTACGTCTCGATCCTCTTGATCCCGAGGCCGCCGCGGAGCCGCGACCGGCGGATGGGCGGTTGTGGCGACGCTGGTTCGCCGCGGTCACCCTGGGCGAGATCCTCGGCTTCGCCGTGCCCGCGCTGATCGCCGCCGCGGTGACCGCGTCGGACGCCGGGCCGTTGTCGCAGGCCGCCGCGATCGTGGCGGCCGGCACGGTCGAGGGCGCCGTCCTCGGTCTCGCCCAGGCGTACGCGCTCCGGACGGCACTGCCTGCGGTGCCCACCCGCGACTGGGTACGGGCGACGGCCGGGGGAGCGGCCGTCGCCTGGCTGATCGGATGCCTGCCGTTGGTGGCCGGTGACCGGTTCACGCAGTGGCCGCCCGTGCTGCTCGTGCTGCTCGGCACGGTGCTGCTGGCCTCCATGGGCGTCCTGCAATGGCGGGTGCTGCGCCGCCAGGTGAGCGGGGCCGCGTGGTGGGTGGCGGCGACGGCCGGGGCCTGGCTGGCCGCGCTGGGAGTGTTCGCCGCGGTCACCACGCCGCTGTGGCAGGAAGGCCAGCCGGCCTGGCTGGTCGCGGTCATCGGACTGCTCGGCGGTGTGACCATGGCGGCCACCGTCGCGGCGCTCACCGGGCTGGCGATCCTGCGGCTCCTGGTCGCCGGCCAGGGAGTACGCCGGCATGCACAGCCGCAGCAGGGTCAGGGTGACCACCGAGGTGGTGCCGCGTGAGTGCCTGGATCCCCAGAGCCGGCCGTCCCGGCCGAGGCGGCCGGCAGACCCCGGCCGCCTCGCGGCGGGCCTCCAGGCTCTCGCCGTCCGCCTGCGGGAGGGCCGGCACGCGGCGTACCGGGTGAGCGCCCACGCCGGCCGGAGCGAGGGGAGCAGCGGGGGGCGTCGGCCTGCGGACTGTGCTCATACAGCTCGACCGCCCGGGTGGCGTTCGGCGTCATGCGCTCCCATGCGGAAGAACCCGAGTTCCTACCGATCATTCTGAACCGATCAGGTTTTCCTGGAAGCCCCGTCGTGTCCCCGATCCCGGGGGAGCCGCAGGTTCGCCGTGAGACGTGTGGAGCCGCATTCCGCCCGTCGCGGAGAAGTGCGGTCCGGCCGGCGGGCGGGTGCTCTCAGTCGAGTTCGCTGAGGGCCGCGATGACGTAGCGGTGGATGCGGTCCTCCACCGGCTGCGGGACGTCCGTGAACCGCAGGCCGATCTCCATGGTGTTGTCGTGCGCCCGCTGGTGGACGATGGTGGCCCGCAGCGTCAGGGGCCGCTCTCCCGGCAGCGGGATGTCGACCTCGACGGGATCGCCCTGACCGAGAGGGGTGCTCCGCCGGGTGGAGCAGTGGGCGCCGGTCGTGCTCACGTCGATGATCTGCACGGTGTGGGCGCTGCCGGCCGACCGGATCAGGGTCTCGCCGCTGATCGGCGCCCGGGGGGCGTTGCGCCGCTCGAGCTGCTCGCTCAGCCGCGCCATGGTCGTGATCCGCCGGATCGCCCGGTCGAGATACTCCTTGAGCAGGTGGACGCTGGAGTGCTGCTCCCGGGTCATGGCGCCGACCCGGGAGGTCGCGTCGTCGAGGGTGCCGACGCCGCCGGTCACGTCGGTGAGCGCGCTCGTCATGGCGGCGGCGTTCTCCTCCAGCGAGCGGATGACGGCGGTGATCTCGCCGGCCGAGCGGTTCGTCGCCATGGCCAGTTCCTTGACCTCGTCGGCCACGACGCCGAACCCTCTGCCCGCCGCGCCCGCGTGGACGGCCTCGATCGTGGCGTTCAGCGCCAGCAGGTGGGTCTGGGCGGCGACGCCTGAGATGATCTCCGCCATCCCCTCCACCTTGCGGAGGCTCTCCTCCAGTTGCTCGACGGTGCCTCCGGCCCGCTGTCCCCGCTCGACGACGCGCCGGCTGAGGGCGTCGGTCGCGGTGACCCGCTCGTCGATGTCGTCGGCGATGGTGCGCAGTTCCTCGGTCTTGTCGGCCACGACCTGCAGTTCGTCCATGATGGCCGAGATGCTGCTATTGATCATCTTCTGGGCGCGTTCACGGGCGTGCTGCTCGTTGAGGCGCCGTTCGGCGTACGTGGCGTGGAGCTGCTCCTCCCGCTCGGTGGAGAGCCGCACCAGTTCCGCGCTCTGGGCGGCGATCGTGTCGAGCATGCCGTCCATGACGCGGCCCAGCTCGCCGATCTCCCAGCCGTGTCCGGAGCCGATGCGCGCCTCGCGGTCGCCGGCGGCGAGCACGGCCTCGGCGGCCTCCCGGAACGACCGGATCCGCCGGTGCTCCCGCCGCTGCGTCAGGAGCACCGCCGCTCCGCTCAGGGATGCCGCCACGGCCACGGCGACGAGGGACCGCTGCTGAGCGGCGAGGCCGAGCGCGATGGCGACCAGGACGACGGGACCGAGGAGGGAGAGGGCGGTTCGCCGGGGGGCATGGCTCATGGTGCCTCCATCGGCAGGTGCCGCCGGGTCCTTAGGCCGGTCATCGGTCCGGTCATCAACCTGGTCGTCGGTCCGGTCATCAGCCTGGCCATCGGCCCGGTTGTCAGCCTGGTCATCGGCCCGGTCTCCGGCGCCGGTCGCCGCGCCGGTCTGCGGCGGGTTCGATGCCCCGCGGCCCGCGGGCGTGCGCGGTGAGGACGCCGCCGCCCGACCGGCGACACCCTTGGCTACCTTATTTTCCTCAAACTAACCTGTTGTTCCCTAAAGATGAGGAATATAGAGTATTTTCATGACAGGCAGCTTCTACTCCGTGGAACAGGTCGCCGAACACCTGGGACTGCACGTGCGGACCGTCCGCAACTACGTGCGGGACGGCCGGCTCCCCGCGATCCGCATCGGCAAGCAGTACCGGATCGCGCACGAGGATCTGGAGGCGTTCACCGGCCGCCCGGTGCCCGCGCCCCGACGTGACGCGCCCCGGCGTGACGCGGCCGGGCGGCAGCGGCACACCGAGGTGTCGAGCATCGTGGAGATCGACGCGATCGGCCCCGAGACGGCCGACCGCCTGGGCACCCTCCTCGTGAGCTCGGCCACCGGCCACCGCCCGGGCGGCCAGCGGCTGCGGATCGAGACGGTCTACGACGCGGAGAGAGGCCGGATGAAGATCGTCATCCTGGGGGGCCTGAGCGAGACGGCCCGGCTGCTCGACTACGTGGAGGGAGTGCTCGGGTCATGAGCACGATCTACAGATCCGAGGCCGGCGCGGACGAGATCCGGCGGCGCTACCAGGAGGCGCTGAGCGCCTGGCCGGTCCCCGCCGAGCACGTGCGGGTGCCCACCCGCGAGGGCGAGACCTTCGTCGTCGTCTCCGGCCCGCCGGACGCGCCTCCCGTGCTGCTCCTGCACGGCTCGGGGACGAACGCGGCGATGTGGCGGGGCGACGTCGCCTCCTGGGCACGGCACTTCCGCGTCCACGCCGTCGACCTCGTCGGCGAGCCCGGCCTGAGCGCGCCGTCCCGCCCGCCCCTGGACACGGACGCCCTCGCACTCTGGCTGGACGACGTGCTGGAAGGGCTCGGCGTCACGACCGCCTCGATCGTCGGGGCCTCCCTCGGCGGCTGGCTGGCGTTGCACTACGCCACCCGCCGCCCGGAGCGGGTCAGCCGCCTGGCGCTGCTCTGCCCCGGCGGCCTGGGCCGCCAGCGCACGGGCTGGATGGTCAAGGCCCTGCTGCTGCGCCCGTTCGGACGCTGGGGACTGCGCCGGTCGGCGCGGCTCGTGGCGGGCCTGCGGTCACCGCGGGACCGGCCGGTCCTCGACCACGTGGTGCTGACCTTCGCGCAGTTCAAACCGCGCACGGAGCGGCTGCCCGTCTTCCCCGACGAGGTGCTGCGCGGCCTGACCATGCCCGTGCTGGTGATCGTCGGCGGCCGCGACGCCATGCTCGACTCCGAGGAGACCGCCCGGCGGGTGCGCCGGTGCGTCCCGCACGCCACCGTGCGCCTCCTGCCCGAGACCGGGCACACGATCCTCGGCCAGACCGAGCCCGTCGCGGCGTTCCTGCGCGGCGCCGTGCCCGGCGGCGCGCCGCCCGCCCCGGAGGCCGGCGACGCCTGACGGGATGCGGGACCGGGACGGAGCGCGGCGGGTGCTTGTCGGACCCGGTTGAGAGGATGCCGGGCATGACAGGATCTGACCCGAAGACGGACCTTCACCACTACCTGCGCAGCGCCCGCGAGGCCCTGCTGTGGAAGCTCGACGGGCTCTCCGAGTACGACGTCCGCCGCCCGCTGACGCCGACCGGCACCAACCTGCTGGGGCTGGTCAAGCACGCGGCCGGCGTCGAGCTGGGCTACTTCGGCCTCGCTTTCGGACGGCCCGTCGAAGCGCCGGCCTGGTTCGCCGAGGACGCCGAACCCAACACGGACATGTGGGCGACCGCCGAGGAGTCGCGCGAGGACGTCGTCGGGTTCTACCACCGGGCGCAGGCGCACGCGGACGCGACGATCGAGGAGCTGGACCTGGACGCGGTCGGCCGGGTGCCGTGGTGGCCGGAGGGCCGCAACGAGGTGACGCTCCACCGGATCCTCGTCCACGTGACCGCCGAGTTGCAGCGGCACGCCGGCCACGCCGACATCGTGCGGGAGCTCGTCGACGGCGCCGCCGGGCTGCGGGAGGGCAACAGCAACCTGCCGGAGCAGGACCGGCAGTGGTGGCAGGCCTACCGCGACCGGCTGGAGCGGGCCGCCCGGGAGGCCGGACGGAGCTGATCCCGCGCCCCTGCGGTGCGGTGGGAGGACCGGGAGGGCTTTTCGGCCGGTCCACGACGGACCTCCTCGCGTTATGCGATCATCCCGTCATTTTCCGTGATGGTGTGATGGAAGGCGTGACGTGGCGCGGGAACTCCACGGCTTCGAGATCGAACCCGGAGTCCGATGGGGGCGACCGGTGACCGAGCCTGACCGGTCTCCGGAGGACCGCGGCGTGGGCCGGTCGACCGGCGGCTACTTCTCGATGATGTCCGTCAGCGGGAGCGGCCGGTTGAGGTTGGCGGGGGCGTTCCACTTCTGCAGTTCGGAGCTGCCGCAGGCGGCCACCTTCGCCTTGCTGGTGCCGTCGCTGTGCGTGTCGGGCTTGAGCGCGTCCAGATCCGTCGGGGTGAGGCAGTTGCCGTAGGCGTCCATGATGCGGTAGCTCGTGGTGTAGTCGCCGGTGTCGCCGTACACGGTCCAGGTGAGGTTGGCCGGGAGCGAGCCGGTGGCGTTGCAGGCGGTCAGCGTGACGTACTGGTTGGCCGCGGTGGAGTTGGGGCTGCGCAGGCAGTACCCGGTGTTGCTGTCGTTGACGGTGCGAATGCGGCCGGTGGCGCTGATCGCGGGCGCGGTGACCTTGGGGAACGACCACTTCTGGTTCCAGCGGACGTTGCCGTCGGGTGCCTGCTTGCAGAACCAGACGATCATGTACGGCCGGCTCACCTGGAAGTCCGTGACGTCCAGGCAGCGGCTGAACTGCTTGAAGTTGACGAGCTGCCCGGTGGCCACGCCCGCCATGCCCGTGCCGACACCGGCCTGGGGGCGGAAGACGTTCCTGTCGAACGCCCTGCCGCACGAGCCCAGCACGACGGCGCTCCCGGCCTGACCTGGGCTCTTGAGGCTGAAGCAGTAGCTGTTCATGGTGACGCCGTTGCTCGTGCCCTGGAAGCTCGAGTTGTCGTTGAGGCTCCACTGCTGGCGCGGCGTGCGGCGGTCCTGACATGGCTGGAACTCCACGGCCGCGTTCGTCCGCTGTGACTCACCCGCGTCCAGGCACATGCCCAGCGGTGCGTCGTCCGGCCTCTCGGAGCCGACCAGCTTCAGGCCCAGGTCCTCGGTGTAGACGAACTGCTGCTCGCCGGCGCCCGGCTTGCACGGCTTCATGAGCAGGTCGGTGCCGTCCGCGGGAGAGGTGGCGGGGCCGGCGTCCATGCAGAGCGGCGTGGTGGTGGGCTGGGCGACGGGGATCGCCCCTCCGGCGATGTTGGCGTTGGTGGTCTGGAAGGCGTACGTCGCCTCGATCGTCCGGGTGCCCGCGGTACCGGGTCCGACAGCGGTCTCCGCGGTCTCGGCGCCGGTGGAGGTCAGTCGCGCGGTGGCCGGCACGTCCAGCGGGGGGCATCCCAGGTCGGTGCCGTCGACGTCCAGATAGGCGATCTTCACCTGGTAGCGGAGGGAAGTCTCCCCGCTTCCCGGCAGGCCGCCGGAGAGCTCGCACGAGGGCAGCCGCTCCACCAGGCCGTTGTTCTCTTTGTCCTTGGCGGCGCGGATCTGCCCGAGCGCGACGTCGATGCCGGTCTGGGCGGCGTGCAGCGCCTGCACGCGCTCGGAGACACCGCGGGTGGCCGACATCTGGTTGAGCACCACCGGCACCAGCAGCGCGCTCAGCGAGATCCCGATCAGGGTGAGCAGCAGGGCCACCGGCATCGAGCCCCGCTCGGAGGCCCGAGAGGAAAGGGAGACCCGGGCGCGGGCACTCCACGGCGAACGGCCGCGCATCGGCATACGGGTCACGACGGTCTCCCTTCGGAGCACTTGTGGGTGGCGGGGGTGTCCCGGGAGGTGTTCAGGGCGGTGAAGGAGACGTCGAGGTTCGCGGCGCCGGACTTCTCCCCGGTGCCCACCCGGGCGGTCAGGTGCAGCTCCAGCCGCTGGAAGTCGGGGGCGAAGTCGGCGCCGACGGCGCTCCCGTTCCCGCGGTCCGGGGTGGATCCGGCCTTCTGCAGCGTGAACGGCGGCTCGGCGCCCCCGGAGGGGGGCTCGGCGGCCAGGCCGTCGGTCGCGATGTACGACGCCAGCGTCTCGCCCGGCGCGCGTTCCGCGGGCGGCGAGCCCGCCTCCCAGCGGCGCAGCTGCAGGACGCCCCGGTCGAGGTCCAGCAGGAGCTGCCCGCACCGGGTCTCCTCCTTGGTGACCGGGTCCTTGGCGGCGAACTCCACGTACCGGCGGCCGCGGATCGGGCGGCTCGGCTCGGAGATCCAGGAGGCGTAGCGGATCTCCTTGTCCAGGCGCTGGAAGGCGACGTGCAGCTGGGACTGGGCCGAGGCCACCGCCTCGGTGGTGTCGACGGCGCGGTAGACCTGCAGGACGCCGGCCGTGAAGACCGCCATGAACACGCCGAGCACGCTGAGGGAGACCATGACCTCGACCAGCGAGATGCCGGCGTCCCCTGCGGGCCGGGCCCGCAGGGGGAGCGGCCCACCGGTCCGGGTGCGGGACACGGCCGGCGCCGCGGGCCGGAGCCCGGACGGCCGCCCTGCCCGCGGACGGGACACGGCCGGCCGTCCGGCCCGGAACCAGGAGGGGTGCGGTACGGCGCGCATCACTGCACCGTCCAGGTGAACATCAGCGTCGCCGCCTTCTGGGGTGAGTCCGTCACGGTCAGCGTGACGGTGTAGGTGCCCGGGGTGGTCGGCGTTCCGGTGATCTTTCCGGTGTGCCTGCCGGTGGAGTCGATGGACAGCCCCGGCGGCAGACCCTCCGCCGACCAGACGTCGTAGCCGCTGTTGCTGCCGCCCGCGGCCTCCAGCGAGAGCCGGAGCCACCGGTCGGCGGTGCTGACCTGGTCGGGGTCGTCCGGGTCGGGGAGCACGATGGTGAGGTCGTTCGGCTGCCGCGGCAGGACCCGCCAGAGGAACGTCGTGGACGCCTTCTCCCCGCGGCGGTCCCTGACGTGGACCGTGGTGAGGTACCGGGCCCCCTGCCAGACGGTGCCGTAGATCTCACCGGTCGAGGGATCGATCCGCAGGCCCTCCGGCAGGTTCTCGGCCGACCAGGTGTACGGGCCGGTGCCGCCGATCGCGGTGAGCTTGAAGCCGGCGACCCAGTCCCGGATGTAGTTCGTCCGCGTCCCCGCGGCGGCGAACCTCGGCGGGTCCACGACCTCCCAGGAGAAGGTCACGGTGTCGGTCTTGCCTCCCCTGTCGGTGACCTTCACGGTCACCGTGGTGGTCTGCCGGGTCGTCGCGGTGCCGGAGATCGTCCCGGTGGCCGCGTCGATCGACAGGCCGCCGGGCAGGCCGGTCGCCGACCAGGTCAGCGGAGCCCGTCCGCCGGTCGCCGTCGGTTTGAGGGTGGCCTTCTCACCGCGGAAGGTCTTCTGGTCGCCGGGGCCGGCGATCTCGGGCAGGGCGTACACGGTCCAGGAGAACTGGGTGCTGTCGGCGTCCTTCACCCGGTCGGTGACGGTGGCGGTCACGGTGGAGGTCCCCGCCTTCGCCGGCGTGCCGGTGATCAGGCCGGCGGGGGAGACGCTCAGACCGTCGGGCAGGCCGGTCGCCGACCAGGTCAGCGGGAGCCGCCCGCCGGTCGCGGTGAGCTGCAGGTCCACCGGATCGCCGAGGTAGTCGTGCCGGGCCTCGGGGTCGGCCGCCGCGGGCGGGGGCCGCTTGATGTTGAAGATCGCATCGGCGGACGCGCTCGTCAGGGTCGAGGTGACGTACGTGCACCCCTCGGCGGGGCAGCCCTTCTGCTGCCAGGAGACCGCGACCACCACCCGGAAGAACGGAACGTCCGCCTTGCCGGGAGCGGGGTCGGGGGAGTCGGGGTGCTCGCAGGACACGCCTGTCGTGTCCCCGGCCTGCTGGCGGCAGCGGCCGACGTACCAGGAGCGGGCGTAGTCCAGCCCGTTGACCGTGGTGGTGTCGGGCGAGGTCGGCAGCGGCGCGGAGACGCCCGCGGTGGAGCTCTCGGGCAGCATCGGGTCCCAGTCCGGCTTCATCGTCCGCAGGTAGGGGTCCACGGCGTCCGGGGCACTGTCCTGTTGCGCCGTCGTGGCGAGCTTGCTCCGGCCGGACAGGACCGTCGACCCGGTGAGAGCACGCACCCGGTCGACGCCGTCGGCGGCCAGCTGGATCGCGACCTGCCGGGTGCGCTGGCGGCCGGTGAAGTCCAGCGAGTTGGTGAAGAACACCGTCAGCGCGGACATGACGATGCCGATCACCACCAGGGCGGCCAGCATCTCCACCAGGGTGAAACCGGCGTCACCGCGCACGGCGGCACGGCGCGCGGCCAGGCGGTCCGCGACCGTGCGACGCGTCGCCGTACGGCACACGGGCGCGGGGCTGCCGCCGGCGGCGGGGGCGGCGGGCGTGTTCCGCGCCCCGGCCGCCCGGCTGCGGGCTCGGCCGGCTGGCATCACGCCTCCTGGTCTCGGTCTGGTTCCCGTCACGGGTCTGCCGGCCGTCACGGGCTCTGCTGGTCGTCGTGGGCGCGGTGGGCGGTGGGCGGTGGGCGCCCGCCGCGAGGGCGGGCACCACTGCCAATCGGCCGGGACGTGCCGCTGTTTAGGGGTGCCGCTGTCCGGGGGACGCCTCAGGAGCCCTGCGCGGCGGTGTCCGGCGAGGCCGTCTCCGCAGGGGCGTCCGCCGCCGTCTCGGCGGGCACCTGCGAGGCGACGAAGATCTTCAGGTTGACGACGGTGCTCTGCCCGTCGGCGAGCGTCCCGCCGCCGGAGTCCTCGGCTCCGTCCCCGCCCCCGTCCTCGGCCTGGGCGGTCAGGCTGGTGACCAGCACGGCCCGCGGCTGGTCGTGCTGGATCTCGTCGAGGAACGCCTCCACTTCGGCGGCGCTGCCGGTGACGGTCACCGCGACGGGCAGGTAGTGCATCTGGGCGCCGGAGGCTTCGGTCTGGACGGGATCGCCGACGTTGACCCCCTGGACGAAGGCGTCCGTCGCCTCGCCCGCCTGCTGGAGCTGGCGCAGGAACTTCTCCGAGTCGGCCGTCGTGGGCAGCGCCTGGCGCGCCGTCGCCAGCTCGGCCCGGTAGCGGGGGAGGTTCTCGTTCTCCCGGCGCAGGTCGGCGAGCTTGCTGCGCAGGGTCGCCATCTGCACCTGCATGGTCTCGGCGTCCGCCTGCAGGCGGTCGGCCTCGTCCATCTCCGGGCTGATGAGGACGAACCAGCCGGAGAGCAGGAGGAGGACGGCGGCGAGCAGGCCGCCGATCATCCAGAGCCGGTCCTTGCGTCCCGAGATCATCAGTTCCCCTCCCCGGGCTCGGTGGTGTACCGGCCGCCGAACGCGGCGTCGGTGATGTCGACGCGCACCGCGAACTCCACCCCGGACTCCTGCTCACGCGCGTCGGTGAGCAGCGCGTTGCCCAGGCCGTCGACCCCTCCGAGGGCGTCGACGTAGCGGGCCACGGACTGCTTGCCGTCACCGGTGCCGGTGATGCTCAGCTCCCCGGCGATCTTCTCGCCCGAGGTGTTCAACCTGCTCGGGTCGGCCGAGGCGTCACCGCCGGCGGCCCGTTCGTTGATCTTCGCGCTGATGCTGGCGACGCCCACCCCGTCGGGGGCGGCCCGGCGGACGGAGGCGAGCAGACCGGCCCAGTGCGTGTCGTCGGCGAGCAGGACGGACAGCTGCGTGTCGATGCTCTCCGCCTGCGCCCGGGTGGTGACGAGCTCGGCGAACTCCTGCTGCTGCCGGGTGAGGATCTGCACGTCGGCCTGGGCGGCGGCCGCGTCCTCCTCCATCCGCATGGTCTGGTAGCGGACCGAGCCGTACCAGCCGGCCATCAGCAGGACGAACACCAGCAGGACGGACAGGACGATGGAGCGGACCCGGCGGTCCCGCCGGGCGGCCACGATCTCCGGCGGGAGCAGGTCGGCCGCGACGGAGAGCATCCGGAACGGGTCCTGCGGGGCCGGCTCGGCGACGGGTAGGGTGAAGGTCTCGGTGGTCATCAGGCTGCCGCTCCCAGGGCGAGGCCGATCGAGACGGCGGAGGCCGCGTAGAACCGGTCCAGGTCGTCGTGCTTGTCCCGGCGGCTGCGGCGGACGCGCACGGTGGGCTGGGTGCGCACCACGTCGACGCCGAGCTGCGTGTGCAGGCTCTCGTCGAAGCCGGGCATCAGCGTGCCGCCGCCGGAGAGGGCCACCCGGGCCGGCCGCTTGCCGGAGCCGAGGTAGGTGAAGGAGCTGCGGATCTCGCTGATCAGGGGCCGTACGGCCTCGCGGACCACATCGGCGTTCTCGGCGTCCGGGCCCTCGAGGTCCTCGCGCACGCCGACGCGGCGCTTGAGCTCCTCGGCCTGGGCCAGGTCGAGGCCGAGCCGGGTGGCGACCGCCTGGGTGACCTCCGTACCGCCCCGGGGGAGGGTGCGGACGATCAGCGGCACGCCGTCGTTGTGCACGACGAGGCTCGTCGCGCTGGCGCCGATGTCGACGATGGCCTCCACCTGCGCGTCCAGGCACGAGATGGCGCGCAGCAGCGCGAACGAGGCGAGGTCCACACGGGCCACGTGCAGTCCGGCGTCCTCGACGGCGCGCACCATGCCGACGACGGCCTCCTTCGGCGCGGCGATCAGCAGCCCGCGCACCGTCTCGTCGCTCTGCTCCTCCAGCGGGAAGAAGTCGAGCAGCGACCGGTCGGGCGGGAGCGGCAGCGCGTCGCGCACCTGGAACGGCAGGGACGCGCGCAGCTCGCGGGCAGGGAGGTTGTTCAGGGACATCTCGCGGACCACGGTCTGCGGGTTGGTCACGCCGAGCACGACCTTGCGGGTGTGGAACTTCGTCGCCGACCAGAGCCGCTTCAGCTCGGCGGTGAGCGGTCCGGGGTCGTGGACGGTGCCGCCCTGCACGACGCCCGGCGGCAGGGAGGCCATCCCGGCGCGGGTGACGAACGGACCGTCCTTGCCGCGTGAGGTCTCCACCGCGCGGATCGACGTCGAGCCGATGTCGAGTCCGATGGGGGTGACGGTGGCCATCAGGTGCTCCTCTTCGTGGTCGTGGAGGGGGGGTCAGGCGGACGGCGCCAGGAGCCCGCCGTACCAGGCGGCGATCGGCCCGGCGGCGAACAGGGCGAGCAGGGCGCCGGCGAGCATGGCGGGACCGAACGGCACGGCGGTCTTCCGGCCGGCCCGGCCGGTGACCAGCAGCGCCGCCCCGGCGAGCCCGCCGAGCAGGAAGGCGGCGAACGTGCCGACGACGACCGCGCTCCAGCCGAGCCAGCCGAGGTAGAGGCCGAGCAGACCGGCGAGTTTCACGTCGCCGAAGCCCATGCCCCCCGGGTAGAACCAGGCGAGCGCGAAGTAGAAGGCGAACAGCACGGCCATCGCGACCAGGGCGCGCAGGGCCGGTGTCCAGCCGGCGCCGGCGGCGGCCGCGGGGGCCAGCAGCAGGGCGCCGACGGCGTACGACGGCAGGACGATCACGTCGGGCAGCCGGTGCACGTCGAGGTCGATCACGGACAGGGCCACCGCGACCGCCGCCAGGTAGAGGTAGGCGGGCAGTTCGGGGGCCGTGCCGATCCGGGCGGCCACCGCGGCGAACAGCAGCGCGGTGGCCAGCTCCACCAGCGGGTAGCGGGCGCTGATCGGCTCCCGGCAGGCGGCGCACCGGCCGCGGAGCGCGAGCCAGCTCAGCACCGGGACGTTCTGCCAGGGGCGGATGGGGGTGGAGCAGGCGGGGCAGTGCGAGCCGGGCCGCAGCAACGACTCGGCCCGCGGGACCCGGTGGATGACCACGTTGAGGAAGGAGCCGACGAGCAGGCCGAGCAGTCCGGCGAGGACGGTCACGAGCGTGTCCATCGGGGGTCTCCTTCCTGGTCCGTGGTCTTCGGGGAGGGTGGCGGGGCGGCGTGCGCCGCCCCGCCGGGCGGGTGGTGCGTCAGCCGGCGGCCGGGGTGGTGGCGGCGGCGCCGGCGGCACCGCAGGCCTCGACGGTCACACCGGGAGCGGCCTTGACCGCGCCGCCCTTGGCGCTGTCGTACTGGTACACGGCGCCGGTGCCGCTGCCGTTCTTGGCGCAGATGCGGTAGGTGTTGGTGCCGGTGTCCTTGACGTAGGTCAGCGTGGTGCCCTCGGAGACGGCCACCTGCTGCGTGGCGGCGCCGGTGCCCAGAGAGAAGCCCTTGTCCTGGTTCGTGGCGCTGTCCGGGTACTTGTTGCCGTTCATCGTGTAGTAGCTCTCCACGGCGGTGATGGCGCTACGCACGTCGGACTGGGCGGACTTGTCCGCGGCGCCCTTGGTGTAGTTCATGTAGACCGGGATCGCGATGGCGACGAGGACGCCGATGATCACGACGACCACCAGCAGCTCGATCAGGGTGAAGCCGCGGTCGCCGTGCGCGCGCTTCTGCAGGCGCTGGAGCGCTGCCTTCATGGTGTTACTCCTGTGACTCGTTCAGATGGAAGGTGCGGCCGGGCGGTCACCCGGCACGGGCCCGGCCTCGGAGGGCCGGTCTTTTCCGTGGCGCGCACGGAAAGCCTGTGAGGGCCGGTCAGCCCTGGACGTTCTGGTAGATCGTGAACATCGGCAGGTAGAGGCAGAGGACCATTCCGCCGACCGCGACGCCCATGACGATGACCATGAGCGGCTCGATCGAGGCGGTCAGCGACTCGGCTGCCGTGTCGACCTCCCGGTCATAGAAATCGGCAACCTTGTCGAGCATCTGACTGATTTGGCCCGACTCTTCTCCGACCTCGATCATCTGCGCGACCATGCGCGGGAAGATCGGGTGCCGGCTGAGGTGCGTGGACATGGGCAGGCCGTCGCGGACGGCCGCCTGGAGCTCCTTGGTCGCCTCACCGATGACCGCGTTGCCGGTGGTGGCGCCGACGACCTCCAGCGCCTGCATCACCGGCACGCCGACCCCGAGCAGGGTGCCGAGGTTGCGGGTGAACCGGCTCAGCGCGATCTTCGTGAAGAGCTTCCCGAAGACCGGCAGGCGCAGTTTGAACCGGTCGAAGGCGAGCCGGAACGCCGGGCTGGTCCGCAGCGATCTGCGGAACATGACGGTCGCGCCGATGACCGCGCCGACCACCAGCGGCCCCGACCAGGCCAGACTGCGGCTGGCGTCGACGAGGATCTGCGTCGGCAGCGGCAGCTCGCCGCCGAACTGGGCGAACATGCCCTCGAAGACGGGGACGATGAAGGCCAGCACGGCGGCGACGAGGACCGCGGTGAAGATGAGCACGATGACCGGGTAGGTCATCGCCGACTTGATCTTCCCGCGGAGCGCGGCGTCCTTCTCGAAGTTGACCGCGACGCGCTCCAGTGCGTTGTCCAGGAAACCGCCGGCCTCGCCGGCCCGGACCATCGCCACCATGATCGCCGGGAAGACCTTGGGATGCCGCCCGAGCGCGGCCGAGAGCGAGAGGCCGGCCTCGATGTCCGTCCGGACCTCGCCGACCGCCTTCTTCAGCGGCGCCTTGGTCGCCTGGTCCTCCAGGACGCCGAGGGCGCGGATCAGCGACATGCCGGAGGCGGTCATGGTCGCGAACTGGCGGGCGAAGACGGCCAGGTCCTTGAGCGTGGTGCGGCCGCCGAAGCCGGGAACGGTGAGCTCCCGCTTGAGCAGCGAGCCGCCCTCGGTGACCGAGACGGGGACCAGGCCCTGGTGGCGCAGCTGCTGCACCGCCGCGGCCTGGTTGGCCGCCTCGATCGTGCCCTTGGCCCGTTTCCCGTCACGGCCGACGGTCTGGTACTCGAAGGTCTTGGTGATGGGCACCGTCACAACCTCCCGACGAGGCGATTGAGATCCTCCGCCGAGTGGCAGACGTCCAGCGCGTTCTCGAAGCTGACGATCCGGTTCCGGACCCGCTCGGACAGGTGCTGGTCGAACGTGATCATGCCTTCGCCGGCGCCGGACTGCATGAAGGCCGGGATCTGGTGGTTCTTGCCCTCGCGGATCAGGTTCCGGATGGCGGGGGTCGCCATCATGATCTCCGCGACGACCGCGCGGCCGTAGCCGTCCATCCGGGGGACCAGGGCCTGCGTGACCACGCCCTGCAGCGCCATGGACAGCTGTGTGCGGATCTGCTGCTGCTGGTGCGGCGGGTAGATGTCGATGACGCGGTCGATGGTCTGCGCGGCGCTCTGCGTGTGCAGGGTCGCCAGGACGAGGTGGCCGGTCTCCGCCGCGGCCAGCGCGGTGGAGGTCGTCTCCAGGTCGCGCAGCTCGCCGACGAGGATGATGTCCGGGTCCTGGCGGAGCGCGTGCTTGAGGGCCTCGGCGAACGAGAGGGTGTCCGCGCCGACCTCGCGCTGGTTGACGATGCAGCGCTTGTGCGGGTGGAGGAACTCGATCGGGTCCTCGATGGTGATGATGTGCCCCGAGCGGGTGCGGTTGGCCAGGTCGACGAGACCGGCCAGCGTGGAGGTCTTGCCCGAGCCGGTGGGCCCGGTCACCAGCACCAGCCCGCGGGGCAGGTGGGCGAACTTCGCCACCGCGTCCGGCAGGCCCAGCTCCTCCAGCGGCCTGATGTCGTGCGGGATGGCCCGGAAGGCCGCGCCGTACGAGCCGCGCTGCCGGTAGAGGTTGGCCCGGAACCGGGAGACGCCCTCGATGCTGTAGGCGACGTCGAGCTCCTGGTCGCGCTCGAAGCGCTCCCACTGGGCGGGGCTCACCGCCGTGCGCAGCAGCGCCTCCGTGTCGGCGGGGGCGAGGCGGCCGTACTCCTTCAGCTGGAGCAGGCTGCCGTCCACGCGGATCGCGGGCGGCGCGCCCACCGTCAGGTGCAGGTCGGAGCCGCGCTCCTCGACCAGGGAGACGAGCATCGCGTTGAGGGCCGCGCGCGCGTCACCGAGCTCGTCTCTCGGACGGCCGAGCGAATGAACTGACTCCATCGGGGATCTCCTTGACATCACTTGTTCCGGGTCCATCGGCGGGATGGGCCCGCGGCTGAGCCGTTCCGCGTGGACGGCGACGCCGGCGCGTCACGGCTCGGGGCGGGGGCGCCCGCGCGCCATCTGACGCGCGGGACCTCCTGAGGGGCGAGGGCGCCCGCGCGTCAGATGGCGACGCGCAGGACCTCCTGGATCGAGGTCTGGCCGGCGGCGGCCTTGGCCAGGCCGTCGGTGCGCAGCGCGAGCATGCCCTGCTCCTCGGCGACCCGCTGCACCTCGGTCGCGGAGGCGTGCTGGACGGTGAGCCGCTCGATCTCCGGCGTCATCGGCATGACCTCGTGCAGCGCGATCCGGCCGCGGTAGCCGGTGTTGGCGCAGTTGCGGCAGCCGGCCGGCCGCCAGAGCGTCTCCGGCCGGGGCAGCGTGCCGTACGGCCAGCGGGCGCCGGTCAGCTCGTCCTCGCCGGGCACGTACTCCTCCTTGCACCAGTCGCACAGCCGCCGCGCGAGCCGCTGGGCCAGCACGCAGTCGACCGAGGAGCCGACGAGGAACGGCTCGATGCCCATCTCGGTCAGCCGGACGACCGCGCTGGGCGCGTCGTTGGTGTGCAGGGTGGACAGCACCAGGTGGCCGGTGAGGGAGGCCTCGACGGCGATCTGGGCGGTGGCCCGGTCCCGGATCTCACCGATCAGCACGACGTCGGGGTCCGAGCGCAGGATCGCCGGCAGGACGGCCGCGAAGGTCAGCCCGGCCTTGTGGTCGACCTGCACCTGGTTGATGCCGGGCAGGCGGTACTCGACCGGGTCCTCGACCGTGATGATGTTGACGGTCGGGTTGCTGATCGCCGCGAGGGTGGCGTAGAGCGTGGTCGACTTGCCGGAACCGGTCGGCCCGGTGACCAGCACCATGCCGTGCGGCTTGGTGAAGGAGGCGGAGAAGCGCCGGTGGTTGTCCTCGGTGAAGCCGAGGCTGTCGAGCCTGAGGTTGATGCCGCCGGTGTCGAGGACCCGCAGCACGATCTTCTCGCCCCACACGGTGGGCAGGGTGGCGGTCCGCAGGTCGACCTTCCGGCCGTTGATCATGACGGTGATGCGGCCGTTCTGCGGGACGCGGCGCTCGGTGATGTCGACGTTCGACATGATCTTCAGTCGGGAGATGAGGGCCGACTGCACGTGCCTGGGGACGGTGTCGACCTCGTGCAGCACGCCGTCGATGCGGTAGCGCACCCGCATGTCGTGCTCGGTCGGCTCCAGGTGCAGGTCCGAGGCGCGGTTGGCGATGCCCTGCTCCAGCAGCGAGTTGACGTACCGGACGATCGGCGCGTCCTCCTCGACGGAGTTCAGGTTCGACACCGTCTCGGTCTGCTGCTGCTCGGCGCGGAGCGCCTCGGCGATGTCGCCGAGGTCGTTCTCCTCGCGCTTGAGCCGGTCCATGATGCGGCGCAGGTCGCTGCGGGCCACCACGACGGGCCGGACCGTCATCCCGGTCGCCGCGCGCACGTCGTCGAGGGCCAGCACGTCACCCGGGTCGGTGATGCCGACGGTGATCTCGCCTGCCTCCTCGTCCAGCGAGAGGCCGAGGACGCGGTGGCGCAGCACGAGGGGGAGCGGGATCCTGGTCATCGCGGCCGGGTCGATCGGGTAGCCGACCAGGTCGACGCTCTTGATCCCGTACTCGATGGCCGAGGCCTCGGTGAGCTGCCCCTCGGTGACGACGTTGTCGTTGATCAGCACCGCACGCAGGGAGCGCCCCGTCCGCTCGGCCTCCTCGGCCGCCCGCTCCAGCGCCTGCGGGTCCACACCCAGCTGCTTCAGCGCGTTGAGCATCGGAGAGAACAGTTGGTTCATGTCACCCCTCGGAAACGGCGTCGCGGATGCGGATGCCTGCCACGGGACACCCATCGGCCGCGGGGAGCGCCAGTTGAGTCCCTTTGCGGTCCTCGCCCGGGTCCCCGGTGTGCGTGCCGTGCCGTACGGCGTGCGCCGTCCGGGGCGGGTGCTTGCGTGCGCGGAGGCGGGGTAGGGCCCCGACGAGGGACCTCGGGCGGCCCGGGAAGGGGGCGCCCGCCAGGGGGTGAACGTGATGTTCGTCGACCGTCGTGACGCGGGGGCACGCCTGGCAGAGCGGTTGCGGGGACACCTCACAGGCGCGGACGCGGTCGTGGTGGGACTGCCGCGCGGAGGCGTGCCGGTGGCGTTCGAGGTGGCGCGGGTGCTCGGCGCGCCGCTGGACGTGATCGTGGTGCGCAAGCTCGGTGTGCCGTCCCAGCCGGAGCTGGGATTCGGCGCGATCGGGGAGGGCGGTGTCCGGGTCGTCAACGACGACGTGGTGCGGGCCGCCTACCTCACCGCGGAGGACATGGCCGAGGTGGAGGAGCGCGAACGGGCCGAGCTGGAGCGCCGGGCCCGCCGGTTCCGCGGTGACCGCCCCGCGGTGGACCTCCGGGGGCGGACCGTCGTCGTGGTGGACGACGGGATCGCGACCGGGGGCACCGCCCGCGCGGCCTGCCTGGTCGCCCGGGCGCACGGGGCGTCGCGGGTGGTGCTGGCGATCCCCATCGGGGCGCCGGACGCGGTCGAGAGCCTGCGCGAGGCCGCCGACGAGGTGGTGTGCCTGCACACGCCCGCCGACCTGTTCGCCATCGGCGCCTGGTACACCGACTTCGACCAGACCTCCGACGCGCAGGTGGTCGAGCTGCTCCGGCGGGCCGACTCCGTCTCCGTCTCCGTCTCCGCCTTCGCCGCGGACGTCGAGGTGGAGGCCGGACGGGTCCGGCTGCCCGGGCGGCTCGCCGTACCGGAGGGGGCCGCCGGGACGATCGTGTTCGTGCACGGCAGCGGGAGCAGCCGGCACAGCCCGCGCAACCGCCAGGTCGCCACCGCGCTCTACCGCGCGGGCCTGGCCACGCTCCTGTTCGACCTGCTCACTCCGGACGAGGAGCTCGACCGGGAGAACGTCTTCGACGTGCCGCTCCTGGCCGACCGGCTCATCCGGGTGACCGGCTGGCTGCGCGGCCGCCGGGAGGTCGCCGGTCTGCCGGTCGGCTACTTCGGGGCCAGCACCGGGGCCGCGGCCGCGCTCTGGGCGGCGGCCGTGCCGGACGGCGACGTGGCCGCGGTCGTCTCCCGCGGCGGGCGGCCCGACCTGGCCGGGGAGCGGCTGCCCGCCGTACGGGCCGCGACCCTGCTGATCGTGGGCGGGCACGACGAGGTGGTGCTCGACCTCAACCGGGCGGCGCAGCGGCGGCTGCAGTGCGAGAAAAGTCTGCGGATCGTCCCTGGCGCCACCCATCTGTTCGAGGAGCCCGGCGCCCTGGAGACCGTCGCGGAGTTCGCCCGCGACTGGTTCACCGCCCACCTCGCCCCGGTCGCGCACCGGTGACCCCGCCGTACGGCGGGAGCGGTGCCCGCCGTACGGGCCGCGGCCGGTAGGTCATTTCGGCGACGCCGCTGCGTTCCCGGGCGACCTCGTAGTTCTGTAGGACGGCGATGGCCTTGCACAGGTACCCGGCCTTGCCGGGGCTGCAGCGGAGCCGCCGGAGGATGCGCCAGCTCTTGAGCTGGGCGTTGGCGCGCTCGCCGGGACCGCGTAGCCGGGCGTGGGAGCGGTTGGCCTGCTTCTGCCTCCAGGCAGGCACGTAGAGCGAGCGGAAGAGGACCGATCACCTGCTCCGCCTCTAGATCATCTTCCGTGGGCAACTGCCGGATTCGACCAGGGAAGGCGAAGGCACAGCCGGCCGCAGTCAGCCGCTCCACGATCACATCAACGTTGACCGCCACACATCGCACGGTCTCTCTCGCGACATCTTCGGCATCCTCCTGGAGAGCTTCGGGGACACCGTCCGGACCGTACGCCCGAAGCTCGTCCCAGACGAGGAAGCACTCGCCCGCGCGATATCTCGCGCTCCATGACGCCATGACCAGCGATGCCAGCCGGACCATTAATCAGGGTGGCGAGGGGGCGACCACGGTCACTCATGACCGGCCCGATGCCCAGGTCAAGTGTCGCGATCTGCGTGACGTCCAGCCGCTCAGCGATGGCGACCACGGACACATCCGCCGGATCAAGACGCGCGTCTTCGTAGAGCCGGACGAGTTCGGCCATGCGCCGCACGTCAGCAGGGCAGAGATCGACCAACTCGAACTCTTCCGTCACGAGATCAAGGAACTGGGCGTGTACGGCCGCCCCCATGTGCCTGTTGATCGTCCAACCGGCTTCGATGAGCACCGTCGAGGGCAGCAGCAACGGCCCCTCCAGTTCCTCCAGGAGACGTACGCATGAGGCGTGGTGCTTGTCATCCCGGTCGACGGCGGCGATCAGAGGGCCGGTGTCCAGAATCGTGGCGGTCACACCGACCGATTGAACCGCTCCGCCAGAAGGTCTTCGACCCGTTCCGACAGATCCCCTTCACCGGACGCACCGATCCCCGCGATCGACAACCTACGGCGCCGAACCGGCTCATCGGTCTCTTCGTCCACGGTCTCAGCCAGCTCCGGATCCGTCTTCACCAGACGCAGCAGACGACGCGCCTGGTCCGGAGAAAGCCGATCGACCAGATGGCGGAGCTCCTCGTGCGCCTGCCCGGCAGTCATACCCCTGAGTCTACGTAAGCGTCTGCGCGTACCCCAGCCCAACCGCCGTATCAGCCGTGTCCCTACATCAAGACTTCGTGCCAGATGCGGGCCAGAACAGGCGGGGAGCCATGAACACCCATGGGGCTCACCGTCACTCGGTCCACCCTGATTCGAACTGCGCGGGTCTCCTGCTCGCCCACGACCAGTCGCGTCACCGCGGCCGGTAAGTCTTCCACCGCATGCGGAGGGAGGTGCGACACGGTGACTTCCACCTGCGCTCGATCATCGGCAACCGTGCAGTCGGCCCATCCTGATCCCATCAGCTTCCAGGTCAGCGACATCCTGGACACAGCCGCTCCCGTCTTCGCTGCCCGGTCAGGCGATGGTTCCCCGTCTGATCAACGAGTAGAAGCATGACGTACCCAAGATCCATGCTGGCAAAAGCGTCCGAGCGTACTGCCGAATTGTTCAACGCCGCTGCGTTTGGCGGTGTGGGCGGGACGCAAGCCCTTCCTTCATGATCATGACCTCGGTGTGCAGGGTGCAGGCCCGCGTGGTCGTGGGGTGCTTGCCGAAGTTGGGGAGGTACTTGCTGATGATCTTCGGGCTGCGAGTCCGGAGGTGCTGACGCCGCCGGGCGGGCAGCGGCCGCGTCCGCCGCTGAACGGCTCCGGTTTCTTCCAGAATCCCGCCCATTAGGGCGAAGCCCACGGTCTGGGTCGGCTCGCCCAGGCGGCCTGGTGTGAACGCGCCCGCGGCCGCAGCGCGTTGATCGTTTCGGTTGGTCCAGATCTTGGGTCAAAATTTTTCCAAATTTCCGTTATGTGAGGGCGCCTTCCCGGGTCTGCCAAGTGAGGGCCTCATGTGACAGGAGAGGCCCGTGAGGCGATGACCCGAGGTGACGAGCACGTATGAACCGGTCATATGACACCGCGACGGTGGCCGCGGCGCGGAGCGGAGACCCCCAGGCGCTGGCAGTCCTGATCAAGGACCACCTCCCGCTGGTGTACAACGTCGTCGGCCGGGCGATGAACGGCCACCACGACGTGGACGACGTGGTGCAGGAGACGATGCTGCGGGCCGTGGCGGGCCTGCCCCGGCTGGCCGACCCCGCCGCCTTCCGCTCCTGGCTCGTCTCCATCGCGATGCGCCAGGTCTACGACCGCCGGATCGCCTGGCAGGCGATGCCGGCCGCGGGACTCGACGAGGTGCCCGAGCCCGCCGACCCGGGGGCCGACTTCGTCGGGCTGACCATCCTCCGGCTGGGACTGTCCGGCCAGCGGAGGGAGGTCGTGGAGGCGACCCGGTGGCTGGAGGCCGAGGACCGCGAGCTGCTCTCGGTGTGGTGGCTGGAGGTCGCCGGCGAGCTGACCCGCGCCGAGCTGGCGGCCGGGCTCGGCATCGAAGAGCGGCACGCCGCCGTGCGCCTGCAGCGCATGCGCGAGCGGCTGGACGCCACCCGGATGGTGGTCCGCGCCCTCTCGTCCGCCCGCTGCGCCGGACTGGAGACGATCGCCCGCGGCTGGAACGGCAGGCCCGCGCCGCTCTGGCGCAAGCGGTTCACCCGGCACGCCCAGGAGTGCGTCGTCTGCTCGGCCGAACGGGAGGGCCTGGTCCCGCTGGACCGGCTGCTGGGCGGCCTCGTGCTGCTCCCGCTCCCGCTGGGGATCTCCGCGGACTCCCTGCTCGCGGCCTGCGCGCAGGTGCTCCGGGACGCGTCCGCGCAGGCCGCGCCGGCGGCGCAGCCCAACCCGCCCGGCGCGGTGGAGGCGGGGCCCACCTCGTCCGGCGCCGCCGCGTCCTCCGCCTCGTCCGGTGCTCTCACGGCCTCCGTAGGCCGGGCCGCCCAGGTAGGCAGGGGACACCGGGCGGGGCGGGCAGGCGGTCGCGGGCGCCGGGCGGTGGACCTCGCCGCGCAGGCCACCGCGAAGCCGATCCTGCTGGCCGTGGCGGGTACGGTCGTGGCGCTGGGCGGGGTCACGGCCGTCTACGCCGTCCAGGCCGACCCGGTGGCCTCCAGCGGACCGGTCTACCGGGCGGCCGCGGAGACCGCGACCCCGGCCCCCGCGGCCACGTCCGGGGTGCCGGAGCCGGAGGCCGGGCCGGAGCCGTTCGAGGCCCCCTCTGCGGACCTCCCGGAGGACTTCAGTCCCTCCCCCCAGGCGGAACCGCGCCGTGGCGGGACGTCCCCCCGCGCGAAATCGACGGGCCGCCCCCGGAACGCGAAGGAGCAGGAGAAGGTGTTCCCCGGGGAGTCGGGCACCGTGACGGGCCCCCTCACGACGGCGGAGCCGTCCACGCAGGCGGGGCCGTCCACGGAGGCCGAGCCCACCCGGGCCGCCCGGAGCGCCCGCTCCTCCGCGGCCCCCCGGGATCTCCGGGCCGCCCGGCCGTCCGGCCCGGCGCCCACCTCCTCCGCCGCGAACCCGAGCACGCCGGCTGCCGAGCCGAGCGCGCCCGCCGCGAAGCCGGGCACGGGCACGCCGTCCCCGGCGGCGAGCAGCGCCAAGCCCTCCCCGCCCGCCTCCGCCCCGGCGAAGCCCGCGCCTTCTCCGACGAAGAGCGCCCCGGCGAAGCCCGCGCCCTCTCCGGAGAAGAGCGCCCCCGTCCAGGGGGACCGGGACGCCGAGTTCCGGGCGCTGGAGGACGAGGTGGTCCGCCTCACCAACGTCGCGCGCGCCGACGCCGGATGCGGGCCCCTCCGCAACGACGAGAAGCTCCGCCAGGCCGCCCGCGGCCACTCGACCGACATGGCGGTGCGGGGCTACTTCGACCACACCTCCGCCGACGGCCGCTCGCCGTGGGACCGGATCAGGGCGGCGGGCTACGACTCGCCGGCCGCCGAGAACATCGCCGCAGGGCAGAGCACGGCCGCCGCGGTCGTCAACAGCTGGCTCAACAGCCCCGGCCACCGCGCCAACATGCTGAACTGCTCCTACAAGGCCATCGGCGCGGGCGTCTACTACAAGGCCGGCGGGACCAGGTACTGGACCCAGAACTTCGGCCGGAAGTGACCTCCGGCCGGTGGGGGCGGTACGGCCCGCCCCCACCGGTCCCGTCCTCGCGCGTGCCCCGGCCGGGAGGTCCCGCCGCGTGCCCCGGCCGGGAGGTCCCGCCGCGGAGCACCTGGGCGGCCCAGCGCAGCGACTCCTCCAGGAAGTCGGCCGCCTCGAACATCGCGTCCGCGACGC
>NZ_JBHSBM010000011.1:687296-705189 GCF_042650625.1 Planomonospora corallina
ACGCGGCCGACCATCCGGGCGTACATCCGCACGGGGCTGGGGGCCGACGGCGGACTGAGGAAGCCGGGGAGCATGGGCAGGTCCACGGCGAACGGCTGGAGGCGCTCGTAGAGCTCGTCGGCGCCCGCCGGGCGGCGCACGGGATCCTTCTCCAGCAGCTGCCCGATCAGCCGGTCCAGCTCGCCGGGGACGTCCGGCAGCGGCGGCGGGCACTCCTTGACCTGGCGCTCGAACACGGCGTACTCGGTGGGCCCGGTGAACAGCTGCCTGCCCGTCAGCATCTCGTGCAGGACGCAGCCCAGCGCGTACAGGTCGCTGCGCGGGCCGGCCAGGCCGCGCTGGATCTGCTCGGGGGCCATGTAGGCGGGCGTGCCGAGCAGCTGGCCGATCCGGGTGAAGCGGGTGGAGCCGGTCTCGCGGAGCATCGCCAGCCCGAAGTCCAGGACCTTGACGCTGCCGTCGGGGCAGAGCATCAGGTTGGTCGGCTTGAGGTCCCGGTGGTAGATCGAGAGCGCGTGCGCGGCCGAGAGCACCGCGCAGGCCTGGGCGGCGATCGCGGCGGCCCACGGGACCGGGAGCGGGCCGTGCTCGCTGACCAGGTCGGCCACGGTGACGCCCTCGATGAACTGCATCACCTGGTACAGCCGGTGGCCCTCGGCGCCGAAGTCGTAGAGCACGGGGGCGCCGGGGTGCTCCAGCCTGGCCAGGATGCGGGCCTCCCGCAGGAAGCGCTGCTGCAGCTCCTCGTCGGGGCCGGTGTGCAGGCGCAGGAACTTCACCGCAACCCTGCGGTCGAGGTGCCGGTCGTGACCGGCGTAGACCGCGCCCATGCCTCCCTGCCCGAGGGGGAGGTCGTCGAGAACGTACCGGTCGCCGATGACCATCCGGCCCTCCCCTGCGGACTAACGGGCTCCTACACCCCTTGGTCGCACGGCCGCAGATGGCCGTCGACCAGTCCGTCAAAGCCTAACCGGATCAAGGTCTCTCCCAGCGCGGCCGCCTCACGCAATCGGTCCTCCATCGCCGTCAGGGCGCGGAAGGCCTCGCCGTACCGGCGCTGCTCGGCCAGGGGCAGCATCGGCACCCGGGTCCGCCGCACGTCGAGCCTGCTGGAGCCGGGGTGGGCGCGGGCGGTGTCGGCGGAGCGCAGGCATCCGGCCAGGAAGCCCGGGTCGAGCCGGTCCGGGTCCACCCGGTAGAGCGTGAGCTGCGGCCCCAGCGCCGCGCCGGGCTCGGTGACCACCCGGACCGCGCCGAGGGCGGTGGCGACGACGTCGCCCGGCCGGAGCATGACCAGCGCCGGGTCGGGCGGGGCCCCGCCGGAGGGCGGCCCGCCCGAGGCGACGTCGTCGGCGGTCAGGACCGGGACCGGGCCGGAGTCCGTGGCCATGCGCTGCGGGGCCGCCAGGAGGGTGACCAGCCCCGTCTTGACCAGCTCGCCGACCGTCGTGGCCGGCAGCTCCTGCCGCTCGGGCAGCGGCTCCAGCGGCGGCGGCGCCTCCGTGAGGACGGCCGAGGCCGCCCGGAAGCGGTCCAGCGTGTCACCGAAGTCGCGGACGAAGTCCAGCGGCCCCTGCTGCGGGCGGTGCCGGGCCGGGGTGAGGTCGACCTCGTCGTCGAGCAGGTCGATGATCCGCACGGTACGGCCGGCGCCGGACGGCTCCGCCTCCGGGTCCCGCGCGTAGGCGCGCCAGGCCGGCTCCACCACCGACAGGTCCTCGCCCGCGTCCACCAGCAGGAGCGCCGAGGGCGGCCTGCTCCCGTCGGGGCGGCGGAGCATCCACAGGTCGGGGCCGCCGGGGGCCAGGCTGATCACCGCGCGCAGCGCCCCGGCCCGCAGCAGGTTGCCCCGGATCCGCTTGCCGGGGCGGCGGCCGGCCGCGGCGGCGGGCATCAGGATCGCCACCAGGCCGCCCGGCCGCACGTGGCTCAGGCAGTGCTGGACCCAGGCCAGCTCGGATTCGCCGCGCGGCGGCATGCCGTACTCCCAGCGGGGGTCGCCGGTCAGCTCCTCGTGGCCCCACGCGCGCTCGTTGAACGGAGGGTCGCAGACCACCGCGTCGGCGAGCTCGCCGGCCAGGCCGTCCTCGCGGAGCGAGTCGCCGGCCGCGATCCGGGCCGGTGCGCCGCGCAGCAGCAGGCGGACCGCGGTGATCAGGGCGCTGGTCTCGTTGAGCTCCTGGCCGAGCGGGGCGGCGGCGTGCAGCAGGAGGGTGCCCACGCCGCAGGCGGGGTCGAGCACGGTGCCCGCGCCGGTCCGGCCGTCCCCGGCGGTCAGGCGGATCATGAGCGCCGCCAGGTCGTCCCTGGTCACCGCGAGCTGCCGGGAGCGTGCCTCGACGTAGCGCGCGCAGAGGAACTCGAAGGCCTCCCGCGGGCCGCGCTCGTCGGCCAGCCGGGCGGCCAGCCGGAGCAGCGCCGGGTCGGCCGGCGGCCGGGCGCGGCCGGGCAGGCCGGCCGTGGCGGCCGCCGCGCGGTCCGGGACGCACCGCACGCCGTGCTCGCGCCAGGTCTCCGGCTCGCGGTGCAGGAAGAGCAGGAAGGCGCCGATCCGGCCCACCAGCTCGCCCAGGCGCAGGTCGTCGACGGAGGTCCGCATCCGCTGCCAGACCAGGTCGCCGAGGGAGACCTCGAAGGACTTGCCGTTGTGGCGCAGCCACGCGGCGACCTCCGACAGGGAGAAGAGCGGGCTGGAGGCGGTGCCGCCGACCGGCTGCGGGAAGTCCTCGTGCCGGCGGCGCCAGTTGCTCACCGCGGCCCGTCCCACGTCGGCGAGCCGGGCGATGTCGCCCGCGTTGACGGTGATCTCCCGGCTCTCCTCCATGGACAGTCAGAGTAGTTGACAGAACTAAAACGGTCTACAACATTTTTGCTTGTGAAGTCCTTCAACCAGTGCTTTACTGCCTTCATGGCACAAAACGAAGGACTGGCACTGCGCTACGCCGCCCGCTCCGATGTCGGAGTCCGCCGCGAGGCGAACGAGGACTCGGGCTACGCCAGCCCGCGTCTGCTGGCCATCGCCGACGGCATGGGTGGCCACGCGGGCGGAGAGGTCGCCAGCTCGCTCGTCGTGACGACCCTGGCCGCGCTGGACGAGGCCCTCCCGGTGCCGGACGCCACCTTGGAGGAGAGCCTCCAGGGTGTCGCCAGAGACGTCAACCGCGCGCTGCGCGGGATGACCGAGCGCGAGCCCGCGCTGCGCGGGATGGGCACCACCTTCACCGCCATGCTCTGGGACGGCGCCGCGTTCGCCCTGGCCCACGTCGGGGACTCCCGCGCCTACATGCTGCGCGACGGCGCGCTCTACCAGATCACCCACGACCACACCCTCGTCCAGTCGCTGGTGGACGAGGGACGCATCACCCCCGAGCAGGCGGCCGAGCACCCGCGCCGGTCGATGGTCCTGCGCGTGCTGGAGGGGACCGGCGACGGCGACCTGGACCTGAGCCTGCGCGAGGCCCGGCCGGGCGACCGCTACCTCCTGTGCTCCGACGGCCTGACCGCCGTGGTCGGGCCGGAGGCCCTCTTCAACACCCTCACCGACGTCGACGACCCCGACGAGGCCGCCCGGTGGCTCATCGAGCTGGCCAACAGCGGGGGCGGCCCCGACAACATCACCTGCGTCGTCGCCGACTTCGGCCCCCACCCCGCCTCCACCGAGCGCCTCGTCGTGGGCGCCGCCGCCGAGCAGAGACTGACACCCTGACGCGGCGCCCGGTACGGCGGCGCTCCGGGCGGTGCCGGACACCACGGCGCCCCGGGTGGCTTCCGGCGCGGCGCTCCGGGCGGTGTCCGGCGCGGCGGCGCAGGACAGGCGGAGGGCCGGGCCCGGGAGAGGGCCCGGCCTCATCGCTCCGGCGCGAGCCGGTCGGCGGCCCGGTCGATGGCGGTGCCGACCCGGTCGGCGAGCAGGCCCACCGCGCCGACGGCCCGGGCCACCGGGTCGTCCTCGCCGCCGCCGAGCGCGCGGGCGCGCACGTAGGCGGCCTTCACCTCGGCCCACCGCGCGGCCTGCCCGGGGGTGAGCCTTCCCCTGATCTCGGCCAGCCTCAGCAGGTTCTCCTCGGCGCCGGACGTGAGCGTCTGCGCCTCGCCGAGGTAGTGGTCGTCGATGACGGCCTCCAGCTCGGCGTCGTTCATCACTGCCGAGATCCGCGCCGCCAGCTTGGTCATGTTCCGGTAGGAGCCCTGGAGCCGGAACGGCGGCTCGGTCCGCGCGGCGTCCGACTGCGCGGCCGAGGCGATGTAGGCCTGGTTGACGGACAGGACCACCCGCTGGACGTGGAGCAGCTTGCGCAGCACCGCGAGGATCTGCTCCAGCTCCACCGAGGAGTACGGATGGGCCAGCCGGTCGGCGCGGACGGCCGGGTCGCCCTGCGCCAGCCGTACCAGCAGGCGGACGTCCTCGCGCTCGCGGGTCGCCAGCGGAGCCAGGACGGGGTTGGAGGTCAGCGCCGTGTCGACGTAGCTCAGCGCGAACACCTCCTCCCTGCCGGAGAGCACGTCGCCGAGGTTCCAGACATCGGCGCGGTTGGCGAGCATGTCGGGGATGCGGAACCGCGCGCCCGACTCGGTGTACGGGTTGCCCGCCATGCAGACCGCGAAGCGCTTGCCGCGCAGGTCGTAGGTGCGGCTCCGGCCGTTCCAGACCCCCTCCATGCGGCGCTGGGCGTCGCACAGCGAGATGAACTTCTGCAGCAGCTCCGGTGAGGTGTGCTGGATGTCGTCCAGATAGAGCAGGACGTTGTTGCCCATCTCCAGCGCGAAGTTGATCTTCTCGACCTCCTGGCGGGAGGTCGCGTCCGGGGCCTCGGCGGGGTCCACCGAGGTGACCCGGTGACCCAGCGCCGGGCCGTTGACCTTCACGAAGACCAGGCCCAGGCGGTTGGCGACGTACTCCATCAGGGTCGTCTTGCCGTAGCCGGGCGGGGAGATGAGCAGCAGCAGGCCCATCTGGTCGGTCCGCTTGGCGTCGCCGCTCGCGCCCAGCTGCTTGGCCAGGTTGTCGCCGATGAGCGGCAGGTAGACCTCGTCGAGCAGCTGGTTGCGGACGAAGGAGCTCATCACCTTCGGCCGGTACTCCTCCAGCCGCAGGCGGGTGCGCTCGGCGGCGACCAGCTCGTTGCGGCGCCGCAGGTAGTCCCGGTAGGCCGGCGCCCGGTGGGTCCGGAAGCGCCTGGTCCGGGCGAGGAACTCGTCCAGGCGCACCGTCATGCTCCGGCCGGTGACGCGCGGGTGCGCGCCGAGCAGCCCCTCGACGGTCGCCTCCAGCGCCGCCGACGAGTCGTGGCGGGGCAGCCCTTCGCAGAGCAGTACGGCGACGGCCTCGGGCAGCTCGGGGCAGGAGCGGGCCAGGGCGGCGCCGGAGCCGTCCCCGGCGTTCCTGGAGTCCCCGCTGCCTCCGGACGCGCCTGCGGTCACGCCTGCGGTCACGGCTCCGGAGCCGCCCGCGAAGGCCTCCAGCCAGGCCTCGGCCAGCCGCCTGCGGCCGGGCAGGTCGCCGGCGAGGGCGCGCAGGTCCTCGGCGAAGTCGGCGCGGGCGGCGCCCAGCGCCCGGTCGAAGCGCTCCAGCAGCCTGCGGGCCCCGGCGCTCGTCACGAACCCGGCCGGAGCGCTCGCCAGCTCCTCGAACAGGTACTCCCCGGCCAGCTCGGAGATCTCCGCGGGATCCCCGAAGGTCCCGGAGGCCGCGGCTCCCCGTGCCTCCCCGGACACCGGTCCGCCGGATCCGGTCCGTGCCTCCCCGGGCACCGGTCCGCCGGATCCGCTCCGCCCGTCCGGCGCGGCCTCGTCACCTCCGCGGGCCGGCTGTGCCAGGAAGGCTCCGTCACCTCCGCGGGCCGGCTCCGCCAGGAAGGCCGCCACCGCCGAGCCCAGGGCGCGGCAGGTCTCCTCCACCGCCGCCACGTGCCCGAACCGGGCGCGTGCCCGGGCCAGCGAGACCGCCCGGGTGGTCCAGGAGGAGCGTTCGGCCTCGTCCGTCCCGAAGGCCCAGAAGAGCTGGGCCGCCGCCCGCGCGGCCGGGGGGTAGCGGAGCAGCCCGGCGCCCGCGTGCAGCCGGAGCAGCACGTCGAGGATCGCCGCGGCGTCGTGGTCGTGCACGCCCCGCTCGTAGCCCTCGTCGTAGCGGCTCTCCGCGGCCCGGCGGACGATCCGGAGCAGCTCCCCGTCGGCCACCGCCGCCTCGTGCAGCGCGTCGAGCGAGACCGTGAGCCCGCCGGAGCCGCCCTCCACGAGCGGGGTGCCCGCCTCGGCGGCGGCCAGGACCGCGGCGGCCAGGTGCTCGGCCCGGTAGACGTCGGGCGACTCCGAGACCAGCAGCTGCGACCAGAACGGCCGGGTCGCGGCGAACGCGGGGTCGCCGACGGGGGCGCGGTAGTCGGTCCCGGTGACGGCGAAGGCCATCTCCCCGCCGTGCGGGACCAGCGTCAGGTCCGCCTCCTGGGTGTTGACCGCGAACCGGTGCCGGCCCAGCCGGATGGTCTCGCCGCCGTCGGTGTAGAGGTCGAGCCGGTCGCGCAGCGCCCGCCCGGCCTCCTGCCGGGCCGCCTTGACCCGGCCCTCCAGCTCCTCGGCGCGGACCTGGTCGCCCAGCTCGCGCAGCTCGGCGGCGACCGCGTGCAGCTTGCGCACCATCGGGTCGGAGGCGAAGTAGGTGTTGACCTCGTCGACCGAGCCGAGCGAGGAGACCCGCCGCTGCACGCTCGCCAGGATCCGGTCCGCCGAGCCGGCCAGCCGGTCGGCCCGGCGGGCCCGCTCGTCCAGCAGGGCCTGCCGCCGGGAGGAGAACGCCTCGTAGACGTCCTCCCGCTTGGCGGACAGCTCCGCGAGGAAGTCGTCGAACTCGGTGAAGCGCGACTCCAGGTTCTCCAGCTGCAGCATCAGCCGGCCGAGCTGCTCGTCGCACCGGTCGGGGGTGTCGGCCACCGCCAGGGCCCCGGTGATCGCCTGCCCCAGCAGGGCGAACTCGGCGGCGAAGGCGGCCCGGCCCTCGGCGGTCAGCAGCTCGCGCCGGCGCGCCCGCAGGGTGGCCCGCGCCCGGTTGACCCCGCCGAGCACCTCGCCCACCCGCTCCAGGATGGCGGTGCGCACCCCGGCGTCGGCGATGTCGAGCGTGCCGACCACCTCGATGACCACCTCCAGGCCGCGGGCCTGCACGGTCAGCCGCTCGTCGACGGGCTCGGCCTCGGCCGTGGAGGTGATCTCCGCGGCCTTCGCGGCCAGGCGCCCGACCTCGTCGCGGTAGTCGGCGAAGGCGTCCTCGCCCGACAGGAAGGCGACCGCGCGCTGCGCCGTACCGTCGAGCCCGTCCCGCAGCTCGGCGTCCAGCCGGTCGATCCGGCCGGTGTCGGCGTAGCGCAGCTCGCGCAGGGTCACCAGGTGTCCCTGCGCCTGGCGGAGCCCGTCCAGCCGGGTGACCCACTCGGCGGCCGAGCGGGCCGCCTCCCCGCGAGCCCGGCGCAGGAGGGAGGCGATCTGCGCGGCGGCCTCCTCCACCGCCGTCTCGGCCTGCCCCGTGAGGGAGCGGACCTTCTCGAACTCGTCCAGCACCTGCTCGGCGGTGGCCCGCAGGTCGGCCAGGGGAGTGCGCAGGTCCCCCTGCACACCGGGGTCGCCCAGCCAGTGGTAGTGGTCGAAGACCCGCGTGCAGGCCGCGATCAGTGCCTCGAACACCGCCTGCGAGGGCGCCATCTCCTCGACCATGCGGGCCACCGAGAGGCAGTCGGAGATGCCGCGCACCAGCTCGGCGTTGCCGATCCGCTCCAGCGGGCCGGTCCCGACCGGCTGGGCGGCGGCGTAGACGTCGGAGGTGAACGGCGTCTGCCACACCTGCATCGGGTGCACCCGGGTCGGCTCCTCCGAGACCGCCCGGAACACCACCAGCGTGCCGTCGTCGAACAGCGAGTAGCCGTGGCAGGGGATCGGCGTCGCCACCTGCTTGCGGATCACGTTGTACGGCAGCAGCAGCGAGCGGCCCTCGGCCCGGGCGTGGAACACGTAGAGCACGTCCTCGCCGTTGACCGAGCGGATGACCCGCTCGAACTCCAGGTCGGTGACGTCGGTGTCGAAGGTCTTGCTCACCCCGGTGGACAGGTAGTAGCCGCCCGGGAAGATGATGCCCTGGTCCTCCGGGAGCCGCCGGCAGGCCTGGCCGATGCCGTCCAGCCGCACGACCTCCTTGGTCCGGGTGTTGAAGACCAGGTGCCGCCACTCCGTCTCGTTGTAGGGCCGGATGCGCAGCAGGATCAGCGGGCCGATCCTGGCGTGCTGCACGTCGGCGTCGGCGAGGCTCTGCAGCGGCTCGGCGACCGGCTCGTGGTAGATCCCCTCGCCGGTCTCCGTGTTGTTCTCGATCTTGATGGTGAGGTCGCCGCCGACGGTCTCGACGAACACCTCGCCCTGGATCGAGATGTGCGGGTGCCGGCCGAGGACGTGGTCGTCCCGGGTGGTGGCGGTCCACTCGAAGTCGTGCGAGGCGGGGAAGACGTGGTCGCGCTCGCCCCGGTCGTCGATGTAGGTGAGCGAGCCGTCCGTGCCGACCTGCCAGCGCAGCACCCGGATGTCCTGCGGGCCGGTCCGGAAGACGGCCAGCAGCTTGCCGTCCACCCGGCGGAGCTGGATCAGCCGGGTCTCCCGGTAGTACCGGTAGAGCTCGGCGAAGTCCCGCTCGAACTGCGGATGGTGGAAGAGCGGCTCGGGGTCGAACCGGAAGGCGTCCGAGTCCCGGCTGAAGCGGTGCATGGAGAAGACGTCGGCGACGGTCGTCTCCGGCTTCAGCCCGATGAAGACGTTGTACCCGAAGAGCATGAGATCGCCGATCGAGACGATGTCGCGGGGCACGCAGTTGTTCTCGGTGCGGATCCGCTCGGTCCCGATCAGGCGGAGCTCGGTCCCGCCGAAGACCTCCAGGCGCCGGGCGTTGAGCTCCTCGGCCCGCCGGGCCAGCTCCCCGGCCTGCTCGGCGAGGCGGGCGCGGAGCACCTCGTAGGTGCCCGCGTCCAGCGCCTGCTCCGTCGTGCCCTGCGGGCCGGTGAGGGCCTCGGAGGTGTCGGTGACGCTCACGTCCGGCGTCACTCCCGGCCCGCGTCGGCGACGGGGCCGCCCCCGGCGCTGCCGTTGCCCGCCGCCGGCACGTCCGTGACGGTCACCGGGACGTCCGTACCGGTCGCCACCGTGGCGGTGGGCGTCACCGGCACCGCGGCGGCCGTCGTCACGGTCGCGGCGCCCCCGCCGTTCCCACCGCTGCCGCCGGAGCCGAGCAGCTCGCGCAGCCGGGCCCCCTCGGGGCCGCCCTCGTTCACCAGCTTCACCAGCAGCGCCGAGAGCGACAGATCGCGCACGTCCGAGCTGCCCAGCGAGCCGAGCACCCGGGTCAGGTCGGCGGGCAGGCTCTGGGACCCGTCGAGGTACGGCCCGGCGAGCGTGCGGGCCACGCCGGAGTGCTCCACGAAGCCGTCCACGCTCTTGCCCATGGCGACCGCGCCGACCAGCTTGTCGAAGAACACGCTGTCGCCGCCGACGATGTCGATGTCGGCCTTCTCCAGCCCGGCGGCGAGCACCACGGCCTGCGCCTCGGCGACCTTGACCTGGGAGGTGACGCCGGCCAGGCGGATCTCCTTCTCCGCCTCCAGCCGCAGGCGGTACTCCTCGTGGCCCCGGCTCGCCTCGTCCATCGCGGCCAGCGCCGCCGCCTTCTCGGTCAGACCCTCGGCCTCGGCCTTGAGCGTCTCGCCGACCCGGGCGGCCTCGGCCAGCGCCTTGGCCTGCTCGCCGTCGGCCTCCGCCATGAGCTTCTCGCGCAGCCCGGCGGCGACGGCCTGGGCCCTGGCCTGCTCGCCCTCGGCGGCGGCCAGCGCCTTCTCCCGCTCGACCGCGGCCTCGGCCCGGCCGACCTTCTCGATCGCGGCGGCGTTGCGCTCGGCGACCTGCACCTCGGCCAGGCCGGTCGCGGCGGCCTCGGCCTGGACGCCCTCGGCCAGGCGGATCTTGGCGCGGGCGTCGAGCTCGGCGGCCTGCTGGCGCGCCTCGGCCAGCACCAGGGACTCGCGGGCCTTGTGCTTGGAGGCGGCCTCGGCCGCCTCGGCGGCCTTGATGTCCTTGACCAGCTTCTCCTGCGCCTCGGCCTCGGCCTGGATGATCACGGCCTGGCGGGTGCGCTCGGCCTCCTCGACCACCCGCAGGCGCTTGATGCTCTCCTCCTGCTCGGCGACCGTCTTCTCCACCGCGACGCGCTCGCGGACGACCTCGGCGATCGAGCGCTTCTCGCCCTCGAGCTCCTTGTCCTTGGCGATGCGGGACAGCTCGGTCTCGCGCTCGCGGGCGATGACCTCCAGCAGACGGTCCTTCTCGATCCGCTCGCTCTCGATGGCGATGACCCGCTCGCGGTTCTTGGCCGCCACCTCGATCTCCCGGGCCTGGTTCTCCCGCTGGATGCCGAGCTGCTCCTCGGTGCGCAGGTCCGCGGTGCTGGCCTTGAGCCGCTCCTCGGCCCGGACCCGGGCGATCTCGGCCTCCTCGCGGGCGCGCATGGTCTCGACCTCGCGCTTCTGCTTGATCTCCGCGTCGGCCTGGCGGCGCTCCAGCTCCAGGATGGCCTCCCGCGCGTCCACGTTCTGGCGGGTGATCTCCTTCTCCTCGTGGCGCTGGTACTCGTTGGTCCGCACGTGCTCGATCGCGGTCAGCTCGGTGATCTTGCGGATGCCCTGGGCGTCGAGGATGTTCGCCGGGTCGAGCTTGCTCAGCGGCGTCTGCTCCAGGTAGTCGATCGCCGCGTCCTCGAGGCTGTAGCCGTTCAGGTCGGTGCCGATGACCTGGATGATCTGGTCGCGGAAGTGATCGCGCTGGGTGTAGAGGTCGACGAAGTCGAGCTGCTTGCCGACGGTCTTCAGCGCCTCGGAGAACTTGGCGTTGAACAGCTCCTGCAGCGTCTCGGCGTCACTGGCCCGGGCGGTGCCGATGGCCTGGGCGACCTTCACCACGTCCTCGACGGTCTTGTTGACCCGGACGAAGAAAGTGATCTTGATGTCGGCCCGGATGTTGTCCCGGCAGATCAGGCCCTCCTTGCCGGAGCGCTCGATCTCGATGGTCTTCACCGAGATGTCCATGAACTCGGCCTTGTGGACCACGGGCAGCACGACCGCCCCGGTGAAGGTGACGTCGACCTTGTTGACCTTGGACACGATCAGCGCCCTGCCCTGTTCGACCTTGTGGAACAGGCGCGTGATCATGAAGACGATGCCGATGAGGACGAGCAGGGCGAAGCCCAGGAGCACGCCGAAACCGGTGGAGATGACGTCCATGTGTTCCCTCAACTAGATGGGACGGTCGGGGTCGAGTTCCGCGTCGTACGGCGTCACCCAGAAGAACTCGCCGTCGGAGTCGTAGGCGTAGATCAGGGCGGTGCTGCCGGCGCCGAAGACGTCGTCGCCGGTCTGTCTGACCTGTACGAGGGCGGAGGAGCCGTCGCGGGAGGTGATCTCGGCCTGGCCGAAGTCCCTTCCCACCCGGCTGGTGCGGATGACGCAGGTGCGGCCCACGAAGTCGGCGCGGGAGGGAACGCGCTCCTTCGACGCGGCGCGCTGCAGCGGCACCGCCAGCAGGCGAGCGCCGATCCAGGCGCAGGCGAGCGCCGCGACGAGCACCGCGACCAGGAGGACGGCCTGGGGGAAGGCAGGGATCCCGGCGACGAGGGCCGAGCCGGTGAGGCTGGTGAACCAGGCGATGGAGACCATCGCGGAGACGGTCACGCCGACCGGCACTCCGCCGAGCCCGAGGAAGGCCAGGAGCCCGCCGACGCCTCCCGCGCCCCCTGCATCCCCCGCGTCACCGGCGAGCTCGCTCCCGCCGCCCGCCGCGTCACCGTCGAGCGCGCCCCCGGTGAAGAGGGTGAGAATCCAGTAACCGGCCACCACGAGCAGCGGGAAACTGAACAGGACGGTGGGGAAAGAGAGCGCGGCCTCGATGAACCGTTCCAACCGACCCATGGATGTAGAAGATCCCCCTGCTGGCAACCCCGTGGCCGCGTCCCCGAACGCGTGCTCCGACTATAACTTGGTAAAGAACGGGCAAAAGAAATAGTTCCTGAAATCCCGAAAAAATCTTGACCTGGATGGCTGCGGGGTCCCGGGAATCCCGTGCTTTCCGGGACCCCCGGGGTGCGGCCGGCGGAGTGCGCCCCGGTGAAGACGCCGAGCCGCTCGCAGGGTGTTCCGGGCGGGGGCGGCCGCCATGGTCATCCCGCCGTGGTCATCCCGCCGACCGGCGCGCCTGTCTCACCTCGCGGGTGCTCGCCCAGGCGTCCGCCACCGGGCCCAGGTGCCCGAGCTTGTCGGGGTTGATCACCGAACGGATGGTCTGGATCCGTCCGCCGAGCACATCGAGCGCCAGGGTGTGGAGCACTCTGCCGTCCCGGTCCCGGAAGACCGCCCCCGGCTCGCCGTTGACCTCGTGCGGCTCGAACGTCACACCGATCCGGGCCATCAGGGGGAAGACGGAGGCGAGCAGCCGGGCGACGTTCTCGGCGCCGACGACGGCCCTGGCCAGTTGCGGGGCCCTGCCGCCGCCGTCGCCGGCCATCGACACGTCGGCGGCGAGCAGCTCCCGCAAACCGGTGACGTCGCCCTCCCGCAGGGCGTCGAAGAACCGCGCCGCGAGTTCCGCCCGCTCCGCCCGGTCCGCTTCGAAGCGTGGACGCCCGGCCTCCATGTGCCGCCGCGCCCGCACCGACAGCTGCCGGCAGGCCGCCTCCGACCGTCCCACCGCCGCGGCGACCTCGCCGAACCCGAAGCCGAACACCTCCCGCAGCACGAACACCGCCCGCTCCAGCGGGCTGAGCCGCTCCAGCAGCAGCAGCGCCGCCATCGACACCGAGTCGGCGAGCTCCACCGACCGCGCCGGGTCCTGGTACGGATCGCTCAGCAGCGGCTCGGGGAACCACGGGCCCACGTACTCCTCCCGCCGGACCCGGGCGGAGCGCAGGACGTCGATCGAGATCCGCGTCACCGTGGCGGACAGAAAAGCCCTGGTCGACGCGGGGCGGGCCGCCGAGCCGTCGAAACGCAACCACGTCTCCTGCACCGCGTCCTCGGCCTCGCCCACACTGCCCAGAATCCGATAGGCGATCGAGAACAGCAGCGGTCGCAGCTCCTCGAACTCCTCGACCTTGCTCACACCGACTCCCTCACCCTGGAGGTCCTCCCGCCGGGCCGTACTCGCCGGCGCGGACCTCCCCACCGATCATCGGGACCACCGGGCCGCCCGAGTGACGGCCCGGGCCCCGGGGTCCGGGCCGTTCAACGGATCAGTGGAACCGGCCGGGCTCGTAGCCGCCGGCCGGCTGACGGGTGATGATGTTCAGCCGGTTCGCCGCATTCATGAAGGCGACCAGGGTCACCAGCGCGGTGAGCTGCTCCTCGTCGTAGTGCATGGCGGCATGCGCCCAGACCTCGTCGCCGACCCCGCCGGCCGCGTCCGCGACCCGGGTCCCCTCCTCCGCCAGCGCCAGCGCGGCGCGCTCGGCCTCGGTGAAGACCGTGGCCTCCCGCCACGCCGCCACCAGGTTCAGCCGCACCGAGGTCTCCCCGGCTGCGGTGGCGTCCTTGGTGTGCATGTCGATGCAGGCGGCGCAGCCGTTGATCTGGCTCACGCGCAGCGCCACCAGCTCCTGCGTCACGGCCGGCAGCGGGGACCCCTTGAGCGCCTTGCCCGCCGCCATGAAGTGCTTGAGGATCTGGCCGGCGGTCGGGGAGGCGAAGTAGTTCAGCCGCGCATCCATGGTGTGCTCCTCTGCGGTCGTCAGTGGCTACACCCCTTGAGACGAGGTGGCCCGACCCCCTGTGACACGGATGGATGTGATCTGCGTCTCCCGCCCGCAGGCGCCGGCCCCGCCCGCTAGGTGCTGGTGACCAGGTAGGCGAGCCCGATGAGGATGACGACGGGGATGAGCCAGACGACGGCCTCGCGGGCGAATTCCTTGTACACGGTGGTGTCGTCCCTTCGCGAGAACGTGACCGAGACAGGCGTGGAACCGACCATAACCCCGCCTCGGGGTCCCGCCAAGGTCCGCCGCGCCGGCCGGTCACGGCGTGTCCGCGGACCGCGGCGCCCGCGCCGCCTACGGTGTCTGCGGTTCGGCGGCGCCGACGATCACGGGGGTGTCCTGCGCGGGACCCGGCTCGTCCACCACGTCGGCCAGCACGCAGGTGATGTTGTCCGGGCCGCCGCCGTCGCAGGCCAGCTCGATGAGCGTGCGGGCCGCGGTGTCGAGGTCGTCGATCGTGGCGAGCACGTGCCGGAGCCGGTTGGCGTCGACCACCCCGGACAGGCCGTCGGAACAGAGCAGGTAGCGGTCGCCGACCTCGGCGTCCCGCAGGGACAGGTCGACCTCGATGCTCTCGCTGCCGTCGAGGACCTGGAGCAGGATCGACCGGTGCGGGTGCCGGGCCGCCTCCTCGGCGGTGATCCGCCCGTCGTCCATCAGCGTCTGGACCAGCGTGTGGTCGTAGGTGATCTGGTAGAGGTCGCCCTCGCGGAGCAGGTAGGCACGGGAGTCCCCGATGTGGGCCAGGGCGACGTGCAGCCCGTCCCAGAGCATCAGGGTCAGTGTGGTGCCCATCCCGGTGAGGCTCGGGTCCTGCGCGACCAGCTCGCGCAGGCGCCGGTTGGCCCGGTGGACCCCGGCCTCCGCCGCGGCGGCCAGGTCCGCGGGGTGCTCGTGGTCCAGGGACGCGACCACGGCCACCGCGGCCGAGCTGGCCACCTCCCCGCCCACGTGGCCGCCCATTCCGTCGGCGACGGCCAGCAGCCTCTGGCCGGCGTAGGCGGAGTCCTCGTTGCCCTGGCGGACCCGGCCGACATCCGAAGCCGCCGCGTAGCGGAGCATGATCATCTACACACCACTGCTGAAACGTCGAGTCGCACGGGTGGGTCGCTTTCGGACGGTCGGTACGGGCATGAGATCTTCCAACGATCCACCGTGCGCCGTGGGTGGCGCAAGCGACCGGGAGAAGTGTCGTCGTAATCGTTGACGCACCTGGCGGCGCGTAAGCTGTTCCGACACCTGACAGTACCCGGACACGCGTCCCCATGACACGGCGAGGAGAGCACGATGACCACCGCGATCGCGCAGGAGGCGGCGCGGCGCCGCACATTCGCGGTGATCAGCCACCCCGACGCCGGTAAGTCGACGATGACCGAGGCTCTGGCGCTGCACGCCTCGGCCATCATGGAGGCCGGCGCCGTGCACGGCAAGGCCGGCCGGCGCGGCGTGACCTCCGACTGGATGGACATGGAGAAGGCCCGCGGCATCTCCATCACCTCGGCCGCGCTCCGCTTCGAGTACCGCGGGCACATGTTCAACCTGGTCGACACCCCCGGCCACGCCGACTTCTCCGAGGACACCTACCGGGTGCTGGCCGCCGTCGACTGCGCGGTCATGCTGCTGGACGCCGCCAAGGGCATGGAGCCGCAGACCCTCAAGCTCTTCGAGGTCTGCCGCCACCGCCGCATCCCCGTCATCACGTTCGTCAACAAGTGGGACCGGCCCGGCCGCGAGGCGCTGGAACTGCTGGACGAGATCGAGGAGAAGACCGGTCTGCGGCCCACCCCGGTCACCTGGCCGATCGGCACCGGCGGCTTCTTCCACGGGGTCATCGACCGGCTGGCCGGCCGGGCCGTGCGCTACACCCGGACGCCGGGCGGAGCCACCAAGGCCATCGAGACCGAACTCACCCCCGAGCAGGCGCTCGCCGAGATCGGGGAGGACTGGGAGCGGTCGAAGGACGAGGCCGACCTGCTGACGGAGATCGGCGCCGACCACGACCAGAAGGCGTTCGAGTCCCACGAGACGACCCCGGTGCTGTTCGGCGCGGCCCTGTCCAACTTCGGCGTCGGCCGCCTGCTGGACGCCATGGTGGACCTCGCCCCGCCGCCCGCGCCCCGTCCCGACGCCAAGGGCGACCCGCGCCTGCTGGAGGAGCCGTTCTCCGGCCTGGTCTTCAAGGTCCAGGCCAACATGGACCCCTCGCACCGCGACCGGATCGCGTTCGTGCGGGTCTGCTCCGGCCGCTTCGAGCGCGGCATGGTGCTGACCCACGCCGCGACCGGGCGCCCCTTCGCCACCAAGTACGCCCAGTCGGTCTTCGGGCAGGAGCGCGCCACGATCGACGAGGCCTACCCCGGTGACGTGATCGGTCTGGTCAACGCCACCGCGCTCCGGCCGGGCGACACCCTCTACGACGGCCGGCCGGTCGAGTTCCCGAAGATCCCCAGCTTCGCGCCGGAGCACTTCTGGACCGCCCGAGTCCGCGACTCCAGCCGGTCCAAGCAGTTCCGCAAGGGCATCGAGCAGATGGAGGCCGAGGGCGTCGTCCAGGTGCTCCGCTCCGAGATCCGCGGTGACCAGTCGCCGGTGCTCGCGGCGGTCGGCCCGATGCAGTTCGACGTGGTCAAGCACCGGCTGGCCGGGGAGTTCAACACCGAGATCGCCCTGGATCGGCTCGACTTCAGCCTCGCCCGTCTCACCGACGCCGACTCGGCGCCGATCCTGGCCCGCCAGCGCGGGGTGGAGGTCCTCACCCGGACCCTCGACGGGGCGCTGCTGGCGCTGTTCACCGACGAGTGGCGGATGCGCGGCGTGCTGCGGGACCATCCGGACCTGAAGCTGGAGCCGCTGCTCGCCGACACCCGGGGCTGACCCGCCGTACGGCCCCGCGCCTGCTCACAGGACCGGCGGGGCCGGTTCGGAGCGGTGGGAGCGTTCCCACAAGTGTGCCCGGCATGATGTGATATGTCGCTATGAGCACGATTAAGTGGGGCATCCTGGCGACCGGCGGCATCGCCGCGACCTTCACCGAGGACCTGAAACTGCTGCCGGACGCCGAGGTGGTCGCCGTCGGGTCCCGGTCGATCGAGAGCGCCCGGGCCTTCGCCGACCGCTACGGCATCCCCCGTGCCCACGGCACCTGGGCCGAGCTGGCCGCCGATCCCGAGGTGGACATCGTCTACGTCGCCACCCCGCACAGCGCCCACTACGACGCGGTCACGACCTGCCTGAACGCCGGCAAGGCCGTGCTGTGCGAGAAGCCGTTCACCCTCGACCGGACCCGGGCCGCCGAACTGGTGGACCTCGCCCGCGAGCGCGGCCTGTTCCTCATGGAGGCCATGTGGATGCGCTGCAACCCGGCCATCCGCAAGATCGTCGAACTGGTCCGCGAGGGCGCGCTCGGCCCGGTGAACACCGTCCACGCCGACTTCGGCATCTCCGTCTCCGTCGGCCCCGACCACCGGCTCCGCGACCCGGCGCTGGGCGGCGGAGCCCTGCTCGACCTCGGCGTCTACCCGGTCTCCTTCGCCCACATGGTGCTCGGCGCCCCCGAGAAGGTGCAGGCCTGGGCCCGGCTGACCCCGGAGGGCGTGGACGAGAACACCGGCATGCTGCTCGGCTACCCCGACGGCGCGGTCGCGGTGCTGTCCTGCGGGATCACCACGCACAGCCCCGTCACCGCTTCGATCTCCGGACCGCTCGGCCGGATCGAGCTGCCGCACCTGTTCTTCCGGCCCGAGGCGTTCACCCTCTACCGGACGGACGGCGAGCCGGAGACCTTCCAGGTGCCCTTCGACGGCAACGGCATGAACCACGAGGCGGCCGAGGCCATGCGCTGCCTGCGTGAGGGCCTGCTGGAGAGCCCGCTGGTGCCCTGGAGTTCGACGCTCGAGGTGATGGGCATCCTGGACGAGGTCCGCGCTCGGATCGGCGTGCGCTTCCCCGGAGAGTGACCGGCCGCCCGGACGGGCTTCCTGTACGGCGGGTCGTTCGGCCGGGTCCTTTTCTTCTTGGACGGGTCCGGCGTTCCCGTGCCGGGCCGGTGTCCGCGGGCGCGGGGGCGGGCCGGTG
>NZ_JBHSBM010000012.1:0-14395 GCF_042650625.1 Planomonospora corallina
AGCGAGCTACCGAACTGCTCCACCCCGCGTCGGTGTGTCTGAAGACTACCCTGTCGCGGGAGTGGAAGCGAATCGGAGGGCGGCGGCCCTACGACGACGTGGGTGACGGTGTGGCCGTCACCGTCGGAGACGCGGTCGGAGACGCCGTCGGCGACGGCGAAGGACTACCCGTGGGGGTCGGCGTCGCCCCCGGAGCCGGGCCCCCGGTGGGAGCGGTCCCCTCGAGCTTCTTCAGCGCCGCGTCCAGGCGCTTCTGCGCCTCGCCGTAGGCCTGCCAGTCCGGCGGGTTCTTCGCCAGCGCGGCCTGGGCCGCGTCGTAGGCGGACTGCGCCTCGTCGATCGCCTTGGCCAGCTCGGTGGTGGCGGGAGGCGGCTGCTCGGTGCCCTCCTGCGGAGTCTCCGGCTTGTCCTCCCCCGGCTGGGCCGGCATCTGCGTGCCCTCGCCGAAGACCTGCTTCAACGCCTCCTCGAGCGTGCCCGCGAAACCGAACTTGTCCCCGTAGCCCACCAGGACCCGGCGGAGGATCGGGTACGGCTCCTGTCCGGGGCCCGGCGCCGTCTCCACGTAGACCGGCTCGACGTAGACCAGCCCGTCGGCGAACGGCAGGGTCAGCAGGTTGCCGTAGCGGACCTTCGCCCCGCCGATGTTGAGCAGGTTGAGCTCCCCGGAGAACTTGTTCCGGAAGTTGTTCTGCACCTGGCCCGGGCCGGGGATCGTGGTGTTGGACGGCATGCGCAGGATGCGCAGCTTCCCGTAGTTCTCTCCCGGTGTGGCGTCCACCGCCATGAACGCGGCGAGGTTGGGACCTCGACGCGGCACGAACGTCGTGGTCAGCGAGAACGACGGAGCGGCCGCCCCCGGCATCTTGACCGACAGGTAGTACGGCGGCTGCTTGACGTTGCGCTCGTCCGACGACGGGTCGTCGGGGACGTTCCAGAAGTCCTGGCCGCCGTAGAAGGCGTTCGGATCGGTGATGTGGTAGCGGGACAGCACGTCGCGCTGGACCTTGAACAGCGCCTCGGGGTAGCGGACGTGCTGCAGCAGCTGCTGCGACATCTCGGCCTTCGGCTTGAGGACGCCGGGGAACGCCTTGCGCCAGGTCTGCAGGATCGGGTCCTTCTCGTCCCAGGCGTAGAGCCGGACGGTGCCGTCGTAGGCGTCGACCACGGCCTTGACCGAGTTGCGCATGTAGTTGATCTTGTCGCGCGGCTGCTGCACCGCCAGGCGCGGGTCGGTCGCCGTGTCCCGCGTCATCTCCTCCAGGCTCTTGCTCGTGGAGTAGGGGTAGGAGTTGGAGGTGGTGTAGGCGTCGATGATCCACACCACCCGGCCGTCGACGATCGCCGGGTAGGCGTTGTTGTCCAGGCTGAGGAACGGCGCGACCTTGGCGACGCGCTGGGCGGGGTCACGCTCGTACAGGATCTTGGACTTCTCGTTGATGTCGCCCGAGAGCAGCAGGTTGATCTCGCTGTACTTGGCCGCGTAGAGCATCCGGTTGAAGAACGAGCCGACGGGCACGCCGCCCTTGCCGGCGTAGGTGGTGTCCTGCTGGCCGGTGTTGCCGCTGCCGGGGTGGTCGAGCTCCTGGTTCCTCTTGCCGTCGCCGCCCACGATGACGTACGGCGGCGCGGTCGGGGACTCGCCGAAGTAGATCCTCGACTCCTTCAGGCCCGTCCGCTCCGCCAGGGGGCCGGTGACCGGCATGTCCTTGGCGGTGAAGTTGGGCAGGCCCTCGCTGTCGACCTCGTTGCCGGGCGCGGCCACGAAGCCGTAGCCGTGGGTGTAGACGAGGTGCCGGTTGATCCAGTTGTTCTGCTCCGGCGGTGGGCCGGTCAGCTCACGGACCGCCACCACCGTGTCGCGCATGTTGCCCGAGGCGTCCGGGTAGCGGTCGACGTCCAGCGGGTCGTGGAAGTCGTAGAAGCCGCGGATCCGCTGCTTCTGCGCGTAGGTCTCGGAGATCAGGTTCGGGTCGAGCAGCCGCACGCCCGAGATCGAGGTGTCGGCGGTGACGTTGGCCTTGCTCGCGTCGCCCTGCGCCGCGTAGTTGGTGACCTCGGCGTCGTTGACGCCGTACGCCTTCCGGGTCGCCTCGATGTTGCGCTGGATGTAGACCTTCTCGCGCGCCTGCTCGTTCGGCTTGACCTGGAAATTCTGGACCAGGGCCGGGTAGACCCCGCCGATCAGGATGGCGGAGAGCACCAGGAGGCCGAAGGCGACGCCGGGCAGCATGCCGCCGGGCCGTACGATCCCGGCGAAGAACAGCGCGGCGCAGATCAGCGCGATGATCGCCAGGATGGTCTTGGCCGGCAGCACGGCGGTGACGTCGGTGTACGAGGCGCCGTGCACGAAGCCCCGCTCGGAGAAGACCAGGTCGTAGCGGTCGACCCAGTAGGCGACCGCCTTCAGCAGCACGAAGATGCCGAGCAGCACCGACAGGTGCACCCGGGCCGCGCGCGAGGCGTGCAGGCCCGGCGACTGGAGCCGGAACCCCCCGTACAGGTAGTGCACGATCGTGGCCATGACGGCCGAGAGGATCACCGCGGTGAACAGGAAGTTCAGCACCATCCGGATGAACGGAAGGGTGAACATGAAGAACGAGACGTCCATGCCGAACAGCGCGTCGTTCTCGTTGAACGGCGTGGCGTTGACGAACTCCAGCCAGGTCTTCCACTGGCCGGCGAACGACGATCCGGTGAACAGGGCCAGGATCGCCATGCCGACCAGGAAGATCATCTTTCGGTGCGGGTCGAGGGCCATCCGGTAGCGGTCGGCCCCGCTGGCGCCGCCGAACATGCCGGGGCCGAACATCGGCCGCGTCCGGTAGGCCAGCAGCATGTTGCCGCCCACGATGCCGACCATCAGCAGCGTGCCCAGCACGAAGAGCACGATCTGCGTGACCACCACACCGGAGAACACCCCGGTGTAGTCCACCGATTCGTACCAGAGGTAGTCGGTGAAGACACCGGAGAACAGGAAGAAGAACGCCACGATCGCGACGACGGCGATCGCGACGGGAAGCAGCAGTCGAGGCCGGCGGGGCAAGCGCATCGCCCTACCGGCTCCGGGGGTCCGGAAGCTCAAGGCCAACCCCTTGTCGTGAGAGCACGGTCCGTGTCTGGAAACCTACACCGGCGGGGGTTCGGTCGCGTTCAACCGCTCGGCACGGAGCGGACATGGGACCCCCGCGAGTCCGGCGTCAGTACGGCTAACGCACGGGACACCGGATCAGTGCCCCACCGGCCGCATTTGTTGCGTGCTCTCCCGGCTCTCCCCGGTGCCCCAGGCTCCGCCGGACGGTGCCCGGCCGCGTCAGCCCGCCGTGCAGGCGGGGAGGGTGCCCGAGCCGGTCCGCACCGTGTCGAGCGCCCGGACCGCCTCGTGGAGGGTCTCGACCTTGACCAGCGTGAGCCCCTCGGGGACGGCGGCGAGCGCCTCCGTGCAGTTGCCGACCGGGGTGAGGAAGACGGTGGCCCCCGCCTCCCTGGCCCCCACCATCTTCTGCTGGATGCCGCCGATCGCGCCGACCTCGCCGTCGGGGGTGATCGTCCCGGTCCCGGCGACGGATTCGCCTCCGGTCATCGAGCCGGGGGTGAGCTTGTCGATGATGCCGAGGGAGAACATCATCCCGGCGCTCGGGCCGCCGACGTCGCCGACGCTGATGTGCACCTGGAAGGGGAACCTGTAGTCGATCCCCATGGAGATGCCGACGACGGGCGTGCCGTCCCCGGCCGCGGCGGTGGGGACGCTCACGGTCGTCTCCTTGCCGTCCCGCTTGACGACGAAGGCGACCTGCTCTCCGGCTTTGTGCTTGCGGACGGTCTCGGAGACGGTCTCCCGGTCGGTGGCGGGCACCCCGTCCACGGAGACGATCTCGTCGCCCTCCTTGAACCTCCCGTGGGCCGGGAGGTCCTCGTGCGTGGTGGCGACGGTCACGACCGAGGTGTAGGGGATCTTCAGCTCCTTCAGGGCGGCCGCGGTCGCGTCGTCCTGGGAGTTGCTCATCTCCTGGGTGTTCTGCTCCTCGACCTCCTCCGCGGTGGTCGCCGGAGGGAAGATCGTCTCCTCCGGGACGACCGCGATGGTCGGGTCGATCCAGCCCCGCAGCGCGGTGAACAGGTCGATCCTGCTGCCCGGTCCGCCCTGGTAGGCCACCGTGACGAGACTGAGCTTGCCGTCGGCCGGATAGGTCTGACGCCCCTCGATGTTGATCACCGGGGTGCCCTTCACGCTGCCGATGGTGTTCTCGGTCGGTCCGGGGCTCAACACGACGTAGGGCACCGGCAGGAGCGTGCCGACGACGCCCAGCACGAGGGTGAGGAAGCCGGCCACCATGAGGGTCAGCGCACGTCGTGACATGGGACGAAGCCTATGCGGTCCCGGAGAGGGGCCGAGATCGGTGGTGCGGGGGGCGCGGACTCACTCGCAGGCTCCGACCCACTCGGTCGTGCCGTCGGCGAACAGCTGGTTCTTCCAGATCGGGACCTCGTCCTTGAGGTCGTCGATGAGGCGGCGGCAGGCCGCGAACGCCTCCTGCCGGTGGGGGCAGGCCACCGCCACGATGACCGCGATGTCGCCGAGCTCCAGGTCGCCCACCCGGTGCAGCGCGGCCAGCGCGGTGACCGGGAAGTCGGCTGCGACCTTCTCGGCGACCCTGTGCAGGTGCTCCTCGGCGCTCGGGTGCGCCGAGTAGGACAGCCGGGTCACCGGCTTGCCGTGGTCCTGGTCTCGCACCGTCCCCACGAAGAGCGCGGTCCCTCCGGCGGCGTTGTCGCCCACCGCAGCGAACACCTCGTCCAGGGAGAGAGCGCTGTCGCGAATTCCCAGCAGCCGGATGACGTCCACGCCGGAAAGCCTACCTTCCCGGCAAGCAGGACTCCGGGCCCGAGCCGGATCCGGCTCTCCGCTTCTTTCTCTCCGCTCCTTCGTCCCCGGTCTCCCGGGCGTCTCTTCCCGCCCTCCCCCGCGGTTCACGGCTCCCCGGCGGCGTACGCCGGAGAGCCGGGCTCCGGGTCAGGCGCGGCGCTTCTTGCGCGCGACGCGGACGATCGCGGCGGTGCCCAGGACCGCGACGGTCGCGCCGGCGGCGGTGAGCGTGGCGTCCTTGCCGGACAGGCGGCGGCCGACGACCGCGTGCCTGCCCTCCCGCAGTTCCAGCAGCTGCGCGAGGGCCGCCTCGTTGGTCCACTGCGGCTTCCAGCCCGTCTCGCGGAGCGACGCGCAGTCGACCACCCAGGGATAGACGACGTAGTGCAGGTCGGCGGCGGGAGCCGGGGTGATGCCCAGCCGGTGCAGGCGCTGAGCGGTGCCGAAGGTCAGTCCGGCGGGCAGCTCCAGCCGGCGCAGGCCGGACATCTCCTCCACCTGCTCCTGCTCCAGCCACCCCTCCCCGCCCACGGCGACCACACCGGAGACCACGCCGAGCGCGGCCAGCTCCAGCGCGGAGACCAGGTCGTCGATGTGGCAGAACTGCCAGCGCGGGCTGCAGCCCTTCACGGTGAGCAGCCTGGGCGCCTCGAAGTGCCGGGTGACCACGCTGTCGACGTCCGGACCGACCAGCGCCGCGGGGCGGAGCACGGTCACCTCCAGCCCCGGGTGGCTGCGGAGCGAGCGCCGGACCAGCGCCTCGATCTCCAGGTGGTCGCCGACCACACCGGTGTCGGACTCGGCCGCGACGGGGGCGTCCTCCGGCAGGGGCACCTCGTTGTCGGGCGCCGCGCCGTACACCATGGCGCTGGTGACCAGCACGACGCGGCGCACCCGGGCGGCGGCGCTGGCGGTGAGCACCGTCTGCGCCGCGCGCAGGTTGTAGGCGCGCCGCTCCCCGGGGTCGGAGTCGAGGCCGTAGTCGGCCGAGAGGTGGACGAGCACGTCTATGTCGGAGATCCGGTTCGCCAAGAGCGGATCTCGGACATCGATCACCCGCCACGTGACGCCGGGCACGTCGCCGCGTTGCTCGTCGATGGCCACCACTCTGCGGAAATCCGCAGACGAGGCGACCTTCGCGAGGAACGCGCGGCCGATGCCCGAGGCCGCGCCGGTGACGGCGACGACCGGGGTCCGCGGGCGTTTCGAGGTAGGCACCAGGTCCTCACTTTGCACTGATCCGTCGCGCGACGGATAACGTGGCGGATGTGGACTCCTCCATCCTGCACGAGGTAGAGCCGTGACTGACTTCCCAGGTCGGGAAAACGACCCCGACGAGAACCCGTTCGCCATGTTCGGCAACCCGGAGCAGATCGCGGCGGCCATGCGGCAGTTCGCCGACATGCTGTCCGCTCCGCAGGGTTCCGGACCCGTCAACTGGGACATGGCGAAGAACATCGCCCGGCACGCCGTGGCCGCCGAAGGCGACCCGAGCGTCATGGAGGGCGAGCGGCGCCAGATCGTGGACGCCCTGAACCTCGCCGACCTGTGGCTCAACGAGGTCACCGCGCTGCCCAGCGGGGTCGGCCTGCCGCAGGCGTGGAGCAGATCGGAGTGGATCGAGAAGACCGTCCCCGTCTGGCGGCAGCTCTGCGACCCGATCGCCGAGCGCATGGTCGAGACCATGGGCGGCACGCTCGGCGCCGCGGGCCTCCCGGCCGAGGCCCAGGCCATGGCCGGGCCGCTGATGGGCATGATGAAGCAGATGGGCGGGATGATGGTCGGCCAGCAGATCGGCCAGGCCCTCGGCTCACTCGCCCGTGAAGTGGTCGGCTCCACCGACATCGGCCTGCCGCTCTCCGGTGACGCGGCCCTGCTGCCGGGCGGGATCGCCGCCTTCGGCCAGGGGCTGGAGACTCCCACCGAGGAGATCCGCCTGTACCTCGCCCTGCGGGAGGCCGCCCACCACCGGCTCTTCAAGCACGTGCCGTGGCTGCGCGGGCACCTGCTCGGCGCCGTGGAGGAGTACGCCCGGGGCATCACGGTCGACGTCTCCGCGCTGGAGGAGCAGCTGCGCGGTCTCGACCTCAACAACCCCGAGCAGCTCCAGCAGGTCCTCGGCGGCGGCAACCTGCTCAAGCCGGAGGAGACCGAGCGGCAGAAGGCCGCCCTGTCCCGGCTGGAGACGACGCTCGCCCTGGTGGAGGGGTGGGTCGGCACGGTGGTGGACGCCGCCGCCGCGGGCAAGCTGCCGTCGGCGGCCGCCCTGGGCGAGACGGTGCGGCGCCGCCGCGCGACCGGCGGTCCCGCCGAGCAGACCTTCGCCACCCTCGTCGGCCTGGAGCTGCGGCCGCGGCGCCTGCGTGACGCGGCGGTCCTGTGGAAGGCGCTGGAGTCGGACCGGGGGACGGACGGCCGGGACGCGGTCTGGAGCCACCCCGACCTGATGCCCACCGCCGCCGACCTCGACGATCCGGCGCGTTTCGCCCGGGGCGAGCCCGACTTCGACCTGTCGGACCTGGAGGCCTCCCTGCGGGACTCCGGTGACGGCGGCACCGAGGACGGCGGTTCGAAGGACGACGGTTCGAAGGACGACGGCAAGTGAGCCCGCGGGCCGCCGGCCCCGGCCCGGGGGGCGGCGCCCTGCACGCCGACGCCCGGGCCGTGCTCGGTGCGTGGAGCGCGCCGACCGACGCCGAGGAGCTGCTCCGCAAGGAGTTCCTGGAGCACCTGCACACCCACCCGGACGGGATGTACCGCGAGTGCGTACCCGGCCATCTGACGGCCACCACCGCGGTGCTGTCCCACGACGGTGCGCGGGTGCTGCTGACCCTGCACGGCAAGGCGGGGATGTGGCTGCCGATGGGCGGCCACTGCGAGCCCGGTGACCTGACGCTGGCGGAGGTGGCGCTGCGGGAGGCGACCGAGGAGTCCGGGATCCCCGGGCTGCGGCTGCTGCCCGGCCCGCTGGCCCTGGACCGGCACCGGGTCTGGTGCCACCCGCCGTTCAGTCACCATCTGGACGTCGAGTACGGCGCGGTCGCCCCGGCCGAGGCGGAGGCCGTGATCAGCCAGGAGTCTCTGGACCTGCGCTGGTTCCCGGTGGACGGGATCCCCGAGCCGAGCGACGATGCCACCCGCCGTCTGGCGCGGCGGGCCCGTCAGGCGCTGTTCTCCAGCTGATCCGGCCGTTTTACACACGTTTCACGCGGCCTCGGATAACGTCGTCCCCGCACGGGGGGGTGGCAGATGGAGCAGAGCGGCACGGAGGTGGACACCGCGGCCGACGGGAGCGCCGGCGGTGTGCTCGTCGTCCCCGCACGTCGCCGGTGGCGTCCTCCCCGGCGCCTGGCGTGGGCCGCGGTCGTGCCCTTCGCCGTCTGGGCCGTCGCCCGGGTCGCCGGGCTGGAGCGGGGCTCGCTGCCCACGCAGATCATCAGCGCGACGCCGTACGTGGCGGCGGGCTCGCTGGTGCCCGTGCTCACCGGCGTGCTCGCCCGCAGCCGGTCGGCCACCGCGGTCGCGCTGGTCGCCGCGGCCGTACTCGGCTCCAGCGTGCTGCCCAGGGCCGTCGGTTCCGCGGAGCCGACGGCGGGGGCCGGGACGCCGCTGCGGGTGCTGACCGTCAACCTGCTGTTCGGCCAGGCTGACACCGGCGCCGTCATGGACCTGGTCAGGAGGTTGAAGCCGGACGTGCTGAGCACCCAGGAGCTCACCCCGGAGATGGTCGAGCGGCTGGACGCGGCGGGGCTGGCGGAGCTGTTCCCGCACCGGGTGCTCCAGGCCGACTGGGGCGCGAGCGGCAGCGGCCTGTACTCCAGATATCCGATGACCCCGCTGGAGGGGCTGTTCCGGCCGGTCGGGCACAACATGCCCGCCGCCCGGGTCGCTCCGCCCGGCGCCGAGCCCTTCGAGATCGTCGACGTGCACCCGTACGCGCCGATCGGCGAGGAGGTGGACGAGTGGGAGGCCGGTCTGGACTCCCTGCCGCCCGCCTCCTCCGGCACGGTCCGCGTCCTCGCCGGCGACTTCAACGCCAGTCTCGACCACGCGGCGTTCCGGCGCCTGCTGGACCGGGGCTACGCGGACGCGGCGGATCTCACCGGGCAGGGGCTCGTCCCCACCTGGCCCTCCGGCCGGAGGATGCCGCCGGTCATCACCATCGACCACATCCTGGTCGACCGGCGGGTCTCCGTACGGGCGGTCAGCGTGCACACCGTGCCCGGAACCGACCACCGGGCCGTCTTCGCCGACCTGCGCCTGCCGTCCTGAGCCTCCGCGTCCCTCGGGGGCCCGCCCGTCGGGGCCCTCCCCGTTCCCTCCGTAGCGGCGTGGCGTGCCGGGTGGTGCGCCGGGGCGTCCGGCGGGGTGCCGGCGGGATGTCCTGACGCCGCGGCGTCAGGCCGACAGCAGCGCCCGGGTGTTCTCCCAGCCCTCCAGCCCGGGATCGAGCCGGTGGAGGTCGCCGGGGGTGCGCAGGCGGTGCCAGCCGGGACCGGTGGCGACCGTCCGGCGGCCAGGGGCCGCGGCGCGCAGGGCGGCGACCGGGTCGGGGTCGTCGAACCCGGCGCGGGCCCACTCGGGATAGGGCAGGTGGGCGGCGAGCGCCACGGCTCCGCCGCCGGCGGCCGGGCAGACGGCGACCTGCGCCCGGCTCAGCGCGCGGAAGAGCTTGCCGACCAGCAGTGGCGGCAGATCGGGGGCGTCCCCGCTGATCAGAACCGCCTGCCCGCCGTACGGCAGGGCGGCGAACGCCGCCGCCACCAGGGCTCCGCCGGACAGTCCGGGAGGGATCTCGACGACCGGCGTGCCCGGCCAGACGATCTCCTCCATCCCCGGCACGCCGGTGACCAGGACGGGCGTCACGAAGTCGAGCCCGGCGGCCAGTTCGTAGGTGTCCTCGGCGACGGCGGCCAGGAACGCGCCGGGGTCGGCGCCCGGAGGGGCGGCGGCCGCCATGGCGTCCGTGACGAGGACCGCGACCAGCCGGCGCCCCTCGGCCGGCGCCGCTCCGGTCACCACTCCTGCGCGGCGCCGCTGGCCGCCGTGGAGAAGCCCTCCAGGAAACCCCGTGCTCGCTCGGCCCTGGGGTAGCGCTCCACCAGCGTCCAGAACCGGGGGCCGTGGCTCGGCACGAGCAGGTGCACGAGCTCATGCATGATCACGTAGTCGACCACCCAGGCGGGCATGCCCCTCAGCCGGGAGGAGATCCTGATGGTCCCGTGGTCGGGGGTGCACGAGCCCCAGCGGTGCCGCTGGTTCTCCACCCAGCGCACGCTCGACGGGCGTGCGCTGCCGTCGAGATAGCGTGCGGACAGCTCGTTGGCCCGCTCCAGCAGGTCGTCGTCCGAGGGGCGTCTTCGCTGCTCCTTGGCGGCGAGCCGGTCGAGCATCCGGCGCACCCACTGCTCCTCGTCCGTCCTGCTCAGGCCGTCGGGGAGCAGCACGATCGTTTTCTCGCCGTCGCGGTATGCGGAGACGGTCCGCCGACGACGAGAACTTCGACGGACCTCGACTGTCTCGGGGGGCACCTATGCACGGTAGCCGAGAATGGTTAATTCCCACCAGAGGGCAGGGGACGTTCCTGCTGGTCAATCCCCGTTCGTGGATTGTTCAGCGAGAACGGTCGGCTATCTCCGTGACTTATCGAATTAACGTGGATATCAACCGCCTCAGGGGTTCCCGAATCGTGGGGAACGGCCTTCTCGCCGGGCGGTCAGCGCCTCCAGCATGTCACCGGTGGCCATCGTCACCGGCTGGGCCAGCGACTCCCAGCGGAGCGCGGCCTCGAGGTCGGTGTGCCCGCCGCCCGCCAGGGCGGCCTTCGTCAGCCGGGTGGCGACGGGGGCGTTGGACGCGGTCAGCGCCGCGATCCGGAGCACCTCCTCCAGAAGGGACTCGCGAGGGAAGGCCCTGGTGACGAGTCCCGTGGCGGCGGCCTCCGCGCCGAGCACCGTCCGCCCGGTCAGCAGCATCTCCCTGGCCGCGCCGATCCCGGCGGCCCTGGGCAGCAGATAGGTCGCCGCCATGCCGGGGTGCAGGCCGAGAGAGGTGAAGGGAACCGCCAGCTTGGCGTCCTCGGCCGCGTAGACCAGATCGCAGGCGAGGGCGAAGCAGAGCCCCGCCCCGATGGCGGCGCCGTTGACCGCGGCGATGGTCGGCACCTCCAGGTCCGCGATCGACAGCCAGGTCCGGTAGAACCCCAGCATGCGATCACGCAGGGCCGGCACGTCCTCCGCACCCCGTTCGGCCAGCCAGGACAGGTCTCCTCCCGAGGAGAACGCGCCGCCCGCCCCGGTGACGACGACGCACCGCACGTCCTTGTCCCGGCGCAGCCCGGCGATCGTCCGCCGCCACTGCTCGGTCATCCCGTCGGTCATCGAGTTGCGCCGGTCGGGGCGGTTGAGGGTGAGGACCACGACGCCGTCGTCCCGCCGATCGGCCAAGAGCTCGTCCATGCCGGGATCGTAGTGGACGAGGTCCGGGCCGTCCCCGCCGGAGGACCGCCCGCTGCGGGGAACCTCCTACGGCCGGCGAAGCCCCTGCGACCGGGGAACCGCCCGTGCCCGGAGGACTATCCGCAGCCTGCGAGCCGTCCACAGCCAGGACGGCCGGGGCGGAGTTTTCCACAGGTACACGGGAGGGGACGCCGGGAGTTCGCCGGCCCCTGGCACTCTGGCGTTCCGGGTCACCGGTCCCGGTGTCCCGCCACTCTCCCAGGAAGGGCAGCGGATGAGGCCGCGTCTGAAGCCCGCGCTCCGCCGGATCGTCCGTGACGAGCGCACCCTGCAGTTCGGCGTGCATCCCCGGCACGCGGTCGTGCTGACCGATCTCGAGCCCGAGGTCCGTCGCTGGGTCGAGGGCCTCGACGGGGTCCGGGACCTTCCCGGAGTGCTGGCCGGCGCGGCCGAGGCGGGGATCGGCGAGGAGCGCGGCCTGGCCCTGCTCGACCGGCTGGTCGCGCGGGGCGTGGTGGACGACGCGGGAACGTCCCCGGGTCCGCTGCGCGCGCTCACGCTGACCGAGCGCGACCGGCTCCAGCCCGATCTGGACGCGCTCTCCCTGGCCCCCGGCACCGCCGACGGCGGGCTCTCCGTTCTGGAGCGCCGGCGCGGCGCCCAGGTGCGCGTGTACGGCGCGGGCCGGGTGGGCGCGCAGGTCGCCGCGCTGCTCACCGCCTCCGGGGTGGGCAACCTGTGCGTGGTCGATCCGGGGACGGCGCGCCCCCAGGACATGGTTCCGGGAGGGCTCACCCCCGCCGAGGCCGGAATGAGCCGGCAGGAGGGCGCGGTGGCGGCGGCCAGGCGCCTGGCGCCCTCCGCCACCGCGTGGACCGGGCGCGAGGCGGCTCATCTCTCCGACGGGGCCCGCCGCCCGGATCTCGTGGTGCTCGCGCCCGTGCGGCCGCTGGACGGACTGCTGGTGCGGGATCTGGTCGACTGGGGGATCCCGCACCTGCTGGCCACCGCCTTCGAGGGCGCCGGGTCGGTGGGCCCGCTGGTGCTGCCGGGGCGGAGCGCGTGTCTGACCTGCATGGATCTCACCCGGCGCGACCGCGACCCCGGGTGGCCGGTCGTCAGCGCCCGTCTGGGCGGTTTCCCGATGGGCGAGACGGCCTGCGGGACGGTGCTCTCGGCGGCGGTGGCGGCTCTCGCGGCCGGTCACGCCCTTGCCTTCCTCGACGGCGAGGAGTCCGCTGTGACCAACCGCACAGTGGATGTATTGCCTGATTGGAGATGGAAGCAGCGATCCTGGAACGTTCACCCTAAATGTCGTTGCTTCCGAAACGAGTTCGGTTCGCCGACAATGGTCCCGGCGGCTACCTGCCGTTGACAGACACCACCGCGAAGGGAGGGAGCGGCGATCGCTCTACGGGGGGCACGCCGCAAACCAAGGTGAGTGACCTTCCGCGCCGCGCCGTCACGCGCTCCGCCAAGCTGGCGGCTCTTCCCATCGGCTTCGCCGGGCGCACCGCCCTCGGCCTGGGAAAACGTATCGGGGGCAAGTCAGCAGAGATCGTCGCCCAGGAGATCCAGGAACGGACCGCGGAGCAGATCTTCAAGGTCCTCGGCGAGCTCAAGGGCGGAGCCATGAAGCTCGGCCAGGCCCTGTCCATCTTCGAGGCCGCGCTCCCGCCGGAGATCGCCTCCCCCTACCGCGCGACCCTGACCAAGCTGCAGGACGCGGCCCCGCCGCTCCCCGCCGCGACCGTCCACAAGGTCCTCGCCGAACAGCTGGGAGACGACTGGCGGGACAACTTCCAGTCGTTCGATGACAGACCCACCGCGGCCGCCTCCATCGGGCAGGTGCACCGGGCCGTCTGGCACGACGGCCGGGCCGTCGCCGTCAAGATCCAGTACCCGGGGGCCGGCAAGGCGCTGCTCGCCGACTTCACCCAGCTCGCGCGTCTCGGCAAGCTCTTCGGGGTGCTGCTCCCCGGCCTCGACATCAAGTCCGTGCTGGCGGAGCTGCGCGAGCGGATCGTCGAGGAGCTCGACTACCTGCGGGAGGCCGAGGCGCAGCACGCCTTCGCGCAGGAGTTCAAGGACGACCCCGACTTCCTGATCCCCGACGTCGTCGCGGCCAACGAGCAGATCCTGGTCTCGGAGTGGGTGGACGGCCTCCCCCTGTCGCGGATCATCTCCGAGGGCACCAAGGAGGAGCGCGACCGCGCCGGGCTGCAGCTCGTCCGGTTCCTGTTCTGCTCCCCCGCCCGGGTGGGCATGCTCCACGCCGACCCCCACCCCGGCAACTTCCGGATCGTCGAGGACGGCCGGATGTGCGTGCTGGACTTCGGCGCCGTCAACCGGCTGCCCGACGGTTACCCTTCCGTCTTCGGCACGCTGACCCGCATCTTCAACCAGGGCGACATGGAGAGCGTCATCCGGGGCCTCCGCGACGAGGGCTTCATCCTCCCGCACATCGAGGTGGATCCCGAGGCGCTGCGGGCCTTCCTCGCCCCCTACGTCGAGCCGACGGCCGTGGAGGAGTTCACCTTCAGCCGCGAGTGGCTGCAGGCGCAGGCCGCCACGGCCACCGACCTGCGGCCCGGCAACGTGGTACGCCAGCTGAACCTCCCGGTGTCCTACGTCCTCATCCACCGGGTGCACACGGCCGGGATCGGGGTGCTCTGCCAGCTCGGTGCCACCGCGCGCTTCCGCGACGAGGTCGTCCGCTGGGTCCCGGGCTTCTCCGAGGAGGGCCCCTCCGGTGAGGATCCCCGTGAGGACGCCATCGCCAGCTGAGCGTCCGGCGGAGGGACGAGCACGCGGAAAGGGCGGCCCCGGTTAGGCGGGACCGCCCTTTCTCCGTTCACCCGCGCCGTCCCCGGTTCCGGGCGCCGCCTCTCTGCCGGCGGCGCCGTCCCCGATCAGGAGCGGCGTCCTCATCCATCCTCATCCGGCACGCGCCGCCCTCGTCCGGCGGCGCCGTCCCCGATCAGGAGCGGCGTCCTCGGCCGTCCATCGGTCCGCCGTCCCGTCCCCGCCCTCCCGTGCCGGGCCCCGTCGGGCCCGGCGCCCGGGGGCC